>NZ_JAIUHS010000013.1:0-188725 GCF_020165235.1 Mesorhizobium sp. CA13 | reverse complement strand
CTACCTCAGCCCTGTTGAGTTCGAGGAAACGGCGATGTTAGCTTAAGTGCCTGTCCATGGAACCGGCAGCAGGCCAGTTTGTCTGAATGACCGTCTCGCACCCTCCATAGCTATTACCCCGACAATGCCGGCATTGACGAACCTTCTCCAGCGATCGATCTCAAGTGCCCTGTAAGCGGGGTGCGTGCCTGCGAACCGGCTCTCGAAAGTCGGAACCATAAACTGGAAGTATCGGCCTTGGAGCTTGCCGAAGTTGAATCGTCGCAGGTCATGGATGAAGTCGACCTCGAGGTTGATGAGTTCTTGCCGATCCAGGGTAACTTCGATTCTGGCTCGGTGCTCATCGGGCGGGAGTTTGACGTAGGTTCCGGCCTCGATATTTTGGTTGTCGAGGAGCTTCTCCATCACCCGCCATCTGACTTGCCCATCCTTTCGGCCAACGTAGAACGTGGCGTCGACGGGGGCAGGACTGTCAGCGTGGGACGACAGCAGGTTGTTGGCTCCCATCACGAAGGTGGATTTCCCTCGGCCCCACGAGAAGCGTGGCCTGTCCAGGGCTTCGGCAATGAAGTCCCGGTCCGGAAACAGGTGTCGGGATAGAACCCCGACCATTCGTCCGACCGAGTCAGGCGAGGGTGATCGAGGCTTGAAATCGACGCTAATCTCGACTGAGCGAACGACGCCGTGCATCTGAAGCTTAAATCTCTTGTCCAGCGCGTCTTCGCACTCGGCCAGCAATTTTAACCGCGGTTCCTGAAATCGAATTCGAAACTCGGTGCTCACGTTCCCCGGTCCTGGGGCGATCGGCTCAACGTAAGGCCTTCGACCTAAGATAGGTTCGACAACTGCCTGCACGAATTGGAGCTGGGTAGAGCGTTCGAACCAGAAGCTGATGTCAACCCAATCTATGACCGCCCGGCATCTGTAGTCGCCGAGATCGATCACCGGCCGAACAACTGTCCTCCCAGCCACCCGTCGTTGCACCGACGTGGTGATAGCCGAAGCATATTCCAGGGCCACGTGTCGAGCAGGGTCTTTGATCCCCTTAAGAATAATCGTGGTCGAGTAGTCCATCACGCCACCACCCTCGGGTGGCCGATGACCACACCGGGTGGCCATTATCCAAGTCGTGAAGGCGATGCGACGCCGCTTGCGGCTTTGGCGATCAGATAGGCGACTTTGGATCCCGCGGACCCCAGCCACTCGCCGACGGGAAATCAAATTCCCCTACCTGTTATCGATATATCTTAAACGAGATCAATTAGTTAGCGATGAGAAAAGCGTGAGCAATACCAGCGTGAACCCCCAAAAATCCGAGATCGCGAAGTTTCTAGACAAGCGGATCCATGAGCTAAGCCACCGAAAGAGCCAACGGGACATAGCCAAGGAGATCGGCTTTATCAACGACAACGTCGTGTCGATGATGAAGAGCGGACGAACCAAGGTGCCGCTTGATCGCGTCGTGAGCATCGCAAAGGCGTTGGAAGTTGCACCTCGCCCCCTATTCGTCTTGGCGCTTATGCAGGACGGCAACGAAAAGGACCGTGCCGCATTCCAAGAAATGGTCGGGGAGTTCTCAGAGAACGAATTGGAGATCATCAGGGCGATCCGGAAGTTTTCGAACGGAAGAGATCCGAAGATGTCGGTCATATCTAGAAAGATTCTAAAAGCCATTTTTTGTGCAGCGGGCGGCCAAGGAGAGACAGCGAATTAGGCCACCGAATAGTGGTGCAGTTGGTCTCACCTTGATAATGACAAGATAGACGCCCCTCGGCCGGGTGCGGTGCGACGGTTAGGTGACAGGATCGGTAAATGGTCAGCCTTGGGAGAGCGAACACGAGCCCGAGACTGGCGCATTTTTCAGACAGCCAACGGTCTGGTTCAATCTGATATATTCTACTTTTCAGGTTCAAGCACCAGTAGTATGAATACTGGGTCGAAGCGCCTACAAATGGGAAAGTGCCATAGATTTTTGTGGATTTCATCATCGACTCTAGGTGAGACATGCAAAGATGGCTTGTTTGCATCATCGCGTGCTTGCTCTTCTCGAATGTCGGCGAGGCCCGATCGGATTCCATCTGGGATCACAATGGCTCTCGTGTGCGTCTGAAGGATACCGCCGGAAAGGTGGAGATCCTGTATGAAGACCCAAAGCCCCTGATGGAAGAGGCCGGCGTTTCACCTGGCACGCTTCTGTTCAACGGCGACCGGTTCCAAGATGCCTATCATGGAACGGCCCGGCGCTTTTCGAAAAATTGCGCGGATCCATTGGAGTATACGGTGTCGGGGCACCGGATCAATGATCAGCGGATCATTCTATGGGGTGTTCTGCAGAGCCGCGATGCCAATTGTAATCTCACCGGTCCGCTCAAGACGGATCAACTAGTGTTCGATCTAATCGAGGCTGACAATTCGGGGAAACCTTCCGCAAGCTACCAAGCCAATGATGAAGCCGAGAAACAGATAGCTGAGAAGGTCACCGCATGCTTCCGGGCAGGCGCCTTCGGCGACCGGAGCATTTCCATCGAGCAGATGAGAGACTGTTCAGGTGTATGGGTTACTCCTAGGGCGTTTCTCAGCTGCGCTTTGGAGAGCGGTTGCCCTGTGATCGAGGACACGGTCGCCGGGCGCGCAACCGTCGATCAGATGCTCGCAGCCGAAGGTCTGACACGCCGCTCCCCGCTTGTATTGAACCCCCAGCTCCTTCCGTTGATGCCTGACAGCGCAACCATCGACGCATGCCGGGATTCCTCGGCCAACCAAGACGAATTCCTGAAGTGCTCAGCCCAGAAAACAGCAGGGGGCCGCTACAATGCGCTCCTAAACTGCTTCGCAAACGGGAGCGAAGGCGCAGACTTGGCTTGTTTCGCGGAACAGCTGGACAATGCCAACCTGAACGTTCTGATCGGTTGCATCACGGGGGGCGCTCCGACGCCGGACAAGGTTTTGGACTGCACGCTCAACAAGGACATAAAAAGCAAGGCTGAGGGCATCAAAAGCTGTATCGATACAGCGGGCGACAATGCAGCGGTAGATTGCTTGACTGAAGGGCTATCGAGCGAGCAACAGGTGATCGCTCGTTGTCTCGCCGGTGGTGCCTCCACTGATCAGACCGCCGGTTGTCTGGCGCAACTTTCGCACCAAGCGGGCCAAGCCAAGGAGCTTGCTGGCTGTCTCGCCGATGAGAATAGGACGGCGCTGGGCTGCGCCCAGGACGTTCTTCCGGCAGCGTTGAATGATGCGGCGGCATGCGTTGCAGGCGGCAATGACGCGTCGGACTGGGCCTCTTGCGCGTCCAGCGTGGTTGCGGGAGCCAATCAGGCTAAAGCGATTGCCTGTATGTCCGGCGCGAAGGGCGACCTCGAAGCTTTCGCATGTCTCGCGGAAAATTCGGGCTCTGATTCGAAAGGCATTGGCCGCTGCATTCTCCAATCAGATCGCTCCGCCGCGGCCGCGTGTTTGCTCGGCGACAAACCGGAGGTTCAGGCTTTTCAGAATTTCTATCGCTGTGCGAGTAACGGCCGCGACCCGGCCTATCTCGTTGAAAACTGCACAGAGGGACTCTTTGACTCCAAGACAAGCCAAAGCCTCGCATGTGCATTGCGCGCCGAAGGGGATAAAACCGCGCTCGTAGCCTGTGCTGCTGGAGCGGCTCTACCCCCCGATGCCGCCCGCCTAGTTGGCTGCGCCACATCGAGCCAAGGCGCTACCGATTTCGCCCTTTGCGCGGCCGCGCCCGGCATGAACGAGGAGTGGCGCACCGCGGCTCAATGCGCCGTCCAATCCGGCGGCGAGCCGATCAGCTTCGCGGGATGCACGGCAGGTCGGCTGACCCTTCGAGAGTTGACGAAGTGCTTTAAGGGAAAGATCGGTGAGGATTGTTTCGGCAGAAACAATACAATCGTGGCTGGCGTTCGCAACGCTTTGCATGATTTGACCCAGGGCCCTGGAAAGAACAACGAGGTGATCAAGGCGATTGCCGCCCTCGATGATCTGACCGGAGGCGACAATTCGGTGATCAACAATCCTGGTCAGATCCTGGGTGGTCCCAATTCGCTGGTGCGCAATCCTGGGCAAATTTGGGGCGGCGACAGTTCCGTCTTCAACCAATTGGCCGGTGGCAAGAACTCTGAGGTGCGCAAGGTCCTACGCGCGTTTGATCCAAGCAATTGGTAGATAGAATGACCAGCATCGCTACGTGAGGGCTGCTCCGACTTGGAATCAGCAAACCTGATGAGCATGGCAGACGCCCAAACCTGCTCGAATGACCGCGTCTAGCGCCCCGTGCCTGCTCTTGGCGGTTTGATCGTGTAACCCTTAGCAGGCGAGGGGGTGAGCTTTACTGCGGGCAATATCCAAACCCCATAGGGTTCGCCAAACCGTCGGGTCGGCGAAGGGAAGTCACTATCAACTGCATTCGGGTTGCCGTTTCTGGACGCCGCGAAAGGAGACTGCCGACAATCGCCGGGGTTCCCAGGAACCAATCGCTTTTGTTCGCGAGACGGGATCAGCCCCATAGATGAAGTCCTAGGAAATGCCGTGGCGAGCGATAGGGAAGCCTTCTGTTGCGGCAGAGGAAATTTCGTCAATGCTCCACATTGGGCGGGAGGGGTCCGAGTAGCAAGCATGGATAACTAGCTGAACGTTAGCCTTTTTGGCTTTCGAGAAAATCAAGTCGACCGTGGTGCGTCGGACCTTCCGATGGGTCGAGGAGTGAGTAGACCTCGCGACCGTCTCGCAGTTGCGAATCGACGAGGATGCGCGACTATATCGTCTTCTTTCGACTGGGATGACGCATCTGCGATCCCGGACCATTAGGATTTGCGGCGATGATGATCCCGAAGAAACTTTATAAGTATCGCAAATTCGACGTGGTCGCCCTCAGGATGATCACCTATCACGGTCTCTACTACGCAGATCCGCGGAGGTTCAATGACCCGCTCGATTGCGAACTTTCGATCCAGCCAGACATCAGTCCCCGCAAGCTTTCGGACCTCCTCAAGTCTCTGCTCGGTCCAGAACGCGAGGCCGACTGGCGTCACGAGATCGCCTCGGCGAGATACTATGCAAGCGAGGAAGGCGACATCAAGCTTGCGGGCGCAGCAAGAGACTATCTGAGGCGCATCCTCGCTGACCGGATCGGCACCGAGATTCGCAAGGATTTCGACCAGCGCGGCATCCTCTCATTATCGGCCACTTGGCGATCAGTCCTGAAGTGGTCGCACTACGCGGATGAACATCGAGGCATCTGTCTCGAGTTCGACACGACTGAGTTGCCACATGACCGCCTAGCGCCGGTGCGTTACGACGGCGTTCGCTCGGTGATGGCGAGCGACATTTACGCGTGGAAGCTCGGAGGGGACGAGGCGGCGGGAAGCCGCGCCTTCGAGACCCACTTCTACTCCAAGGCGCCGGACTGGAGTTATGAGCAGGAATGGCGAGACATTGGCGACAAGCCCGGCGAATGCGGCGACTATCGCATCACCGGCGTCTATTTCGGCTTTCGCTGTGACCATGCTGTCCAGGTCGCCATCGTGAAGATGCTCGGACTGGACAGCAACGTGGACCTTTATGATGTGCACCTCAATCCATATTCATTTGAGCTCAGCCGGGCCGAGATCGACGCCGGCGAGATCGACGCGCTTGGTATGCGCGAGCCGCGAGAGATCGAGACGGCGCGCCTGATTAGCGAGTTTTACGATGTCGACGCGGTTTCCAACGACACACCTGAGTTGGCCTGATCGGCAGATGGAAGCGCATATTCGACTGTTTCGCGATTGGAGGCTTTGATGGAGCAGGATGATCCAACTGCAGGCGAGTTCGCCTCTTGGCTAAGCTACCAATGGTTCGCTCGCAGCGTGCGCCATCGTCGCCGATATGTATGGACTGACGATGAGAACGCCTTCCTCGCGGCGGTGCGCGCCACGATCCACGACCGCGATGTCGAGCTGCCTGAAGGAATGATACTCTTTCGTGCCCAGCGTGGCATCGATTGGCGCACTCGAACCGATTCTGAGGACAACGAAATCGGCGAGGAACCGATTGGCTACGGCGCCCTGCGGATGATGCCACGAATCGACCAAGCGACTGAGGGGCGCGCCAATCCGGCGGGCATTTCCGTGCTCTATCTCGGCACGACGACCCGAAGCGCTATTTCCGAAGTCCGGCCGTGGATCGGCGCCTGGGTATCTGTGGCCCAGTTCAAAATCCGGCGAAGCCTTAAAGCACTCGATCTTTCTCGAGGTCACGGTAGGTCATCGTTCAGCGAAGTGGGGTTCCACCATCTAGGGACCGAGCCGCTCAATCGTGAGCGCAAGGAGAAAGCCGTCTGGATCGATATCGACAATGCCTTTTCTCGCCCCGTCACCCTGTCTGATGACGCTGCCGATTATGTGCCGACCCAGATATTGTCAGAGCTTTTCCGCGACGCCGGCTACGACGCGATCGTCTACAAGAGCCAATTCGGCGAAGAGGGGTTCAACATTGTCCTGTTCAACCCCAATGATGCCTACATTCTCAATTGCGCGCCCTACGAGGTTACTGGCCTGGAACTCTCCTTCAAGCAATCCGGAGACCATTGGTTCACCAAGCAGCCCGAAGGCTAGGCGCCGGCGGCCAAAGTTGGTGGTTGTGAGGCGTGAGCCAAGCGCGCATGCAGCTACCGCAGCTTGGGTCGTAGGCCGTCCCGGCGAACGAGCACTGGCGCGATCCACCATTTAAGCATCGCGCCGCAAAGCTTTAGTGATCCAGTTGAGGTCACGTTGACACTGTCAACGTTCACCAGGACCGACGGCGCACCAGGCTCAGTTCTGTCAACCAGAAATCGTGCGTTCTCTTACGCCGTTAAGAGCGCGCTTGACGCTAAGTTTACACTAAGTTGACAGATCGGGCGGAAATGCGCGTTTCTGCAAACTGTCAACTTCCGCAACTGTTCGGTCGCACTTGCTAGCATCTGACGGGTCTCGCAGGTCGCTAGCCGGAACGCTGCCGGACTTGTGTGGAGCGAAATGATTCGCGGAAACTATTCCGCAACGAGGGCGATTTGAGGCGACCTGAAGGTCTCAAATGTCTGAAAGCACATATCAAAATAGGTGGGGAAAGAGGGCTTCCACGACCGGCGCCTAGAGCGAAGGCGATTGTGATTTCAGCCTCCTATTTCTCAGTGGTTTCGCGAAACGACACGTCTCGTGCCCCCTTCGTTTCCTTCCTATGAGCCAGATTCAAGGACAGACAGATTGATAACAGGCAGCCTTGCAAGGGCATCCTCCAGGAGTTCGAAGCTCCGGTGCTTCTGGCGCTCCCGACTATTAGAGAACTGGCCAGCCTTGGGCGGTATTCACGGCGTTGAAGAAGTCTGCAGTCAAGCGCCAGCGGGGCCAATAAAATAAAGCTGTTGAGAGGAAGTCATCGATTACTTACGTGACAAGTCATTCCAAGTATGGCATAATAAACTCTATGAGGAATACGATCTTGGAATCCGAGGCGCTTAGGCCACCAAAGCTTCTGCTGGAGAAGTGTTTTGGTAAGAATTGGCGGTGGAGGCGCAAAATTTCGACCTTTATGACGGCGCTCGAGGGTAATCTTGCTAGTGGTGTTGCGAGCGCGCGTCGGCAACTTGCTAGCTACCTGGAGCTGGACGAGCTTTGCGGTCGCGCCATCTGCGATATCAAGGAGTATGATGTGGACGAGAAGCCTGCCGCGCCGGAATCGCCTGTCAAGGCGAAGGAGATCATCAAGGACATGAGCTTCAAGATGGAGCTGTCCTGGCATACCGAGTTCAAGAAGGCAGCCGCGGACGCAAATCTCTCGATGACGGAGCTGCTGCGTGAATCCTTTGAGCTCTGGAAGCAGAAGCGGGGTAATTAGCTAGGTCTAATCGCGTAACTAGTGCGTAGCTACTCGGTTGAAGTCAGCAGGCAGCCCGCCGAAGGCGGCCTCCGGAGGTTCCAACCTCCGAATGCTGCAGGTGCTTCAGCCGATTGAAGATGCTGGCAGCCTTGACGAGGTGATACTCATCACCAGCGGCCAGTGGAGCCCTCTAGGCCATGATGCAGTCAGAACAAATGCGGGCCCGGACAGTGATGTGAACGCCGCCGCGGAGGCTCGATAGCGATGCCGGTGCTTTGGCCAGCCGAGCATGATTGAACTCGATGTCAGATAGTGACGCGCCGACACCCGACGTTACGAACGCATTTTCGTTCGATGTTGTGATGCGACATCTGCGCATCCATCATCCCGGTTGTCCCAAGGAGAGTTGCCACACCATCGCTATAGGGGTCAGCGCGAGAAACTGGCGCGGCCTGAAACTGGGCGCTGCAGTTGGCATCGAGCTGCAAAAATACATCCGGCATTCTCTTACTGACTACGACGAGCTGCTCCGGTCCAAGATGATGACGCGCGAGGAAGCGCGGTCTTACATTGCACCGCACGTCCAGGAGGTTCTTCGCAAGTGGCGCAAGCCTGCATTGAAACTTCGCGTGGCGCGACCGGAAGGTTGAAGGCCGAACGCAGAGTCCGGGTGCGCATAAGCTGTTCTCCGAAGTGCTCACAACACCCTCACAGGTTCGCTGTGCGTATCAGCACGTCGACTTCGATCTGCCGACCGTGTTAAGGCCGCTGTCCATTTCCCCTCGGACGACCAAGCAGCAGAGCGCATGACCTCGCATTCCGTCACCTTGATGGCCGCCAAATCTCCCTCGTCCTTCACCCTCACATATACAGAGCAACAGGCCGACCAGAAGCAGAAGCGCTTTCAGAACCGGGTTGTCCTGCAGCCGGAGATCGACCTGAAGTCCTATACGTGCCGGGCGGTCATCGACTGGGCGGATATTCGCTTCCGGACGGTAAAATACACCCAGTGGAAGTGGATCAAGCATCACATCGACAAGGCCATCGGGGAGCGGACCTGGGCGGAGAAAGGAAAGCTCGACGACGACGGAAAATACCGAGAATTCGTCGTGCGCATTCAGGAACCGGTTACGAGAGACCTTCTGCTTGCCGAGGATGTCGTAAGGGCAAGATGGGATCTGCAGGAGCAAGCTGAGATCGCCGGACTCGAAGTCAGCGTCGATTTCAAGCCGCGCGAATTCTCTCGGGAGGCGCTCGCGCTTATGTTCGGCGTCCTGGTGCGTAGCCACCTGCCTAGCCGGAACGTCATCGATGAGCCGGCCGACAGACCACGGTTCGCCTGGGGCAAGGGTGACGACGATAACAGGCATGTGCTCGGATACGATCAGAGGCATCCTGAGCGCAGCGATGCGTTCCTGCTCAACCCCGCCAAAGATGAACCGGCAGCATTCGATGCGACCTACTACGTCGGCGCTAAAGGATCGCGGTCTGCATGGCGAACGATGGTCAAGGTGCTCGACAAGCAGAACATCGCCACCGGAACCAGGAAAGTCCTACTGGAGAGAGAGCGAAGGGTTCGGCTCGAGGTCACGGTGAACGAGAGTGAGCTTCGCGACATGGGCATCAAGACGATCATGGACTTGGCAGCCTACAGGTTTCAGCGCCTCCAAGGTCGATATTTCAAGTTCGCTGTCCCGACCTTTCCGCAGCTTGCGACTGAGCCGGCAGAGAAGCGGAGACCGCTCTTGGAATTTTCGTGGAAGAGGCGGCTGCAACGGTTCTTGAACGCGGGTGTTGTCGGACTTGAAGCGTGGGACGAGGCCTGGCGAAGGAAGAAGAAGCAGACGCGGAAGGAAGCTCTTGGCACCAACCTACCTTTGGGCCTGACATCCGTCATGACCGGAAGCTCCAGCACGTTGAAGGACTACAACGAGCTTACGAGAAAGGTGATACAGGCACTCCGACACATCGATGACCGGATGCGGTTGAAAGATGCGTTCCCGAACGCCGGCACCAGCGATACCTAACGTCGTCCAAGCCTTCTAGATGCATGTGGTAGCGAAGCCGATTAGTGTCTATGCACAGAAGCACCTATGCAAGTTATTAGAGGCCAAGGATCGGCCTTGAAGCCGGTATCAACCCGGGCAAGCAGTTCGAACGCTGCGGAGTGGGTCGGTAGATGCGCATTTCCGTGGAGAAAAGATGCAAATAGGCTCTATGGCCGCATTGCCGACGACGCTGCGGCTCGAAGATCCTTCAAGGCGCCGAACTTGAGGCGCCAGCTCGATCCAGCGGAGGCATTTCCGATTTGTATCTGGAAGCGCTGCAACAGGTGACATTGCTGCGCGTTCCAGATACGTGCCCTCGTCACAGGGGCGCTCAAGGGCGCTGGTGGACAGCCCCGAAGCATCAATGATGCGTCGGGCGCAAGGAACCAGCCGGTGACAGCCCTCGCGAGAATGGATTTTCGCCTTCATCGCCATTGAGAACATTCGCAAGGTTTAGAAAAGTCAATGATTGAATCCCTCCCGCTTGTGGCCTACAGCTTTGCCTATGTGAGGCGGCAGATCCGTTCTCTAGATGATCTGAATGCCAATGGAGCGCTCAAGCGGCAACGCGCGGCGCAGCTAGGCTTCGAGAAGCGAAGCGGCAGACAAGTTCTGGAGAATTTTGCGGACTGGAGCACCTACCGGGGTGCCTCTTTCGTGGCGCGTCACAAATTCCATCGGGCCATCTCGGTTGCTCGTAACGTCGGTGCCGACCTCCTTTTGGCTGACATCGGCGACCTCATCGAGCACACGAGACCAGATCAGATAGTTAGGTGCTTCGGCGTCCTCAATAGCCTCGACATTGAAGTCTGGGATGCATCCCAGGATCGCACCTGGCAGTCCATGACGCCTGATGAGCAGCGTTCCCTCATCTCGGGCGCGGCGCGAACGATGGCATCTCGGTCGAAGGCAGTGAGACAAGGAATTTCGCTCTCCAGCGCCAAAAAAGGGGCGCCTCCAAAAGGAAATCACCAGCTTGGCAACCTTGCCAACCGTCGTAGTGCAGATCAGTGTGCGCGTCGCCATCAGGATTTCGTCCTGAGGGAGATGGACAAGCTGCTGGCTGGCCAGGAGCTCTCTCCATCGGCCCTGGCTGCGGCGCTGAACGCTGCTGGTGTTTCCTCTGCACGGGGAGGGCAGTGGACGCACAACACAGCCAAGGACCTTATTGCTCGTATTGGCAAACTGCCCGCGAAGCCAACGTCGACATGACGTGCACCGAATTCACCCTATAAAATGGCCTTCTGACCGAAGGTCCCGCCGAGTCACGCGGCCGGCCACTCGTCTGCTCACCGCGGCCTGTGGCTCGCGCTTGAGCCAACGAACCTTCTATGCATGCACATTGACCCAGCTTCAGTTTTCGCCAAGATGGCGGGGCGGGGTTTGCAGCATCTGCTGCGGGGGATTCGATGAATGTATTTGAGTTGGATAGAGTTCTCGTAAACGACTACGAGCGCTTTTCAAGATCGTTCACGCGTATCAGGGCCGAGGATATTCGCCGGAGCGTGGATGAAATCTATGCCAGCGGTCGGTTTTGGCCGGAGCCTCTGATCTCGATCAACCCGCATTTTGAGCGGGGCGACAGAATCGACGAGCTGGTGCGCGACGGCACCCTTCACCCCAATACCGGAAAGATCTTTCGCGTCTCTGGCACTCCGATCACGCTGCATCGGCACCAGCAAGAGGCGGTCTCGAAGGCAGTTTCCCGGAAATCATTCGTCGTCACCACGGGAACAGGATCGGGCAAGTCGCTTTGCTTCTTCGTTCCGATCGTGGACGCGGCGGTTCGCGCCCGGGCCGCCGCCGAGGCGCAGAGAACGCGCGCGATCATTGTCTATCCGATGAATGCGTTGGCCAACAGCCAGATGGCGGAACTGAACAAGTTCATCGACCAGTCGGGATTGGATGAAAGGCTGCGCCCGACCTTCGCCCGTTATACCGGCCAGGAATCTGCCGAGGAGCGCGAGCTGATAAGCAGAGCGAAGCCAGACATCTTGCTTACCAACTTCATGATGCTCGAGCTGTTGATGACACGCCAGGCCAAGCTGGACAGGGCGGTCATCGAAAACGCACGCGATCTAGACTTTATCATTCTTGATGAACTGCACACCTACCGCGGCCGCCAAGGCGCTGACGTCGCAATGCTTGTCCGGCGCGTCCGGGATAGGCTTTGCGCTGACAAGGCGCCTGTTTGCATAGGCACATCAGCGACGATGGCCAGCGAAGGGTCGGAAGCGAAACGTGCAGAGGTGGTGGCCAGCGTTGCGACCAAACTGTTCGGGACGAGCGTATCGCCTGATGCGGTGATCGACGAAACCTTACAGCGGGCTACCGATCAGTCGATCAAGGCAGGCAGCTTGAAAGACGCCCTGATCGATATCATCAAGGGCGAGATCCCCGCGCACCTCGACGATGCGGCCCTATACAAACATCCACTCGCTGCCTGGATCGAGCTCGAGATCGGTCTGCTCGACAAGCAGACGCTGAGCCGCCGGCCGCCCATGACAATCTCGCAGGCTTCCAAAAAGCTGGCTGATTTCACTGGCTGCGGTGATGGTATCTGTCGCAAACAGATCGAAACGATGCTGACCTTGATGAGCCTGGCCGAGAAAGACCGGGGCGGCTCGGGTGAGCGAGCATTTCTGGCATTCAAGTTGCACCGGTTCTTTTCAGGCGCCGGACGCGTCTACGCCACCCTGCGGGCAAGCGATCGGCATGTGACTCTCGAGGGCCAGCGCTTTGATCCGGAGGATGAGGAAGCCAGGCTTTATCCAACCTTCTTCTGCAGGGAGTGCGGCCAGGAGTTCCATTCCGTAACGCTTGCCGATGACGAAGGCGTGCGTCGGATGCTGCCGCGCTCGATCGACGAAACGCCGATCGAAGACCCGGATGTGGAAGACGAGGCCGGCTATTTCATGCCGATACCCGAGGGCGATGCCGATTTCATCTTTAATGGGGCGCCGGAAGACTTTCCCGAGGATTGGACTGAGCCCAGTGCAAACGGTGTCCAACTAAGAAAAGACAGACGAAAGTGGATCCCAAGGGCGTTGGCCGTTCAGGTCGATGGGCAGCCTGGTGAACATGGCAGGCATGGCTTGTTCATTTCTGGGAAGTTCAGATTTTGCCCTGCTTGCGCCGACCAGCCATCCACGAGGGCGCGGGAGATCAACAAGCTCGCAAGTCTGTCTGCCGAAGGGCGCAGTTCAGCAACGACACTGCTCGTTTCGAGCACCTTGCGGTGGATGAACAAGCGCGAACACGGCATCCCGCTCGACAAGCGAAAGCTCCTCGGTTTCACGGACAACCGACAGGACGCAGCGCTGCAGGCGGGCAACTTCAACGATTCTCTGTTCGTGACATTGCTGCGGGCGGCGATACTCGCGGCAGTCCGCGACGGTGGGAGCAATGGGCTGGCCGAGGACGAGTTCGGACGCCGGGTGCAGGCAAAGCTGGGCTTCCTTGCCGGTAGGGACGATCGCCGTCAGGAATGGATGATCGCTCCGGAGACAAAGGGTATCCACCGTCAAGATGCCGAACGCGCCCTTTCACGCGTTCTGACCTATCGGGTCTGGGCCGACCAGAAACGCGGTTGGCGCTTCACCAATCCCAATCTCGAAGAGCTGGGGTTGATATCGACCGTCTATTCGGCGTTGGATGAGCTGGCCGAGGATGAGGACGCATTCGCAAATGCACCGCCTGAGCTCCGCAATTTAGCGCCCGATCGAAGAAAGGAAGCCCTGCGCATTCTGTTCGAAGCTCTTCGGCATGGATTGGCAATCACGGCCGAAGCGCTCGAGCAGCAGACGCTGGAAACCACGATGCGCTCCGCGGGACAGTTCCTGCGTGAACCCTGGTCCATCTCGGAGCGCGAAAATCTCCGCTCAGCTGCCGCTCTCATTGTCGTGGCGCCGAAGCGGAGCGAAACCAATCTACGGAGCGAGTCACTGATCATCCGTGGAGGACCGCGGAGTAGGCTTGCAAAGGAGCTGAACCGGACCAGCATCTGGGGCGAACGGCTCTCCGGCAGTAAATATCAGGAAGTGCTCGAGGGGCTGCTAAGTGCCGCCGCCGAGTATCAACTTGTCCGCCGCGTCCCGACGGTCTTCGACGTCGAAGGATGGCAGCTAGCGGCTAGCGCAGTCCGGCTGGTTGCAGGGAGCACCCATAGAAGAAAGCAGCCGAACCCCTATTTTCTGGACCTCTACAACTATCTAGCGGGGGCGCTTGATGGTGATGGCGATGGTCTGTTCGGACTGGAGAGCCGCGAACACACCGCTCAGGTCGATCAGGAGCGGCGTGAATGGCGAGAATGGCGGTTTCGCTATGGGCCAGATGACCGGGAGCTCATCGCCGAGCACCGTGAAGCGATGCGATTGGCGATGGAACCGGATCAGTTCCTCCCGACGCTGTTCTGCTCGCCGACAATGGAGCTGGGTGTCGATATTTCGGCGCTCAACACAGTCTATCTGAGAAACGTGCCGCCTACGCCGGCAAACTACGCTCAACGATCCGGCCGAGCCGGACGTTCAGGCCAAGCGGCACTTGTCGTCACCTACTGCGCGGCTCAGAGCCCGCATGATCAGTATTACTTTTCCCGCCGCGACCAGATGGTCGGTGGGATCGTGCGACCGCCGGCGCTCGACCTTGCCAATCGCGAGCTAGTCGAGGCCCACCTGCACGCCGTGTGGATAGCCGAGGCCGGCCAGGAGTTGTCGCCCGATATTCCGCATGTGCTTGACCTCTCGAAGCCGGGTTTGCCGGTGAACCAAGACATTGCGAAGAATTTCGCGAGCGGCGGTCTGGCTGAGCGGGCTGTAGTGCCCATGCGCCGGATTCTTGACAGCGTCGATTCTGAACTCGAGGCTTCCGAAGCCCGCTGGGCCAGCAACCGGGAAGAGTTCCTTGCAACGGTGGTCGCGAACGCCGGCGAACGGTTCTCTGGCGCGTTCAAACGCTGGCGGCAGCTTTACGAGGGCGCGCGCACGCAATTGATCGAAGCCAATCGTAAATCGGAGATGCACGGGCTCGACAAGCAAGAACGACGGGACGCCAAGATTGCCCAGGCCCAGGCCAACGAACAGCTCGCTCTTCTGGAAAGGGGGCAGGCAACCGGAGGGTCGGATTTCTATACCTATCGCTATCTGGCGACCGAAGGTTTCTTGCCGGGCTACAATTTCCCGCGGCTCCCCCTCTACGCATACGTGCCCGCGAGCGGCGCCGGCGGCCCGAAGGCAGCCTATCTACAACGCGCTCGTTTCCTTGCTATCGCGGAGTTCGGTCCGCGAAGCCTCATCTATCATGAGGGTCGCGCCTATCGGGTCTACAAGGCCAAGCTCTCGCCGGACATGCGCGGGACCACAGACGGGAAGCTGGCGACGACGAAGCTCTATATATGCGACGCTTGTGGGGCCGCCCACGATCACGAACAAGATCGATGCCATGCCTGTGGCGCGCGGATCGCGGATGTTCACCCAATCCGCAACATCCTGCGCATCGACAATGTCGAAACGACGCCCGCTGAGCGAATAACGGCAAACGATGAGGATCGGCAAAGGCAGGGTTTCGAGATCCAGACAGTCTTCAGCTGGCCGTCGCGCGACGGCCAGCTGGATGTGATTTCTGCGACCATGTCGGATCAGGATGGCTCGATCGCCAACATCCACTACGCCCACGGCGCGCTCATCAGTCGCATCAACAAGGGCCTTCGCCGCAGGAAAGAAAAAACCATTCTCGGTTTTGGCATCGACGCCGCCACTGGGCGATGGACAAAGACGCCAGACGATGATGGCGACGAGGCGGAGACGCCGGATGGCCCGGTCACACAACGGGTCGTGCCCATCGTTCAGGACAACAAGAACGCAGCCTTGTTCCGCCCGGCTGATCAGCAAATAAGCGAAACCTCCATTGCCACCGTGCAACATGCGCTTACGCGCGGTATCGAGATTGCGTTCCAGCTTGAGGAGGGCGAGGTCCTCACCGAGCCGGTGCCCAGCCGAGAAAACCGTCGCGCTATCCTTGCGTTCGAGGCCACCGAGGGCGGCGCGGGCGTGCTTGGACGCATCGTCGATGAACCCGAAGCCATCAGGAGAGTTGCGAGAACGGCACTGCAACTCATGCATTTCCAGCGCCTGGAGGAAGCAATCGCCGCTCGCGATCCTGCCTTGCTGGTGGATGCGCCGGATGCGAATTGCGTAAAGGGCTGCTATCGCTGTCTGCTTTCCTACTACAACCAGCCAGACCAGGAGCTGATCGATCGGACGGACGAAGCTGCGAAGCGCATGCTCTTGCGACTGGCGTGCAGCGAGATTCGACCGTCATCAGTCGACTCGGCGGTCGCGACGGGCGGCGGAGGTTGGGCCTCGGCATTCAAGGATGCAGGGATACCCAGCCATGACGCCGATCCACTGAAAATCGGCAACCAGACATTGCCATTGGTGTGGCGCTCCCATCTGGTTGTCGCAAGCGATTCCCCGGTGGCACCTGAGGATCTCGCCGAGATCGAGGCGCATGGGTTTGCATTTGTTGAATTGCCGCAGAGTCCTTCGCGGTCGGCACTGACGGAATTGCGGCGTTTGCTGGGAGTATCGGATTGACGGCGGCGTTTTCTCCGGGAGATCTCGTCCACGCTCGTGGTCGCGAATGGGTTGCCTTGCCTTCGCCGGAGGAAGGGTGGCTTTGCCTTCGGCCGCTTTCAGGGGCGGAGGCTGATATTCAGCTCATTCATCCCGAACTTGAGACCGACAAGCCTCGGCCGGCGCGATTTGCCTTGCCGGAACGGGAGCCGTTAGCCACGCAGTCGGCTGCCCAATTGTTGTCGGAAGCGTTGCGACTGTCGCTCCGCCGCGGCGCCGGTCCGTTCCGTTCCGCAGCCCGGTTGTCGTTCGAGCCTCGCGCCTACCAGCTCGTTCCGCTCATCATGGCGCTCAGGATGCAGACCGTCAGGCTGCTGATCGCCGACGACGTAGGTATCGGTAAGACCATTGAGGCCGGGCTCATTCTACGCGAGCTGATCGATCGCGGCGAGGCGGAAGCATTCACTGTCTTGTGCCCACCGCATCTTGTCGAGCAATGGACCGGCGAACTGAAAGAGAAGTTCGACATCGATGCGGTTGCCGTCACCGCAGCCTCGGCCGCGAGGCTCGAGCGCGGCTTGCCCCAGCACATGACCCTGTTCGATGCGCACCCGCAGACGGTCGTCAGTCTGGACTACATCAAGGCCGACAAGCGTCGCGACTCCTTCGCCAGGGCCTGCCCCAATCTGGTCATCGTCGACGAGGCGCATGCCTGCGTCGGCACCCACCAAGGGCGCCAGCAGCGTTTCGAACTGCTGAAGCGGCTCGCCGAGAATACAAACCGTCATCTGATCCTACTCACCGCCACACCGCACAGTGGCGACGAAGAGGCATTCGAGCGTCTGCTGGGGCTCATCGATCCTCAGTTCTCTGGTGGGGCCTTCGAAGATGAGCGCTCGCGCATCCGTCTGGCCCGTCATTTCGTGCAGCGGCGTCGCATCGACGTCACTTCGCGCGACTGGGGAGAGGAGCGCTCGTTCCCGCGTCACGAGACGAGCGAAAGTTCCTACAGGCTCGACAGCGCTCACAGTGCCTTCCACGACGCTGTGCTCGACTATTGCCTCGGTGTCGTCGAAGGTGCTGGGACCGGCCAGCGCGAACGTCGCCTGGCGTTCTGGGGCACGCTGGCGCTGATGCGCTGCGTCGGTTCGTCGCCCGCGGCCGCGGCGAGCGCGCTCCGCAACCGTTTGAGATCCGACCTGGAACTCTTGGGCGATCACGTCTTCGACGACGACGGCGAGGACGAGGATGCGATCGACGTCGAACCGGCTTCGGGGCTGGACAACGGTCCGCTGGCGTCGCTCGTCACCCAGGCTGAGAACCTGGCTCGTCAGCCGGACCCCAAGGTTGCTGCAACCGTAAAGGTCCTGCAGCCGCTGATAGCGGGTGGCGCCAATCCGGTAGTGTTCTGCCGATACATTGCCACGGCCGATCATGTCGCCGAGGGGTTGCGCAAGGCATTCCCAAAGCTGCGCATCGAGGTGGTGACAGGTGCCCTAACAGGCGAGGAACGCCGTGCGCGTGTCGAAGGCATGGCCGACGAAGGGCAGCGCTTGCTGGTCGCAACGGATTGCCTGTCGGAAGGCATAAACCTGCAGCACCTCTTCGACACGGTGATCCACTATGACCTTTCCTGGAATCCGACCAGGCACCAGCAGCGCGAGGGCCGCGTCGATCGTTTCGGCCAGTCAGCGACGCTGGTGCGCTCGGTGCTGCTGTTTTCGCCGGACAGCGCGATCGACGGTGCGGTGCTCGAGGTGATCCTGCGCAAAGCCGAGGCCATTCGTCGGGCTACCGGCGTGACGGTGCCATTGCCCGAAGAGCGTGGCGCGGTCACCGGCGCGCTGATGAACGCCGTCCTTCTGAGAAAGGGCCGCAGCCGGCAGCTCAGCTTGGATTTCGGCCTTGAGCAGGACACCAGGGCTTTCGAGATTCGGTGGCGTGATGCCGAAGAGGGCGAAAAAGCCTCTCGCGCCCGGTTTGCTCAGAATGCCATGAAGCCGGAGGAAGTGGCGCCGGAGTGGAAAAAGTGGCGCGAGCTGCTCGGCGGCCCTGCAGAGCTGCTTCGCTTTACCAGCCAGGCCATGAGCCGACTTGGCGTGCAGCTCGAAACGGCTAGGCAGAATTCATACCGCGCTCATTTGGGCGAATTGCCAAAGCCCATTGCCGAGCGCCTGGCCTCGCGTGGCCTCGCGGGCACGATCCAACTATCCTTCGACGAACCGCCTTTGCCCGGCCACATGGTGGTTACGCGCAGCCATCCGCTGCCGGCGACGCTGGCTGAATCTCTTCTCGAAGGTGCCCTGGATCCGGTCTCCAGCCCGCTGGATCCGATCGGGCGCGCCGGTGCCTGGTCGTCGTCCGCCGTCAACGCAATGACGACCGTCGCCCTCCTGCGTCTTCGCTTCAAGCTCACCGTGCATGGCCGGACAGAACGTATGCTGCTGGTGGAAGAGGCGAGTGCAATTGCCTTCGGTCCGACGGGCATCGCCGCCGCTGGCGAGGCGGCGCGAAGACTGCTTGATGCGGAGGCGGCCGGCAACCTGGCGGACGTTGCGCGCTTTCGCCTTGTCGACGCCGCTCTGTCTCGCGTCGCCTCGCTGATTGACGGTCCGATTGCCGACCATGCCAAGGCCCGCGCCGAGGCGCTTGCCGAAGACCATGATCGTTTGCGGCGGGCGGGCGCCGACGCCAGCCGCTTCCTGTCGCGCGTCTCCGTGGAGCCTGTGCGTCCCGCTGACATTATCGGCCTCTTTGTTCTCGTGCCTTCCGCAAGCTGATGAAAAAGAAACCTATCGCCCTCGAATTCTCGGCGCTGCAGATCGAAGGCAACCTAATTTCGCCGGCCATGCTCTCGGCGGTCGACCGGCAAGCCGCTGGCGACCAGGCCGAGGCTGACTACGGCGTGCCCAAGGGTCTCACCATCCGCGATGAAGTCGCGCGCTATTTTCGAATAGGCCAGGCATTGTTCGCGGACTTCGCCAAGGCTGAAACGCCCTCGTCGCGCGCCACGACACGCTTCGTCGAACAGCTGCTCGGCCAGGTGCTGGGCTTCTCCGACATCACCCATGTCGGCAGCCGCACCGAGGATGGTCGCCTGTTCGCGATCACCTTGGAAGCCCTCTCCGGACGCGTCCCGATCGTCGTCGTTCCTCCCACAGACGATCTTGACCATGCCAGCGAGAGCCTGCCGACCGACGGCCGCAAGCGCTCGGCCGCCACGGCGATGCAGGATTGGCTGAATCACTCAGACGCGGCGCTCTGGGGTCTCGCGTCCGATGGCGAGAAGCTTCGCCTGATGCGGGACAACCAGAGCTTGACGCGTCCCACATTTATCGAGGCCAATCTACGGCAGATCTTCGAGGCGGAGGATTTCGCCAGCTTCGCGGCGCTTTGGCTGCTGATGCATGCCAGCCGCTTCGGCAAACCGCCGGCGCCGGCCACCGATTGCGCCCTTGAACGATGGCGTGAGCAGGGCTCAAAGCAGGGCATCGCCGCGCGCGATCGCCTTCGCGACGGCGTTGAGGCCGCGCTGGTCGCGCTGGGCACCGGCTTTCTCGCTGAAAATCCAGTCCTGCGCGACCGCGTCACGTCTGGCGACTTACCGCTGACGGGCTTCTTCTCGGAGCTTCTGCGGCTGGTTTACCGGCTGATCTTCTTGATGGCGGCGGAAGATCGCGACCTGCTGCATCCGCTATCGGCGCCGACCGCTGCGCGCAGGCTCTATGCCCAAGGCTATTCACTAGGCACCTTGCGCGAGCGCTCGATCCGGCGCTCCGCGTGGGATGCCCATCGCGACCGCTGGGAGGGTCTGAAGATCACCTTTGCGGCGCTCGACCGGGGCGAGAAGCTGCTCGGCCTGCCAGCGCTGGGTGGCCTCTTCGCGTGCGGCGAGGTCCCCGACCTCGACAATGCACGACTCTCCAACCGAGCATTGATGGAGGCGATCTATCGGCTTGCCTGGCTGAAGGACGCTTCTTCGCTCCAACCGGTCAACTGGCGCGACATGGAAACCGAGGAACTGGGCTCGGTCTATGAAAGTCTGCTGGAGCTCACGCCTCGTCTGGTCGACGAAGGCCGCGCCATGACGTTTGCCGAAGGCGCCGAAACGAAGGGCAATCAGCGCAAGACGACCGGTAGCTACTACACCCCCGACAGCCTCGTGCAAGCGCTGCTGGACTCGGCACTCGATCCGGTGCTCGATCGCACCGAGGCGGAGGCTGATGACCCCGGAGGCGCGCTGGAGCGCGTTACCGTCATCGACCCTGCCTGCGGTTCGGGTCATTTCCTGCTTGCTGCTGCCCGACGCATAGCGACGCGCCTAGCGCGTGTCCGTTGCGGTGGCGTGGCGAGTGCGGCGGACTATCGTCATGCGCTGCGAGACGTTGTTCGCAACTGCATTCACGGCGTTGACCGCAATCCGATGGCCGTGGAACTGACCAAGGTCGCTTTGTGGATCGAGACGGTGGAGCCGGGCAAGCCGCTCGGCTTCCTCGACGCCAACATCCGCTGCGGCGACGCGCTGCTTGGGATCTTTGATCTTGATGCACTGAAGCATGGCATTCCCGATGCCGCCTATAAGCCTCTGACCGGCGACGATAAGGAGGCGGCAAAGATCGCCGGGCGCAACAATCGTGCCCAGCGCGAGGAGCGGAGCCAGCAGGAACTTGCTTTGGCGCAGGGCAGGACGGCATTTTCGCGCGCGAGCCGCGATGTTAAGGCCATGCCGGAGGACGATGTGGCTGCTGTGCGGGCCCGCGCGCGTGCCTTCGAGGTGGCGCATGCCGACCGCAGCTGGTGGGCCGCCAAGACTGCCTGCGACCTCTATGTCGCTGCGTTTCTCATCCCGAAGAAGTTCCGGGCCGGTGCAATGGCGCAGGCGAAGAACCCCGACCTTGTGCCGACGACGCGGGACGTTCGCGCAGCATTTGCCGGGCGTTCGGCCGACCATCAGCTCGTCGCCAAAGGCGTCGATTTCACGGGCGCCGCGCGTGCCTTCCACTGGCCGCTGGAGTTTCCCGACATTTTCGAGCGCGGCGGTTTCGACTGCGTGCTGGGCAATCCGCCGTGGGAACGCATCAAGCTGCAGGAGCAGGAATTCTTCGCCGCGCGCGATCCGGAGATTGCCGAGGCGGCCAATGCCGCGGTGCGGGAACAGATGATTGCAGCGCTTGCAAAGGCTGACCCGGGCACCAGGGAATGCAACCTGCATGAAGAGTTTGAGCTCGCAAGACGAACAGCCGAAGCAACGTCGACGTTTGTCCGAACCACGGAGGAGGAGGTTGGGCGCTTCCCGCTGACGGGGCGTGGCGATGTTAATACCTATGCACTTTTCACCGAGCTATTTTCTCGGCTCGCAGGTCGCAAAGGCCGTGCAGGCGCCATAGTGCCGACCGGAATCGCTACCGACGCAACTACCGCCCCCTTCTTCGGTGCGATGATCGATCGCAAGCGGCTCGCAAGCCTTTTCGATTTCGAAAATCGAGATGCGATCTTCTCTGCAGTCCATCGTAGCTACAAATTCAGCTTGCTCACGATAGGTAGCGACGTTGAGGAGGCGGCTTTCGCGTTCTTCCTCACCAATCCCTTGCAGCTGGGGGAACCAGAGCGCAACTTTACCCTCACGTCTGACGAGATTGCAGCGATCAACCCAAACACCAAGACTGCTCCGGTTTTTCGTAGCGCGGAGGATGCACGCCTAGCGACGTCTTTGTCTGGCCGACATGGTGTCATTTCTCTGGCGGCACCCGGCACAGACTTCTACCGGTGCGTAGACGTCAACAAAGACGCAAAATACCTTTCTAGATACTCCCCTGTCGCGGACGCAGACTGGGTTCCATTATACGAAGGCAAGATGCTTCATTTTTTCGATCATCGCGCCGCAGGCTACGGCGAGCGTGGGGACGATCGAGGATATCGTGTCTTACCCGAGACAGCGCTCGATGAACATCAGGACCCCTCATTTCGCCCGGCATTCTTTTGGCAGGTGCGGGCTTCGGTTGTGGAGGAGAGGCTTCCTCTTTCATGGCCGCATCAATGGTTGATCGCATACAAGGACATAAGTTCTGCGACGAATGAGCGATCTCTCATCGGGTGCATCGTGCCCCGATTGGGAACGGACTACTCTATCCGCTTATGTTTTCCTGAAGGAAAACCCGAACAAAAGGCGTTGTTTGCAGGAATGCTGAATTCGTTCGTATTTGACTACATGCTTCGCCAGAAAATGAACGGGTTGCACATTTCCGATTACATTATGAAGCAAATGCCGATTTGTGCTTTGACATCTACCGGCAGTGCCAGCGCTTTGGAGGCAATCTTGGAACTCACTTATACGTCAAAGGATCTTCAGCCGTTCGCACTCGACCTCGGTTTCGATGGCCCGCCGTTCGCCTGGAACGAGGGGCGCCGTGCGAACTTGCGCGCCGAGCTCGACGCCTTTTATGCTCGTGCCTACGGCCTCACCCGTGACGAATTGCGCTACATTCTCGACCCTGCCGACGTGAAGGGACCGGATTACCCTTCTGAAACCTTCCGCGTTCTCAAGAACAATGAGGTCAGGAAATACGGCGAGTATCGCACGCAGCGGCTTGTGCTCGAGGCATGGGACAAGATGGAAGGCGAGTGGCAAGATCGCCGATAACGGTGAAGTGAGACAACGAGAAATTCTTGGGGAGAGGGGGCCGTGGGAGATCAACTTCGATTGGTAGATGCGCTGGAGCAAGTGACCGACAACATCCGCCAATACAATCGTGATTTGGCTACGTCTCCTGAACTCCAAAACCGCCTCGGCAACCACATCGACTGGTATGCGATTCCTGATGGGCCTGATGGCTGGTTATTCGGACCTTCGAAGTTCATTGGATATCGCGACATGAACGCCGAGCGGTATCTGAAAAGTCGGGAAAACAATGCCGAACTGCATGGTTGGGATACGGAAGCGAAAGCCACGCCGCTAAACGATGCATTCGCGTTAGTGGACAGGGCGACTGACTCGGAGATATTCAACCAACTGAACCGCTATCTCGCAACTTTCGGAAAGCAGCCCAACGCACGTGCCAAGCTTAAGAGGCTGAAGCACCCTCTCGTTGGGGCAACTGACACGCCTCAAAACCCACCAGGCTCAATGGTCGCGACCGAGTTGCGGAAAGCGGCTTACGCCAAAGGATTTAGGATCGAACGTGGGGAGGCCAATGGTTGGCAATGCTATGCATCGACCACCGCCCATGGCCAAGTGTTTCTCGCAGGGGCGGGTATCCATGGGCCTTGGTTCGCGGCCTTCGATCACGCTGGCGTTGTTGCCGAGCTGGTGCTGCCCAGAGCGGATATGACCGGGCCTGGGCTAGCTCAATATCGCTTGGAAACCTTGTCCGGACTCTACGACGCGATCGATCAGGCCTATCGACTAGGTGATAGCCTTCCGGACGCACCGCTCCAGCAGTTTGAGATGGCCGTCAGAGATCTTCCTGCAGCGACCGAGGTCGAACGACTTGTGCTCCAGCGCGTCGGCCAGGACATTTTTCGGAAGGCACTGCTCCGATATTGGCGAGACCGTTGTCCCCTAACTGGCATCACCGAACCGGCATTGCTTCGCGCCTCACACATTGTTCCCTGGGCCTTGTGCGATAACAACGCCCAGCGGCTTGACGTGCACAACGGGCTGCTTCTGTCGGCCTTGTGGGACGCCGCTTTTGATGCGGGCCTGGTCTCGTTCAGCGATGAAGGCCTGGCACTATTCGCGCCATCGATAGGTGAAGACGCTCGCCTCGCTTTGTGCGCCGAAGAGCCGCTTGCCTCGATCAATCTGGCGCCCGGCCACTGCAAGAACCTCGCCTGGCATCGCGCTCGACACGGCTTCGCGTGAAGGGGATACGAACTATCGTCTCACGAGAAAAGCTCGCGGGCTGTGACGCGAGCAAGAGAGAGTATTCCAGTGGGCGAAGACCGTTGCTACTGATAGGCGGGCACCAGTTAGCAATCGGCAGCAAGAATTCGGGGGGATTTGAATGCAACCAGCCTATCATCCACTTGCCAATATTTTTGGGACGCAGACACGGCACCTGGTGCCCTTATTTCAGCGTCCATATGTTTGGAGCAGGGAAGAACAGTGGGAGCCCCTCTGGGACGACGTATCTCACCTCGCGGATCGCCTCGTTTCCGCAAATGGCAAGAAAGTGGCAGGCCACTTTCTAGGCACGGTCGTTCTTGAGCAAGCCGACACACCCAGTGGGCGTGTAACGAGGCGCGAAGTCATTGACGGCCAGCAACGTCTCACGACGCTGCAGATCGTGCTCCAGGCGGCAAAGCATGTCTTCGGTGAAATCCTGGGCTCAGGCCATGAGCCCGCGGAGAGGGCCGCGCGGATTGAGATCCCTCGGTTAGAAGCGCTGACTTCGAACCCGCCGGGATATGAAGAAGAGGAAAAATATAAGGTCTGGCCGACCAATGAGGATCGCGCGGCATTTCGGCAGGTCATGGATGCATCTGGCCCGCAAGGCCTCATAGGCGTGAAGACCCGCATGGCGGAAGCCTACGCCTATTTTGTCGAATCGATGCGAGCTTGGTTGGACAAAGGACCTGCAGAGCAGCGCGTGCCGGCGCTTTCTTCCGCGCTGAAAGACCATCTTCGCCTCATCGTTCTGGACCTCGACAGTTCCGACGAGCCACAGGCGATCTTCGAAACGCTCAACGCACACGGCACCCCTCTGCTACCTGCCGATCTAATTAAGAACTGGCTTCTCTGGCAATTCGCCCGAAAAAACCACGATGCGGCCGCGCCCTATGAGCAATACTGGAGCAGCTTCGATCGCGATCCCGCCTACTGGCGCCAAAAGATAGGCACCGGTCACGCCGCCAGGGCACGCGTGGACACCTTTCTCCAAAATTGGCTCATTTGTCGTGTTCGCCAGACGATATCGGCCAACCATCTATATGATCAATTCCTAAAATACGCGCAGTCGCGCGTTTCCCCTGAAGACATGCAGTCCGTTCATGTTCTGATGAGCGACATCCAGGTCCACGGCGATCTCTTCCGTCAGATCGACCAGCCGCCCGGGCGCTCCCGCTTTGCGACCTTCTGCGCACGGCTGAAACCACTCGACATGTCCGTGTTCCAGCCGGTGCTGATGGCACTTATGAGTCGTGAGGGATCGACCGAAGACGACAAGAACTCGGTGGCCGCGGCCTTGGAGAGCTATCTTGTTCGACGGATGGTTTGCGGTGGCCAAACCAGAGGTTACGGCAATCTGGCAATCGACCTGATTGGAGTGATCAACTCAGTAAATCCGGCCGAGCCAGTCGCTGCGAAGATTTCAAACTACCTTGGCGCCCTGGAAGGCGCGCTGTGGTGGCCCGACGACGAGCGGTTTAGGTCAGATTGGTGTGGCAGGGTCTTCTACGGCAATTTCCGTCGCGCGCGTGTTCTTATGATCCTGCAGGCTCTCGAAGAACACTACCAAACGCCAGGAGCTTTGGGCGAGCCGGTCGTGGGCTTCGATTTCTCGAGGCTCACCATCGAGCACATCATGCCGCAAAAATGGCGAGATCATTGGCCGTTCGATGGGGATGAGACCGGCAAGGTCAACAGAGACCGCGCGCTTCACGGCATCGGCAATCTCACGCTGGTCAGTGGGGCGCTAAATCCGTCCCTTTCAAACTCGGCCTGGAAGCTGCCTCCTCGCGTCGATGGCAAGCCGAGCGGCAAGTTCGCCGCGCTTAAAGCTCACTCGAATCTACAGATGAACGCCAAGCTGCTCGACCGCTGGCCGGATGTCTGGAGCGAGGCGCAGATGCTCGAACGAGCAAATGCCCTGTTCGAAACGGCTCTCCTGATATGGCCTAGGCCAGCGGCCAACGGAGCCAATCAAATCAGCAGCAGCAGACCAATCGCGAGCTAGCGCCATAGGCGAGCAAGACATGACGGCGAACGCCGCGCTGCGCGAGGGGAAGGGAACGATGTCGAAGCATGAAGGGCCTTTGTTCTTTTGCGAGATCACGCCCGAGCGTGAGTGGGCGATCGAAATGCGGGCTAGGGACGCGTCCGGCCTGAGAAAGCTTGGATACAGAGCGTCGGGCACGATAGACCGGCGAAAGGTGCCGAACGGATACGGCATCCAAGTGCATGATGCGGACAGGGCCGTGTGGACGACCATGCCCCTGAACGACCGAAAGGATATCAGACGGCAGTTTGACGCATTGCTCACGCAGGCAATGCAGGCGCTTGCGAGCCACGGCCATTTGGATGGACTGTCATCAAAATAGGGTCAGCGCAACTTCCTCATGCAGGGACCGGGGGCGTGGTTTGGATCAAAATCGTTGACGGAGGCGAAGGCATGGGACCGAAGGCGACCACAACCACCGCAGCCTCGCATAGGGGGCTCCGTATATGGATTACAGCCGGCGCGCTTGTTGCAATTGTGCTTCGCATAGCGTTCCCAACGCTTTTCGAGCGCATAGATTCGATCAGTGTTGCTTTGATCCTAATAGCGGCCATCCCATGGCTCTCGCCAATCATTTCCAAGATATCCATTCCGGGTTTGATCGAAACGGAGTTGCGGGAACTTAAGCAAAACGTTCGAGAGGCGAAGGACGAGGTCGCGTCTGTCTCCAAGATCGCTTTTAGGTCGCAAGATACAGCCCTCCTTTCCGGAGCCGAGCGCGGGCTCGAAATGACAAACCGCGATGGGTCTGTCCAACGCTTGGTGGAACTAGCGAAGGAATATGCCGCGGTTCGAGGAAGTATGCCGAGTGGTCCCGCTCGAACAGCCGCTATGGATAAGTTGTTTGGCCAGATGCTACAGGAAGCTGGAAGGCTTGAGGGAAAGTGGCCACAGCACAATGAAGCCCTGCGAAGCAACGAGGCTGGTGAGCAGCTGGGTGCTATTGCATACGCATTTGCATTTCCAGAAGCGGTCGATTTCAGCGGGCTAATTGAGTCCGTCGAAATCGCAAAGCAACCTTTCGTGCAATATTGGGGGCTAAGAGCGATCCAACGGGCGGTTGATGTGGGTGTTGGATACAGTCTCAAAGACGCAGAGCGGCTTCGAATCCTTGCTTCTGCGTTTCGCCCTGGAACTGACCGGTTCCTGATTGCGAATTCAATTTCCCGCGCCCTGGGCAAGAAGCTAGCTAACTGACGTTCGAGTCATGTCGAATGTGAGGGTTGTTCGCCTACCTTGCCTGACGGAAAAGTGGGGCAAAAGAAGGTCCCTTCTTTAACACTCCGAGGCGAGCGGCATCGCAGATGGCACAGCGCGCACTATTCGCCCAGGCCGGCTGACGCAGCTCCCACCCGCGATCATGCCGCCTCGAAGGGTTGAAGAGTATTTAGGATTGTGATGAGGTTGCGAACCACGGCACAGATGCCGGCTGCCCGTCCGTTCGTATCAGCGTAGTCGTTCGCATGTGCAAGCTGATTTCGTAAGGCTTCGATTTCTTTGAGATTCTTGACAAATTGTGCACGCCGTGGGTCTTCTCGAAATAGCAGCTTCATCAATATATCTCGTTTGTCGCAGAATTCGGTATAGAGAAGCTCGTCGAGAATGCCGCCCTTTGATCGCGCGAGCTTGATCCGGCTCTCCATGGAGGAGCGCCGCCCTGCAGACATGAGGCTGGGCCACCGCTCTTGACCTAGATCTTTGGCCTTTATGGCTTCTGTCATCTGGATCTCCAACTCCGTCACAAGCCCAAAAAGAGCAGCGCGAACTGGAAGTTTCTGCAGATCCGAGAGGCTCACCAATCCGACAATTCCATTGTGTCGGAAACTAGAAGTCGGAATGGATGATAGTCAGCCTCCAAAATGAAGGACAGAATGCTGGCATCTGCGCCGATCAGGTATCGTTCGCTCAGTTGTTCAAAGGCCTCGCCAACGGATACTTTGGAGGGGCTGTTTCGAAGTAGGGTTCAAGGTGGACTACGCCGACCACATGCTCATAGTCGCTCCCCTTCTCGATAACGGGCATGTAGCTGAATTTATCGCTGTTTCCGGCAACCAGGTCGGGGAGGCTACTCTTCTTTTGGCAGGTGACGAAATCACATCTCTTCGTTGCGATCATGCTGACGGTCAATCCGGCGTGCAAGTCATGAGTCTTCTTGGGTGCATATCTTGCCATATCTGATCAACTCTCGCTTGTTGCCAGCTCTGGACCGCCGCAAAAGATGGCGTCAATTCGGTTCACTGATAGCCTAATTTGCATCCGGCAACCCTCCTAGGGGAGGGTAATTATGCGTGCGCTTATCGAGGATACAGATCCTCATTTGAGGACATGATGAACACGGAAACCCGCCGATCTTGGCACCCGTTTCCGCCACAAGCTTCACTACACGTTGCCCGAGCTTGCCTTTGATATGGTCAATTGCAAGAGCAGAAGCAGCACAACAGTGGATAAGGTCGCGCGGCAGTGGAAATTAAGTGGCGAATATCGGAACGTCCCTGGCTGGGTTGTTAATGCCGGCGGATCTTCCGGCAGCGGGGTGGAATAGCGATTATGTTTAGTTCAGTTCTTGGGCTAGGGACCTTGGTAAAGGACCTGGTTCTTTCCGCAGCGTCATTTCTAACTGGTGACGCGGCACCAGGCATCGTCGTGATCCTGCTGCTGATTGCGCTTGCCGTCATCCTAGCGTTTGCGTGGCACACCTTCCAGAAGCGGATCAGCTCAATCAAACGGTTGCGCCGCGAACTTGGGAGTGGCGACTCACCGCTGCTGCAAGGCCGCGAAAAGATTAGTGCGTGGTTCAACAGCCAGAAGGGAGGCAAAGAGCAGGAGGCTCTTCGCGAAGCTTGGAGCGAATTCGACGAGACACTGTTCATCGACAACTCAAGCGGCGAGCCGCTGCTTCGCAATTCCGTGCGTCCGTCAGCGTTCTTCAACATCGACGATCTGCACTTTGGCCAGGGCTTCTATCGAATCTGGCCAGGCCTGTTCGTCTCGATCGGTCTGGCGCTCACCTTTCTTGGCCTTATCGCGGCACTGAATGCATTGTCTGGAAAGCATATCGACGACGCCGCTATGGCCAATCTGCTGCGGATCGCATCGGCCAAGTTCATCATGTCCCTGACGGGTTTGGTCTGTTCGATCGTGTTGACGATCGTGCTCCGGATTTTCGTCGGCAGCCTTGATGAACAGTTGCATCGGCTTTGCAGGACGGTCGAAGGCCGGATAAATTTCGCCAGTCTGGAGCAGATTGCGGTCGACCAACTCCGTGCGACGATCGAAAGTCGCGAGCACCAGCGACAACTTACCCTGCAAATGATCGCGGAGATCGGTGGGCCTCTCAAAACTGAACTGCCGCAGGCAATTTCGTCCTCCATCACGACGGCCATGCAGCCCATCATGGATAAGGTGAGCCAACAGGGCACCGATAGCATTGCGACTATGGCGACGGACTTGTCGCAGCAGGTGACACAAGGGGTCGCCGGTGCGCTTGGGCAGGCAAGTGAGCACTTGGCGCACGCTGGCGACAAGATAAGCCAGCTGGCCGATCGCATGGATCAGTCTTCCGGCCGCATGGGGAGCGAAATGGAGCAAGCCGTTGCTCGTGTCGCCCAGGCGGTGGATGAGCTGCGTGGAGCAATGTCTGCCTCTGCACAATCCGCAGCCGGCGTATTCAACCAGGGCGCCGAGCAACTTCTCGGTGCCATGAACCGGACGCTGGAAAGCATTCGCGACAACACCGGCGAAGGTGCCCGGGCGATTTCGGCCGCTGCGGTGGACATGCGCGACGCTGCTGTCGCCATGCGTAGCGAAATTGAGACCGCGGCGCGCAGTGGCGCCGATGCAGCAAAAGCTCGCCTGGAACTCGCGGGTGAAGATGCGGGTAAAGTAATTGGCGCTGCCGGGCAGACAATGTTGGATGCTTTCAGCAAGGCGGGTGCCGACATAGCCGGAATGACCCAAGCGCTTTCTTCGAAGGCGGGCGATAATCTGATTGCTCCGATCGAGGCGATTGCACGCCAGCTCGACGGCATGGTGAGTTCGCTCGCGGGCGGCGCCGACCAAATGCGCCGACTTGCGGATGCTGTGCGCGACGGCGCGTCGGCTAGTGCCGAAGCCGCGGGCACTTTCCGTGGAGCGTCCCAAGAACTAGTTGCCGCGGCAGCGCCTGTGCGCGCGACATCCGAGCGGATAGAGGGCACCCTACGCCAATTTGCGGACGGCACGCGGGATGCCGTCGCAACCGTCCGGGAAAGCTCGAGGGCGACTGCGGAGGCCGCTGCCCGGACATTGGAGGCGGCGCGTGAAACGATTGCCGCAGAACGCCAGGGCGTCGAAAGCTCGCTTGCCGCGGTCGCGACCATGCTAGAACGGCTGCGTGGTCAAGGCGATCGCATGGATACGATCGACCACAAGCTTGGCCATGCGTTCGATCTTTACTCCAGCCAGACTGAACAGGCGATGCAGGCCGTTCGCAGCCATGTTCAGACCATGGCGGGTCAACTGAACACGGCGCTCTCGACGCTTCAAACGATCCTTGATGGACTGCAGGAGTTCCAACCACAGCAGGGACGCAGCTGATGCGTGCCAGCTCTATGCGTCGTCGCCGGCATGAGGAAGAAGAAGAGTCCGCCTTCGTGTCGATGACAGACATGACGGTTGGCTTCCTCTTCATCGTCATCCTGCTGCTTGCTTTCTTCGCAAGTCGATACAATCCGTCAGAGATGGTGCCTCGTCCCCAATACGAGCAGGTCTTGAACGAACGCGACGCATTGGCTGAAGACCTGAAACGCCTGCAAGAACGCATCTCGCAATTGGAAACTGAGCGCGACGCGGCCATCGCAGCCCGTGAGAGGGCGGATAAGGAAATCGCCGAGCTGAAGGCCCGGATTGCACAGCTCGAGGCTGAACTGGAAAGGTTGAGAAAGCCAAATCCGCTCGAAGCCTACATCAATAACAGCATGGAGGCTCGGAGGCGTATCCTTCAGCAGCTGCGCGACCGTATCCGTGTGGACTTTCCGGATCTCCAGCTGATGCTGAGCGAGGAGTCGCTTCGCTTCCAGGGAGAGGGGCTTTTCAAGCGGGGGGAGTATACGCTCCTTCCCGAGCGGCTGCGCCTCGTGCAGGTGTTAGCCGATCGTCTGAGAGACATCCTACCTTGTTATACCCTGGGTGCTGATGCCAGATTCGATGCGAACTGTAATTCGGGGTTCGCCCTTATCGAAGCCGTCCAGATCGAAGGCCACACCGATTCCGACGGTGACGATATGGCAAATCTCGTGCTGTCCACCAATCGTGCCACGACCACGTTCCGCGCGATGACCACGCACCAAGAGAAGCTATTGAACTACCTCAACTTCCAGCGGCAACCTGTCTTGTCAGTGGCTGGCTACGGTCGGATGCGTCCGATCGCTCCAAATGACACTGTCGGAGACAAGGCATCCAACCGGCGCATAGATCTGCGCATTATCATGCATGTTCCTCGCGACACCGACGAGATCGAGAAGGTCCGCGGTGCGCTGCTCATCGGATCTCGGATGGGTCGCCCGTGACCAACGAAGCGCATCAGCCGTCCCTGTCCCACCGACTCGACGATCTACGACCGCTCGCGACGCCCTCGCTGCCATCGTTCGAGTTGATCGAGCGAAACATCCGTCGGGTTCTCGACAGATACGACGCACCTGACAAGCCTCCGGAACGGGACGCCGAACGGCTCTTTTCCGAGATGCTGCGCAGGATCAGAGAACACGATTGGCACAAAGTGCCAATGAGTTTCGTGACGCGCGTAGCTTCTCTCGTCTACGCGGCAGCGCACCGGTTTCGTGACGATCTGGCTGACATTCGCCGCTTCCTGTGTGCCGAGATTCGCGCAACGACACGGCATGGTTTCATCAACCCGATGGTGCGGATCTATATCGAGAGCTACGAGACAGGTAAGGCCCACACGCTGGAGTTAGCTGAGGCGCTGCAACACTCTCGCTCCAGGATCGGAGCTCGTTGGCAGCCTCTCTTGGAGAACGTCCCGGAGTTGCTAGACGCGCACCATGCACCCTCGGCGCTTGCCGCCAAAATGGACCTTATGCCGGATCCTTGGCATGGCCTTCGGGCGTTGGGACTTCATCAGCCGCATGCGCCCGGTCTAATGGACACGGCTCATATCGAATTTCTCAATATCATCGAGCCGCAACTCACGTCGCTCAATGATATTGAGCGATTGCTGGGCTGGCTTAAACCGGATGATCGTGCGCTCAGACAGGTAGGGGCGGGTAAGGCGATTGAAATTCTCCTGGGCCACTGGCGGACACGCAGCCCCCCCGCAGAGATCCAGAGCCTTCTGGTCGATCGGTTGACGCAGCTCTACAGCCATCCTCGTGTCAACCCTCACCCTGCCTGGAATGAGGTCGATCCAGCTTTGGTTCAGATATTCCTGCGCTGGCTAATGGGTGCGGATATACGGTTCTTGTTCCGAGTTCTGACGGAAGTAGAACGCGGTCACATGTGGGCCGACAGGGAGAAGTTCTGGTGGACACTCCATGAGCAAGGGCGCATTGATGAAGTCTGGATCGCCTTCAACGATGATGGACATCGTGCGGCGCTTTCGAAGTTGCCCACAGATGTCCGTCAAAATGGACGGCGTTTCGGCCGGCAGGTCGGCGACCGCGACAAGTCTCTGCTCGTCATGCGTATCCGCAACAAAATCGTCGTTGAAGGGACATTCAACTTCAAAGTCCATTTCTTCAAGGCCGACCAGCCGCGCACCCCTGAGCTCTATCGATCACGTTACGACGTGGCAGACATCCGGAACCTCCCAAACCTCGACGCGATCGCGCACTTGGGCGACTGGCAATCCCGTGTCCTGATGGCACTATCCCGATGACATTTGAACTCAGCTACGACGCCTCCAAGATCACGCTGCGCCTTTTATCCCACCGCTCTGGTCTGCTGGGGCGTTTAATGCCCGGCAGGAAGATTGATCTCGAAACGCTTTCAGGCGCCGATCGTCGGCTAGTCCTGGCCCTCGCAGATCTCAAATCGATGGCCGACCGCCTCGATGAAACTATTCAGATATCGTCCGATCGCATCACACTTGGGCATCATCTGGCCGCAGCATTGGACAATTCTACTGCTGTTGAGGTCGGCTTGCCTACGCTGACGGACCTGACATTGCGCACCGACGCAGAGGGCGTGCTCGGGACAGAGGGCTTTCGCCTTCAAGTCCAGTGGTTGCGGTCGGGTCAGCAACGAATTCCGAAGAGAACTGGAGCGATTCTCGACACGGACCGAGGCTTGCAGCGGCTGCCAATATGGATGCTCGAGGCAATTGAGGTAGCAGAGAGGTTTCGTAAGTCCAAGGACGACGCTGAGCACTGGGAGGCTTTAGCGCGCTTTCGCAAGACGCTTGAACCTGGTGTCGAGATGTCGGCTGATAGTGCCATGGCCCGGCTTTCGATGACGGATTTCCTTTCCGGACTTGAGGTCTCGCTCGCCGACGGCTTCTCAATCAGCCCGACAGACGATGGTGACGACTTCGAGGTGTTACCCTTTGCCAATGAAAGGCTCGATCCCGACGCGGTCACAAGTGAGGCCATGGCAGAGCTCGCCGGCGCCGATCTCGTTCAGTTTCAGCGACGATTGCGCGAGCGCGGTGCGCTCAACGCGTTTCGACTCGCACCGGGTAAGTTCCTGGTCGTTGATCGCAGCGCGGGGGCCGCGCTTAAGGTCATGGCCGATATGCAGCGCGCGGCTCCCGAAGAGCGCAGGGCATTCGTGCGCAATCCTCGTGCACGAATTACCGAGGCAGTTGAGGCGCATCTGCGAAGGCAAAGCGGTTTTCAGGAATTGTCTTCAGCGGCGCAGGAAGAAGCTGTTGAGGCCGCGGCAGGACCACTGTTCATCGAGACCGAGGAGTATTCCCAATTCTCGGAACGCGTAACAGGCACCGAGGCCTACTCGGGAAACCCAGTGGCGGAATTTGCATCAAGTGGCACGACTTGGCTGCCCGAGGCCTTCACCGATGCTGTGCTCAAGCGCCTAGATAAACTGCGGACACCCGAACTTGAAGAGCTGCGTGATCGCGTGCAAGCGGCTATCGATGGCGGGGATGCAACTCTGTCGTTCGAAGACATCGAACTTCCCGCAAACAGCCAGACGCTTCACGTCCTTGAGGGTCGTATCCAGTCGCGGAGCCTCGCAGAAGAGGAACCTGATCACGATGATGTAGGTCCGAACGGCCCCATAATACTGAAGACCGAGGTCAACTTCGAGGACGTCTCTTGGCGCCCGACCCGGGGGCCTCGACATTCAAATCTCGGAGACAGGGTGCCTTATGCGATCAAGACCAGGTTGAAAGATCACCAGGTCGAGAGCTTAGCCTTGCAGATTGAATCCTGGAAGGCTGGAATGCCGGGCATCCTGAATGCCGATGAACAAGGCCTGGGCAAGACGCTGCAGACAATCGCATTCCTGACGTGGCTGAACGAGCATATGAAGCGTGACGGAACAGCAAGCCGCGGCCCAATGCTGATTGTTGCTCCGACGTCGTTGCTTGAGAACTGGGAACTGGAGGTTAGTCAACACGTCGAGTCGCCGGGCCTCGGACATCTCATACGGCTCTATGGATCCGCTACGGGAGCTAGGAAGCTTGCAGGGGCGAACGGGCGCGATACTCTCGACGGCGAATCCAGATTGGACTTCTCTGATATCCGTGGTGCACTCAATGCGGGAGCGGGGCACCTTACCTGGATCCTAACCACCTATACGACGCTAACCAACTATCAGCATTCGCTTGGCAAAATCCCGTTCGCGGTTGCCGTTTTCGACGAGATTCAGAATATCAAGAATCCAGGCACCCTGGCGGCGAACGCCGCTAGGGCAATGAATGCCGACTTTCGTATTGGCCTAACGGGAACGCCGATCGAGAATTCGACCGTCGATCTTTGGGCGATTATGGATCAGCTGACTCCTGGCGCGCTGGGGTCGTTACGGGAGTTCCGCGATCGATATGGAACCCCGGACGAAGACAACATGTCGGAACTCCACTCTCGCGTGTTCAAGACGCAGAACGGTTTGCCGCCGCTAGCCTTTCGACGCTTGAAGGAAACAGTCGCCCGAGACCTTCCGGCAAAGTCACGTTTCATGCATCCGCGAGCAATGCCGCCACTCCAGGCGGGCCGCTATGAGGAGGCTCGCGTCAAGCTCGCAAGTGGCGGGCCCGGCGCTGCGTTGAAGATGCTGCACCATATTCGCTCCGTTTCGGTGCATCCGGCAATCGACGCGCAAGAAGACGCGCAGGAATTTATTGACGCGTCAGGGCGTCTGGCAGCAACTTTCGACATATTGCGGCGCATCAGGTCGGCTCGTGAGCGAGCTCTGGTCTTCATTGAGAGCCGGCAGATGCAATTCCGCTTTATGGAACTGGTGCGTGCCGAGTTCGGCTTAGCGCGGGTCGATCTCATCAATGGCGACACGCCCATCCAGAAGCGACAGGCGATCGTAAATCGCTTCCAGGAGCACCTCACCAACGATGGCGGATTCGATCTGCTGGTTCTCGGTCCAAAAGCAGCGGGAACCGGTCTAACCCTAACGGCCGCCACCCATGTTATCCACTTGTCTCGCTGGTGGAATCCGGCCGTTGAGGAACAGTGCAACGACCGCGTCCATCGCCTAGGTCAAACCAGACCCGTAACAGTCCACTTGCCTATGGCAGTCCATCCAGAATACCGCGAGCACTCTTTCGACTTGCTGCTTCAAAGTCTCATGCAAAAGAAGCGCAAGCTCGCCAGTTCCGCGCTCTGGCCAATGGGCGATTCCAACGATGACGCAGCACATCTCCAGCATATGTTACGGGAGGAAGGCGAACCTATATCCGGTCGGACAATCGACGACGCAATGGCGGCGATGATGAGGCGCGATGGCATTAACTCAGCCGCACCCAACGCAATGGGCGCTTGGCAGTTTGAATGATCGGCGTTTAGATCTGTTGGGTGGATGACCGTTCTATGTCGATAGATGGGATGGGCGTAACTTCGGCTTTTTGGGCTGGATCCTTCCTTTTGACAGAAGAGCGAGCCGGAGTTCTCGACGACTCGAGACACCACTGTCAAAACCGCAGTCTGCTGAAGGCCGCCTTTGGTTCACCCCGCTGCATCTCCCTGAATTTCCGTCCCCGTCATCGATTTTTCCAGGCCTATGCGACGCAACGGAATCCAGGCAAGGGCGAGGGCCGATTCGCTAAAACCTGGCTCCCAGACAATTGCGGTGTCCACTATATCGTTCGTTGCGCGGGTCGTCACAATGTTACAAAATATACTCTAAGTGATTGATTTTATTTAAACAACCTAGAGTTCAATCCTCTCTCGCAGCACCAGTCTGCCTAACACTTCCAGCGCCATCCGCCTCCTTCCTGTGCCTTTCCGGCATGGACGGGCAAAACAAGGCGCATCCCGGCACCTGAATCCGAGGATTTCGCGCAAGGTTGGTTCCCGTTTGCCGGCAATATCTTACGAATCGGGGCTTCAACGACATGGTCTGGCACCGGATCGCGCACAGTCGCACAATCCGGTCGCGCGTCGGCTAGCCCGTCCGTTCCTCTCATTGAAGATGAGAAAATTCGGCATACACGTTCCCGCCGAAACGGCGGGGGCGAAGTGCCGTCCGCGCAGACCTGCTGGCCGCGGCTTCATCGGGACGCAAATGCCGATATCGGCATTTGCGCTGGCCGTCCGATCGTGATTCAAGTCGGCGATTCCGAGGGCTTTCCCGCTGGAGCGCAGCATGAGCTTGATCACACGCCGTCGACTTCTGAAATCGGCCGCTGTTGCCGGTGCGGGCGGGCTTGCCGCGATGGGCAGGCTTGGTGGCTGGGCCGCCGCCACGCCCGAGCCGGTGGTGCTGCGGACGGCCAAGATCCAGGCCAAGCTGATGGAGATCGGCCCGACCAGGGACGTGCTGACCTATGGCAGCGCCGGAATGCCGCCGGTGCTGAGGATGAAAAAGGGCGAGCCCTTCGCCGCCCGGCTCGTCAACGCCATCGATGACCCGACGACGATCCACTGGCACGGCGTTCGGGTCCCCAACAGGATGGACGGCGTTCCGTTCCTGGTCCAGCCCTATGTCTATACCGGCGATCACTTCGATTATGCCTTCACGCCGCCCGATGCCGGCACTTTCTGGTACCACCCGCATTGCAACACGCTGGAGCAGATGGGGCACGGCCTGACCGGCGTGATCGTGGTCGAGAACCCGAACGATCCGAAATTCGATGCCGAAATCGTCCTCAACCTGCGCGACTGGCGTCTCGGCGACGACGGCCAGTTCATCGACCAGTTCCGGCCGCGCGATGCCGCGAGAACCGGCACCTATGGCACGGTGCGCACGGCCAACTGGCTCGACCAGCCGCACTATGACGCGCCGGCCGGCGGGCTGGTGCGGCTGCGCGTCGCCATCACCGACGTGACGCGCATCCATGCCTTCCGCGTCGAGGGCGCGCAGGCGACGGTGATCGCGCTGGATGGCAATCCTGTGCCGCGGCGTTTTTCGCCCGATGCCTTGCTGCTTGGCCCGGGACAGCGCATGGAACTCGCCATCCGCATGCCCGACGAGGAGGACGCGACCGTGAGCCTGCGGGACGTCAGGGGCACCAAACCCAAGGTGCTGACGACCTTGCGTGCGGCCGGCCAGTCGCTGAAGCGCGATATTCGTGATATCGCGCCGCTGGAGGCCAATCCGGTGGCGGAGGTCGATCTCGGCGCGGCCCGGCACATTTCGCTGGCCCTCAGCGCTACGGCCGAGAACGTTCCGGGCGACGGCATATGCGGTTCGCTCGGCTACAGTTTCTGGGCCATCAACAAGGTGCCGTGGCCGGGTGACACGCCGGATCCGACCGCACCGCTGGCCGAACTGAAGCTTGGCAGGAGCTATGTCATCGACATGGAGAATCTGACGCCGCAATCGCATCCGATGCATTTGCACGGCATGAGCTTCAAGGTGCTGTCATCCTCGACGCGGCAGGTTGAGCCGCTGATTTCCGACACCTATCTCATCCAGCCCAACGAGAAGGTGAGCCTCGGCTTCGTCGCCGACAACCCCGGCGACTGGCTGCTGCACTGCCACATCATCGAGCATCAGAAATCGGGCATGACGAGCTACGTCAGGGTGACTTGAAGCCGAGTCGCGCGCAGCGGCCTATTTGCGCAGTTGCGCCTCGATCTCGTCGAGCACCTTGTCCTTGCCGATGCCGGTGAGGAAGGCGAGGCCCTTGATGACCGGCTTGGTCACCGAAGCCGAGATCGGCGTCGTCGCGACGATGAAGTCTACGCTGTCGGCCAGCCCCGGTACTTCGGTCGCCTTGGCCTGCTGGGCGTTGAAGGTCAGGCCGCGCTGTTTCATCGCCTCGGTGACGGCGACGTTGACCGCGGTCGAGGTGGCTATGCCCGTGCCGCAGGCAAAGAGAATTGTTTTCTGTCTGGACATCTCTTGCTTCTCCTTGTTCAGCCGAGCACGGCCCGAACGTCGTCTAGCGTCCTGGCCGCCCTCAGGCCGTCCAAGGCTTGCTGGTTCTGGATGGTGGCCATGACGGCCTGCAGCGCTTCAATCTGCTTGTCCTTGTCATTGATGGCAAGCAGGAAGACGAAGCCGACCGGCAGCTTCTCGTCGGGATCTTCCATGTTGGCGAAGACGACGGGTTGGCGCAATGTGCCCAGGGCGATCCCGGGCTTCAGCACATGTTCCGGATCGGTGTGCGGCACCGCGACATTGTCGGGGCGCTCCAGCGGCAGTCCTGTCGGGATGGTCAACTCGCGACGCACGACCGCGTCGGCATAGGAACTTTTGACATAGCCGAGCGTCTCGAGCCGGCCGGCCAGGATGCGGATGATCTGCTCATTGGTCGAGGCATCGGATCCGAGCACGATCGCTTCGGGATCCAGAAGTTGCATGAGTCCGTCAGACATGTTTTTGCTCCGTCGATAAAATCGTGCGCCCGGGGAGGGCGCACGATCATTTCAAACGTCAGGCGTGATGAGGCTCAGGCCGTGCCTTCGGCCGGCTCGTCCTCGGCGCCGGCTGCCCGTTCCCAGCCGAGCGTGTTGCGGCGATAGAGGACGAACAATGCCGCGATGACCACGGCGATCGCGACGATTCCGGCAAGGCCAAGTCCCTGGATCGCCTCGATGATCACATAGGGCACCCACAGGAAGCCGTCGACGACCGAGGTGATCTGCAGCGCGTCCGCCGGGAGCTTGAAGCCCGAGGCGACGGCGGCACTTGTGAACAGCGGCGCCAGCGCGTTGGCGACGTAGAAGCCGATCGCCAGCGTCACCGTGCCGATCACCACCATGCGGAACACATTGCCTTTGACCAATGGCGCGGTCATGGCGACGATGAAGGGAATGACCGCCAGGTCGGCGAACAGGATGACGCGGTTGCCCGGCAGGATCACCGACAGGATGATTGCGATCGGCACAAGGATCAGCGACGAAGAGATCGCGGCCGGATGACCGATCAGGATGGCGGAGTCCAGCCCGACCAGAAGTTCGCGGTCGCCGGTACGCTTGCGCACGAATTCCTGCGCCGCGTCCGAAACCGGGATCAGCCCTTCCATCAGGATCTTCACCATGCGCGGCAAAAGCAGCATGACGGCCGCCAGGGTCATGCCGGTGCCCAGCACCTTGGCGAGCACCGTACCGAGATCCCCCGCATTGTAGAAGGCGATGGCGCCGAGCACGAGGCCGATGATCAAGCCGAGCACGACAGGCTCGCCGAACACACCGAACCGGCGCTCGATGGTCTCGGTGTTGATGTTGATGCGGTTGATGCCGGGAATGCGGTCCATGATCCAGTTCAGGATGATGGCGATCGGCAGGATCTGCGCCGAGGCCAGATGCGGCACGGAAATGCCGGGCACGCCGTAGAACTGCTGAACCGCGCGTGCCGACCAGTCGGCGAACAGCAGCGACAACGCCGCGACCAATGCCGCGATGGCGATGCCATAGGCCAGATTGTCGGTCGCCGCCACGACCAGCGAGCCGACAAAGGCGAAGTGCCAGAAGTTCCAGACGTCGACATTGAGCGTGCGCGTCATGCGCGTCAGCAACAGCACGATGTTGACCAGGATGCCGACGGGGATGACCCAGAGGCCGACCGACGAGCCGAAGGCGATGGCGGCCGCCGACGGCCAGCCGACATCGATGATGTCGCGATGAATGCCGGTGTTGGTGACGATGGCCTTGGCGACGTCGCCGATCGACGTGAACATCAGGCCAAGCACGAGGTTGATGCCGATGAAGGCGACGCCGATGGTGACCGCGGCGCGAAAGGCCTTGCTGACCTTTGCGCCCATAACGACGGCTATGATGAAAATGACGATCGGCAGCAGCACTGTTGCGCCGAGCGTGTCGATGGCCCCTTTGAGGCCTGAAAGAATAGTATCCATTTGTCCTCCCCTGGAGCACCGAGCCCGACCCCCGGGTTCGAAATGATGCTCCGTTGACCTCCAACGCCTTTGCCGCCAACCTCGGCGCAAAGGCACTCCCCGTTCTGCCCGCGAGCCGGAGTGCGTCCCGCTCGGTGATGCGGGATGAACATTTGCCTTCGCTGGCGAACGAATGTTTTATTGAGGCAGTTCAAGGCAATGTCAATTGGCAAGTCTTTGAAACCCAAAGGCAACGAATCCGGGCTGACGGAGCCTTCGCCTGCGCGCTCTTGACGGACCATTGAACGCAAAAACCCGCCTGTGCGGCGGGCCCGTGGCGCAACTCAGCACCATGGGCAAATATGTAGCATAGTTGCCCTCACCCAGTCAAGAAAAAATTCCTATCACGGGAAACTGCCGGCAAAGCCTGGCTGGCAGCCGTCGGGTCTTTGTCGCCCCGAGTTCGGAGCCCCGCTTCGGGCCAGTCGGGACCGGAGCGAGCGCGTCTGTACCGCGCGATTTCATGGGAAATCGATGGGCCGAGGCCAGTTTCGTTGGCAAGGAGGGACTATTCCCTGCTAATTCGATGCGAACCAAAACTTTGGACATCCCCGCATGACCAACGTCGCGCTGACCGGACTTGCCCGAGATCTTGCCCGTCGCGCCGCCGAGGGCCGCCCGGTGCGCATCGGCGTCATCGGTTCGGGCGAGATGGGTACCGACCTGGTCACGCAAGGCATGCTGATGCCCGGCATTTCGGTCTGCGCGGTCTCGACGAGACGCCCGCATACGGCGCGCCAAGCGGTCCGCATTGCCTATGGTGACGAAGCGAAGGCCGTCGAAGCCGATACCGCTTCGAAAGTCACCGCGGCGATCGAGGCGGGAAAGATCGCCATCACTTCCAACGAGATGCTGGTCACCAATCCGCTGGTCGACGTCGTCATCGACGCCACCGGCAAGCCCGGCGTCGCCGCCGATTTCGACCTGATGGCGATGGAGCATGGCAAGCATCTGGTGATGATGAATGTGGAGGCCGACGTCACCATCGGCTGCTATCTCAAGCAACAGGCCGACCGGCTTGGCGTCGTCTATTCGGTCGGCGCCGGAGACGAGCCCTCGAGCTGCATGGAACTGATCGAGTTTGCGTCCGCGCTGGGCCTGACCATCGTCTCGGCCGGCAAGGGCAAGAACAATCCGCTCAACCACGATGCCATGCCCGACGATTATCGCGAGGAAGCGATCCGCCGCAACATGAACCCGCGCATGCTGGTCGAGTTTGTCGATGGTTCGAAAACCATGGTCGAGATGTGCGCCATCGCCAACGCCACCGGGCTGGTGCCCGACGTGCCCGGCATGCACGGCCCGAAGGCCGACCGCGATGACCTCGTCAAGGTGCTGATCCCGCGCGAGCACGGCGGGCTGCTCACGAAAAAGGGCGTCGTCGACTACACCGTCGGCAAGGGTGTGGCACCCGGTGTCTTCGTCATTGTCGAGGCGACCCATCCGCGCATCGTCGAGCGCATGGACGACCTGCATATCGGCCACGGTCCCTATTACAGCCTGTTCCGGCCCTACCATTTGACCTCGCTGGAGGTCCCGCTGACCGCGGCCCGCATCGTGCTCTTCGGCAAGCCCGACATGGTGCCGCTGCCAAGGCCCGTCGCCGAGGTATGCGCCGTCGCCAAGCGCGACCTCGTAGCCGGCGAAACCTTCGATGCGATTGGCGAAACCTGCTATCGCTCCTGGACGATGACCGTCGAAGACGCTCGCGCCCGGCGCGCCGTGCCGGTCGGCCTGCTCGAAGGCGGCAAGGTGCTGAAACCGGTCAGGAAAGGCGAGCTGCTGACGGCCGACAACGCCGCGCCCGACCAGACGACGAGGCTGTTCGGCTTGCGCCGGCTGCAGGACGAGATGCTGTACGGAAAATAGGTCGCTGTGGCGCCGTCATGACAAGTGCACTATATTGTAGTGGCATGTCGCTGAGGACCGATTAATGAACCTCCAGATCAGAGACCCGCGGGCACGTGAATTGGCACAGCGGCTCGCCGCCAAACGTAAGATTTCAATGACCGAAGCTGTTATCGAAGCGCTTGAGTCGGAATTGAAACGGGAAAGCGGACGCATCCCCCTGGCGAAGCGGCTGTCTGCGATCGCCGATGACCTTAAGACCAAAGCCGGCCACGGCGGCCGGCCTGTGAGCAAGGATGAGATCGACGACATGTGGGGACATCCCTGATGTTCGTCGACACCTCCGTGGTCGTCGCAATTCTTTCGGCAGAAGGGGATGCCGGCGAATGGAGTGACAGGATCGCGGCAGCACCACGCAAGATTACTTCCGCGCTGGTGGTGCTTGAGGCAGCGATGCGGCTTTCCACCATGCTTGCTGTCGAGCCGCTGGTTGCGGAAACGGCGATAGAAGCGTTTCTGCGCGAAGCCGAAATCGAAATTGTGCCGATCGGCGCCGACGATGCCAAACTCGCCATCCAAGCGTTTTCAGACTACGGCAAGGGACGTGGGCACCCCGCGCAGCTCAACCTTGCCGATTGCTTGTCCTATGCTTGCGCGAAGGGCCACGGCTCGGTTTTGCTCTACAAGGGCAACGACTTCTCACATACGGATCTCGCTTAGAGCAATTCCAGGAAAAGTGTGAGCGGTTTTTCGTCCAGAATTGCGTCAAAACAAAGAGTTAGATCGCTCTATTTCCCCAATTCGATCGACCGCAGCCGAGCCGCTTCCACTGCTTGCGTGAGAAGATTGGTCAACCGGTCATCGCCCATCAGCACTGCCAGCGCGGCCGCCGTCGTGCCGTTCGGGCTGGTCACCTGCTGGCGCAGCAGGCCCGGCTCCTCGCCGCTTTCGGCGGCAAGCGAGGCGGCACCATAGACGGTCTGCATGGCGAGCAGCCTGGCGGTCGCCGCCGGCAGGCCCGCCTTCTCCGCGGCGACGGTCAGCGCTTCGATGAAATGGAAGATATAGGCCGGTCCCGATCCCGACACGGCGGTCACCGCATCCATCAGTCCCTCGTCGTCGATGGTGGCCACTTCGCCGCTGGCCGACAAGAGGTCGGCGACGAAGCGCTTGGTGTCGTCGGAAACCAGCGGATTGGAAAACACCACCATCATGCCCTTGCCGATGGAAGCAGGCGTGTTGGGCATGCAGCGCACAACAGGCGCGCGGTCGCCCAGGATTTCCTCGAAGGTGGCGACCGGCGTGCCCGCGGCGATGCTGACGAAAGTGGTGCGCCCCTCGCCGAAACGTTTGTAAGCGGCCGTCACGTCGCGGATCACCTGGGGCTTTACGGCGATGATGATGAGATCAGGCACGGCACCGGCCGGAATATTGGCGGCGTCGGCAGCCGTGCCGCATCCGAGTGCGGCCGCGCGCTGGCGCAGGTCGGCATTGGGCTCGACCACGAAAACGGCCGACGGTGCAAGCTTGCCGGATTTCAGCCAGCCCGAGAGCATGGCGTAACCCATATTGCCGCAGCCGGCGAGAACAAGACTGATCGTCATCGAAAGCCCTCCGAGGAAAGGCTTCACATAAACGCTCGCGGATCAACGGGGAAGCCCTGTCAGGTGGAGTGGCCCAATCGCGCGCCACGACCGGCGTTGCGCACCGCGACCGGACGCAGCGAAACTTGCCTGAGCCCGAGCACGCCGAGCACGAAGAACAGCCACACCGGATCGCCGCGATGGAAGAAGAAGCTTTCGAGGAAGGCGTTGAGCGCGGCGAACAGCACCACCATCATGAAGAAGTCGCCGAGATAGATGTTTTCCTTGCGCAAGGGAATGCGCATGTAGTCGCGCAAAGGGGCGATCAGGAAAGTGTAGACCGCCACGCAAAGCGCCGGAATGCCCATCAGCACGGCGATGTCGAGATAACCGTCATGGCCGTGCACGATGGTCCTGATATCCCACGGCCGATCGAAGGGCTGATCCTGGTTGAGCAGCAGCGGCGTTCCCCAGAAACTCTCATAGCCGTAGCCGGTCCACGGTTTCTTCGCCAGCATCTCGCCGGCGAACTCCCAAAGCGTGGTGCGCCCGGTATAGGTCAGGCCGGGGAAATAGATCGCCGCCAGCTCTTTCACCGGCGGCAGGAAAACGATGCCCAGCGTGCCGACCGCGGTGATGATGATCGCCAGCGCAAACAGGATCGGCGTGCCGAGCCGCATGCCGACGATGCTTGGAAACATGACGATCAGGATCGAGAACGGCACCAGGCCGGCCGTGGTCTTGGATCCGGTGTGCAGCATGAACACCATTGCCGCGAAGAAAATCCCGGCGCCCCAGAACCGCTGCCCGCGCCGGAAGAGATAGAGGCCGGCGAAGCTGAGGCAGGCCATGACCGGGCCGGCGATGTTCTTGTGGGTGAAGACGCCGCGCCACAGGCCGGCATGTTCGGGTTCCTGCGAATCGGCCGTGTGCATCGCCTCGTGCGGAAAGACGATGAGGCCGAGATAGGAAAGGCCCATGACCGCCACGGCGGTGAAGATGATGACCTTCGAGAAGGAATCCGCATCGCGCGGCAGCACGAGGATCGTCGCCATGGTCAGGATGCCGATCATGGTAAAGGAGGCGGCGCGCATCGCCGAGGGCGGGTCGGTCGCCAGCACCACCGAAAGGAAGAAGAAGCCCAGCATCAGCATCCAGGACGGGCTGAGCAGCGAGCGCACGATGCGCGGGTCGGCAAACGCCATCAGCGAGAAGATGGAAACGGCGCCGAGCGAGCCGAAGCCGAGCTGGTTGACGATGTCGCCGCCTTCGCCGGTGAGTTCGGCACCCGCGGGCTGGAACGGGCGGAAGGACACCATGATGACGGTGAACAGCAGCGCCGCGATCGCAGTTGCCACGCCGTCGCGCGTGAACGCTGCGCTGAGCGGCGCGCGCTCAGTTCTTTTCAGGCTGGCGGTATTGCTCATTGGCATATCCGAATTCGGCCAGCACGCGGCCCAGCGCCACATGGACAGGGTAGATGGCGGCCGCGGGCGATCCTGTCCGTGCCAGCCTGGCGGCGCCGCGAAATGGCGAGGCGGCAAGCAGGGCCAGGCTCTTCAGCAACACCTTGACGCCGGCCAGCGGGGTGCCGGCGCGTTTCTTCTTTTCGACCAGCGTCGATATCACGCCGTTGCGCAGGCTGCGGGCGCGGATCCAGTCGGCCTCGACCCGCCGGGCCGGGACGGTCTCGATCACGCTGGCCTCGGCGCACCAGCCAAGCACGAAGCCGCGCTGCGCCGCCCGGCTCAGGAAGTCGGAATCGCCGCCGCCCATGAAATTGAATTTCAGGTCGAGGAACGGCGGCCCCATGGCGGTAAGCACGTTGCGCCCCACCAGGAGATTGCCGGACGAATAGAGCGCCGGCACGAGGCCGGTCTTGCGGTAGGGCGGCGCGAAGACCGGATGCTCGGCCCAGCGCGCATGGGCGGGATCGGCAAAGTCGGGCACTTGCGGGCCGCCGACAATATCGGCGCCAAGGCTTTCGGCCGCCCCGCACATCCGTTCCAGCCAGTATGGATCGGCTATCTCGTCGTCGTCGATGACCAGCAGGTGCCTGAAATTCGGGAAGTGCAGGATCGCCGTCTGCCAGCCGGCATTGTAGGCGCTGCAATTGCCGCGCTGATGCGCGATGATCACCATGCCCGGTATCTCGCCGCGCTCGAACAGCGGCAGCGACGCCTGGGCGCCGGCACGCGCCTCGGCCTCGTTCTCCATGACGATGACGGCGAAGCGCCTGCCGGTCTGCTGCGCCCGCAGCGACGCCAGCGTTTGCAGGACCTGGTCCGGCCGCTTGAAGGTCGGCAAGGTGACGATGGCTTCGACGGCCTCCGTGTCAAGCCGGAGGGATCGTCCCGCGATCGATACCGAACCGTCCGATGGCAAAGGGATCATCCGTGTCAGCCGCATGGTGGGTCGCGTTCTGTTAGCACCACGACGATAACGTTTCGTTAATCACCTTTCACGGAGTGGCCCTTCAAGCCGGGGTTTGGGCCGTCGATGCGCGCGCATTTAATCAAGGGTTCACCGCGCTTTGCTACCGGCTGCACCACAGGATAGGTGAGATGCATCTGCTGTTCGCCACATCGATCGTGCCCGATGGCGCTCTCGCATCGGGCTACGAGATCGCCAATGCTGCAATCATCGCTGCCTTGCGGCGCGCGGGCGCGCGCGTCACCGTCATCGGCTTCATCTGGCCGGGGAAAGTGGCGGCCGATCCTGAAAACACCATCGTGCTGGGTGCCGTGGACGTGCGCACCGAAAATGCTTCAGCGCTGCAAAAGCTCGCCTGGGTGGGCAAGGCGATGCTTTCGGGCTTCACCTTCGCGTCGGCCAAGTTGCGTGCGGTCTCCGATGCCGAAGTCCTCGCCGCCATCGAGCGCGCCGGCCCCTTCGACGGCTATGTGCTCAATTCCGTGCAGTTCGCAGGCGCCTTCGAAAAGCTCTTTGGCGACCGGCCTTCGATCTTCGTCGCCCACAATGTCGAGCATCTTTCGGCGCGGGAGAATGCCGCTGCCGCCCCGGGCGTCTTCCAGCGCCTGTTGTTCCGCCGCGAGGCAAGGCTGCTCGAGAGCGTGGAAGAGCGTCTGTGCCGCCGCGCGCGTTTCGTCTTCACGCTGGCCCAGGAAGACCGCTCCGCACTCGGCGTAGCCTCAGACGACCGCTCGGCGGTGCTGCCGCTGGTGACGGGCGCCAGGCCACCGGCGCACAACGGTCGGCGCAAGATCGAGTGCGACGCCGCGCTGATCGGCACCTGGACCTGGCAGCCGAACCGCATCGGGCTCGGCTGGTTCCTGGACAAGGTGGTGCCGCATCTGCGCCCGGACTTCCGCATCAGGATCGCCGGCAGCATGCCGTCTGATATCGTCTCGTCTCATCCCGGCGTCGCTTTCGTCGGACGCGTGCCGGACGCCCGGGCTTTCATACGCGGCGGCGCCGTCATTCCGCTCATCAGCACCGCCGGCAGCGGCGTGCAGCTGAAGACGATCGAGACGTTCGAGCTCGGCCTGCCTGCCGTCGCCACCAGCCACGCGCTGCGCGGCATCGACCATCGACCGGTCAATTGCGCCGTCACCGACGATCCGGTCGCCTTTGCCAGGGCGCTGGAGGCCGCGGCGGCCGATATTCGCGACGTCGACGGCAGCGCGTTCCACCGCCGGCAGCTCAAGGCGCTCGATGCCGCCATCCGGCTTGGCCTGGAGAGGCTCGGTCCTGTCATGCAGGAGGCGTTTGCATGAACATGCACACCGCCCGCGCCGCGTTCGGGTCCGACACATTGAAGACGATCTTCGGCATCTCCGTGCTCGCCATTCGCTGGGACGAGGCGATCGCCCTGCTGACGCGGCTGATCGCGGAACGGCGCTTCACCAAGGTCAGCTTCCTCAACGCCCATAATGCCAATCTCGCCTACACCGATCCGGTGTTCGCCCAGGCGCTCGACGATTTTCTCATCCTGCCGGACGGCATCGGCGTCGATCTCGCAGCGCAGCTTCTCTATGGCGCGCCGTTCCCGGACAATCTCAACGGCACCGATTTCGTGCCGGCCTTTCTGCGGTCGGTGGCCCGGCCGCTGACCGTGGGGCTGCTCGGCGCGACGCGCATCAATGCCGAGGCCGCGTCGAAGAAGCTCGCGGCGATTGCCGTCCAGCACAGATTCGTGGTCATCCATGACGGCTACTTCTCCGCTGCGCAGGAGCCGGAAATCATCGAGCGGATCGCGGCGCTGCGGCCTGATATGCTGCTGGTCGCCATGGGCGTGCCGCGCCAGGAATTGTGGATCGAACGGCACATCGACGAGCGCCACTGCACGCTGCCGGTCGCGGTCGGCGCGCTGCTGGATTTTCTCAGCGGCGCCGTGCCGCGCGCGCCCTTGTGGATACGGCGCCTCAGGCTGGAGTGGCTGTTTCGGCTGGCGGTGGAGCCGGGACGGCTCTGGCGCCGCTATGTGGTCGGCAACCCCTTGTTCCTGTGGCGGGTCCTCAAACAGAAATTGTTGAACCGGCCCCAAGCCGCCGGAGACGTCCGTTGAACGAGAGGTTCGTTCCAGGCGCGATCGCCGAACCCGGACTGCTTCGGGCAACGCCGACGGCAGCCATGGTGACGGCAAGCTATGCGCCGGATTTCGAGCGTTGCCGCCTGCTCTGCGAAACCCTCGACCGGCATGTTACGGGGGTCGCGCATCATTACATTCTGGTCGAAGGCCGGGACGTCAAGCTGTTTCGCCGGTTGGAGAGCGCCAACCGTTCGGTCGTCGACGAACGTGAGCTGCTGCCGCGCTGGCTGCATGTCTTCGACGATCCGCTCAGTCTGTTCCGGCGGCGCGTCTGGCTCAGCCTGAAGACTCAGCCGCTGCGCGGCTGGCACGTGCAGCAACTGCGCCGCATCGCCGTTGCGGCGCATGCATGCCAGGACGTCCTGGTCTTCTGCGATTCCGACGTCGCCTTCCTGAAGCCTTTCGATTGCGGCGCGTTCTGGCGCGACGGCAAGGTGCGGCTGTTCCGCCGTGACGGCGTGCTTGCGCAGGACGGTCATGACGAGCATCGCATATGGTCGCGCAATGCCGGTTCCGCGCTCGGCATCGATCCGTCGAGGAATTCGGTCCACGATTATATCTCGACGCTGATCGCCTGGCGCCGCGACACCGTGCTGGCCATGTGCAACCGGATCGAGGAGGTGCATGGCCGAAACTGGGTCGAGGTCGTCGGCTCGGCGCGCAAATTCTCCGAATGCATGATCTATGGCCGCTATGTCGACGATCTGCTGGACGGCGCGGGGCACTTCCATGACTCGGAAGAATTCTGCCGCGTCCATTGGACCGGCGAGGCGCTGTCGGACGACGAATTCCGCCGCTTCATTGCCGCCATGGCTCCCGAACAGGTGGCGATCGGCATGCAGTCCTTCATCGGCACCCACACCGGCCGCATCCGCCGGCTGATCGGGCTCGACCGATCCTGATCCTGAAAAGCAGTCGGTTCTCGGAAAGACTGCCCGGATGAAGGATCAGATCGCCTTCGCCGGTTTGCGCAGCGCCGAATAGGTCAGCAGCATCGACGCGAGATAGAGCAGCAGGAAGACGACGTTGAGCGACAGCACCAGCTTCGATGTGTCGGCAATGGTTGTCAGCACATAGGTCAGCAGCAGCGCCTTGAGAGCGGCGAGCAGGCCGAGATTGAGCGCCCGCACCAGCGTCTGGCCGCGCGCGAACAGAAGTTCCGCCTGGTATTCGACCAGATTGCGCAGTCCCGGAACGCCGATCGCAAGCGCCACCAGGGGAGCGGCCTCCGAGACGTTCTTGCCGAGCGCCCCGGGGAAGAAATGCAGCACCACGGCAAGCGCCAGCAGCGCCAGCGTCGAGACCGCGAATACGCCGCCTTCGATGCCGCTCTTGACCGCCAGCCGTGACAAGAGCTCCGGGGCACGCATCATGCGCTGCACCAGCATCATGGAGAAGGTGCGGATCGGGATCGCCGTCAGGTCGACCAGCCGCATGATGATGGCATAGATGCCGGCCAAATGCGGGCCACCGATCGCCAGCACCAGAAGCTTGTCGAATTCCATCTGCAGGTAGAACAGCACCTCGGCGCCGGCGACATAGACCGAATCGGCGAGCCGCCTGAGATAAAGCTCGCTGCGCAGCCGCAGCCGCTGGCGCGGATAGAAGAGGCCGAACGCGAGCACCAGCGAGGCGGCGTTGGCGCCGATATAGAACCAGGACCATACCCAGACGCTGTGTTGCGCCCATAACATGAACAGCACCGCGCCGGCTGCCCGCAACGCCGTCGCCAGGATCGCCAGCACGGCGGCACGGCCGAATTTGCCGAGGCCGTTGTTGACGATCAGCGCCACCTCCACCGGCCGCCACAGAAGCGCCTCGGCAAAGACGATTGCCGCGAACACCGGCAGCGGCACGGTGCTGGCAAAGAAGATCAGGTAGACGATGTAGGAGGTTGCGGCGAGCAGCGGCAACGAGACGATGCCGAGCAGCAGGAAGCCTGCGGTGAAGGTGCCGATCAGGTTGGGGCGGATGGTGGCGGTGCGGTAAAGTGCCGAGATGAAGCCGAAGGCCAGAAGCCGCGACAGCATCACTCCGGCGGCCGAGGCGGTGGCGAACATGCCGAACTCGGCGATGGAAAGCGTGTTGGCCAAGGCGATGAAGTAGGCGAGTGAAAACACCAGCCGCCCGCCGGCGCCGCTGATCGCCGAAAAATAGTCGCGAACCAGCCCCCGTCTTTCGGCCACCAAGGTGCCGATCCGGGCGAGGGGCCGCCTCTGCGGTATGTCGCTGGCCTCAGTCATGGGTCAAGGAAAGGCATAGGCGGCAAAGTTTAACGTGCCCTTCTGAAATCTTCCTGCATCTGCTGAAATTCCAGGCACCCGGCATCAAGCGATGCTTTCGGCCGCCTAAAATTAACCTTTTGTTTCCTATGCTTGTTTAGCGTGGCTTAACAAATGGCCGACCGCCGCTGTCTGGCGGCTGAAAGTAAGCTTCGCGACAATGGGCGACAGGGAAAATCGTGAGGACTGGAGGCGCGAACGATCCTTGCTGGCGCTTGGCCAAGCCGTACGCGGTGAGGACGAGGCATCGCTGGTCTCGCTAGGGGATCGGGCAAATCCGTCATGGCGCGAGGATGCCGCCACACGTCATCGCCTGGCGCGTTCGCAGCGCGAGGCGAAGACGAATCCGGCGCCTCCCGCATCCGCCGGAACGCAACGCTTGCAGCCGGGCGACGAGCCGGCTCCGGCATCCGCCGGCATTTCGCATTCGCACGATGGGCCCGGTATCGGCGGTTCGGACTCGGCGATGCCGTATGAAGAGACGGTTCCTGAGATCGCCTCGAGAGTTGATTCCCCGCGCAGCACATCCGAACCGCTGAGCGCGAGCGAAGCGGGAACATCTCCTGGCGAGGATGCCGACAGCCAGCAATGGAAGCCCCTGATCGATCCAATGCAGGTGGTTCGCGGCGTCGCCAGGTCCAAAGCGCTGATCATCACCACGACGGTGCTGGGCGCGGCGCTCGGCGTTGCGATTGCCCTGTCGACGCCGAAGAAATACGAATCCACCACCGAGCTGATCGTCGACCCGCGCGACCTGAAGCTTACGGACCGCGATCTCACCCAGGCGGTGGTCATGCCCGACGCGGCGCTCGTCAACGTCGAGAACCAGATCAAGTTGCTGACCTCCGGCACCGTGTTGAACAAGGTTGTCCAGGAGCTCGACCTGGTCGACGACCCCGAGTTCAACGGCCAAGGCAATGGCGGCCTTGGCGTCATGTCGCTGATCCGCTCGATCCTGTTGCGCCAGGACGGACCGGGCGGTGTCGACCAATCCCGCCGCCTTTCCCTTGCCATCATCAACCTGGCCGAGAGCGTTTCGGTCGAGCGCGGCGGCAAGACCTCCGTGATCACCATCGGCGTCACCACGCAGGATCCCCAGAAATCGGCGCTCATCGCGGAAACGATGACGAAGGTCTTCCTGCAGACTTCGGGTGAAATCCAGTCCGACACTGCCGGCCGGGCCAACAACGAACTGACGGCGAAACTCGACGAGATGCGCAAGGGCGTCGAGGCGGCCGAGCGCAAGGTCGAGGATTTCAGGGCCACCCATGATCTTGTCGACGCGCAGGGCCACCTGATCAGCGACGACCAGATGCTCAAGCTCAACGAGCAGCTTTCCGTCGCCCGCGCCCGCACGCTGGAGCTGAACGCCCGCGCGGCCTCGGCACGTCAGGTCAACGTGAATTCGGTACTCAGCGGCACCTTGCCGGAAGAGATCAACTCCAACTCCATGAGCGATCTGCGCTCGCAATACGCAACGCTCAAGCAGGAGGCCGATCGGGCAGCGGTCCGGCTCGGACCGCGCCATCCCGAGCGCCAGGCGCTCGAGGCCCAGCTCACCGGCGCGCGCGAACGCATCGTCGCCGAACTCAGCCGCATCGCGTCCTCGTTGCAGGTTGACCTGAAACGCTCGGTCCAGCTCGAACAGGACCTTGCCTCCCGCCTGGCGCAGATGAAGGTGCGCAGCGGCGACGTCAACAGCGACCTTGTCTCGATGCGCGAACTGGAGCGCGAGGCCTCGGCCAAACGCTCGGTCTATGAACAATATCTCCTGCGCGCCAAGGAGACCGGCGAGCAGAAGAATATCAACACCGCCAATATGAGCGTCATCTCGCCCGCCTCCATTCCGCTGGAGCCGAACGGGCCGTCGCGCGCCGTGGTGGCGCTTGCCGGCCTGCTGCTGGGCTTTGCCTCCGGCGTCGGCCTCGGCGCCATGCGCGGCGCCTATGAAAGCCTGCGCGAGACCGCCGGGTCACGATCCCGCCGTGACCGCAAGATAGAGGAACGCCGGGTGCCGCTCGACGACCAGGCATTCCGGGCGCCGCCTCCGCCGGCGCTGCCGATACCGCAAGCATCGCCGCCGCAATCACCGCCGTCGCCGCCAGCTTCAGTGCCGCCGCTTGCCGCGCAGGCCGAGGCCGCTGCCGTCGAGAGCCCAGGACGGATCGGCGCGCTGATGTCCAGGCTGCGCAAGGCTGTGTCCCGCAAGCCCGCCACCGAGACGCAGGACGAGGCGTTTCCCGGTGCATCTGCGTCGGCCCCTGTCGCCGAGGACGGCCGGCCGGCGAACGCTCCTCCATTTCCCGACTATCCGGCTCCGGATTCCGCCTTCGGGCATCGGTCGCCAGCTCCAAACTATCCGCGCCCATCTTTTCAGCCAGCCGCGGACACCGGCTACGCGCGGCCCATGGGATCGCCGTCAAGGTCGCCCCTGATGCCGCAGCAGGCGATGTATCCGGCCTCGTCCCATCCCTATGCGCAGCCTTTGGTTTATCCGCACATGCAGCCTTGGCAGTCGCGGTCGCCGGCAGGGCATTCCCAGGCCACGGCCCCCTATGGCGCGCCGATGCCCTACCCGCCCGCACCAGCTCCGGCTCAGCTGTCGGCCTATCCCGCCGCGCCGCTGGAGCAGCCCGCCGCCGCCGAGAAGGGCACCGAGCAGGCGTCGATCGAGGAAATTCGCGCCAGCCTGCGCGAATTTCGCGAGGCTGTTCGCGAACTTACCGAGAGCCGCGCGGGCCGTCGCTATTTCTGAGCCACAAGATAGTCTCCTGTGCCGAACAAAAGCGCGCCGGTTTCGCGTAAACGGCATCGGACGGCGCTTTGACGGGATTGCGTGTTCGAATTTTCGTCAAAATGCCGCGCGGTGTCTTTGCTGGAGACGCAGCCCGGCTGGCCGGGCCATGCAGGCTTCGGCGCACGCTTGAGAAAAGGATCCAAAGCGCCGCATTTTCGGACGCGGCCGGTTTGGCGGAACGTATCGAGGGGTGATTCATATGGCCGAAGTGATTGACGGCAAAAGCGTTGCCGAAGACGTGGTGCGGACGGTGAAGACCTTGACCGCCGAGCTTGTCGCCAAGGGCAATGTCCAGCCCGGCCTCGCCGTGGTCATCGTCGGCGAGGATCCGGCGAGCCAGGTCTACGTCGCCTCCAAATCCCGCACCGCCAAGGAATGCGGCTTTCATTCGGTCCAGCACACGTTGCCGGCGGATACCTCCCAGGAGGCGCTGCTCAAGATCATCGCCGACCTCAACGCCGACCCCGCCATCAACGGCATCCTGGTGCAGCTTCCGCTTCCCGCCCACATCGATGCCGGCAAGGTCATCCAGGCGATCGCGCCGCATAAGGATGTCGACGGCTTCCATTTCATCAATGTCGGTAAGCTCGGCACCGGCGAACTCGACACCGCTTTCGTTCCTTGCACGCCCGCCGGCTCGATGCTCCTGATCGAGCGCGTGCGCGGCAAGGACCTGTCGGGCCTCAATGCCGTCGTCGTCGGCCGTTCCAACATCGTCGGCAAGCCGATGGCCAATCTCCTGCTTGCCGCCAATTGCACCGTCACCATCGCGCACAGCCGCACGAAGGATCTGCCGGGGCTGGCCCGCACCGCCGACATTCTCGTCGCCGCCGTTGGCCGGCCGGAGATGATCAGGGGCGATTGGGTGAAGCCCGGCGCAACCGTCATCGACGTCGGCATCAACCGCATCCCGGCCCCGGAGAGGGGGGAGGGCAAATCCCGCCTCGTCGGCGATGTCGCCTATGCCGAAGCGGCCAAGGCCGCCGGCGCCATCACGCCCGTGCCCGGCGGCGTCGGGCCGATGACCATTGCCATGCTGATGGCCAATACGTTAGCCTCCGCCTACCTTGCGGCCGGGTTGAAACGGCCCTCCTTCTGACCACCAGAAAGCAGCAGCTTTGCCGAACCCAACTATTCCCTTGGAACGGCCGGTCATGAATGATCCCGTTCAAGGCGGCCGGCAATTCGCATTCTTGCTGGTCGACAAGTTCTCCATGTTCTCGCTGGCCGCCGCGATCGACACGTTCCGTTCGGCGAACCGGCTGCTCGGCCGCGATTTCTACGGCTGGACGACGGTATCGGCCGATGGCGATCCGGTGATGGCGTCCAACGGCTTGCCGCTCAAGATCGACTATGCGGTTGCCGACCTGCCGCCGGTCGACATCCTCTTCGTCTCGGTCGGGTTGACCACGGAATTTCCCGGCAAGAGCAAGGTTCTGGCGGCGCTACGCAGCTGGGGCCGGCGCGGCAATGCGCTCGGCGCGCTGTCGGTCGGATCCTATTTGCTGGCCGAGGCCGGCCAGCTCGACGGCTATCGCTGCACTATCCATTGGGAGAACCGCGCCGGCTTCGTCGAGCGCTTTCCCGACATCAACTGCACTGGTAACGTCTTCGAGATCGACCGCAAGCGCTACACCTGCGCCGGCGGCACCACCTCGATCGACCTGATGCTCGAGATCGTGCGCGGCGACTTCGGCTCGAACCTCGCCAATGGCGTCGCCAACCAGTTCCAGCACGAGCGCATCCGCTCGGCCGGCGACCGCCAGCGCGTCGGGCCAGAGCGCGACCTCACCGGCAAGTCGGAGAAGCTCAGGCGCATCGTCGAGCTGATGGCCGACCATCTCGACGAGCCGCTCTCGGCGGTGCAACTCGCCAAATCGGCTGGCCTTTCGGTGCGTCAGGTAGAGCGGTTGTTCCTGCGCCACCTCAACGTCACGCCCGGCCGCTACTACATGCGGTTGCGGCTGGAGCGGGCGCGCGAATTGTTGCGCCAGACCAACATGCCGATCCTCGACGTGGCGATCGCCACCGGCTTCACCTCGCATTCCTATTTTGCCCAGAGCTATCGGCTGCAGTTTGGCCGCCCGCCTTCCGAAGAGCGCCGCACCACCTACTAAGCCGCGGACAAGCCGCATCCGGGCTTGTGTCCCAAGGTGGGCTCAAATAGCTTCAGCCGGCGGACGGGGCGGCTACTCAGGAGATTTCGATGGCGGGATTTGCACGGAGCGTCGCTGCGGCGTTTCTCCTTTTGTCGATGACGACATTCGGCTTTGCCGCGAACAAGGTCATTGTCATCCTCGACGCTTCCGGGTCGATGTGGGCGCAGATCGACGGCAGGCCCAAGCTCGAAATCGCCCGTGAGTCGCTGAGAAGCGTGCTGCAATCGGTTCCCGCCGACGATGAACTCGGTTTCATGGCCTATGGCCATCGCGAGAAAGGCAGTTGCGAGGACATCCAGTTGATCGTACCGCCGCAGGCCGGCTCGGCGAGCGCGATTTCGGCCGCGGCCGACAGCATGAAATTCCTCGGCAAGACGCCGCTGACATCAGCCGTCAGGCAGGCGGCCGAAGCGCTGAAATACACCGAGGACAAGGCGACCGTCGTTCTCATCACCGACGGGCTCGAGACCTGTGGCGGCGATCCTTGCGCGCTTGGCAAGGAACTCGAATCGTCCGGCGTCGATTTCACAGCCGACGTTGTCGGCTTTGGCCTTACGGCCGACGAAGGCAAGCAGATTGCTTGCCTCGCCGACAACACCGGCGGCAAGTACATCCAGGCGTCGGACGAGAAGGCGCTGCGGGAAGCTTTGGTCGAAACCGTCGCCGCACCGGCACCCGAACCGGCCCCTGCACCCGAACCGGCTCCAGCGCCTGCACCGGAGCCCGCAAGGCCTGTTTTCAATTTCCAGCCGAGCGTGGTGATGGCCGAAGGCGGCGAGCCGATCACCGACGGCAATGCCTGGGAGATCTACAAAGCCAACCCAGACGGCTCGCGCGGCGAGTCCGTCACCACCGAATACGGCACCTATAACGGCAATCTCGATCCCGGCGACTATATCGTCGTTGCGCGCGACGACGAAGCCAAGGTTGAGCAGAAGGTCAAGATCGAAGCCGGCCAGATCTATAAGCCGCTCTTCACCCTGAACGCCGGCACATTGATCATCCACCCACATGCAAGCCAAGGCGCCGAGATCAGCAGCGAAGCCCGCGTCGATTTCGCCTATCCCGGTGGCAGCACCACCCATTACGGCGACACCCAGGCCATCGTGCCGGCGGGCGAACAGAAGGTCACGGTGCAGATCGGCGCCGGCACGGTGACGGAAACAATCCAGCTCGCCCCCGGGCAGACCGTTGAAAAGGACCTCGTGGTCGGCGTTGGCCAGGCCGTGCTCAATGCCTATTATACATCGGGCGGCGACAAGGCCGACAATTCGGCCATCGGCTTTGAGATCGTCAAGGCGAAGAAGAAGATCGACGGCAGCCGCGACAGCGTCGAGCACTCCTATGGGGCCGACAGCAAGTTCTGGCTGCCGCCCGACGACTATGTGGCGGTGACAACGCTCGATCTCGCCGTCGTCGAGCAGCCTTTCAGCGTCAAGGCCGGCGACAGCCTGGATGTGAAGGTCGTGCTCGATGCGGGTGTGCTCGCAATATCGGCGCCCGGCGCTTATTCGATTGAGGTGCTTTCGTCGAAAAAGGACATCGAGGGCAAGCGCAAATCGCTCGGCTTCAACTACGGCGACAACTGGCAGCAGGCGATCCCGGCCGGCGATTATGTCGTCGTCCGGCATATGTCGGATGAGGGTCATGACAAGGAGATGCCGGTGACAGTCAAGGCCGGCGAACGGACCGAGATCGCCGTCGCGGAATGATGGCTGGGGTTCCCGAAGCAAAAAGGGCGGTTCCGAACCGCCCTTTTTCATGAATTCCTTGCAGATGGATCAGGCGGTTCCAAACGCGCTGGCCCCGTGGTCGGCGCGGCCGACCAATTGCCGGAATCCGGCGAAGAGCTCACGGCCGAAGCCGAACTCATTGCCGATGAGATCGGCTTCCGCTGTTCGGCGCAGCGCGAATTCCGCTGCCGGTACCAGAACTTCAAGCGTGCCGGCATCCGCATCCAGCCGGATGATGTCGCCGTCGTGGATCCTGGCGATAGGGCCGTCCTCGACCGCTTCCGGCGTGACATGGATCGCCGCTGGCACCTTGCCGGAGGCGCCGGACATGCGCCCGTCGGTGACCAGCGCGACGCGCTGGCCGCGATCCTGCAGGATGCCGAGCACCGTGGTCAGCTTGTGCAGTTCCGGCATGCCGTTGGCCTTCGGTCCCTGGAAGCGGATGACGGCGATGAAGTCGCCGGTAAGCGTGCCGGCCTTGAAGGCCTCGTTCAGCCCTTGCTGGCTGTCGAACACCTTGGCCGGCGCCTCGATGAGGCGCCGTTCCGGCTTCACCGCGGACGTCTTGATGACGGCATGGCCGAGATTGCCGGCCAGCACTTTGAGGCCGCCCGTCGGCTGAAAGGCTTTCTTGAACGGCGCCAGCACCTTCGCGTCGCCACTCGCGCGCGGGGCGGCTTCGCGCACGACGCTGCCGTCGGCACCGAGCTTTGCCTCGACTGCGTAGGGCCGCAGGCCTTCGCCCCATACCGTCTGCACATCTTCATGCAGCACGCCTTCGTCGAGCAACTCGCGAATGAGAAAGCCGAGCCCGCCCGCGGCGTGGAAATGGTTCACATCCGCAAGCCCGTTGGGATAGACGCGCGCCAGGAGCGGCACCGCTTCCGAGAGGTCGGAAATATCCTGCCAGGTCAGCGCGATCCCGGCGGCTGCGGCCATCGCGATCAGATGAATGGTATGGTTGGTCGAGCCGCCGGTCGCGTGCAGGCCAACCACGCCGTTGACGATCGAACGCTCGTCGATCATCCGCCCGACCGGCGTATAGGCGTTGCCAAGCGCGGTGATCGCCAAGGCCCGCTTCGTCGCCTCGCGGGTCAAGGCGTCTCGCAGCGGCGTGCCCGGATTGACGAAGGATGCGCCTGGCGTGTGCAGGCCCATGATCTCCATCAGCATCTGGTTGGAGTTGGCCGTGCCGTAGAAGGTGCAGGTCCCCGGTCCATGATAGGACTTGGACTCGGCCTCCAGCAGTTCGGCGCGTCCTGCCTTGCCCTCGGCGTAGAGCTGGCGGACCCTGGCCTTTTCATCGTTGGGCAGGCCTGTCGTCATCGGCCCGGCCGGAATGAACACCGCCGGCAGATGGCCGAAGGTCAGTGCCGCGATCACCAGCCCGGGCACGATCTTGTCGCAGACGCCCAGATAAACGGCGGCGTCGAACATGTTGTGCGACAGGCCGATCGCGGCCGCCATGGCGATGACATCGCGCGAGAACAGCGAAAGCTCCATACCCGGCTGCCCCTGGGTGACGCCGTCGCACATCGCCGGCACGCCGCCGGCGACCTGGGCGATGCCGCCGGCCTCGCGCGCCGCTTCCTTGATCAGGGCCGGGAAGGTCTCGAACGGCTGATGCGCCGACAGCATGTCGTTGTAGGAGGTGATGATGCCGAGGTTCGGCACATTGTCGCCGCCCAGCGCTACTTTCTCGGAGGGGCTGCACACGGCAAAGCCATGGGCGAGGTTGCCGCAGGATAGCACCGCCCGGTTGGCGGTCTGGTTCGATGCCTCGGCGATACGGCCAAGATAGCGCTCGCGCCCCGGCTTGGAGCGTTGGCGGATGCGCTCCGTGATGGCTTCGATATCGCGTCTGGCAGTCATGGCATCAGGTCCTTTTCAAGCGAGGTCCCGGAAACATCCTCCCGCCGTTTGCCGGGACCAGATAAGTCTAGAATTAGGGTGCCCAGAAAACCTCTACAGGCCTGGGGGCGGCGTCGAGCACGGCGCGGATCGGCTTTCGCGGACCGGGCGCGACCGCGCCGTCGAAGGCGGTGCGTTTGTCCTCGCCCTCTATGTGCAGCGCCAGGAGGCCGGCATCGATGATGCGCGCCAGCGACAAGGTCAGCCGCGGCTCGCCGGCGCTTGCCGCATGAACCGGCAGCACGATCCTGTCCGAGGACGGGTCCAGCAATTTCGCAAGTTCGTCGGCGTCGGGAAAGAATGAGGCGGTGTGGCCGTCAGGTCCCATGCCGAGCACCGCGACGTCGAGCGGCCAGGACAGGGACTGGAGTGCTGCATTGTCCGATGCCGCGGCATCCTCGATGCTGACGGCTTCGTGGTAGAGCGGCACGAACCGTGCCGCCGCGGCCGCGTTCTGCAACAGATTGGCGGCAACCAGTCCAGCGTTGGAACGCGGCGAGGACGCCGGCACGAAGCGCTCGTCGATCAGCGTCACCGTCACCTTGTCCCAGGCTATCGGCATTCCCGACAGGGCAGCAAAGAATTTTGCCGGCGTCGTGCCGCCGGAAACGGCCAGCAACGCCGTGCCGCGCGCCGCGATCGCCTTTGCCAGCCGGTCGGCGACGCGGCCGGCCAGCGCCGCCGCCAATTCCGCGCGATCGGAAAAGCCATTCCAGTTGTAGCTGGCGCGGTTCAATTGCTCTCGTGCCATGTCCGTCCGTCACGTTCGATAAGCGCTATCGAGGCCGAAGGTCCCCAGGTGCCCGCCGTATAGCCCTGCGCCTCCTGCCTGGCGCTTTCCCAGGCGTTCTGGATCGGGTCGATCCACCTCCACGCGGCCTCGACCTCGTCACGGCGCATGAACAGCGTCTGGTTGCCGCGCACGACATCCATGATCAGCCGTTCATAAGCGTCGGGCGCGCGGCCGTCGAAGGACTGCGCAAAACTCATGTCGAGCGAAATCTGCCGCAGCCGCATGCCGCCCGGACCCGGGTCCTTGATCATGATGAATTGCTTGACGCCTTCGTCGGGCTGCAGTCGGATGACCAGCTGATTGGCGAAGATCGGCCCGGCGCTGTCGCCGCCGAAGATCGAATGCGGGATCGGCTTGAACTCGATGACGATCTCCGAGACCCGGGTTGCCAGCCGCTTGCCGGTCCTGAGATAGAACGGAACGCCTGCCCAGCGCCAGTTGCCGATCTCGGCCTTGATCGCGACGAAGGTTTCGGTGTTGCTGTCCTTGCCGAGCTCCTCGACATAGCCTTTCACCGGCCCGCCTGCGGAGGCGCCGGCGCGGTATTGTCCACGCACAGTGTGCTTCGGCGCCTCATTGCCGTTGATGCGCTTGAGCGCGCGCAGCACCTTCAGCTTCTCGTCACGGACGGCGTCGGCGTCCATCGACGAGGGCGCTTCCATGGCCACCAGGCAGAGCAGTTGCAGCATATGGTTCTGCACCATGTCGCGCAGCGCGCCGGCCTTGTCGTAATAGGTGACACGGTCTTCCAGGCCGACGGTCTCGGCGACGGTGATCTGCACGTGGTCGATATGGGCGGAGTTCCACAACGGCTCGTAGAGCGCATTGGCAAAACGCAGCGCCATCAGGTTCTGCACCGTCTCCTTGCCGAGGTAGTGGTCGATGCGGAAGATCTGGCTTTCGTGGAAATCATCTCCGACCAGATCGTTCAGCGTTTGTGCCGAGGCGAGGTCGCGTCCGATCGGTTTCTCCAGCACGATGCGCGAGTTCGGCGTGATCAGATCGTGTTCTTTCAGCTTGTGCGAGATGTCGCCGAACAGCGCCGGCGCCACCGCCAGATAGAAGGCGCGGATGCAGTCGCTGTCGCCGATCGCCTTCTTCAGCCTGTCGAACCCCGCGCCGCTCGTCGCATCGGCCGGGACATAGGAAAGCCGCGCCAGGAAGGTCTTCAGCTCCTTGGGGTCGATGTCGGCCGCCTTGACATGGTCGGAAATAGCCTGCTTGGCGAAAGCCCGAAATTCGTCATCGCTCATCTTCGAGCGCGACGTGCCGATGATGCGGGTCGGCTCGGAAAATTGATGGTCGCGCTGGCGATAGTAGAGCGAGGGCAGAAGCTTGCGTTCCGACAGGTCGCCGGTGCCACCGAAAATGATGAAGTCGAAAGGGTCGACGGGGATGATCTGGCTTGTCATGGTCTGTCCGCTTTGACGCCGGTCGCGAGTACGCGGCTTATGTATTCTAATCGATTTAAATTTTCCAGTGCCATGGTGTCACATCGAGGACCGATCGCTACATATTTGCGTCGGTCCAGATGTGTGCTTGACACTGGCACCAGGCGGAGGCTTGTCGGCAAACGACAACTCCGCCAAGCCTTCGCAGTTGCAGCATAGGACGTGAATGTGACGAAAGCTAAGGGAGAATCAGCGCTCTGCCTGTTGCGGCACATGCCATGCCGCCGGCAGCCCGCGGTAAAAGCCACGCGATGAACCCAGGGAGCGGAAAAACATGCGTCTGAAGGACAAGGTCGCCATCGTCACCGGAGCCGCTTCGGGTTTCGGCGAGGGCATTGCCCGGCGCTTCGCCGAGGAGGGCGCCAGGATCGTCGTGGCCGATCTCGACGCCAGGGGTGCCGAACGCGTAGCCCGCGACATCGGCGAGGCGGCGATCTGGACCCAGACCGACGTTTCGCAGCGCTCCGAATTCGACGAGATGGTCCATGCCGCCAAAAGCGCCTTCGGCCGTATCGACATCATGGTCAACAATGCCGGCTTCACCCATCGCAATGGCGACATGCTCGAAGTCGACGAGGCGACGTTCGACCTGATCACATCGGTCAACATGAAGGCCATCTATCATGCTGCCCTTGCCGTCGTGCCGATCATGGAGCGGCAGGGCGGCGGCGTCATCCTGACCACGGCGTCGACCGCTGGCCTGCGGCCTCGGCCCGGCCTCACCTGGTACAACGCCTCCAAGGGCTGGGCGATCACCGCCACCAAGTCGATGGCGGTGGAACTCGCGCCCAAGAACATCCGCGTCAACTGCCTGTGTCCGGTGGCCGGCGAGACCGGCATGCTGGAAAAGTTCATGGGCGCCGACACACCCGAAATCCGCGAGAAATTCCGCGCCTCGATCCCGCTCGGCCGGCTTTCGACCCCGCTCGACATCGCCAATGCGGCCCTGTGGCTGGCATCCGACGAGGCCGCCTTCATCACCGGCGTGGCGCTGGAGGTCGACGGCGGGCGCTGCATCTGACGCACATCGTCATCGCTGCCCCCAACCATCGGCCCGGCCGTGCCTGGTTTGATCGAGGCGCTGGCGCGTCAGGCGCCGGTCTTGATGTAGGTTTTGTAGACCCAGCCTGTCTTGCCGTTGTAGACGATCTGGCACCAACGCTTGCAGCTCATCACTTGCACCGAGGTCTTGGCGGGCACCGTGACGATGGCGGCTGCATTCTTCTTCGGACCGCTGCGCATGGTCACGGCCCTGAGGATACGCCCGGTGCCAGCCGCGGCCGCTTTGCGCGGTTCGGCCTTGCTGTCGTCGTCCTGCTGCGCCGCAGACTGCTGTGGTTGCGCGGCAGGAATGGCGGCGGTCTGCGCGCCATCGGGACTGCTGCCCGCCGCCGGGGCCGGTGCGGCGACCTTGGCGAGCTCGGTGGCGGCGTCGGTGTCGGCAGCGGGTTGCGCGAACGCCGCGGCCGCCGCCGGCTTGTCAGGCGCCTGCCCGGCCTTGCTCGTCGACTGGCCGGAAGCGGCAGGCTCGGAAGCCGGTGCGGTCTTCGACTGGGAAGCGGTCCAGCGCGGGTCGTTCGCCGCGAGCGCCGGAATGGCGGCTTCCGCGACAGCCACGGTCGGCGAGACCTGGCCGGATTTTCGCGCTGCTTGCGGCACGGCCGCCGCGGCCACCGTGATCCCCGCCGGCGCGATCTTCATCGTTTTCACAGGAACCGCCGGAATGGCTTGCTCTGGATTGGCAACCGCTTGCCGCTCGCTCGCCGGCAACGCCAGCCAGAGTGCCACCGCGGCCACGCCGAGCAGCGCGGCCGTGCCAACCGCGGCAATCACCAGATGCGAGTTCGAACGGACTTCCTGCCAGAATGACGGGCGCATGTCATAGCCGAACTGCATGGCAAAGCGCCGACGTTCCGGAGCACCGAAACTGAAGGGCTCTCTCACTCTTGCCACCTCCATAAGGGGCCGATGTTCTTCGATCAAACACCGCAACGCGTGCGTCGATCACACCGGTCCCAAATCAAACAGCGGGCGGGCCCGCAGAAAATCCCCGTCTATATTCGCCCAGAGAATGCACTTTTTGCCCGCGATTGTGGCATCAGTGCGCCATTGCTGAAGATTCTGCAACGCTTGGATGTCGCAGCCTCAATGATATTACTCAACAATTGTTAAATCCTGTCGCGCAACGCGAACCAGTTGAGCGCCAGGAAAAGCAGCGGCGCGCGCAAGCGCCGGCCACCGGGAAACGGCGGAATCTTCAGATCTTCGATCAGCTTCAGCCGGTCGCGGTTGCCGGCTACCGTTTCGGCATAGAGCTTGCCGAAGAAGTTCGACAGCATGACGCCGTGGCCGGAATAGCCGCCGGCCGAGATCACATTCGGCATCACTTCCCGCACGAACGGCTTTCTCGGCACGGTGATACCGACATAGCCGCCCCAGCCATGCGTGATTTCGACGTCCCTCAGTGCGGGATAGAGTTCCGCGATCTGGCGGCGGATATGGATATGGATGTCCTTGGGATCGTTGACGCCATAGACCTCGCGCCCGCCGAACAGCAGCCGGCCGTCCCTCGACTTGCGGAAGTAGCGCACGACGAAGCGGGAATCATCGACCGACTCGCCGCCCGGCAGAACGTTCGAATCCGCTCCAAGCGGCACGGTCGCGCCGATGAACGAGCCGATCGGCATGATGTGCGCGGCACTTACCGGTTCGAGCGTGCCGCCATAGGCATTGACCGCGATCAGGCATTTCTGCGCTGTGATCGTCCCCTTGGCTGTCGAAACCTTCACCGTGCCGCCGCTCGAAACAATGCCGGTCGACGGCGTCGCTTCGAACAATTGGGCGCCGGCCTGTGCCGCCACCCGCGCCGTGCCGATCACCAGCTTCATCGGATGGATATGGCCGGTGCCGGTGTCGCGCGTCCCGCCGAAATAGGCTGTCGAGCCCAGCCGCTGCGCAGTTTCCGTCGCATCCATGAACGAAATATGCGGATAGGAGAAGCGGCCGGTCATGATCTCGGCATGCGCCTTGTAGTCGTCGACGTAGCGCGGCTTGTGCGCAACCGAGAGCTGGCCCGGCATGTAGTCTATTTCGATCTGGTTGGCGGCTGCGAATTCGAGCAGATACGCCTTTGCCTCCTCGGCGAGATCGAACAGTGTCTTGGCCCGGGAAAACCCGTATTCGGCCTCCAGGTCCTCGGCCCAGGCGCGCTGCCCGGTGCCGAGCTGGCCCCCATTGCGCCCGGAAGCGCCGTCTCCAAAGCGATACGCCTCGATCAAAACGACATTGGTGCCCGCCTTGGCCAGATGGACCGCCGCCGACAAGCCGGTGAAACCGCCCCCGACAATTACGACGTCGCAGCTGCGGTCGCCGTCCAGCGCCGGATACTCGGGTCGCGGGCCGGCCGTGTCCTCGTACCAGGAACGGCCGGGGGAGATCGGGGATTGGTAGGGCATGATGCTCACGGAGTAGGGGAGTAGGGCAGTAGGGCAGTAGGGCAGTAGGGCAGTAGGGCAGTAGGTGGGACTATTCAGGCGACAATTTGCGGATCAAAAGCCGTAAGAGCGTCCCCACGCTCTCGCTCCGGGTCATCAATGGTTCGGCTGCTTCATGCGACGTAATTCCGACGCGCTGTGCGATCAGCAGATGGGTCTCGAGTTCCTTGAGAGATCCCTGCGCGATCCTCAGAAACTGCTGATAGGAAGCGCGGCTTTCCCGACCATAGCCCTCGGCGATGTTGGCAGGCACAGAGGTAGCTGCCCGACGCAGCTGTGCTGTCAGCCCATAGAGCTCTTCTTTCGGCCAGGCTTTTGTAGCTTCATAGATTGATACCGCCAACTCCACGGCCTGCTGCCAGACGATCAGATCCTTGTAGGACTCGATCTTCACCATCGACTGTCACCCCTACTGCCCTACTGCCCTACTGCCCTACTGCCTTATTCCCCTAAACATTCAGCAACAAATACTCCCTCTCCCAAGGACTGATCACTTCCATGAACGTCTCGAATTCCGCCCGCTTGATCGCCGCGTAGGTCGCGGCGAAGGACTTGCCCAAAAGTGCGCAGAGTTCCTCGTCCCCTTCGAACAGGTCGACGGCTTCGAGCAGGCTGCGCGGCAGATCGATCTCGTCGGCATTGGCGGTGGTCAGCACCGGAGGCTCGGCCTTGATCTTGTTGGTGATGCCGATCAGCCCGCAAGCGAGCGAAGCGGCCAGTGCCAGGTAGGGATTGGCGTCGGAGGAGGGGATGCGGTTTTCGACGCGCCGCGCCGCCGGATCCGAGCGCGGCACGCGGAATGCCGTCGTGCGGTTGTCGTAGCCCCATTTGTTGTTGACCGGAGCTGAAGCCGCCTGTGTCAGCCGCCGGTAGGAATTGACATAGGGCGCAAACATCACCAGCGCGTTCGGCACATGCTTCTGCATGCCGCCGATGAAATGGAAAAAGTCCTCGGTTTCCGAGCCGTCCTCGGCCGAGAAGATGTTCTTGCCCGTCTTCTTGTCGATGACCGACTGGTGGATGTGCATGGCTGAACCCGGCTGACCCTGGATCGGCTTGGCCATGAAGGTGGCGTAGATTTCGTGCTTCAGCGCCGCCTCGCGAATGGTGCGCTTGAACATGAATACCTGGTCGGCGAGTTCGACGGGATCGCCGTGGCGCAAATTGATCTCGAGCTGGCCGGCGCCCTCCTCATGAATGAGCGTGTCGATCTCCAGGCCCTGGCTTTCGGAAAAATGATAGATGTCGTCGATCAATTCGTCGAATTCGTTGACGCCGGCGATCGAATAGCCGGCGCCGCCGCCGATCGCCCGCCCCGAACGGCCGACGGGCGGTGTCAGCGGGTAGTCCGGATCCGGGTTCTTGCGCACCAGATAGAACTCGATCTCGGGTGCCACCACCGGTTTCAGCCCACGCCTGTCATAGGCGGCCAGAACACGCTTCAAGACGTTGCGCGGCGTGAATTCCACCGAGCGGCCATCCTGGTGGACGAGGTCGCAGATGACGGCCGCCGTCGGGTCTTCCTCCCATGGTACCACCGTCAGCGTCGACAGGTCCGGCATGAGCTTGAGGTCGCCGTCGTCCTCCGGATAATGGAAGCCGTTGCCGTCCTCGGGATAGCCGCCTGAAATGGTGGTCATGAACACGGCTGAAGGCAGCGCCAGCGAGGTGTTGGAGGTGAATTTCTTCGACGGCATCATCTTGCCGCGGGCGACGCCGGCCTGGTCAGGCGTAATGCATTCGATGTCTTCGATGCCGCGCCAGTCCAGCCATTCGCTGACTTCCTTCCAGTTCTTGACGCCACGCAGGTTTTTCACGAAAGCAGGCGTGCGGGCGCGCCCTCCGCGACTCGACGGACGGACTTCCTTTTTTGCAGGCGGCATTATTCACCAGATTGGGTTGCGGATTTAGGAGTATAGCCGTGCCCGGCGACCGAAGGGAAGGGGAGCCGCCGGTATCGGCCGTTGCGGTTGAAAATCGCGGCCGTGAGCTTAGGTTCAGCCTCGTTTACACATGAGAAGGCGTCGATGCAAAAGACCGGCCAACTGACCACCATAGGCTTCGATGCCGACGATACGCTGTGGCAGAACGAACAGTTCTTCCGCATGACCGAGAAGCGGCTTGCCGCCATGCTCGCCGATCACGGCGAAGAGGAACATATCTCGGCACGGCTGCTGGAGACGGAGAGGCGCAACCTTGCCGTCTATGGTTTCGGCATCAAGGGATTCACGCTGTCGATGATCGAGACGGCGATCGAGGTCACGCAAGCTCGCGTCCCGGCTTCGATCATATCGGAGATCCTCGGCGCCGGCCGCGAGATGCTGAGTCACCCGATCGAGGTCTTGCCGCATGCGCGCGAGACCGTGGAGCGGCTCGCCGGCGCCTTTCGCCTCGTGCTGATCACCAAGGGCGATTTGTTCGACCAGGAGCGCAAGCTGGCCGGGTCCGGCCTCGGGGATCTGTTCGACGCGATCGAGATCGTCAGCGACAAGAACGCGGCTACCTATGCGCGCGTTTTCAGTCGTCATGGCGATGGCCCGGCCAGGAGCATGATGGTCGGCAATTCGCTGAAGTCCGATGTGCTGCCGGCCATCGAGGCCGGCGGCTGGGGAGTTCATGTGCCGCACGAATTGACCTGGGTGCTTGAACATGTCGAAGCGCCCATTGCCGAACCGCGCTTCCGGCAGATCTCCGATCTCGGACAACTGCCCGAACTGATCGAGAGCCTCGCCGGATAGGCTTGCTCGCTGCCTTCAGCGGTTGACCAGCCGATCAATCACCGGCTGCAATCGCTCGGGCGTGATCGGCTTGGCCACCACCGCGTCGACGATGTTTGAAAGGCCCAGGCTCTCCGGCGTGCCGTTCTTGGTTGAAAGCAATACCACCGCAGGGAGCGATTTGCCCGAGGCCCGCCGCAACAGCTCGATGCCGGGCATCAGAGTGTCGCAGTCCCTGTTATCGGCGCCGCCGTCCAGGACAATCACGGCCAGGACCAGCAAGCGCAAGGTCTTCGCCGCCATGTCGGGTGATTCCGAGATCGGCTTGAGCCCGGACCGCTCGACGATCTTGGAAATCACCACCCGATTGATCGGCGACTTGCCGACAACGAGCACCTGCGAGGTCTGACGGATCGTCTCCGTGGCTGAATCCCGGCTCACCAGATTCGGACGTCTCGCGCTTTCGTCGTCACGCTTCACTGGGCACCCAAGTCAGCCAAGAAACTCGTCCCATTTCAATGCAGAGTTGAAATCAGGCGACAATTGGCGTGAGATCGCGGTCCCTGTCAAGCCGAAATAAAAAGCTTCTGGAAAGCATTCCCGCAGCAGTCAATTCAAGCAACAGTACTGTACTGCTCTGTCCATTCCTTGGTTGCATGAAGATAAAATTCACCTGCGCATACACGGCGCAGGTGAGAGGCGGCCCTGCGCGATCTTCGATCAGCCATGGCTTTGCTGCGTGACGATGACCGGGATCAACAGGTCCCCCCAATTGCCGTCGCCGCCATGGTGTCGTGCCGAGCGCACCAGCTCGACCGAGACGCCGGCTTCCACCGCCTTCATCACCGACTGGTTGAGCCGGTGCAGATCGTTGGCCAGCATGCGGATCGTCGCTTGCTGGTCGATGCTCATCGTGGTCGACTGCTCTTCGGCCCGTTCCTTGACGCGGCTTATCGATGCCATTGGTCTTCTCCTTGCTGTATGCCCTTGGGCGTTTGCCGAGATCCCTGGTCTGCTATTCCGCAGCCGGTTTGAACTGGGCGTGCTCGGTCGATTCATGCATGGCCGTGGTCGATGACCGTCCGCCGGTGATCGCCATCGACACGGCATCGAAATAGCCGGTGCCGACCTCGCGCTGGTGCTTGGTCGCGGTGTAGCCGTTGGCCTCCGCCGCGAACTCGGCTTCCTGCAACTCGGAATAGGCTGCCATCTGCCGCTCCTTGTAGCCGCGGGCGAGTTCGAACATGCCGTAGTTGAGCTGGTGGAAACCGGCCAGCGTGATGAACTGGAACTTGTAGCCCATGGCGCCGAGCTCTTTCTGGAACCTGGCGATCGTGGCGTCGTCGAGGTTCTTCTTCCAGTTGAACGAGGGCGAGCAATTATAGGCCAGCAGCTTGCCGGGATGATGCCTGTGCACGCCCTCGGCGAACCTCCTCGCCTGCGCCAGGTCGGGCTTCGAGGTTTCGCACCAGATCAGGTCGGCGTGGGGAGCGTAGGCAACGGCGCGCGCGATGCAGGGCTCGATACCGTTCCTCACCTGGTAGAAGCCTTCCACCGTGCGGCCGGCGTCGTAGTCGACGAAAGGCTGGTCGCGCTCGTCGATGTCGGAGGTGAGCAGCTTTGCCGCTTCGGCGTCCGTGCGCGCCACGACCAGGGTGGGCGTACCCATCACGTCGGCTGCCAGACGTGCGGCATTGAGATTGCGGATGTGGGCCGCGGTCGGGATCAGCACCTTGCCGCCGAGATGGCCGCACTTCTTTTCCGATGCCAATTGATCCTCGTAATGGACGCCGGCGGCACCTGCCTCGATGAACGCCTTCATGATCTCGAAAGCGTTGAGCGGCCCACCGAAACCGGCTTCGGCGTCGGCGACAATAGGTGCGAACCAGGTATCGACCGAAAGCCCCTTGCCTTCGGAGGTCTCGATCTGGTCGGCGCGCTGCAAGGTGCGATTGATGCGCTTGACGAGTTCGGGCGCGGCATTGGCCGGGTAGAGCGACTGGTCCGGATACATGGCAGAGGCGGTGTTGGCGTCGGCGGCGACCTGCCAGCCAGACAGGTAGATCGCCTTCAGCCCGGCGCGCACCTGCTGCATTGCCTGGTTGCCGGACATGGCGCCGAGCGCGTTGACGAAGTCCTCCTCGTGGATGAGCTTCCACAGCCGGTTGGCGCCCATTTCCGCCAGACTCTGGCGGATCTGCACCGAGCCGCGCAGTCGCGTCACATCCTCCGGCGAATAGGGACGTTCGATGCCGTCGAAGCGACCCTCAGGGGCCGAGGGGACGAGGTTGTAAAAATCAGTCATGCTCTACTCCGGAGGATTGTTTCTCTGTGGCTCGGCGGCATTCCCCTCGCCGCGTTTGGATGTGACTGAATTTACAGTGGGAGGCGAAATGAGCTAGGGAAATCGAAGAATTGCGCCATCGATAAGGGAAAATCTGTATTGTGTTTGACAGATCGCCGAGGTAAATTTGTAATTATTGTAAAGCCTGGCACGGCAGCGTAGCAGCGACTGAAATGTAAATTCCTGTCAAGGACGTCCATGGCCGACCAGAAGATATTTGCCGGGCCGCGTATCCGCCGCATCCGCAACGCCAAGGGCCTGACCCAGACGGCAATGGCCGAAGGCCTCGGCATCTCGCCATCCTATCTCAACCTGATCGAGCGCAACCAGCGGCCGCTGACGGTGCAGTTGATCCTGAAGCTGGCGTCCGCCTACAAGGTCGATCCGCGTGAGCTGCAGGGCGAAGCGGGCGGCTCTGTCGCGGCCTTGAGGGAAGTGTTTGCCGATCCGCTGCTGGCTGGCGAACTGCCGGGAGACCAGGAACTGATCGAGCTTGCCGAAGCCGCGCCCAATGCCTCCGCGGCCGTGATAAAACTGTTCCGTGCCTATCGCGAGCAGGCCGAGCGCCTGTCCGACCTCAACGAGCTTCTTGCGCGCGAGGGGCGGGTGACGGCGCTTTCCAGCGCCCGCCTGCCGATCGACGAGGTGCATGAGACCTTCGAGCGTCGGCCGAACCATTTTGCGCATATCGAGGAAGAGGCGGAAGCGTTCACTTCGGTGCTCGATCCCGGCGACGATTTGTCTGCCGCGCTGAAGGCCTGGCTGAAGCGCGAATACGGCATCGTCGTCAAGGTGCTGCCGGTCGCCACAATGCCGAACTGGCGCCGCCGTTACGATCGCCATTCGCAGCGCCTGTTCCTGTCCGAGCGCCTGTCGCCGTTCGACCAATTGCGCGAAATAGCGATGGAGGCATGCCTTATCCGCATGACCGTCGCGGTCGCCGGCGAGATCCAGGCGCTGAAACTGTCCACAGACGAGGCCCGCCGCCTCGCCCGGTTCGAACTCGGGCGCTACGCGGCGCATGCGCTGATGATGCCTTACCAGGCTTTCCACGCGGCGGCCGTTCGTGCCCGCTACGATATCGACGTGCTGCGCTCGCGCTTCGGCGTTTCCTTCGAGCAGGCGGCCAACCGGCTGACCACGCTCCAGCGGCAAGGCGCCGCGGCCGTGCCGTTCTTCATGCTGGAGATCGACAATGCCGGCAATCGCTTCCGCAAAGCCGGCAGCCAAGGCTTTCCGCAAAGCCGCTTCGGTGGCGCTTGTCCCAAGCTTCCGGTGCACGTCGCCTTCAGCCAGCCCGGCCAGATTTTCGTCGAAGCGGTGGAAATGCCCGACGGCGCCGAGTTCCTCTGCATCGCCCGCACGCTGGAAGGGCCGCAAGGCGCGTTCTCCGAGCGCCCGCGCCGCACCGCGCTGCTGCTGGGGTGCGACATCGGCTTTCGCGACGACATCGTCTACGGTGCGGCACTTCCCGGCCTGGCGGCCGGAAAAGGCGGAGCTGGCACGATAGCGGCGACGCCGATCGGGCCCGCCTGCCGGCTTTGCGAGCGCGTCGGCTGCCTGACGCGCGCCGAGCCGCCGGTGACGCGCCCGCTTGGCCTCGACGAGATGGTGACGGGCCTGAGCGCCTTCGATTTCCAGTGACGTTTCGCAAGGCGGACTTGCCACAATCGCCGGCGGTCTCTGGATCACGCCGGGCTCGCGCCTTTGCGCTACGCGAATAAGGTACGTTTTTGTCGTCCCTTGCGCATTGTGCCGTTCTCAAAACCTCGACAGTCGTACCCATGACCGACACCGCATCATCGCCGATCGCTCGTTCATCGACCGTCCTGCAGCGGGAGGAGCGCATCGGCTTCCTGCTCGTGTTCCTGTCGGCATTGATGTGGAGTTTTGGTGGCACGATCGCCCGCTTCATCACCGCCGGCGACAGCTGGACGGTGGTGTTCTGGCGTTCCGTATGGGCGGCGGCCTTCCTGCTCTGCTTCATGGTCTGGCGTGACGGCTGGCGCGGCATGCTGAGGTCGTTTCGCGGCATGGGCTTGCCCGGCCTTGCCGTGGGGTTCTGCTTCGCCACCGCATCGACCTCTTTCGTCGTGGCGCTTGCCTACACCACCGTCGCCAACATCCTGTTGATGCAGGCCGGCGTGCCGCTGCTTGCGGCGCTGTTTGCCTGGGCGCTCTTTCGCGAAAGAGTGGCGGTCGCGACCTGGCTGGCGATTGCCGCCGTCATCGCCGGTGTCGCCATCATGGTGTCGGAATCGCTCGATGGCGCCGTTTCGCCCATAGGCGACGGGCTGGCGCTGCTTATCGCCGTCATGTTCTCGATCGCCACCGTCATCACGCGGCGCTTCTCCAGCGTGCGCATGACGCCGGCGACCTGCCTCGGCACGATCCTGGCGGCGGGCTTTGCCGCCTCGCAGGCTTCGGCCTTCGCCGTATCGGGCAGCGACATGGGTTTTCTCTTCGTGTTCGGCGTGGTCAATCTCGGCCTCGGCCTCGCCTTCTTCGCCACCGGCGCGCGGCTGATCCCGGCCGCCGTCGCCGCGCTGCTGGGCACCTTTGAACCGATCCTCGGGCCGATATGGGTGTGGCTGATCCATTCCGAGGTGCCGTCGGGCCGCACCATCATCGGCGGCGCCGTGGTGGTCACGGCGCTGCTCGTCCATATCGGACTGGAGTTCAAGCGACAGACGCGGCCAGTCAGGGCAGGGGTCACCGGCGTGCCGTCGCCGAATTGATGCGGCGCCCTAGCTTTGCCATTGACAAGTTCGCTGCCGCGCGGGCAGGCTGGGACCACGGCAACAACAAGACAGGCTTATCTTGCCAAGTCTCCCCGGCGACCCGATCGAGACCGGATCACATTCCAGTATTTCTGCCTGCGCGGGGGCGAAAGCTTCTGACGATGCGGCGACTCCTTCCAGCCCAGGACAGTGGCGCGCGAGCATCGCTCGCGACAGCCGGCGACGCGGCAATTGGCGCTTGTCGCCTCCTGGAATGCTCAATAGTCTAAAGCAAATGCCCGGCCGCGCGGATACCGCGACGCGCCGGCGATGGAACACTCACCAAAGGAGAATAGCATGATCCGCAAAGCGCTCTGGCTTTCGGCGACTTCGGCATTTCTGGCGCTCTTTACGCTCGGCGGCCACGCCGAGGACCGCGTCGTCAATGTCTTCAACTGGTCGGACTATATCGACCCCACGGTCATCGATGATTTCACCAAGCAGACCGGCATCAAGGTGGTCTATGACACGTTCGATTCCAATGAGATCCTGGAAACCAAATTGCTTGCCGGCGGCAGCGGCTATGACGTCGTCGTGCCGAGCGGCAATTTCCTTGCCCGCCAGATCCAGGCCGGCGTGTTCCAGAAGCTCGACAAGTCGAAACTGCCGAACCTTTCCAACATGTGGGACACGGTTTCGGAACGGACCGCGAAATACGATCCCGGCAATGAATATTCGATCAATTACATGTGGGGCACGGTCGGCCTCGGCTACAACGTCAAGAAGGTGCAGGCAGCGCTCGGCACCGACAAGATCGACAGCTGGGACGTGTTCTTCAATCCGGAAAAGCTGGCCAAGCTGAAGGATTGCGGCGTCTATGTCCTGGATTCGCCGACCGACATCTTCCCGACTGCCTTCAAATATCTCGGCATCGATCCTGAGACCACGTCGCCGGACGATTTTGCCAAGGCCGAGGAATTGATGATGAAGATCAGGCCCTACATCAGGAAGTTCCATTCCTCCGAATACATCAACGCTCTGGCCAATGGCGATATCTGCCTGGCGGTTGGCTGGTCGGGCGACGTGTTCCAGGCGCGCAACCGCGCCGAGGAGGCCAAGCAGGGCGTCGAGATCGGCTACGCCGTGCCGAAGGAAGGCGCCGAAATGTGGTTCGACCAGATGGCAATCCCTGCCGATGCGCCGCATGTCGCCGAGGCGCATGAGTTCCTGAACTATATGATGAAGCCGGAGGTGATCGCCAAATCGTCGAACGCCGTGCTCTATGCCAATGGCAACAAGGCTTCCCAGCAGTTCGTCGACAAGGCGCTTCTGGACGATCCGGCTGTCTACCCGGACGCCGCGACCTTGCAGAAGCTCTTTACGATCTCGCCCTACGATCCCAAGACCCAGCGCGTCATCACGCGCACCTGGACGAAGATCGTCACCGGTCAGTAGTTAGTCCAAGGAGGCCCGGCAGCCACCCTGCCGGGTCTCCTTGCTTCGATGGGGCAAAGCAGCAGGACGGAGTGGGCACATGAAATCGCTTGGCAGCATCCGCAGGGATTTCGCGCCTTGGAACGATCCGAACGCCAAGCCATACATCCAGTTCGATAACGTCTCCAAGAAGTTCGGCGACTTCACCGCCGTCAACAATCTCTCGCTGACCATATTCGAGCGCGAGTTCTTCGCCCTGCTCGGCGCCTCCGGTTGCGGAAAATCGACGCTGCTAAGGATGCTCGCCGGCTTCGAGGAGCCGACATCAGGCCGCATCCTGCTCGACGGTCAGGATCTGCGCGGCATCCCGCCTTATCGCCGGCCGGTCAACATGATGTTCCAGTCCTATGCCTTGTTTCCGCATATGACGGTGGAGAACAACATCGCCTTTGGCCTCAAGCAGGAAGGCATGGCCAAGCCGGACGTCGAAAAGCGCGTCGCCGAGATGCTCAAGCTGGTCAAGCTCGAGCAGTTCGCCAAGCGCAAGCCGCACCAGCTCTCCGGCGGCCAGCGCCAGCGTGTCGCGCTCGCCCGTTCGGTCGCCAAGCGGCCGAAGGTGCTGCTGCTCGACGAGCCGCTCGGCGCGCTCGACAAGAAGCTGCGCGAGGAGACGCAGTTCGAACTGATGGATCTTCAGCAGGAACTCGGCCTCACCTTCGTCGTCGTCACCCACGACCAGGAAGAGGCCATGACCATGGCCGACCGCATCGCCATCATGGACAAGGGCGAGGTCATGCAGGTCGCGACGCCGGCGGAAATCTACGAGGCTCCGGCGTCGCGCTTCGTCGCGCATTTCGTCGGCAACGTGAACATGTTCGAGGGCAAGGTTGCCGAACGGACGGACAAGACGGCGCGCATCACCGGGGCGACCGGCGCCCAGATCCTCGTCGAGAATGCCGGCAACGCCGCCGCCGCGGGCGCCGATATCGTCTTCGCGATCAGGCCGGAGAAGATCAAGGTGTCGTCCAAGAAGCCGGCCGACGGCGTCAATGTGCTGGAGGGCGAGGTCTACGATATCGCCTATCTCGGCGACATGACCGTCTACCACGTCCGGCTGGACGACGGGCAGCTCGTGCGGGCAAGCGCCCTGAACGCGGCGCGCATCACCGAAGACCCGCTGACCTGGAACGACCGCGCCTGGGTCTCTTTTCGGCCGGATGCCGGCGTCGTGCTGACGCGGTAGGGGGTGACATGTCCGACATCGCCGCCACCGACGCCGCCCTACCGGCCGCGGCCAAGCCGTTGCTGGCGCGGCTGGGCGCCGGCTTCGTCAACCGTCTCGTCATCTTCATTCCCTATCTCTGGCTGCTGTTCTTCTTTCTCGTCCCCTTCATCATCGTCTTCAAGATCTCGTTGTCGCAGACGGCGATTGCCATGCCGCCCTATACGCCGGTGCTTGATTTCAGCGACGGCGTCTCCGGCTTCTTCGCGGGCTTTCGCGATCTCAACTTCGACAACTATGCCTGGCTGACGCAGGACGCGCTCTATTTCAACGCCTATGTCACCAGTCTGATCATCGCGGCGATCTCGACCGTGCTGACGCTGATCGTCGGCTATCCCATAGCCTACGGCATGGCCCGCGCGCCGGCGACGATCCGGCCGACCTTGCTGATGCTGGTCATCCTGCCGTTCTGGACCTCGTTCCTGATCCGGGTCTATGCCTGGATCGGCATCCTGAAGCCCGAGGGGCTGCTCAACCAGTTGCTCCTGTCGCTGCACCTGATCAACCAGCCGCTGGTCATCCTCAACACCTATACGGCGATTTTCATCGGCATCGTCTACTCCTACCTGCCGTTCATGGTGCTGCCGCTCTATTCGTCGCTGGAAAAAATGGATTATTCGCTGATCGAGGCGGCCAAGGACCTTGGTTGTCCGCCGACCAGCGCGTTCTGGAAGATCACGTTCCCGCTGTCATTGCCCGGCGTCATCGCCGGATGCCTGCTGGTGTTCATTCCGGCGGTCGGCGAATTCGTCATTCCCGATCTGCTTGGCGGGTCGCAGACGCTGATGATCGGCAAGACGTTGTGGAACGAGTTCTTCGCCAATCGCGACTGGCCGGTCTCTTCCGCCGTCGCCGTCATCCTGCTGCTGTTGCTGACGGTTCCGATCATGATCTTCCAGCAGGCCCAGGCGAAGGCGCAGGAGCAGGACAAATGAACACCACCTGGAGCCGCTTCAACATCACTTCGATCGTGCTCGGTTTCGCCTTCCTCTATCTGCCGATCGTGCTGCTCATCGTGTTCTCCTTCAACGAATCCAAGCTGGTCACCGTCTGGGGCGGCTTTTCGACCAAATGGTACGTGTCGCTGTTCCACAATCAGGGCCTCATGGATGCCACCTGGGTGACGGCGCGCGTCGGCGTCATTTCGGCCACGGCGGCGACCGTGCTCGGCACGCTGGCGGCGCTGACGCTGACACGCTACACGCGTTTCCGGGGCAGGGTGCTGTTCTCCGGCATGGTGTTCGCGCCCTTGGTCATGCCCGAAGTCATCACCGGCCTGTCGCTGCTGCTGCTCTTCGTCGCTGTCGGCCTCGACCGGGGCTTCCTCACCGTCACGCTCGCCCATACCACCTTGACGATGTGCTTCGTCGCCGTCGTCGTGCAGTCGCGCCTGGTATCCTTCGACCGCTCGCTGGAGGAGGCGGCGATGGATCTCGGCGCGCCGCCGGTCAAGACATTCTTCCAGGTCACGCTGCCCGTCATCCTGCCCGCGATCGTGTCGGGGTGGATGCTTGCCTTCACGCTCTCGCTCGACGACCTGGTCATCGCCAGCTTCACCTCGGGGCCGGGCGCGACCACGCTGCCGATGAAGATCTACAGCCAGGTTCGTCTCGGCGTGACGCCGGAGATCAACGCCGCGTGCACCATTCTGATCGCGGTCGTCGCGGTCGGCGTCATCGTCGCTTCCCTTGCAAACAAACGTCGCGAGGTCCAGCGCCAACGCGACGAACAGGCCGCGCAACGCGGCTGAGCATGATCCCGAAAAGTGGGCGCCGGTTTTCGGGCGAGATCATGCCCGAACAGGCTGGGCATGATCCCGAAAAGCAAGCACAGGCGTTCGCGGACAAACGGTTCGGTTTGTCCAGAGATCATGCTTGAACAAAGAGGCCGAAAGGCTGCTTATTCGCCCGACACGCCGCGGTTGATTGGCGAAATGAACGGCGTGCTCCATGTCCCGCCAACGAAGAAGGACGATTGCTTGGGGCCTTGCTGGCCGTTTGCCTGCGTGGCGACCTGGTCCGGCTGGATGACACCGCCCGACAGCGCCAGCCCCCGTCCGGCATAGGAGGCGATGCCGGAAAGCCAGATCTTGTACTTCGCCGAATTGGCCTCGGCCTTGTCCAGTCTCGCCACGCCCTTCGAGATGGTTGCCTTCAGTTCGGCGCCATCGATCGGCAGCGTCCCGTCCGAGACGTCATCGAGCGCGAAGAAGCCGCCCTGTTCGGTATGCTTGAGAAAGGCGGGCAGGTTGAACTTGCTGAGCGCGCCTGGCCCGAAGGTCGCCGAAACCGAGCCGTCGGCGGTTTCGAAGATCGAGTCCCAGGTCCTGCCGGGCCCTTTGAGGATGACGGACACGGTCCCCGTGCCGACCGGCACCAGCCGCGTCATCCCGGCCGCCGTGCCGAAAGCGCCGCCATCGATATCGGAAGCCAACAGCCGGATCTCGACCTGGCTGCCCTCGGGCTTGCGGTCGAAACGAAGGCTGCTCTGGATATTGCCGCCAAAGGCAGAGGCGTCGGAAATGTCGAAAACGGACAGGCCGTCCTTGACCTGGGCCGTGGCGGCGACGTCGGCAAGCTGGATGGAGCCTGCCGTGGCGTGCGCCGCCGACAGCCGGAGGTCCAGATTGACCCGGTCGGCGAAATTCGTGTCGGCTTCGCTTGGACCTGCGCCGCTTGCCGGTCCGAGCGGCGTGAAGGCGGACAGGAACGACCTCAAATCGAGCGTGTCGAAGGCGAGCGTGCCGGAGATCACCGGCTGTGTGTCGCCGAGCGACAGGTCCAGGGCACCCATTCCCGGGTTATTGTCGAGGGAGAGTGCGGTGTTTTCGAATTTGACCCGCCCGGCCGTCGCGGTCACCTTGCTCGAGACGCTGACGGAGCCGATCGCGGCGCCCGGCGCGATATCGGCCTGCGACCATTCAAGCACGCGCCGCAGCGAGGGCGCCGAAAACTTGGCCTGGCCGTCGAGATAGGCGTTTTCGGACATGCTGGCCATGCCGTCGAAAGAGAAGGTGGCGGGCGCGGCCTTGAAGGACAGCGTCAGCGGCGCCATGCCGCCGGCAAACAACACCAGCGGCTTCGGCGATGCGGCGTCCACGGCGACGCTTTCGCCGCGCCAGATGCCGGTCGCCGAGAGCGTCGCATTGCTGTTCATAGCCGCCCATGTTGCCTGGCCGCTCAGGCTGCTCAGCACCTCTTCGTCCTTGCCGTTGACGGACGCCACCATGCGACCGTCCCTGAACTCCACCGTGCCGAAAGTGTCGGCCGGCAGCTTGTCAAGATCGGGCTTGGCGGGGTCCGCACCGACCACGCCGCGCGCCACGTCGATGGCGCGTGCGATGCGGCCGCCGGTCGGAGCGGTGGGCAGGAACAGGCCGCGCGCCGTGCGCTGGACCCTGATCGTCGGCCGCACCAGCCGCGCCGTGGAAAACACCACGTCGCCGCGCAGCGCGGCCATGGCCGAGAGGTCGACCTCGACCCGTTCAGCCTCGACGACCGGCGGTGCGTCGACGTCGGTCCACTTGGAAAGCGTCACATCCGTCAGGATCGCCCGGAAGTTCGGCCAGACCTCAATGCGCGGCGAGCCTTCGATGGCGACGCGGAAACCGCTCCAGGCACTTAATTCCCAGGCGATGCGATCGCGCACGATGCGCGTCGAAGCGATGAGCGGCAGGGCGGCGATCGCCAGCGCGATGACGATCACGGCAGCGCCGATCGCCCATGTTCCGCGTCGGATCAAAGATGATGGCATATCGCCCCGTATGCTTTCGTTCCGACAAAGATCGTCCGGCGGGTGTAAACCCGGTCGTCACACGACTGCCAGTCGTCACCACGACTTCCAGTTGTCACCACGACTTCTAGTCGTCACTACGACTTAGGGCCGACGCATTTCAAGTCTTTATGGCCCGGCGATGGCATTTGCGCACATCTGGGCGCCCCGGCCGAACAAAATCTTGCTCTGCTGCGGCGCAATATGCATAAGCGATGGCGATCCTGGGAGGACCCATCATGGCTGCCGAAGTACCACTCTGGACCCCAACGCAGGACCAGATCGACGCTGCGCCGCTGACCGCCTTCATGAAGGCCGCCGCGGCAAAGAGCGGCATGCCCCTGACCTCCTATGCCGACCTTCACCGCTGGTCGGTGGAGGATCGCGAAACGTTCTGGAGCCTGGTCTGGGATTTCTGTGGCATCGTCGGCGACAACGGCAGCGCCGGAGGCGGGCGCGTGCTTGTCGATGGCGAGAAGATGCCGGGAGCGGCCTTCTTTCCCGACGCGACGCTGAATTTCGCCGAGAACCTCCTGAGGAAGACCGGAGCCGGAGAAGCGATCGTGTTTCGCGGCGAGGACAAGGTCGAGCGCCGGCTGTCCTGGAACGAACTGCATGCGCTCACCTCGCGTTTCCAGCAGCTCTTCCTGTCGCTCAAGGTCAAGAAGGGCGACCGTATCGCTGCGATGATGCCCAACATGCCGGAAACGGTCGCCGCCATGCTCGCAACCGCCTCTATCGGCGCGGTGTGGTCGTCCTGCTCCCCCGATTTCGGCGAGCAGGGCGTGCTCGACCGGTTCGGGCAGATCGAACCCGTCGTCTTCATCGTCCCCGATGGTTACTGGTACAACGGCAAGGCCATCGAGGTCGCCGACAAGGTCCGCGCGGTGGCCGCGAAACTGGGCACCGTTCGGAAGGTGGTGGTCGTCGACTATCTCGGCACCTCGGCCGATGTAGCCGATACAATCGACAAGGCCGCGGCGATGGAAGAGGCGCTGTCGCCCTTCGCCGTCAGGCAGGTCGCCTTCGAGCGGCTGCCGTTTTCGCATCCGCTCTACATCCTGTTCTCGTCCGGAACCACCGGTATTCCCAAATGCATCGTCCATTCGGCCGGCGGAACGCTGATCCAGCACCTCAAGGAACACCGCCTGCACGCAGGCTTGCTCGACGGCGACCGCTTCTTCTACTTCACCACCTGCGGCTGGATGATGTGGAACTGGCTGGTGTCGGGCCTCGCTTCGGGCGCGACCCTGCTGCTCTATGACGGCTCGCCCTTCTACCCCAACGGCAATGCGCTGTTCGATTTCGCCGATGCCGAGAAGATGACCTTCTTCGGCACCTCGGCGAAATTCATCGATTCGGTGCGCAAGACCGGCCTCAAGCCGATCCGCAGCCATGACCTGTCCACCGTGCGCGCCATCTCCTCGACCGGTTCGCCGCTCTCGCCCGAGGATTTCCGCTTCGTCTACGACGGGATCAAGAAGAATGTGCATCTGGCATCGGTCTCCGGCGGCACCGACATCGTTTCCTGCTTCGTCCTCGGCGTCCCGACTGAACCGGTATGGACCGGCGAGATCCAGGGACCAGGCCTCGGCCTTGCCGTCGACGTCTGGGACGACGACGGCAAGCCGGTCAGGCAAGAGAAAGGCGAACTGGTCTGCACCAAGGCGTTCCCGGCAATGCCAATCGGCTTCTGGAACGACCCCGAGGGCAAGAAATACCGGGCCGCCTATTTCGAGCGCTTCGACAATGTCTGGTGCCATGGCGACTTCGCCGAGTGGACCGCTCATGGCGGCATGATCATCCACGGCCGCTCCGACGCGACGCTCAATCCGGGTGGGGTGCGCATCGGCACGGCGGAAATCTACAATCAGGTCGAGCAGATGCCGGAAATCCTGGAGGCGCTCTGTATCGGCCAGGATTTCGACAATGACGTACGCGTGGTGCTGTTCGTGCGGCTGGCCGCCGGCCTTCAGCTCGACGAGGATCTGGAGAAGCGCATCCGGGCGAAAATCCGTGTCGGCGCCAGCCCGCGCCACGTGCCGGCCAGGATCGTCGCCGTGTCAGACATTCCGCGCACCAAATCGGGCAAGATCACGGAGCTTGCGGTGCGCGATGTCGTGCATGGCCGCGCTATCAAGAACAAGGAGGCGCTCGCCAATCCCGAGGCGCTCGAGCTGTTCAGAAACCTGCCGCAATTGGCCGAGTGATCGCCCGTCTGGCATGGTTAATCAAATCTGCCGCGCGAATTTACCTAGATTTCACGAGTGGTACACATTCGTAAATTTTTTCGGTACCCGGTAAGGACTTGTTAAGGCCCGGCGTCGATAGTCGCACGTAACTTGAGGGAGAAATCCCGTTCCTCAGCCCCCGGAGGATCTGAATTCGCTCAAGCCCCCGTTGTGACAGCAAATCCCATCTTTCAAGGCGTCCTGTTGGGCGCCTTTTCTTTTTCGGGCGGCTGGATGGACGGGAGCTTGCCTATTCCGCAAGCACACGCGTCGACGGGAACGCGATCTCGACCAGGGTTCCTTCGCCTGGCGTCGAGGTGATGATGAAGCGGGCGCGGTTCGCTTCAACCATCGCCTTGGTCAACGGCAGGCCGAGACCGGTGCCGTCGCCGCGCCCACGCTTCAATGCATTGATCTGTTTGAACGGCTTCAACGCCTGCTCGATCTCGGCTTGGCTCATGCCGATGCCCGTGTCGCGCACGCGCATGACGACATCGCCCGAGGTCTCGTAGGCCGTCGAGACGATCACCTGGCCGCCGGCCTGGGTGTAGCGGATGGCGTTCGACAGGATGTTGAGGGCGATCTGGCGCACGCTGCGCAGGTCCGCTACCACTTCCGGCAGCCGCGACGCGAAGCTGGAGCGGATGATGACGCGCTCGCGGTTGGCCTGCGGCTGCATCATCGCCACGGTCTCGGCCAGCGTGTCGTTGAGCGACACCGCTTCATAGGCCATTTCCTGCTGGCCGGCCTCGATCTTGGAGATGTCGAGAAGATCGTTGACGAGATCGAGCACATGATTGCCCGATCGGTTGATATCGCGCAGATAATCGCGGTAGCGGTCGTTTGCCACCGGCCCGAACTTCTCGTCCACCATCAGTTCGGAAAAGCCGATGATGGCATTGAGCGGCGTACGGATCTCGTGGCTGATGCGGGCGAGGAAATCCGTCTTCTGCGAGGAGGCGCGCTCGGCCACCGCACGCGCCTGGGTCAGGTCCTCTTCGGCCCGCTTCCACTGCGTGATGTCGCGCACCACCGCGCAAAAGCCGCTGTCGTTGGGCAGCCGGCCGATGGTCATGAACAGCGGAATGAAACGGCCCTGCGCCTCTCGGCCGATCACTTCGCGGCCGTCGTTCAGGACGCTCGCCACGCCGGGCTCGGACAGGCCGTCGAGATAGTCGCGCGCCGCGCGCTGGCTTTCGATGGCGAACAGCGAGGCGAACGGCTTGCCGGTCACGTCGTCGCTGTCGAAGCCGAACAGCGCCTCGGCTGGACGGCTTATGGAACGGATCGCGCCGTCACGGCCGATCAGCACGACGCCGTCGGTGGCGGTATCGATGATGGTGCGCATCTCGGCGATGCGCGCCTTGAGCTCGGAAATATCGGGCTGCGCCTGCTCGTCGCCGGCCGGTTGCAGTGCCGCCGGTGCCTCATCCTCGCCCGAACGGCGCACCACCAGCATCAGCGCCTTGCCGTCGCGCCACGGAACCGAGCGCAGGATAGCCTCGATCGGAAATTCCTGCCCCCCATGCGTCTTCAGCCGCAACGCCCGGTCGGCGCCCTCGGCGGCGCCGTCATGGCCATAGGGATCGGCAAACAGCGCGCCCAGCCCGCCGGCATCCGCCAGTTCATCGAGCGTCTCATAGCCTGTCAGCACGAGAAATTCCTCGTTGGCGTAATGAAGTTCATCCCCGGAATGGATGAGCAGCGGCACGGGCAGCTTGCTCAGGAGCGTGGTGTCGGGAGCCTTGCTCTCGTCTCCGACCGCAAAGGCCGACGGCACGAACCCTTCGAGCTTGAGCGGAGGCACTTTGAGGCGTGGCCGCTCGACCGGAGCCTCCACCGCGTCGCTTGTGCCGGTGGCCCCCTCGGCGGTTGCGGCCTGCTCATCGGATGCGGACGCTTCCTCGTCCCCGACCCAGTCCTCACTGTCCTCGGCATCGCGAAAATCGGCTGATGTCATGCTCTCGTCGTCGGCAATGTCATCATTCGCGCCGGCGACGGCCGGTTCGCCTGCCGCCGCGACGGGCTCTTCGCTCTCCCGTTCCGTCTGCGCCGCCGGTTCGGAAATCGGGGTCTCGCCATCGTTGTCGGCGACCGGCGCTGGTTCCTCGCTCCGCTCGGCATAGTCGAGCAGCGAACCCGTCACCCCGGCTGCCCTGTCGGCGGGCTCCTCATCAGCCGTTTTGTCCGGCCGTTCGCCGTCAAGCCGGGCGAGATCGTCTGCGTCCTCGGCATCGACATCGGTTTCTGAGGGCTCGGCCGATGCGGCTTCATCCTTTGGCGCAAGGTTTTTGCGGGCGTCCGCTGGTTTCCTGGACGGCTCCGCCGGCGTTGCCGCCTCCGGTTGCCCGGCATTGTCCGGAGCCGGTTTTTCGGCCTCCGGCTCGGCCGGGTTGCTTTCCTTCTTCAGCCGCTCGCCGATCTCGCGGAAAGCGCTGCGTTCCAGGGTCGAGAGACCCTTGTCGTTGGCCGGCTGGCGATGTTCGGCAAGCCGGATCACCTTGTCGGCAAAGCGGCGTTCGGGCTTCGGCACGATGGTCAGCGCCGGCACCTCGCCCCGGAACGGATCCGATGGCTTCGGCTCCTCGGCCTTCGTCGCCTCAGGCGCGGGTTCGACCGGTTCCGGCGCCTGAGGCGCCTCACTGTTGGGTACCAGCGCCATGCCGATCGCTTCCGGATCGACGATGGCGTCGCCAGCGCGGGCGACGCCGAAACCGCGAAAGCCCTCGAAGGCACGGCTGCGGCCATAGACCGGCAGCGCCGCGAGGTCGACCGGGATCTTCAGGTCGGTGCCGACGACCGGCCACAGCACGGAACGGCCGGACCAGGTGTCGCGCCGCTCCAGGAGACCGGCGATCTCGCCGGACGCATCGAGCCCGAAGGCCGCCGCGACGTCCCTGAAACGGCGGCCGATGACGTCCGCGGCCGGCTTGCCGACGACGTCGGCGAACTCCGGCGACAGCGCGCTGAACCTGCCCTCGGCGTCGGTGCGCCAGACAAAACGCATCGGCGCCGCCGTGCGATCCACGGCCCTGGCGGCCGGGGCTGCCGGGACAGCTGGAGGCTGGACATCCTGCTTCGCGTTCTCGGCTGGACCTTCGGCGGTAGCTGGCGAAGTCACGGCTTCGGCGTCCGGCGCGGCTGGGCCGCGCGCATGCCTCCCGTCCTCGCCGGCATTGAAATACCAATGGTCGTGCTGTGCCGGCGTACCGCTTGCCGCCGGCTGTCCGGGTTCTGCCGCCGCCGGCTCCTGCACGGCCGCTTCGGCAGCGGCTTGTGCCTCCGGTTCCGAGATATCCTTGGCGATGGCCTGTGAGCGGTCACGTCCTTCCGAACGCTCGGCGGCTGAAGTTCCCTCCGCAAGCCCGCCGTCGTCGAGCCTGTTCTCGTCGATCACCACCAGCAAATGCCGCTCAGGCGTCAGTCGGGCGAGCCCCGCCGGATAGGATGTGCCGCCGCCCGGAACCAGCCGCTTGACGATGCGATCGCCCTCATTCGCGACGTCGGCCACCAGTGCGGCCAGCGTCGCGGCCTCGATCCCGAGCTGCGAAAAGCTCTCCGATGCCGCTTCGACATTGCCGCTGGCGTCGATGAAGGCGATGAAATGGCCATCTTCCGTGAAGCCGCTGATGGCCCTGCCGGCGATTTCGGCCGCACTGCGCGAGCCGGTCTGCGCCGCCGGCACCGCCAGCATGATGGCGTTCTCGCCGTCGGGCAGCGTCACAGCGCTTGCAAGGAAGCCGATGGCGCGGCTGGTCATGCCGGTCGCCAGCCTGACCGTGATGCTTCGGTCGCTGCCGATGTCGGGAAATCCACTGGTTGCCATGATCTGGCGGCGGGCGATCAGCGGCAGCCGTGCCTCGGCGCCGATGATGCTTTCGATGTCGGGATAGCCGAACACCGCGGCACCCGGTCCATTAGCCCAGATCACCTGCTCCAGATTCGCCGACAGGATTGCGATCGCGTCGCCGGCGGCGAAGCGCTGGCGGACCGCTTCGAGCACGGCGACGTCGAGAAAGGAATATTCGGACGGCATGCGCTGGCGAAATCCTCATGCAGCGGGCATTTTTGCAGTTAACGCTTTGTTAATAAAAGCCGGCGGCGCGAAGGTCCACAAGCCAGAACGTGCATAGGCCTGAATTTCGGCTCTTGGTTAACGGGCCGAGACGGAATCTATGGTGCAGTGCAACAAAGATATTGCAATGCACAAAAATTGCCTTTATATTGCCATCATACATGAACGAGACGGCTTTCCGTCAAAGCCGCTACCGCTGAAAGGATGGAAAATGTCCAGGACCAAGACTGCCGAGACCATCGAAAACGTTGAATTCCCGAGCTTTGATGCTTCCAAGGCCACCGACCAGATCCGCGCTTTCGCAGAGAAAGGCGTCGAGCAGTCGAAGGAGGCCTACGCCAAGCTCAAGACTGGCGCCGAGGAGACCCAGAAGGCCCTGGAATCCACATACGAGTCCGCCAAGACCATTTCCAGCGACCTGTCGCTCAAGACCATTGCCGCACTGCGCGCCAATGCCGAAGCGGGCTTTTCGCATCTAGAGGCGCTGATCGGCGCCAAATCGCTGTCGGAAGTCGTGGAGCTGCAGACCGCGTTCTTGCGCAAGCGCGTCGAAATGACCGTCGAGCAGGCCAAGGAGTTCCAGACCGTCGCCTCCAAGGCGGCCGAGGATGTCTCCAAGCCGATCAAGACCGTTTTCGAGAAGGCGATGAAGGACATCAAGGCCGCCTAATATTTGCGCATGATCAGAAGATGTAACAAAAGGTCGCATTTTCTTTGAAATGATCATAATGTATGATGGCAGCCATCAACGAATACCCGGTCGGCGGAACCTCCTCCCTCCGCCTCCGGGGTGACCAGCCAGCACCTCCTCCCGCTGGCTCGTAACAGGAAAAGGCCGGCACCTCCTCCCGCCGGCCTTTTTCTTGTCCGCGGATCCGCTTCCATGTGGGCAAGTGACCTTTGCTTTGCAAAAGCCTTGAATTAAAATCCATAAGCCCGTAAGGACGCATCGCCGAACGACAGAGCGCTCGAGGGGACTTATGTTCCACCGATCCCGCTCAGGCAAACGTGCCGTTGTAGCTCAGCTGGTTAGAGCGCCGGATTGTGGATCCGGAGGTCGCTGGTTCGATCCCAGCCAACGGTACCATCGGCTTTCCTCTGAACAACTGATTTTGCAATTAAGTTTTTGAACGTGGACTTCCGGGCTTGCGCTGTAAAGCGAAAGCCTGAAGACGTGCGAGATCCGCAGGATTTCGCGCGGCGAAAGCTTCGAAAGATCTCCGAGATCGAACAGCATGGCCCTGTTGCGGAAGCGGAAATCCAGTAGCAGGCCCGGATCGGAAAAGGTCGTTTACCAAGCGGGCTGGACAAAAAGGCCTGCGATTCCCAATCGGCTCGCATCGGCGAGAAGCAGGCTGTCGTCCGGGCGTATCCTGGTCGCCGTCGGGAGGGACGCCGCAGATGTTCCGATGATCCACACCCTTCGGCTCCATCCCCTGCAAAAGTTCGAGATCATCACACATGCGGTGTAGCGAACCAGGTCATTGGCCGGAAGCTGAGGAGGTGCCAGTATACGGACTAGCGCGCCCTTTGCGCGGTCAGGCCATGGCCGTCCTCTAAATCGCGAGATTGCAGATAGGTCCCATCATGCCCCCTGCTTTTATGACATCGAAGTTGGCAACCGTCGTGGCGATGATTGCTACCGTCGCTATTCTTTATGTCGCCAAGGAGGTCCTGCTGCCATTGGCAATAGCGGTCCTTCTCACATTTGCGTTGGCGCCGATTGTTTCTTTGCTCCGAAAGTTGAAGCTGCCGCGAATGATCGCTGTGCTTGGCGCGGTTGCATCGGCCTTCGTCCTCGTGTCGCTGTTCAGCCTGATCGTTGCCACGCAGGTGAGCCAGGTCGCGCAGGACATTCCGACATACCAATCCAACATCCTCGAGAAGATTCGGACCTTGAAAGAGACGGGATCCGAAGACGGCCTTATCAGCCGGCTCGGCAAGGTATTCGAACGCGTCAACACTGAAATAAACAAATCCCAATCCAACGAGCAAGCGGATGTGGAGCAAACCACGAAGCAGCAGGATCCGCTTCTGGTTCAGATATTCTCGCCCCAGCGTCCGATAGAGACGCTGAGGAACATCATCGAGCCGCTGATCGGACCACTCGCCACGACCGGCCTTGTCATCATTGTGGTGATTTTCATGCTGCTCGAGCGCGAAGAATTGCGGGATCGATTCATTCGCCTTGTGGGCTACAGCGATCTCCATCGCACGACCCAGGCATTGCAGGATGCAGGCAGTCGCGTTGGACAATATCTGCTCATGCAATTGGTCGTGAACATCGTCTACGGCGTCCCCCTTGCAATAGGTCTTTGGTTTCTTGGCATTCCCAATGCCCTGCTATGGGGCATGTTGGCCGTTGTCTTGCGGTTCGTACCCTTTATCGGTCCGGTTATCGCGGCGGTGATACCTTTGTTTCTTGCCTTCGCAGTGGCTCCCGGCTGGAGCTTACTGGTATGGACTGGCGCTCTCTTCATCTTGGCGGAGCTTGTAATCAGCAACGTCGTCGAGCCCTGGCTTTACGGCTCGCACACGGGCCTCTCGCCGCTGGCGATCATCGTAGCCGCCGTTTTCTGGGCCTGGCTATGGGGTCCGGTCGGCTTGGTGCTGTCGACGCCGTTGACCGTCTGCCTTGTCGTGCTTGGACGGCACGTGCCCCAGTTCGAATTCCTGCAGATCCTGTTTGGCGATGAGCCGGTGCTTGACCCGAAGGAGCGTCTGTACCAGCGGCTTCTTGCCGACGATATCGACGAAGCCACCGACAACGCGGAAGAAATGCTCGAGGAGAAATACCTGATCGAGTTCCACAGCACTGTTGCGATTCCGGCGTTGCTGCTTGGTGAACAGGACCGGGCTCGGGGCGCGCTGACGGCAAGTCAGTTGGCGAACCTTGCCGAAAACGCCCGCACCCTGGTGGCCAACCTCAACGAGATCGCCGCGGAGGAAGAAGAAGAGGAAGAAGACGAGCACGCGGAAAAAGAAGGCGCGAGCGCAGATCCGGGCGAAGAGGACGAGGATCAAGCCGAGTTTGCGCCTGATCTCCCGGATGGTGCTGGGAAGTCAGTGCTGTGTATCGGCGGGCGCGGAGACCTCGACGATGTGGCCGCTGCGATGCTCGCGCAGGTCATTTCGATCGAGGGTGCGGATTGCGTGGCCGCGAGCCACCGTGACCTCCTCCCCGCGCGGATCCGGAAACTTCCGCTTGAAGCTCGCGACGCAGTCGTCGTGGGCTTCCTCAACCGCGATTCATTCAAACACGCGGTGTTCGTCGTGAGGCGCTTGAGGCGACTCGCACCGCGTGCACGCATCGGAATCGCGCTCTGGCACGATCCCCATGACAAGCCCAGGGAGGATGCGGCGGCCCTCGCCGAGCAATTGGAAGCGGACTTTGTTGCGTTCAATGTGGTCGACTGCGTGACGGGTGCGCTTTCAAACGAAGAACGGCGTCAAGTGAAAAAGAGAAAGCAGAGAAATCTAAGGCGGCCTCGCGTTCGTCAAGGCGTGGCGGCGGCGGTGCAATTGGACGATTCGTTGGCTCAGCCGGTGCGGTGATCGTCAACGGCACGGCTCTTTTTGGACCAACTTCGGCTACCTGACAATGATCGTGTTAGCGGTACCTCTGGTACCGGTCGAAAGTTCGCTGGCAAACGCACACTTCAACGTGTTTCATGCGGTCCAAGGTAATGCAGAAGTCGGCCGGATTGATGTCGGAGCTCGGCGAAGGCACCATGTTTTATCGATGGACGACGTGATCCTGAAACCCTCACACTCAATTACGGAATCCTGTCCATCTGTTACATTCGGCGACGCGGCGCTTTCGACGGTGTTCGAGCAGGAAAGGGCGGTGCCGGATCATCTGCTGCCCGGCTTTCGCTGGGCCTGAAATCTAAACGGAGACGGGCGCGATCAGCTCCAGAGAAACGAGTTCGCGCTCGACTTCGTCCCAGTCGGCGCAGATGGTCCGGGCACCGGCCACGCGCAGTTTCTCGGCATGCCCCGGATAGGTGTGGCCGCCGCCGATGAAGCCGATCGCCGTCATGCCGGCGGCGACTGCGCCCTGCACGCCGAAGGGCGAGTCCTCGATAACCGCGCAGCGCTTCGGTTCGACGCTCATCCGTTCCGCGGCGAACAGGAAGATGTCGGGGGCGGGCTTCCCGCGCGCGACCATTGACGATGAGAAAATGTTCTCGCCGAAGAATTTCGCGAGCCCCGTGACCGAAAGGCTGTGATGTATCCGCTCCAGCGAGGAGGATGAGGCGACGCAGCGGGGATTGGACAGCCGTTCAAGGAAGGGCTTCAGGCCCGCCATCGGCTGCAGACTTTCGCTGAAGAGCGCTTTCACCTCGTCCCACAAATCCGTGGTTTGATGCTCCTCAAGACGATGGCCGGTCGTGAGCCTGATGCGCTCCAGGATATCGGTCTGCTTCATGCCGACGCATTGCAGGACCGCCTGCGGGTCGAGTTCCATGCCGTGTTTCGAATAGACCCGCCGGTAGGCAAGCGCCGCCAGCGGTTCGCTGTCGACCAGCACGCCGTCGCAGTCGAATATGATCAATGCGTCTTGCATGCTCGCTCCGGTTTGCGCGCCAGGTGTCACAGGCCGCGTAGCGCTTCAAGAAGTTCGTCGTGAATGAGCCCGTTCGAGCCGACCTTCTGCGTGTCCTCGTCTGTGGAGTCGGCACCTGAAAGCGTGGTGACCTTGCCTCCTGCTGCGCGTAGCAGCGGCATGGCAGCCGCGTAGGACACGACGTCGGCCTTGATCGAAACCGCCGCATCAAGCTGGCCGGCGGCGACCATCGAATATTCAAAGGCCCCAGAGACGATGACGCGCACGCCACGCGCGCCGATGCCGAGCCGCCGCACGATCTCTGCGGTGCGCGCCACCTCCTCGGCCGAAAAGTGCGACGTCAGCACGACGGCAATGACCGCATCGGCCAGTCTCGCAGTTGTCGAGACGTTGGCCATCTTGCCGTTGACGGTCGCGATGCCGTCGCTGGTGTAGTGCGCCTCGAAGCCGGCGGCGGGCGCGACGGTCAGGCCGACCTTCGTCGCACCCTGCTCCTGATAGGCCATGGTGACGGAGAACCACGGCAGGCCGGACGCGTAGTTTATCGTGCCGTCGAGCGGGTCGACGATCCAGCGGCTTTCGCCCAAGGTTCCCGTCGTGCCGGCTTCTTCCGAGAGGATGCAAGCTTGCGGTGTAAGCGCGCGCAGCCCGTCGATGACAATGCGTTCCGAAGCGAGGTCGGCGGCCGTGACAATGTCCAGCCCTTCCTTGCGCGTGACGTCGAGGCGCTCCTCGCGCATCGACATCAACGTCGTGGCTGCCTTGCGTGCGATGGCATCGGCGTCTTTCAGGATTTGATGGTAGTCGCTCATGTCTCGTTTTTCCCGGGGTAATCGACATCGGTGACGAAATCGTGGGCGGGGCCGAAATCGCCGATCGGGACGACGTGCGAAACGACACCGGTCTGCGGCGACCAGGCGTGCAGGGCGAAAGCCGGCGGTTCGAAGATGAAGCGATTGGGCTCGCCCGGACGAAGATCGAGCGCGACCTGGTGCGCGACGCCCGGCGCGACGAAGCCGACCGTGCCGGCAAAGCGCGTCGTGATGGGCCGGTGATAGTGCCCGCAGGCCACCCGCTCGATTTCGGCGTGGGACCTGATCATGTCGCGGAAGCCGTCGCCGACGACGCACATCATGATGTCCATGCCGTGCGCGCCGACGGGAAAGGGCGGATGGTGCATGAAGACGAAGGTCGGGCGGCCGTCGCCCTCGGCGAGACGCTCACCGAGCCAGGCTTCGCGCCGTTCGCAGATCGCACCACCGTCCTCGCCCGGCTGCACCGTGTCCAGCCCGATGAGGCGGACTGGAAGGTCCTCGATCGTATAATGCAGGAAGTCCGGCGACTGGCTCAGATAGGGGAATTTCGGCGCCATCACCTCGCGCATTGTCTCACGCCGGTCGTGGTTGCCAGGGATGACGAAGACGGGCATGGGCAGGGCCGACAGCATGTCGGCGACAAGCGCATACTCTTCCGGGCGACCGCAATCGGCGAGATCGCCGGTGACGAGGACGCAATCGGGCGCCGGATCGAGCGCGGCGACGGTCGCGATGGCGCGACGAGTCATGGTGTTGGTCTCGAGCCCCTCATAGGCCATCTGGCCGTCGGGTCGGATATGAAAATCGCTGATCTGTGCAATGAGCATCGGGAGGTCCGGCAGTGTGAAGGGAGGGCTGACACAAGAAGGGCGCCACATCGGCGCCACCTTAAAAAAGGCGCGCCAGCCGAAGCCGGCCGGCGCGCGTGGCATGGCGATTTATTTCATGAGTGCCTGTGTTTCGGAGACGAGGCTGTCGAGCCCGTCCTTGATCGATACGTCGCCGCTCATGACCTTGCTGATGATCTCGCGTTGGGTGCGCCAGATGCGGACCGTGTTACCCGCCGAATAGCCGGGCCACGGGCGCGACAGTGCCATCTGCTTGGCAACGGTGGCGTAATTCGGGTTCGCTTCGTAGAACGGGCCGAGATAGTCGGTCCCGGTGGCGGCCTTGTTGGTCGGGAGGTAACCGCTCATCTTGACGACCTGCTCCTGCGCCTTGGGGCCGGTGACGAATTTAAGGAATTCCCAGGCCGCCTTCTGCTTGGCCGGGTCGGAGGCAGTGATCACCGCCGCGTTGCCGCCTGTGGGCAAGCCACCCTTTTCCTTGTCGTCGACCGGGAAGACCGCGGTACGCAGCTTGAATCGGTCGCCGATCAGTTCGGTATCCTGGCTGAGACGGGCAGGCGTATCGAAGAAGATGCCAATCTGGCCGGCGATAAAGGCCTGGCGCGACTGATCCCAGTCGATCAACGGCATGCCGGCATCGGTGACGAAGCTGCGGAAATATTCCAGCGCCTTCAGGCCGTGCTCGTCGCCGAAGGCCACCTTGCCGTCCTTGGTCAGCTCGCCGCCGCCCTGCATCAGCATGGCGTCCCAGAGCCATTCGTCGGGCCAGTCGTGAATATTGTAAGCGAGGCCGGCGATGCCGGAACCGGTGGCCTTGATCTTTTTGGCGAGTTCCATGATGCCCGGCCAGTCGGTGGGCATGTTGTCGGGGTCGCCGCCGGCCTTTTTAACCAGGTCGGCATTGTAGAACATGATCGGCATCGAAGCGTTGAAGGCCAGTCCGTAGAGCTTGCCGTCCACCCGGCCGAGGTCGAGAATGTTGTCGGCGTAGTTGGCGTCGCGCCATTCCTTCGCTTCGGCGTCCATCATCGTGCCGAGGTCCAAGATCTGGTTGCGCGCCTTCAGCTTGCCGACCAGTTCATGCAGGACGTGATAGCCCGAATAATAGACGTCGGGCAGGTTGTTGGTGATGGAGGCCCGCAGCATGGCCTGGTGGCCTTCGTCGTAGCTGGCCGCCGGCGCGCGGAACTGGATCTTGATGTCGGGATGTTCCTTCATGAATTCCGCGGCCAGCGGCTCATGGAACTTCGCGAAGGCCGGGAATGCGTAGTAGACATCGAGCGTCACGGGGGACTGGGCCAGCGCTGTCGACGCCGCTCCCAGCAATACGGCCGAGGCCGCGATGATCTTTGACAAGAATTTCATTAAGGCTTTCCTCCGGTTATGCGATTTGCCCGATGCTCTTGAGGCGATGATGCCGCCTTGCCCCGCGAAAGGTGTGGGGGAACGGCGCGACCGGGCTTCTAGCCGCGCCAGTTGTCAGTTTTATTTCACCCCGGTCATCGTGACGCCTTCGATGAAGCGGCGGCGTGCGAACAGGAACGCGAGCAGCAGTGGCGCGGTCAGGATGGTCGCGGCGGCCGTCAGTGCGCCGTAATTGGTGCCGGCTTCGGCGTCCGAGAAGAACATCATGCCGAGGGGCGGCGGCGCCAGGTTGACGTCGGAGATGACGATTAGCGGCCAGTAGAGGTCGTTCCAGTGCGCGACGAAGGAGAACACCGCGAAGGCGGCGATCGCCGGCATGGCGCTGGGCGTGACGATGCGCCACACGATCTCGAACTCGCTCATCCCGTCGAGCCGCGCGGCATGAATGATGTCGTCGGGGAAGGAACGGAAAAACTGCCTGAACAGGAAGATCGCGAAGACTGAGAGGAAGAAGGGCACCATCATGGCGAAATAGGTATTCAGCAGGTCCATTCTCGCCAACGCGATGTAGATCGGCAGCGCCGGCACCTGTTCGGGCACGCATAGGCCGAGCAGGACGAGGACGAAAAGCAGGTTGCGGCCCGGGAACTTCAGCTTGGCCAGCGCGTAGGCGCATGGGATGGCGACCAGAAGCTGGATGAGCAGGATGCCGCCGCACACTATGATGCCGTTGAGTGCGAAGCGCAGCAGCGGCGCACTGGTCAGCGCCATCGCATAATTCTCGAAGCCGTAGAAATGTTTCGGCCAGATCCTGAGCTGGGCGTTGAACACCTCTTCCGGCGGCTTGATCGAGGTCACCAGCATCCACAGGAAAGGCAGGAGAATGAACGCCGCGCCGGTGATCAGGATGCCGTGAGTGATGAACAGAGAGGCGAAGCGCCGGCCGGCGGAGCCAGCTGGTGTGGTTGTTGTGCCCGCCATCGCGGGAGCAGTGATGGTTGTGTCGGTCATCAGTAATGCACCCTGCGATCCATGACGACGGTCTGGAGGATCGAGAAGACCAGAATGAAAATGAGGAAGATGAAGGTGAGAACCGACGCATACGCCATGCGGAAGTACTGGAAGCCTTCGAGGTAGACTTTGTAGAGCAGGACCTCGGTCGATCCCACCGGACCGCCATGGGTCAGCACCGCCACCGTGTCGAACACCTTGAAGGCGGTGATCGAACTGGTGACGATGACGAACATGGTCGTCGGTCCCAGCAGCGGCCACGTGATCGTCAGGAAGCGGTCGATTTCGCCGCCGCAGCCGTCGATCTCGGCGGCTTCATAGAGGTCCTTGGGAATGGTCGAGAGGCCGGCCAGAAACAGGATCATGTTGAAGCCGACCAGTTGCCAGATGCCGATCACGGCAAGCGTCGGCAGCGCCAGCGAGGGATTGCTCAGGAAGGCGACCTCGCCGATGCCGAGCCAGCGCAGCACCGCGCTCACCGGGCCGAGGCTGGGGTGCAGCAGGAACTGCCACACCGTCGCCATGGCGATGAAGGTCGACGTCACGGGCAGGAAGTAGATGATTTCGTAGAGCGAGCGGGTGCGCTTGCGGCGGTGAACGAGGACGGCGACGAGCAGCGACAGGATCACCGAGCCGGGCAGGACGATCGCGACGTAGACGAGCGTGTTCTTGAGTCCGCGGCGGAATTCCGGATCGGTCAGCGCGTCGGTGATGTTTTGCAGGCCGACATAATGGACATCGACCTCGCCGAGTTCGTAGTCGGTGAAACTGAGATAGCCGAGCACGCCGAGCGGCACGAGGATCGTCAGCACCAGCAAAAGCAGGGCAGGCAGCGCGAAGCCGCCGGCGACCAGCCTCTCGATGAGGGCCTGCCGGGCGCCGGGCCGGGCGGGCGATGCGGGTACCGCGGTCAGGCTCATGACGCGCGTGCTCCCTCTGCGAGGCGCAGCTTTCCCTTGCCGGCGGTGGCCGCGTCTTGGGAAACTTGGGGTTCCACGCGGTTTCCGGCGGCATCGAAGACATGGCAGGCCGAGGGATGGAACAAGAGTTCGGTGTTCTCGAACTCACCGTCCGGCACGCCCGCGCCTATGCGCGAGGTCACCAGGATTCCAGGGAGCGAGGGAACGTCGAAATGCAGGATCTTCTCGGAGCCGAGATGCTCGCTGCGCCGCAGCTTCGCCGCAAGCGGGACCTGGTCCGTCGACTGGCCCGAGACCGCGCCGGGCAGGATCATTTCCGGGCGGACGCCGATCGTCGCTTTCTCTCCGGCGGGGAGGGCGGTGCCGATCGGCAGAGGCTTTCCGAGCAATTCCAGTCGCCCGCCGACCCCCACCGTCGCGGGAATCAGGTTGATCGTCGGGCTGCCGATGAACTGGGCGACCTGGATGTTGGCCGGCCTGTCGTAGAGTTCGTCGGGCGTGCCGAGTTGAAGGATGTCTCCGCCTTCCATCATGGCGACCCGGCTCGACATGGTCATCGCCTCGACCTGGTCGTGCGTGACGTAGACGAATGTCGCGCCGAGTCTCTGGTGCAGCTCGGCCAACTCGCTACGCATGTGGACGCGCAGCTTGGCGTCGAGGTTGGAAAGCGGCTCGTCCATCAGGAAAGCGGCGGGCTGACGCACCATGGCGCGACCGAGCGCGACGCGCTGACGCTGGCCGCCGGAGAGCTGGGCGGGCTTGCGCTCTAAGAGGGGTTCAATCTGAAGTTGTGCCGCGATGCCCCTGACCTGCTTGCCGATCTCCTGCATCACCTTGCGGCGCCGGGACGAGAGTAGGCGGACGAGCGGCAGGCGCTCGTAGAGGTTAAGCCCGGTCATCGTCAGGGGCAGCGCCATGTTGTTGAAGACGGACATGTGCGGGTAGAGCGCGTAGCTCTGGAACACCATGGCGATGCGCCGCTCATGCGGCCTCAGATGATCGATCGGCGCGCCATCGACGAGGATCGAGCCCGAGGTTTGCGGCTCGAGGCCGGCGATGATGCGGATCAGCGTCGACTTCCCGCAGCCGGAGGGGCCGACAAGCGTCAGAAACTCTCCGTCATTAATGGAAAGATTGATGTCTTTTAGAACCTTGTGGGTTCCGAACGACTTCGAAAGGTTCTTTATCTCTACTGCAGCCACTGCGGGTTGCTCCGTTTCGCAACTAATCGGATCGAGGCGCTATCTCGGTGGATAGACCTCATCCAAGACATCACCGATGAAGAAGGGGGTGAGGCCTGGAATTTCGGCAGGCATCACAGTGAAACCGGACTCGGAAAACTCATAGACGAGCGCGCCGAGGACGGCTTCTCCCGCCATGCCTTCCGGTTGCAGATGGGCGTCAACGACGAAGCCCGACGAAGGGGCCCAAAGGTATCTTACGTTATCGACCACGCTATCGTGCAGCTTGTGCAAATGGCCGCTCGCCACGAACGCCACATCGAAGCGGCGCACCAAATCCAGCAGCCGCGCCCGCGGAACGGGCGTTGGAGCCCAATATCCGACGTCGCCTTCCCTTGGCTCGCCAATGAACAGCGGGCGGTGGGTGAACCATCCGATCCGGCGTCCGGAGGCCTCGCGCATTGCGCTCTCCAGCCACGCCATCTGCTCCGTTTCGGCCGGCTCGTCGCTGCCGAACAGCATCGAATCGAGTCCGATCAGGCGCCAGCCCTCGATGTCGCGATGCCACCAGTCGGGCCCGAAATGACGTCGCCAGCGGGCCAGGCGTTCTGCGTTGACGGGCTGGTACGGATGCTTGGGCTCCCCCACGTCGTGATTGCCCGGCACGGCGAGATAGGGCAGTCCGATGGAGTCCATTATCTCGGCGCAATAGCGCATGTCCTCCTCGACATCCGCGCCATCCACGGTGACGTCGCCGGTATGGATAACGAGGTCGGCATCGCTTTCCTTCAGCCAGTCGAGGAGCGGCTGGCTGTTGGCATGGAAATGCCGCTTGCCAGGGCTGAGATGGGTATCGGAAATCTGCACTATTCGCGTCATCGGATGTTCTGGAACCTTTGCCGCGTCTTGCGGCGTTGATCTCGTCCTGTCGAAAGAAGCGCCTGAAGCCGGGCGCATTCTTTCCCCTGCATGTGAAGGTGTGACGACGACGTCGGATCTAGGTCCAGGACGCGGCGTCTCCCGCAGGAAAGGCTCACTCGATTGAAACGGCTTGGACCGGCATATTGAACCTCCCATCGTGTTCTCCGTCCGATGCCCATTGTCAGGGCATTCTGAGGTGCGGAAAACTTCCTCCAGCTTTCAATTGAAAAAAATTTCACAGCTTGATAAAAATATCAAGACAAAAATCGCGACCGTAGCGCATCTCGAATTGCGGCGCCCATGAGGGTGCTGCCGAAGCGGTGCAGATCGAACAGACCGAGATCGAATATTTGAGCGCGGCCGTGAACCGCTACTTCAAAGAGAAGCTGCGCCGCCAGGATTTGCTGTATGCGTTCTCGGGCGTGCGGCGGTTGTTCGACTACGTCTTCGACCTTGACGAGACCGGGGGCGTGCCACTGTTCAATGTCTTCGGCGGCGAGATCACGACCTTCCGGAAACTGGCCGAGCACGGGTGGCTCTACGGCACGCGGGCCAGGAGGTGGTGGCAGGGCAGGTCTGGAAGAAGACGCGCCTGGACTTGTCAGCCGGCTTGCTGAACCGAGCAGCAAAGCATCGGCCGGCCGCCGGTAACCTCATAGACTGCGCCGGTCGTGTAGCTGGAATCGTCCGAGGCCAGAAGCACATAGGTTGCCGCGAGTTCGGCGGGCTGGCCGCCCTGCCAGGACAGGCCAAGCCTGGGCAGAGTTGTGTCTATTTTCTCGGTCCATGGAGCATATAGCTCGACCTGGTGTCCTACCCGGGCAAGGCCGTGAGCGCGAGACGTCGCTCTGGCATCCGGCGTTGCCTGCAGGCGGGGACGGCATGGCGGCCCTCTTGGGACGACTTGCTGTGGGTCATAAGCCGGATGGTTTGGACCGGCGCTAGCTGCCAAGCCAGTCCCGGACAACTCCATTGAATTCGCGTGGGCGATCGATCATGACCATGTGAGCGGCGTTGGCGAAAATGTGCATGTCGGCTTGCGGCGCGCGTTCCAGCAGCTTGATGCCGCGCGCCACCGGCACGGTTTCGTCGCAGCCCGACCAGGCTATGAACAGCTTGGCCTGCATGGTGGGCAAATGCGGAAGGAGATGGTCCTCCTGGATCTGGGGGCCGGCAACAAGACCGACGCCGAGATCAAGAAGATCGCCAACGACTGGATTGCCGCAAATCAGTCGGAGTTCGATGGCTGGGTAAAGAATGCGGCTGCCGCCGGAAAATAATCCGGGCAGACCTCTATCGCGGCTTGTTATCACAATGGTGGCGGACCCTGTCCGCCACCATTGTCGATTGAGGAGACCGATTGCCGGCCAAGCGTTTTCGCTTCATGGGGCGACGTTCCTTGTGCGGAGCGGCTACACCAGGCCCATGCAAAGGGCAGGCGAATCGTTTCGACATGCGGCCTCAGAGACGATTATCTCGCGATAAATAACTGCCGCCGCGCCTGGTCGAGCGCGGGCCGCTTGGCATAGCGAGAAAAGCTGAGTGAAGCTGTATTTCACGCGCAGCTATTACTCCAAGTTGCGCGTGAAGGTTCCATTCTCCTTGAGCCCCCTGCTGTCGTGGAACTTGACATCTAGACGCCAATGCGACCGGCGGCGGCATGTCGTTACAAGCGCGAAACCGTCGCCAGGGGCGAAACTTGTCTGCACCTCGCAACAATACGTCCCGTTCTTAGGATCGGGATCGCGAAAGTACAAAGTCTCATTGGCCTGGAAATTGTCGGCAGTTCCGTTCGCAAACGGATAAGGCGCGTACAGCGCCGAACTGTGGATACAATGCAGGATGGTCTGCTTGCCGGTTTTGCTGTTTGTTACACGGGCGGTGACCAGGCTGCTCACGTGCTCGTCACCCGACAGGAATACCAGTCGCTTTATTTCCTTGTCGCACACGAACCTGAGCAGCGCGTGCATGGAGAACGGGTATCCATCCCACGCGTCCGAACGCAGGGCACAGGTGGGGTCCTCGGCCACCTCCCGCCGCCGCGGCAGCACTGCCGAGGATGTGAGAACAAATTTGGGCACTTCGGCGTGTTCAGGCTTGATAAGCCATTCACGAAGCTTCGCGAATTGGGTTGGACCCATAATCCGCGCTTTGCACCAGTTCGAAACCGTCCGTCCTTCACGTTCGGTGCGCGTGTCGCAAAGGAAGAATGGCATCCCGTTGTGAGTAAAATCGTCTCGCCAGATGTGTGCCGGCAGGCGCTTTTCCAGTACCCCGGCCTTGACACGTTCATACCTGAAGTAAGCCAGCTTCCCAGGCTTTATGACGGGATCGTCCTTGCGCATCGCCGGGTCGGGGTCTTTTGCCCAATTGTCGCGCAACTCGTGGTCATCGAGCATCATTTCAACCGCCATGTCCAAGCGCTGCATCACCGCCTTCACACCGCGGCTCTGGCCTCGGCGTTCGTAGGGTATTCGGAATCGGTCATCGGTCGCCTTGGGGTCGAAAAGCCCTGCCGTAGCGTCGACATATACTTGGTCGCCGGCCAGCAGCAGCAACGTGGGAGCGCCGGGTTTGCCCAGTAGATCGCCGAGCGCGAGCAGAGACGCATCCGCGGGCCCTCGTGTTGCATGCTGACCGTCGGGCATGTGATCGAGGAAATCACTGGGGTATTGGCAACTTGCGAGAGCGAATGAAAGGTTCGATACCGTCCGGACTGGGCTCTTATGGCGGTAGCTTCTGTGTGATCTTCCAGGCCTGCCGAGGATCAGGCCACCTCGCAAATCATCCAATGTGTCAGCCTCGAGCGCATACCGAATAGCCTCGGCGGCCCTCTCCACCGCGTACTCGGCATGCGAACCTTTGTCGGGGATTTCAGATGCTGATTCCGTAGCGTCGGGCAGTTTCGGTAACCGAGCCAAGCCGCCAATACCCTGCGCCTGAACGTACAGCAGCAAGACGAGTACCTGCTGCGCTTCAGGCCACTTGTGGAGCGGAACTTCAAATACGTAGGGAGATGCGGGTTGCTCGATATAGTACGGAAGGAGACAATCATGGAGGCTGTCGCTTCTCTGTCCTTTCTCGTCGCCAGGGCTCGTAGCCGGCGGATCGATCATGTGCAGGCGGTCGCCCTTTGCGCAAACGGGAACAATAAGGGCTGCATGAGGCACGCCCCGCCCTCCGCTATCGGCCGCTTGCACCAGGATCTTGCCCGCTTCGATCCCTACGCGCACCCCGAAGACGGGCGCCCTGGCTTCAAAGGGGAGAGAACGCGTCATGGCTTGTCCTCCAGGGAGCCCGGCATATCCGGCATTCCAAGGTATTTCGCTATAACACCGCAGATCGACGAGGCGTCTTTGCCGATCAGGCAATCCTGATGACCGTGGCCGGCAATGCACCAGGTCAGGTAGGACGGTTGGCCGAGCCCCAGGAACTGGCCGCTTTTGTCAATAAGATGCCTGATTTCTTCCTCCGACTGCACCGCCTCGACCGCATGCAGAGATGAGTTCAAATGCGGCACGCCGGCCCCTTTGAGCATATTTCGCATCAGTGTCAGCGTTGAGGGGTCGACCAAACCGTTTTCGGCTCCATGGATCGACATCATCGGGAACTTCAGTCGATCCCTCACCCGGTCCGGCAGCACATAGCGATTTATGCCGGCGCGATCGGTCACGGTGTTGAAGCCAGCAAAATGTATGACCTGCGAGACTGTCTCGACGCTGAGCGGGCCGAAGAAATCGTCGATGTGGTCGAGTACGAGGTCAGAGAGATTGTTGAGCGAGAAGGTGCGTGCATAGAGCGCGTCCATCCGGTGTCTTGTGCCGACCCAAGGCGTCGCTTTGCCTGGGGGCCAGAGGGGATTCTCGCGCCGATACTCGTCGGGCGGCAGCCGCATTGCCGAGAGCGCTCTGTCGAGCAATTGACCGGCGAGCGAGATATCGCCATGCGGACTAAACACATAGTCATCAAGCTGAAGAAAATAACGCACATATCGCATCACGTATGCGGCGAGCACATTTGCCGAACTCAACAGCATTACCGGGCCGACTTGTGAAAAAACCACGCGCCCGATCTTATTGTGCAAAGTCCTTCGATCGTGCTCGCCAAGCACTGCCATGCTGAACATTGCCGCGCCCATACAATGGCAGACGACATCGAGCCTTTCCTGCCCTGTCGCAGCCAGCACGTGTTGGATGGCGATCGGAATGTCATTCTCCGCCATCTCCTCAAAAGACCAACCGCCCGTGGCGGTAGTCAGGCCTGAACTCGATCGCATATCGAGCACCCAGACATCGCGCCCAGCATCACACAGCGATTGAGCGAGGTTGCCGGGTACGGCGGCATGAGCAAATGTGGTGCCGCTCGCACTGTAGCCATGAACAAGCAAGACGGGGCGTTTCGGGACGCCGTTCTCGATCGCCTTTGCGGACCTGCCGTCATAGCGGGCCAGGCGAATGCGGATCGGGGGACTTCGCTTGCCGTCCAAAGTCAACCAGTCGATCTGAGGCGCCGGTAAGCCCGGCACTGCCCCGGGCAGCCGTTGCGGTTCACGCGTCGATGGCAGGTCGGGGCGGCGAAAACTCAGTGCATGTATCTGAAGCACGACGCGAAAGCCGTAGAGGATGAAAGAGGCCAGATCTGCCAGTGCTGCGACACGGTCTTGCTGGTCTACTATTCGCAGCAATGGCACTCCCTGTCGCGCCAGGTATCGCTTATTCAGTTCCAGCGAGGGCAGCTTTTTGCCAACGATGGCCTTGCGCATCTGCGGGAACGCCTCGACCGACATTTCCATCAACTGCGTCCAAGGGCTGGCGCCACGTGCATATGTGAGCCGCTTCACCCCTCTGATTTTCTTCTGTGCGAACAAAGAGCTATCGAACCTCACTCCCGTGCCGAGATCTTCCGGCTCGACAACCTTGTCGATGTGCAAATCGTATTCGATCAGGCGCACCCCGCCTGCACGCGAGCACAGGTGCAGAATATCGAGCAGTCTGAGATGGGACGGCTCTCCGCTAGGTGGCGCGAGACGCAACCATTCCTGGCCCTGGCGGACCAAGCGGTAAGCAAAGTCGCGCATCCCGCGGTTGAGCGCCCACGCAAGGACAGCGCGCAGCATTCGAGGCACGGGACGCGATTCTTCCAGATCGAACAGGTGGAGCGATCCCGAGATCTCAGCCTCGAGCGCAACATCGCTTTCATAGGCCTGATCTGCAATGGGGTCGAACTCCTTTCCTGCACGCAGAATGCGCAGCCGACCATGGGCAATCGGCAAACAGCGTCCACGGGGCGTTTGCAGCGCGTAGAGATCGGTGAGCGCCACCGGCTTGGTGGTCAGGGTCAGTTCGACGGTATGCGGTTTCACACCTCTGCCGCGCACCGCCAGGGGGACCTTGCCGCGCACCTGTTCGGTCAGTTCGATGCTGGTAGGCGTAGGTGTAGCATTCGTCCGCGGCGTGGAATAAATCGGCCGCGTTTCGCCACGAGAGTTCCCAGGCAAGGGCGCATTGGTCAAACGACCGCCACTGAGTTGCCATTCCCCCTTGAGCTCGGTGATCGCTCGCAATGCCAGAACGGCTATGGTCAAGGCGGGATTGATGCCCAGAGACGTGGGCACGACCGAGCCATCGAGCACGATCAGCCCTGCGTGAGTGCGTCTGCGGCCGATCGCGGCGGCATCGAACACGCGGCCGCAATGATCGGTCACGCCTTGGCGAACGTCGTCACCCATGGCGCAGCCCCCGAGGGGATGAACTGTAAGCAGCGGCCCGCGTTGGCGACCGAACACGGCTTCGAGCCTGTCGGACAAAGGTCGCCACAGCAGGTTGTTCACCAGCCGTCCTCCCAATCCCGACTCTCGAAGCAATCTGCCAAGGCGCGCATGATGGTTCTCCAGCCGGGGGTCCAGTCGCAACTCCGGCCAGCGCACCGTGAGCATCCCGTCGGCACGCATTTCGTCAGCATCGTCTTGCATCTCATCGACGCTGTTTTGCCTCAAGGCACCTGGAGCCAGTGCTCCCTCCGCGTCGTCGCGGCCGATCATGGCCAGCACCAGGGAGTTGGTGATGGCGGCAGGATTGACGGCTGCGTCGTCTGCCCGTGAAGGATTTGGTTCATGCTTCGCCCAGTCGCCATCTGCGACGCGATTGAGCACATCGAATGTGGTGGCGCTTTCCTCAAACAGGCGGCGCAGCGGTCCCGGTACGGCAAGATCTTGGATCACCAGGTCAGTAGCCGCGTTCCCGTCGCGCAGATCGATCATTGCGGTTATCGTCGGGCCGACCGCGCGACCGCAATCCTCGCTTTTGATGTTTGGGGCCGGATCCTCGGTTTCGTCAGCGACGCCATTCACCCTTGCCGCCAAATCGTGAGCAACTACTAGCATGTCACCATTGGCGGAGAACTTGCGTCCCAGCTGATCGGAGAACTTTACCCCGCGAATTTGCGAGCGCATCAAAATTTCCGTCGAGCCGAATGTGCCTGCTGCAAGGATCACGCGCCTCGCCAGCAGCGCGAACGGCTCCCGCTGGTTATCGCGTAGATGGCCATCCGTGTGATTGACGTCCAACCGCCATCCTTCGTCCGAGGGCAAAACGCGCAAGACGGTGGCGCCAGTGACGATTCGTACTCCGCTTTGTCGAGCCAGCCGCAACAAGTTCAGGTCAAGGGATTCTTTGGCATTGTAGTTGCAACCAGTGGCGCAGTCGCCGCAACGGCGACATTCGCTCATCGCGACCCCGGCGTGGTTGGTGTGGCAATCGGAAGCGACGGTTATGTGAGCGGGTTGTGCTTTGCCCCCAGCCAAATTTCTAATTGCTTCGGATTTGGCCAAGAAAGGCTTGGTGTTAGTACGTATCGGCTTGGCTCCCAACCAATCGCGCAGCCGTTCAGCCGTCTCTGCGAGCTTCGTATCTCTACGGATTTTGGTGGGCCAGCGCGCCTCCCGGAAAATCTCCGGCAGCGGCATCTCCATCACGCCGGCGTTGATTAATGAGCCTCCACCCAAGCCACACGCGACGAGAGCTACCGCGTCGTCGCTGCAGCGCAAGTCGTAAAGACCATCGAACACGCCGCGTTGGCGGTTCGCAAAGGGGGTGGCAAAGCGGACGTGGCCGCCCAGATCGGCCAATCGCGAAGGGAACATTCCAGCCAGGTACTCCTTGCCGCGTTCGAGCATGCAGATTTTTAAAGATTGGCCTTGCACATCCTTGCAGCTACTCAGTTCGGCGGCAGCCACCGAGCCACCATAGCCGCTGCCAACGATGACAATATCAAAGTCATATCCGCCCTTGACGCGTGTCCTTGGCGTATCAGCGATCTGCGGAAAATCGTGGACCAACGCCTCAAGTCCGCGCGAGAGCCAAGTCGTCGCACGTGGCGGCTCCGGCGCTGCCTTGATGTGCACAGGCAATGCGTCCTCCCTAATTTAGGTATCAATCATATACGAAATTTGGTGTAACGTCAGGAAGGCACGCAATCTATCGGGGGCGATATTCATTCCCTTTAAGAAGTGCGCGGTCGGCGGTGCCTTTCTCTGCCTGAAACTATGGGCACGGCTGCGGGAAGGAACCCATGAAGGGTACTTGCGAGCTACTCGAGAGTTTTCTGCCGCTGGAATTACTCGGTAGAATTCACGCACTTCGAGCGGACGGCCCAGTAGCCGTCGAATTCCCGGCTGCAGTGGTGTTTGTCGATGTGTCCAGATACACGGCCTTGGTCGAGCAACTAACACGACGGGGACAAGAAGGACTTGAACGAATCCCGAGCCTGCTTAGTCATTCCTACGCACGATGCGTAGAGCAAGTATACAATCGTGGAGGCGAGATTTTGTACCTCGCCGGCGACGAACTGCTGGCCTACTGGTCGGCGGATGTCCGCGGACTTGAAAGCGCGGTGCGAGCGGCGACAGCCTGCGCCAAGGCAATCTGCGGCGGCCGGAATGAGCGTTTGGAGAACGGAACAGCTGAAATCGCACCCGCGCTGCATGTTGGAGTAGGGGCGGGGCCCCTCTGGGCGGCGGCTTTGGGCGGTCAGCCGGTCTGGACCCTCTTTGCAGGTGGAGATGCCATCATGCAGGCCGCTCAGTCCCAATCGGCTGCGCGCCGATGGGAATATGTACTTTCCGACAAAGCCAACTTGGCCCTTGCGCAGCCGTCTCAATCGCGGCGCAGTCGGCCTACACTGGCTTCTCCGCCTCCGGGCTGGCTGGCAAGGTTCCTGCCTATGCAACTCAGGGACCTGCTGTCCGAAGCCGATTTGCGGTCAGTTGCTGCGGACAGCGCCATTGCCATCCGTTCCGAAGAAGATCGTCCAACGACCGCCCGCTTAGACGCCCTGGCGGAGATTAGACCGATCACCGCCCTTTTCGCGCGAATTGCCGGACTTGACCACCGCCAACCTCAGGCGCTTGCACGCTATCAATTGCTATGCGCGACCCTCCAGGAGGATCTGCGTTCGCGGGATGGGCCGGCCGGCGAGTTGCTCTTTGACGACAAAGGCCTGATTTTCTTTGCGACGTTCGGAGCGCGAGGCAGTTTCCACCGCGACGACCCTTGCCGTGCCGTCGATGCTGCTCGCGCGATCCGTCTGACGGCCCAACGCTTGGGCCTCTCCGCGTCGATGGGGGTGGCTACCGGCGATGCGCTTTTTAGTGTTGTCGGAAGCGCACGTCGGCGCCAGCTCATGGTGATCGGCGCGCCCGTGAATCGGGCGGCGCGGCTTATGACGGCGGCATCGGCAAACGTTCTCTGCGATGCACCGACAGAGCGAGCCAGCCGGGCGGCGTTTTGGTTCGAAGAACACGGCACCTTGCAACTGGACGGACTTGGGGACATGGCAACGGTATTTTGTCCCATGGATCCGCGCGCTCCGGTTCAACCTCTTAGTCCGCTGATTGGCCGGCGGAGCGAACTGGAGTTCCTGAAACGTACGTTCGAGGAGACCCGCCGTGGAGGCAGGCGGTTGCTCGTTGTCTTGGGTGAATCGGGCATTGGAAAAACCGCTTTGATCAGAGCTTTCACGGACGAACTGCGCTCAACTGCAACCGAGGTTTTGACAGCGCGCGCCGAACGTGACGATCGCCGGACATCGCTCCTGCCATGGCGGCGGGTGCTTGTGTCGCTTCTCGGCCTACCGTCCGACAGCGATGGATTTGCGGTGCTTGAGGTCGTCGCGCAACGGGTTCAGGGCAATTCGTCGCTCGTTGGGCGACTGCCCTTGCTAGGTGATGTTTTGAGCATCGAAATTCCCCAAAATGACGGGACGCGACATCTGGAGGGACCTCATCGCGCTGATGCCACCATGCGCCTTTTGGGTGATCTCATGGATAACTTGGCACCGCGCCCGTTGGCATTGGTCCTGGAGGACAGTCAGTGGCTGGATTCGGCATCGTGGCGCCTCGTCGAGTGGGTTCTCTCATCTCTGTCCTCGCTGCTTCTGGTCCTGTGCGTACGCTCGGACGAAGTTCCGGAGGAGTTAAAAAACCTACGAAGGCGAGCCGAGACCCCACGAAGGAATACATCCGGAACGGAACCTGACGATCCCGCGCGCCTGTGTCGTATCCTGGATCTTGAGGAACTCAGCGAGGCGTCGATTTGCGAACTGGTCGGCCGCACGCTCGGGGATGTGCCCCCACATGGCGAACTGGCGCGACGGGTCGCGACCTTGGCCGGTGGCAATCCGTTTTTCGCCGAGGAGATAGCGCTGACATTAAAGAGCCAGGGGCTCATCGCCATACGCGATGGTTTGTGGTGTCCGATCCGCCCGCTCGAGAGCCTCCGATATTTCGAAGGTGTCGATCGGGTCATTCGGGAGCGCGTTGATCGATTGGAGACCTCGGTCCAGCACGTTCTCAGGGCTGCGGCCGTGATCGGGCGTTCATTTACCGGCGAGGCCCTGGCGACGTTGCTCGAGGGCGAGTTGGACTACGACGGTGTGGGTGCAGCTGTCGAGTCGCTCGTGGTGGCGCATCTCGTGCGTCAGGGCACTGGATCAGGCAACTACGAGTTCCGTCATGATCAAATCCGAGACGTCGTTTATGGTTCAATTCCCAGTGAAGTGCGACAGCGACTTCATGCAGCTCTGGCCGCCTGGATCGAGTCGAGCCAGTCGGCCGCCATGGGCGCGGATGTCGCGGCCCTCGTTCAGCATTTTGAGGCCGCCGGAAACAATTTCAAGGCAGTTGAATATGCCAATTTGGCAGCAATCAAGGCGCTGCAGGTCGGTGCATTTCGAGAGGTCGAGGCGTTTCTGGAAATCTGCTTGAGATACGAGTCGAAGCAACCTTGGAGTGCTGAGCAAAGACTTCAGTCGGTGCGTTGGCGCAGGCAGCTCGGCGAGGCTCATTACAGTCGCGGCGACCTCCATGCTCAGGGCATTTCGGTGAGGCGCGCCCTCACCTTGGCGGGCACGCCGGTTCCACGTTCCTCGGCAGCTCTTTTGATGCGACTGCTTGGGGGTGGAATGCTGCTCGCGTTCCAACAGGTGTTCCCTCCTTCGCTATGGTCAACTCAGGGAGGTGTGCTGGACTCCTGGGAGCGAGAAATAGCTCGCTGCCTTAACCAGGCGGCGGTCGTGGACTATTTCGAGCTTCGCTTTTCGCGAGCGTTTTCCCACACCGTCGCGGCTGTCGCCCATGCGGAGCGCACGGGGCTCACCATGGAGATGGTGGTCGCGTCCGCCCAACTGGCATGCGGGCTGGGAATTCTGGGGCGCCGGCGCGCTTGCAACTACTTCATGGCAAGGGCAGAACGGGTGGTGACTGCGCTCGCAGATCCAGCGGTCCATGCCCACCTGTGTAATCTCGATGCGCTCTGGCGTATCGGGCGTTGTGACTGGCTGATGGTAGATCGTCGTCTGGATCAGTCCCAAGAGCTATGTCTAAAGGCGGGCGATCAACTAAGTTGGTGCAACGCCCAGGCCATGCGCTTCTGGTCAATGTACTACCGGGGTGAATTGGGTGCGCTGGAGTACACCGCCCAAGCGCTGCTCTCCCGTGCGCAGAACAGCGGAAACCTCCAGCAAGAGATTTGGGCGCTCCGATGCAAGTCGTTGTGCGTGCTCCACACGGATAGCCCCCGTGAAGCGGTCGACATCCTTCGGCTGACCACGTCCGCTATGGCCGGGTCCGCCGATCTCGCCGACTTGGTCTCCGCCAAAGGGTCGCTCGCGCTCGCGCTTGCACGGGTCGGGCTCCATGCTGAGAGCCTTCGGGCTGTGGTCGAGACGCTACGCCTACTGCGCGAGATGCGTCGGCCGACTGTGCACAGCACACTGCCCGGCATTGCCGGCGTGTGCGAAGTGCTTCTGCGCGGCAGGGAGGCGGGCCTCTCGCGCGAGTACGACCAGTGGCGCCACTGGGAGCGCCAAGCGCTGCATGAGCTCAAGCGCTACCGCCGGGCGTTTCCTGTCGGCACCGCTCAGTATGGGCTGTGGGTCGGCGTGGCTCATTGGCTGGACGGGCGCGGTGACCGCGCCGTCTCTACTTGGCGGCAAGCACTCGCGGCTGCACGGCGCCTCTCGTTACGCAGGGATCAGTCGATCATTGCGGCCGAGCTGAGGCGTCGGCAAGACAAGACCTAAGATAGTCTCTGCGTTGGAGTTATCCGATCGGCAACTTGGGGGCGACATGGCTTTTGGCGGCGCGAACGAAAGAAATGATCTGCCGCGCCTTGCGCGGATCGATCCGCGCCTGTTCGATCTTCTTTTCGGCGGCTGCAAGGTTGAACGCCACGCGGCGGGCCAGATTCTCTTCGTCCAGGAAGATCCATCCGATCGTATTTACGGGGTGATGAGCGGGACGGTGGAGATCTCGATGTATTCGCCGGGAGGCCGGAAGCTGGTGGCCAATATCGAGCTTTCGCACAGCTTGGTCGGAGAGATCGGCGCGCTCGACGGGCGCCCGCGCACCGCAACCGCCACTTGTCTGACCGTTTGCGATCTGGCCTCGCTCGGTCGGACGCAGCTCTTCGATCGCATTGAAAAAAACCCACCTCTGGCACGCGCCATGATTGAGCTTTTGTGCGCACGGCTGCGTTGGGTCAGCGGCGAACTTGGCGATCAGGCTTTCTTCGGCATTGAGGCCAGGCTGGCAAAACGACTGGTCTTTTTGGCCGGCGTTATGGCGGATGGCTCAGGTTGGATACCGATCTCCCAGTCCGAGCTGGGGGAGTTCCTGGGTGCCACGCGCGAGTCCGTCAACAAGACGCTTAACGATTGGCGCAACCGTTCGATCATCGCAATCAAGCGTGGCGGCCTGCGCATAACGAACACCGGTGCGCTGCGTCACATCGCCGAGTCACAGGACGATGACTGATGTCGCCGTTCGCAATCGGCGCGCGCGCATCGGAGCCGCGATCAGATTGCGCAACGAAGACCGAATCGGCGTGAAGGTATAGTCCTCCACCTGTCGTGGTGACGAACTGGGGGCCTCCGTTCAGCATCCTGACACCGTCCCAGGCGGATTGGACGTGCCACGGCTGTCGCGCGACCTATGGTCGGGCTTTTCTTAGTAGTCCGTCGGTCAGTCGGTACCCGCTCAAGGAGGCAGAGCGGTGGCTAGCGCCACCGCTCTTATCTGGATCAATTCCGGCAGTCCGGGCTGACGGGATCGTACTGGTGTGGGCTGACCCCCATGCACTTGGAGCTCGCAGCACCACCAGGCAATCCGATCGATCCGGTCGGGAAGCCATACACCGGTTCTTCTGAAGCCAATGAATGTTGACCCTTCAAGTCACCCGGGGCCTCGAAGTCACCATTGTCGGCTCGCAGACTGTGGACGAACGTCGAGTCGATCGCGAACGAAGGCGCCGTGAGGATGAAAAATGCAGACGCAGCTGTAATGATCTTATACATGTTGCTCTCCCTTTGGTTGATGACATCACAAAAATTCGTGATGAGAACGAAATTGGCTTAGCTTTCAAAACCAACTTCCTCTTCGGACTTGATCTTCGTTGTTTTCTTTATGATCTATCCGAAAGAGAGACTAAATTGCCTGCTCTGTCATCTCTTGTACGCCGCGGGTGAGATTTGTATGTGAAGGAATTCACGCAGGGTGCTAATATGATCGACGGGACGCTTTTCATTCCCGCTGCTTCAGCACCGGGATCGGAACAAGGGACATCGGCTGGTACTGAGCCAGTCTTCGAAGGCCCGCAAGATCGGTCAAATCGATGAAGCGCGCGTTGCTGGTGATAAGCTGTTCGGCGCGCAATTGCTGAATGACGCGATTGAGATGGGGCACGCTCAACCCGAGCGCGTCCGCCATGATTTCCTGTGAAAACGGCAAATCGAAACTTGCTTCGTCGGCGCGTTCGACCTCCAGGAGACGCGCGTGAATCTCCAGCAAAAGGTGCGCCAGCCTTTCAATCGGAGTGCGCCGGCCCAGATTGACGATGTGCTCCGCATAAGTCGCGGCCTCTTGGGCGGCGAGCCAACTTAACACCAGACCGAATTGGGGCTGCTCGTAGCAGAGGCGAACGTAAGCATCGAACGAGCAGACGGCGTAGGTCAGTTCGCTCACGGCAACGACCGCGCAAGTGGATCGATCGAAAAAGCTGACCGGGAAGCCAATGACATCACCGGGCAGGATGAGCTTCAGGATTTGCCGCCTGCCGCTGCGCAGCAACCTGTAGCGGATCGCGTAGCCGTCTTTAACAAAGCACAGGTTTCGGAACTCGGAGCCGTGAACGACGAGTTCCTCCCGTTTCCGAATGGTAAGATCGCGCTCGAAGATTGCCTCAAGACGTTTGATGTCTAGCGAATCCAGCTTCATTGCACGCGTCAGTCGGGTCACGATCGGGTGGCCGGTCAGCGGCATGCCAAGCTCCAAATGTTCATGACCTTCAATGAAACTTTCCTATGCTTATTAATCCAGATCAATGAACAGAATCATCAAACGAAAGTTGTATTGACTGCCAGGCCTACGCCACTGCGAATGCCCATGCAAATAGGCCATTTTCAGCGTTTCGCTGAAAAAAACCGGTTTCCGGGAACAACAAATGAGAGCCTTCCGACGGCTCCACGCTAAGGAGGAACAGCTGATGCCGCTCGACGATCAAAATACTTCCAATATATCCCGCCGTACCATGCTGCACGTGGGCGCAGGACTTCTCGGTAGTGCGGTTCTGCCCTTATCCAGCTTCGCGGCTTTTGCGGCCGACGACAAGCCCGCGATAGGCACCTGGCCGGCCGGGTCGGCGGGCGACACCGTCTACATCGGAGCCGCGGTGCCCCTTACCGGTGCCTATGCCGTGCAAGGTGCTGACGAACTTAAGGGCTGGCAGCTGGCGGTCGACCACATCAACAACGGCCATGAATTGATGAAGGCGTTGGCGCCGAAGGTCGACAAGGGGTTGCTCGGCAAGAAGGTCGAGCTGTTGTCCGCCGACAGCGCGGCCAAGCCGAACCAGGCCGTCGAGCTCGAGCAGAATTTCATCCACCAAAACAACATCATCCTGATGACCGGCTCGACTTCATCGGCGGTCGCGGTTGCGCTCAACAAATTCGCGCAGCGCGAGAAGATCCTCTACGTCGCGGGGATCTCCGGCTCAAACGACACAACCGGCAAGGACTGCGTCCGTTACGGCTTCCGCCAGAACTTCTACGGCCAGACCGCGGCCAACGCGATCGGCCCGATCCTTCTGAAGACCTACGGAAAGGGAAAGAAGGCGGCATTCATGACGCCGGACTACACTTACGGTCACACCGTCACCAAGTCGGTGAACGACTACCTGACCTCTCAGGGCGGATGGGAGATGGTGACGGACCAGGTCTCGCCGTTGGGCACCCAGGATTTCAGCCAATATCTGACCAACATCGCCAATTCGGGTGCCGAATTCATTGTCAACGTCAACTGGGGCCGCGACGCGGTGCTGTCGATCCAGCAGGCCAAGCAGTTCGGCCTGACTCCGAACATGAAGATGGTCATCCCCTACCAGATCCCCTTCCTTGCCAAGGAAGTGGGCCCCGAACTGACAGCCGGGGTTTTTGCCGCTACCGATTTCTGGTGGACCCTGCAGGACAAGTATCCGCTCGCCAAGCAGTTCGTCGACGCGTTCCAGCAAAAGTTCGGCTACCGGCCGGAATGGGGCGCCGAAAACGCCTATGTCAGCTTCGCTCATTGGGCGCGCATGGTGTCGCAGGCCGGTAGCTTCTATCCGCCGGACGTCATCAAGCAATACGAGAAGGGTGAGACCATCCCTTCACTCGTCGGCGACGTTCACTACCGGCCGGAAGACCATCAGTGCGTGCGACCGGTCGTACTCGTCCAGGGTAAGGACCCCAAGGACATGAAGAGCGACGACGACTACTGGAACGTGGTCGAGGTGGTCGATGGCGCGCCGCTGATGCAGAAGCCCGACGAGTTCGGCTGCAACCTGGGCAGCTACACCTGATACCCGGCAGCGCCTTCTCCGCCCGACACGGGCGGAGAAGGCGCTCGCACCGGGACTGGCTCTGGCTGGGCGCAGACGGTTCATCGTCCCGCGGTCGGTGGGATGTCGATTGTTCGCGACTTTTCTGCCAAACCCTTGCTGGCGCGAGGGCAGGGCATATTTTTCATGATTAAGGTGGGCGCAGAGTGATCAACTGGGCAAATTTCATCTCGCAGTGCTTCAATGGGCTCGTGCTCGGCGCGCTTCTGGCGCTGATCTCCTCCGGGCTGACCATCATCTACGGGACGCTCGGCGTCCTGAACCTTGCCCACGGCGCGATGTTCATGCTCGGAGGCTATGCCGGCTGGCTCGCCTACACCTACACAGGTTCGTTCCTCGCCGCGGTGGCGGCCGGATCGCTGTTCGTGATGATCGTCGGGGTGTTGATCGAGCGGCTGATCATTCGCCATTTCTACACGCGGCCGCTCGAGGACCAGCTTCTCGTCACGTTCGGGCTCGGCATCGTCTTCGTCGAGACGGTCCGCTTCTTCTTCGGCAGCCTCTCGCGCACGGTGCCGCCGCCCGCCTCGCTGGTCGGCATCACCCATCTGGGCTTCATGGTCTATCCCACCTACCGATTGGCGTTGCTCGGCATCGTCGCCCTGGCGCTGCTGATGCTCTATGTCGTGCTCTATCGCACCCGCATCGGGATGATCGTGCGAGCAGGCATCGAGGATTCGGTAATGGTCGATTCGCTTGGAATCGACGTCTACAAGATCTTCATGCTCGTCTTCGGCATCGGAGCCATGGCGGCCGGCTTCGCCGGCATTGTCAACGCACCCGTGGTGTCGATCGCGCCCGATGTCGGGGAAGCCATACTGGTCCAGACCTTCGTGGTCGTTGTGATCGGCGGCGTCGGTTCCTTTCCCGGCGCCATCCTCGGCGGCCTCATCGCCGGCGAAATCATTAGCATCACGTCGATGTTCAATCCCGGTTATTCCTATGTCATGCTGTTCGTGGCGATGACGCTGGTGCTGGTGCTTCGCCCGCACGGGCTGCTCGGCACGGCCGGGCGCGAGTAGACGCGGTCGGCCATGAACATCAAACATCCCTTCCTTGTCGAGCTTCTGACGGCGCTGGCGCTCGTCCTGGCGCCCTTCGTGCTGCCCCATCTCGGCTTCTCGCCCAGCACGATCAATCGCATCCTCATATGGGGCCTGTTCGGGATCGGCTTCGACATCCTGTTCGGCTACACGGGATTGCTGTCCTTCGGCCAGTCGGCCTTCTACGGCACTGGCGGCATGTTCGCCGCCTACCTGCTGACTGAAGCCGGCTTCCCCTATGTCATGGCTGCCATTGTCATGGGCGCCGTCGTGTCGGGTGTCGTCGGCTATGTGATCGGGCTGATCGCCCTGCGACGCACCGGCATCTATTTCGCCATGATCACGGTGGCGATCGCCGAAGTCTTCTTCTTTGTCGAGTTCAATCCGCTCTCGGCATTCACGGGCGGCGAGAACGGCTTGCCCGGCGTGCCTACCCCCGTCGTCAACCTCGGCTTCACGGTGCTCGAGTTCAACACCGACTGGACGATGTATACTTTCCTGGCGTTCTGGTATTTCGTCGGCATTGTCGTCGCACTTCGCATCGTACGCTCGCCGGTTGGCGCGATCCTTTCGGCGATCCGCGACAATCCGCTCCGCGCCGCGGCGCTCGGCCATGACGTCCACGGCTACAAGCTCACGGCCTTCGTGGTTGCGGCGATCTATGCCGGCTTTGCCGGCGGCCTGTTGGGCGTCATGCAGGGCTTCATGCCGCCGGACGCTTTCATGTTCGACACGTCCGGCCAGGTCGTCATGCAGACGGCGATCGGCGGTGCCGGCACACTGTTCGGACCGCTGGTGGGCGCGACGGTGTGGCTCTACCTGAGCGACTTTTTCCAGAACACATTGCATCTCGGCGCGACATGGAAGCTGGTGCTCGGCGTCGTTTTCGTGCTGCTGGTCTGCTTCCTGCGGCGCGGCATCGTCGGTGCGATCGTCGACCTCTATGGGCTGGCCGGCGGCCGCAAGAGCATCGAAGCGGCAGAGACCGCGACAGAGAGCACGCCGCACATCGTGACCGCGATCGAGCCGATGCCGGCGCGCCGGCATGGCACTGCGCCAGCATCCGGACCGATCCTGCAGGTGCAGGGCCTAACCAAACGCTATGGCGGCATCACGGCCAATAGCGACATCGACTTCAGCGTCGATCACGGGGAGATACGGGGCATCATCGGGCCCAACGGCGCGGGCAAGACCACGTTCTTCAAGATGCTCACCTGCGAGATCGCGCCGACCTCCGGCCGCATCATGCTGGCGGGCCGCGACATTACCGGCATGGGCGTGTCCGAGGTGTGCCAGCTCGGGCTCACCAAGAGCTACCAGATCAACCAGCTGTTCGACCGCTTGACGGTGCGGCGGAACCTGATGATTGCCGCGCTGGGCGAGGCGCGTGGAAAGTTCCGGCTTGATCTGTTCAAGAGTATCCACCGCGTTCCCGGTCTCCACGAGCAGGTCGAGCGAACGGCGGCGCTGGTGAACCTTACGGCGCGGCTCGATCGGCCTGTTTCGTCACTGGCTTATGGCGAGAAGCGGCGGCTGGAGATCGGTCTTGCGCTGGCGACGTCGCCGAGCCTGCTCCTCCTCGATGAACCCCTTGCGGGCATGAGCCCGCGCGAGCGCGTCGAAACCGTGGCGCTGCTCAAGTCAATCGCGCGTGGACGCACGATGATCATCATCGACCACGACATGGATTCGCTCTTCGAGCTGGTCGAGAAAGTGACCGTCCTGCAGGAGGGCAGGGTGCTGGTCGAAGGCATGCCCGGTGCGATCAAGACCAATGCAAAGGTTCAGGAAGCCTACCTCGGCGGGGTACATGGAGAGGTGGCATGAGCCTGCTCGAAGTCAAAGCGTTGAACAGCTATTATGGCGACAGTCACATCCTGTTCGACGTCGCATTGAGGGTCGGGAAGAACGAGGTCGTGGCGCTGCTCGGGCGCAACGGCGCGGGCAAGTCGACGACGCTGAAGAGCCTGATGGGCGTGGTGACGCCACGGGCCGGCTCGGTTAAACTCGACGGGGTTGAGCTGGTAGGCAGGAAGGCGCACAGCATCGCTCGGGAAGGCATGCAGCTCGTGCACGAGAATCGGCGCATCTTCGGCAGCCTGAGTGTCGAGGAAAACATCATTCTGGCCGGATTGACCGCCGACGACCGCTGGCCGCTGGAACGCATCTATACGATGTTCCCACGGCTGAAGGAACGGCGCACCAGCCGTGGCACGGATCTCTCGGGTGGCGAACAGCAGATGTTGGCCATAGCCCGTGCATTGGTGCGCAACCCGAAGATCCTTCTGCTTGATGAACCCTTCGAAGGACTTGCTCCAGTCATTGTGCACGATCTGGTGCGCGCCTGCCGCGAACTGGCCGAGGCAGGTCAGACAATCGTGCTGGTGGAACAGAACATCGCCGCGACGCTGGCGCTCGCGAGCCGCGTTTATATCATCAACAACGGCCATATCGCCCATGAGGGCCCGGCCGCCGAGCTCAAGACACAGCCAGGGCTGCTGCAGCACCATCTTGGCGTCTAGAGGCATAGGCGAGCAGTCGCGGACGGCGTTCGACTTCCGACCGCCTTCGGCCATCCCGCTCTATCGCAGCAATCCGTGATTCATGCCGGCGATTATCCAGGGCTATCGCTTTGCAGACCGTATCGCCTTCTGGCGCGCCAGCCGCTGATCGCCGGAAGTACCAGGACAGTCTCCAGGTTGGAGTCGGCCTGGATTATTGCCGACCTGCCGTGTTGGAAAAGAGAGGCGCCGTTCGATTTTCGAGGAATTTCAAGTCGAGCCGGCGCCGGCTTCGGCGGCAATCGAGCAGATGATCGCATGGAACCCGGAACGGATCGTGTCGACGCACGGTTGATGGTCTCCGGCGGTGCGGTGGCCGAACCGAGGCGGACCTTCCGCCGGGTCTTATAAAGAGCGTTTCGCCGGCTTGTGCACCGCAAGCGAGCGCTCCGATATTTGGCGCGAGGAGATCGAGATGACTGAACGACCGGAGAGATATCGAAACGCGATTGTCCCTCACATCTATGTCGACGGGGCGTCGGATGGGATCGCGTTCTACGAGCGGGCATTCGGAGCGATGGAACTGTTCCGAATTGCCCACCCAGACGGCAAAATCATGCACGCCGAGATTTTGATCTGCGGAGCCGTGATCATGATCGGGGATCCAGACGAGAGACTATACGGCGAGCCGCGGACACTTGGTCGCTGCACGGCTGGCCTTCACATCTTCACTGATGACAACGCGACCTTGCTGCGGCGCGCGGTCAAGGCTGGCGCGGAAGAGATTCAGCCACCCACGAATATGTTCTATGGCGCCAGTTCCGCCACCGTGCGCGATCCCTTCGGCCACGTATGGGTGCTCCTGTCGTGGAAGGAGGACCTCGATCCGGCAGAGATGGAACGGCGCGGGAATGCGCTCCTGGCCTAAAGAAGAAAACGTCGAAGACACGGCCAGTCTAAATGCGGCTTGTTCGCTATGCGGCTCGTTAGTGAGCGAGGAAGTGAGCTTCGCCCGAACAGCGTCGCAACATTCTTCTTAGGACATGAGAAGTGTGGGGCATCGAGATTGCTCCCGGACCTCTGAACCCGCCGCGTGAATCCATTCAGATGCTTCGCGTCAGGGCATCGGCCCCTTGCCGCTTTCCATTCCGCCGGCTTCGCCCTTCGCCATTCGGTTTCCCCTGCGGTGTGCCGAGCAGCACGCGAACGGCGATTTCATGAAGCGGTTGCACGGCGCCCTTGACGACGTAGTCGAGACTGGAACGATCGGAGATCAGGGTCGGCAGGCGCAAGGTGCCGACCAGTCCTTCGGCCTCGAAGCGGGAGCGTAGAAGTTGGTAGAGTCCGGCATTGCAGGTAAACGGGCCGGTGATGAACACCTTCTCGGGAAAAAGCAGCCTGCAGGCGTTACCCAGCGCGCGCGCCATAAGATCGACGGCGACCCGGATTTCGGCAATATCCGTCAGCTCCATCGTCTCGATTTGGCTGGCGAGGAGTTCCTCCTCCCCCGAAGCCCACGGATATATCTCCCGTATGACCGGCAACAGGGCTGAGAGCGAAGCTGCTGTTTCGAGACAGCCCCGGTTGCCGCATCCGCAGGGGCGATCCTTGAGCACGTTGAAACGCCAATGGCCGATTTCGCCGAAGGGGCCGCCCTGGCGCATCGGCGCATCGTCGCTGCCGCGATAGGCCAGGCCGATACCCCAGCCCCAATGAAGAATGAAGGCGCTTTCCAGCCTTTCCATGTCCGGCGCGGCGTATCGGGCGCTCAGTTCGACATCCAGTTGGCGAAACAGGAACACGCGCGGCGTGAGGCCGTCAAGCGCCTTGCCGACGTCGAAATCGCGAACGTTCGGCCATCGCGAGGTCAATATCCACGTCCGGGTCTTCACGTCCACGATGCCCGAAACGGCAACCGACGTTCCGACATGATGCATGCCAGACGGGCAGCTGCCGATGAGACCGGCGACAAGGTAGCGCATCGTCGCGGTCATGCGGGCCGAATCGGCGTCGGACGGAACATGGGCGGTTTGCCGGGCGAGGACACTTCCGCGGAAATCGACAAGGACGCCAACCAGTTCCTGGCTGGAAACAAGAAGGACGGTCGCCCCCGCACAGCCGGGGTTCAAAACGATTTGCGCCGGTGGGCGGCCACGGCCGCTCACGGGGCCGACGCTTTGCTCGATAATGCCCCTGCCGACGAGGTCGGCGATGGCGCGCGAGGTCGCCATCGAGGTCATGTCCAGCTCGGCGGCAAGCGTGGCGCGGGATTTGCCGCCGCCTTCGTGCAGGCTGGCGATGACGCGTGCGCAGTCGCGTTGGCGGGCGTCCTCGAAATCCGCGGTGTGGAGTGTCAGCATGCCGGGATTCTTTTCCTTCTTATTTTTGGATATCATTATTCAAAAATGGCTTGCAAGCGGTATCGGGCCGTGTAGTCTCCGCATAGGGAACCTGGGCGATCGGCCGCATCATGATTACTTCCGGTCTGGTCGACATGCAGGTCAATGGCTTCGCCGGCGTCGACTTTAACTCGGGGACCCTGACCGCGGCGGAATTCGACGAAGCGCTGGAGGCCCTTCTGGCGTGCGGCGTGACGGCGTGCCTGCCGACGATCATCACGGCAAGGCCTGACGAATTGTCGGCGCGGTTCAGCGCTCTCGACAAGGCTGTTTCCGAAAGCCGCCTCGGTCCCCTCATGTGCCCCGGCTATCATCTGGAAGGTCCGTTCCTCAATCCCGCCCCGGGTTATTCCGGATGTCATCCCGCCTCGGCGATGACCGCTGCGGATCCTGCTCTCATTGAGCGCCTGCAGTCGCTGCTCAAGCGCCCGATCCTTTTGACGACGCTGGCACCCGAAGTGGAAGGCGGCATTGCTTTCATACGGGCCATGAACCGGCGCAACATCCTTGTTTCGATCGGCCACTCGGCTTGCGGCTTTGAGCTCGTGGCGCAGGCCGCGGCGGCTGGCGCTGTCCTTTCCACCCATCTCGGCAACGGGCTGCCGCAAACCTTGCCGAAACTGGACAATACCCTGTTTGCTCAACTGGCCGAAGACCGTCTCGCCGCGACATTCATCGCCGACGGGATTCACGTTCCTCCAGGCGCGCTGAAGTCGCTGATCCGGGCAAAAGGGCTGGACCGGTCGATCCTGGTTACCGATGCCGTTTCGGCGGCCGGTGCGCCGCACGGCTCTTACGAATTTGCCGGAATGCGGGTCGAGAGCCGCGCCGATGGCTCGGTCCGCGTTCCTGGCGGCATCGGGCTCGCCGGGTCGGCGCTGCGGCTGGACGACGCCGTTCGCAATCTGGTGCGCTGGGGCATCGCAGGTTTCGCACAGGCTGTCGATATGGCCTCGGCAAATGTGATGGCGCTGCTGCAGCCGGTGCTGGACGCGCATGGCCTTCGCGTGCCCGCCAGCGAGATCGAGTGGGCGCCCGACATGACCATCATCCGTGCGCGCGTCGGAGAGGAAGAACGCGGATACAATCGGCAAACGACAAAATGGGAAGGAAGACAGCCATGACTGCTCGTGAACTCAAGGTGAATCGCCGCGCCATCCTTGGCGGCATTGGCGGTACGTTCCTCGCCGGCACGACGGGCGCCTGGGCGCAGTCACCCAAATTGCCCGCATCGCCGGTCGTCATTTCGGTGATGGACGTGGGCGGCGCGCTGGCGCTTTCGCAGCCGGCCTTCGAAAACTACGCCAAGAAATATCCCGAGCGCACCGAACGCATCGTCTTCACCAAGGCGCCGGTGACCGAGCTTGCCGGAAAGCTGCGCGCGCAGCAGGAAGCCAACCGCGTCGATATCGACATGGTGCTGACCGGCTCCGACGGTCTGGCGGCAGGCCTAGCCAACGGCACATGGATCAAGATTCTGCCGAACTTCAACGACAAGTTCCCCAAAATCGAGGACAATTACGAACCGGCCGCACTGGCCCTGCACAAGAAGCAGGGCGCGGGATATGGCGTTGTCGTCAATTACTATCCTTCCGGCCCGCTGATCGAATACGCGCCTGAGCGGGTGAAGGAGGTTCCCGGCTCGGTCGAGGCGCTGCTAGCCTGGGCCGAGGCCAATCCGGGTCGCTTCATGTATGCGCGGCCCACCAATTCCGGCCCCGGCCGTACATTCATGATGGGTCTCCCCTACCTGCTCGGCGACAAGGATCCGCAGGATCCCGTCGACAGCTGGGAGAAGACCTGGGCTTATCTGGCAGAGATCGGCCAGTATATCGACTATTATCCCGCGGGCACCGGCGTCACCATGAAGGAATTCGGGGAAGGCAGCCGCGACATCATCATTTCGACCACGGGATGGGATATCAATCCACGTGCCCTCGGCATCGTGCCGGAATCGGCAAGGATCGGCACGCTCAAGGGCTTCCATTGGGTTTCGGACGCCTTTTTCATGTGCGTTCCGAAAGGCATCTCCGACGACAAACTCGCCGTGGTGCTCGACCTGATGGCGTTTCTGCTCACTCCCGAAGCGCAGGCCTATTCCTATGATGAGGGCTATCTCTATCCCGGCCCGGCGGTGAAGAACGTGCCTGTCTCCATGGCGCCGCAGCACAGCCAGGACATCATCAAACGCTTCGGCAGGGACGAGTATGCCGGCCTCATCGCCAATAATCCGATCGAACTGCCGCTGCCGCCGGAAAAGATGATCGCCGCCTTCCGAAAGTGGGACGAATTGGTCGGCGCAAAGAAATCCTGATGCTTCGCCCAGAGGCCGGCCGCGTCGAGGGGTTGGCGCCAGGATAGTACAGCATGCCAGGCACCGGCCTGACGCAGCCCCTCGCGACGGGACCTTCAGCGCAGCGGGGTTGCATTCGATACTAATAGACTAATATATCATTTGCCTGGGAGAGCTGGGATGAAAGTGCGGAGACACCGCTCTTTCAAGAGATAAATGAGGAGGACGACGATGTTCACGATTTCACGCCGCCAGGCGCTTGGCGGATTGGCTGGTTTTGCAACGCTGCCCTTTGGCCGGTCATTCGCCGACGAGCTTGCCCTGCCCACTTCGCCGGTGGCGCTCAACATCATCGATGTCGCGGGCAATCTGCAGCTTACCCAGATGGCAATCGAGAAATTCGGCAAGGAAAATCCGGGGCTCGTCTCCAAGATCACGTTCTCGCGCGCGCCGTCCCCCGAACTGCCGGCCAAGCTCGCCGCGCAGCAGGCGGCCAACCGGGTCGACATCGACCTGGTGCTGACGGGTCCGGGTGCCATGTCGGACGGCATCACCCAGGGCCTGTGGATCGACGTGTGGACGAAATATCCCACTGTGCTGCCCAAGGCTGAGACCGTCTATCTCGACAGCGCCTTGATGATGCAGAAGAACTTCGGCCAGAACGAAGGTGTCGCCGTCGTCTATTCGCCGTCGGGCCCACTCTTCGAATATGCGCCGGACAGGGTCAAGACGATCCCCAGGAACACCGACGAACTGCTTGCGTGGGTGAAGGCCAATCCCGGCAAATTCTGCTATGCGCGGCCGGTCAATTCGGGACCGGGCTGGACCTTTCTTATGGCCATGCCCTACATCCTCGGCGACAAGAATCCTTCCGATCCCATCAATGGATGGGAGAAGACCTGGGCCTATCTGAAGGCGCTGGATGAAGGCATCGACTATTATCCCTCCGGCACCACCGTGACGATGAAGGAGCTGGCCGAGGGCACCCGCGACATGATCGTTTCCACGTTCGGCTGGGACATCAACCCGCGCGTGTTGGGCATCGTGCCGAAGGAGATCGAGACGTTTGCGCTCGAAGGCACGCATTGGGTGCCCGATACGCAGTTCATGTGCATTCCCAAGGGCGTCGCCGAGGAAAAGGTCGCGGTTCTGGTCAAGCTCATGGCTTTCATGCTCGAACCCGCGCAGCAGGCCTATACCTACGACAAGGGCTATTTCTATCCCGGTCCGGCGGTCAAGGGCGTACCGCTCAGTGCCGCGCCGCAGGAAAGCCAGGACGCCATCGCAGAGTTCGGCCGCCCACAATATGAAGAGCTGATCAGGAAGTTCCCGGTCGAAGCGCCGTTAAAGCCGGAAGCATTGGTCGCCGCCTTCGGGAAATGGGACCGCGAGGTCGGCGCCAACAAGATGAAGTAGCGAACCAATGCGATTTGCCGTGATTGGCATCGATCATCGTCACGTCTATGACCTGATCGGTGGGCTTCTGGATGCCGGCGCCGAGTGCGCCGGCTACGATTCCGCGACGACCGATCCCAAGGTTGCCGCCGGCATCGCCGAGCGTTTTCCACGGATCGCGCCGGTCGAAAAACGGCGGCTGATCGAGGATCCCGCCATCGACCTCGTCGTTACCGCGGCTGTCCCCTCCGACCGGGCCGCCATTGCCGTCGAGGCCATGCGGCACGGCAAGGACGTGCTTGCGGACAAGCCCGGCCTGACCACGTTCGAGCAGCTTGCCGCCTTGCGGCAGACCGTGCGCGAGACGGGACGCATCTTTTCGATCTGCTTTTCGGAGCGCCTCCTGACCCGAGCCTCGACGCTGGCGACGCAACTGGCGATGGACGGCGCCATCGGCGAAGTCATCCATGTGACGGGCTTGGGGCCGCACCGGCTCAACCGTGCGCTACGCCCGGCGTGGTTTTTCGATCCCGTGAATTACGGCGGCATCCTGGTCGATATCGCCTCGCACCAAATTGATCAGTTCCTGTTCTATACTGGCTGCGCCGACGCGCATGTCGTTTCAAGTGCGGTCGGTCATTTTGGCGCTCCTGACATTCCGGCATTCCAGGATTTCGGCGACATCCTCCTGCGGGGAGACAAAGCAAGCGGCTATATCCGCGTCGACTGGTTCACCGCCGACGGGCTGCCGACCTGGGGGGATGGACGACTGATACTGCTCGGCACCAAGGGCACGATCGAGCTTAGGAAATATGTCGACATAGCCGGCAAACCCGGAACGGACCACGTATTTCTCGTCGATGGCCAGGGCACGCGCCATTTCGATGCGTCGGGCGAAAAGATATCCTATTTCGAACGCCTGCTTGCCGATGTGCGCGACCGTACCGAAACGGCGATGACGCAGGAGCATGTCTTCACGGTCTGCCGGCTGGCACTCGAGGCGCAGGCGGCGGCGGTCGTCGTGACGGCGCAGCAAAGGAACGCGCGATGAACAGGCTACGTGTCGCCATGATCGGCTTGGGTCCGGCGGCGTTGCCGCATGCGAAGAGCCTCGTCGATCTTGCCGACAGGATCGAGGTGAAATGGGCGGCCAGCCGCAGCCAGGCGACGGCAGAGGCCTTTGCCGACCAGTTTTCCTTTCCCGTGACGACCGACATTGCGGCCGCGATTACCGATCCCGAGGTTCAGGCGGTGCTGGTGCTGACGCCGGCCAACGCGCATCTGGCGGTGGCGGAGCTGGCTCTTGCCGCCGGCAAGCACGTGCTCGTCGAAAAGCCGCTCGAAACAACGCTGGAGCGCGCCGAGAAGCTGGTGACGCTGGCCCGCGGGGCCGGCCTGCGCCTCGGCGTCGTCCTGCAGCACCGTTTCCGGCCGGCCAGCCTGCGGCTGCGCCAAGTGCTGGCCTCCGGCGCCATCGGCACGGTCGAGGCGGCCAGCCTTCGGGTTCCGTGGTGGCGGCCCCAGGCCTATTACGACACCGGAGGCCGCGGCAGCTTCGCGCGGGACGGGGGCGGCGTGCTGTTGTCGCAGGCGATCCACGCCATCGACCTTTTCCGCTCCCTGCTGGGAGAGGTCGAGGTGGTGGCTTCGCAGGTGCGGACGACCGGCCTGCACCGGATGGAGGCTGAGGATTACGTGACCGCCCTGATGCGGCTCGCCAACGGCTCACCGGCCTCGCTGCTCGCCACTACGGCGGCCTATCCGGGCTCGCCTGAAACCATGGAGCTTGTCGGCTCGCTCGGCACGGCCACGCTGACCGGAGGGGCGCTGAGCGTCAACTGGCTCGACGGACGCGAAGAGCGCGTTGAGGCGGAGGGGAAGACAGGCAGCGGCGCAGCCATCATGGACTTCCCCCATGACGCGCACCGTGCGCTGATTGACGATTTCGCCGATGCGATTTCGCAAGGCCGCGATCCGGCCGTGACGGGTGAGGAGGCGCTCCAGACACAGCGCCTGATCGCAGCCCTCATCCGTGCGGATCCGGCCAGCAACCAACCGGTATAAGAGCGCTTTCTTCGAATCTCGAACGCTCCAGGATTCCGACAGAGTGGCTTTCCGCCGCCATCATGCAGCGGAAAGAAAAGCCTGTTTCAGGCAGAGGCGGGCTGCTGCTTTGCCCGCGCGACAATCTGCGTCGGATTGACGAAGCGCAGTGCGATCAGCAGCCAGACCAGCGTCGTTATCATATATACCACCGCCATCGCATCGATCGACTGCACCGCGCGAACGCCCGAGGCGAAAACCGAATAGTACAGCGCCACGACGAGCGTCTGGCTGGTCGGCCCGGCTGTCAGGAAGGTCAGTTCGAACATGCCGATGGTACGCACCAGCACCAGCAGCAGCGCCGCCAAGATGCCTGGCACCAGCATCGGCAGCAGAACATGGAGAAAGAGCTGGAACGTGTTGGCGCCGAAGACGCGCGCGGCCGCTTCGATCTTGGGATCGATCTGTTCGATGAAGGGGATCATCACCAGGATGACGAAAGGAACCGTCGGCACGAGATTGGCCAGCACCACGCCCCAGAACGTGCCGCCGACCCCCGACTGGTAGAGCACGGTGGCCAGCGGAATGCCGAAGGTGATCGGCGGCACCAGAAGCGGCAGCAGGAACAGAAGCATGATCAGCCTCTTGCCGGGAAAATCGCGCCGCGCCAGCGCATAGGCCGCCGTCACGCCGAGCAGGCCTGAAAGCGCGACCACGGTGAAGGCGATCTGGAAAGTTACGATCAGAATATCGTGGAGCTGGAATTCCGCCCAGGCGGCGAAATACCAGCGGGTGGTGAAGCCGGCGGGAATCCATGTACCCAGCCAGCGCGTGCCGAAGGACGACAGGATGACCGTGGCAATCATCGCCGCGAGGTTGAGCACGAAGAAACCCACCACCACCCAGATGGCGGTGATCCAGAGCTTGGCGCCGATGCTTGTGTCGCGGATCATGTCAGCCCTTTCCGCCTGCGGTGCTGCCGCGATAGAAAAGGTTGCGCAGCATCAGGATGGCGACGACGATGACCAACTGCACGCCGGCCATGATCATCGCGATTGCCGAGGCCATCGAGTAGTCATATTGCTCGAAGGCGGCCTGGTAGGCCGCAATCGAGATGACGCGGGTCGGCCCGGCCGGCGCGCCTAGCAGAACCGCCGACGGAAAGACGGCGAAGGACTGTACGAACGAAAGCAGGAAGGCGATGGCCAGGCCGGGGATCAGCAGCGGCAGGAACACATAGCGGAACCGCTGCCAGGAGCGCGCGCCGTGGGTCGCCGCTGCCTGTTCCAGTGCCGGATCGATGCCTGTCACATAGGAAAGCGTCAAAAGGAACGTGAACGGGAAACCGGTGATGATCAGCGACGCGAAAACACCCCAGTAATTGTTGGTGAGTTTCACGGGACTGCTGATGACGCCGAACAACATCAGCGTGCGGCTGAACCAGCCCTGTGGTCCCAGATAGTTGAGCAGGCCTTCCGCCACCAGCACCGTGCCGAGCGTTACCGGCAGCACGAGGATGGTGGTCAGCATACGCTGGTGCGTCATCAAGCGAACGCGAAAGGCGATGGGCAGCGCCAGCGCCAGGCTGATGACGGTGACCGGCACCGCCAGCCACAACGTTGTGGCAATGGTGTTGTAGAGGAACGGGTCGGAGAAGAAACGCTCGTAGTTGGCGAGGAGTCCCCCTTCCTTCGGCTTGAAGGACAGGAGCAGGCCGTAGACGAAGGGATAGACGAAGATCGCCAGCGTAAACAAGGCGGCCGGAAGCACCAGAAGGGTGACGCCGTCGATCCCGTGCAAGGCCAACCGCTGGCGCAGGGAAGGAGGGGGCGTATGATCGAGCGTCGACATCCGCCGTCCTCAGGCCGCGTAGATCAGGGCGTGGGCAGAATCGATCGAGAGCGAAACCGTGTTCCCGACCGACGCGGCCTGGCTGGCATGGAAGATCAGCTCGAGGCCGCCCTCGGTGCGTGCCGTGCCGACGAATTCCCGGCCGCGATACTCGATGGTTTCGACCTTCGCATCGAGCGTCCCGATGCCCTTGTCGCTCACGGTGACATCGTCCGGCCTGGCGGCGATCACGGCTTGCGCGCCAACCGCGAGATCGTCGCGAAGTCTGCCCGAAAGGCTGACGCCGCCGACTTCGACCGTGGCAACGTCGCCGTCGCGCCGGGTGACCTTGCCGGTTAGCCGGTTGCGGTAGCCCATGAATTCGGCGACGTCGAGATGATCCGGGCTCTCATAGAGGTCCCGCGGAGCGCCGACCTGCCGGATTTGGCCGTCGCGCAGCACAACTATGCGGTCGGCAAGCGACAAGGCCTCGTCCTGGTCATGGGTCACATAAAGGGTGGTGGCCCCGAGCTGGTTGTGGATGCGCCGGATTTCGGCACGCATCTCGATGCGCAATTTTGCGTCGAGATTGGAGAGCGGCTCGTCCATCAGCACCAACGGCGGCTCGATGACGATGGCGCGGGCGATGGCCACCCGCTGCTGCTGGCCGCCCGACAGCTGACCGGGCAGTTTATGGCCCTGCGTTTCCAGCCGCACCAGCCCCAGCGCTTCGTCGACGCGCTGCGTGATCTCGGCCTTGGGCGTGCCGCGCATCTTCAGGCCGAAGCCGATATTGGCTTTGACGGTCATGTGCGGGAACAGCGCATAGTTCTGGAACACCATGCCGAAGCCGCGGTCTTCCGGCTTGAGCTGGTCGATGCGCTTGTCGTCCAGATAGATGCTGCCGCCCGTGGTGGAAAGCAGACCGGCGATGCAGTTCAGTGCGGTCGACTTGCCGCAGCCCGAAGGTCCGAGCAGGGCGATGAATTCCCCCTTGCGCACGGTCAGCGAAACGTCACTCAGCGCGCTCATACTGCCGAATTTTCGGCTCATATGATCGAGGCGGAGTTCGTCGAATTTCGACGAGGCGAGCAGCATCCGTTCGTAGCCCCATTGTTGCAGGCGAACCGGGCGGCATGCCCGGTTCATATTATGCGCTGAAAATTAAAGGTTTGTCATTTCGCGGCGGCGGCGACCTGTTCGTCCCAGATTCGGAATGCCGTGACCATCGAAGCGGGCTCCAGCGGCAGTTCGATCGGGTTGTTGGCGATCAGGTCGGCATATTCGGTGCGGCCGAATTCGGCGATCGCATCCTGGCTTTCCTGCGGCGCCATGTCGAGGGTGACATTCTTGACCGCCGGGCCCGGATAGAAATAGCCCTCGTCATAGGTATAGGCCTGCTGCTTAGGCGTCAGCAGGAATGCCATCAGGTCCTTGAGCACGGCCAGTTTTTCGTCGCTGACCCCTTTCGGCACGCACATGTAATGGGCGTCGGCGACCCAATGGAAGCCTTTCAGCGCCCCAACCTTGGCTTCTTTCGGTACGACGCCGAGAACGCGCGGATTGATGTCCCAGCCCGTCGTCGACACCGTCATGTCACGCGTGCCTTCGCCGAGTTCCTTCATCAGTGCCCGGGTGCCGGTCGGATAATATTCGATGTATTTATGCAATTCCTTGAGATAGGCCCAGGTCTTGTCCCAGCCCTTGACCGGATCCTTCGGGTCGCTGTCGCCGAGCAGATAGGGGAGGCCCATCAGGAAGGTACGGCCGGGGCCGGAATTGGCCGGGCGCGCATAGAGGAACCGGTTCGGGTTCTCCTTGGCCCAGGCCAGAAGCTCCTCCGCCGTGGTCGGCACTGTCTTGACCTTGTCGGGCATGTATTCGAGCAGCGGCCCGGACGGGTAGTAGGTGACGACGACGCCGTGATCCTTGGCCAGCGTCTGCATACGCGCTGCCGGCTCCTGATAGATATCGGCCAGCTTAGGCAAGGCACCGGAATCGTCGGGAAGCAGCTTGACCCACAGGTCCATCTCGAGGCCCGCCGACAGCGCATCCGTTCCGGTAAGCACGAGGTCGATATCGACGCGGTTCGCCGCCTGCTGCGCCTTGATCTTGCCCGGAAGCTCCGGGGCGGGCGCCTTGGTGAAGACGATGTTCGAGATCAGTTCCGGCTTGGCCGTCTTGTAATTCTCGATCGCCTTCTGGGTTAGCGCCAGATTGCCGGCGACATCGACGATGTTGATGGTGACGGGCGCGGTCGGCAGCTTTGCGGTCTGGGCAAACGCGCTTGCGACCGGAAGCGCCGCCATGCCGGCTAATCCGCCGACCGCCTGTCGCCGAGTGATCTTGACCATCTTCATCTCCTCCGGTGGGATCCTGTCTTGTCCGGGCAGGATTTCAATTTGATATATTAATCTACCAGTCCTCAAAAACAACCGCTTTCTGCTCCGTGCATGAACCCCTGCGCCCATCGTGGCACGGTGGCTGCGGCGCCGTCGTTCAAAAGATCGATCAATGCGGTTCCACAGCCTTGCGAAATGGGGGTTTGGCCGAGAGATCGTTGCCGAAGACCTGCTTCAGCCACAGGAAGACGGCGGCCAGTTCGGCAGCCGAGCTGAGCTCTGCGGTCCGTGCGCCCGATCCCGGCCGGCAAGTCACCCACGGTCCGATTGGAAAGCCGCTGCACCATGGTCAGAACCTATAGGCTTTCTTGGCCAGGCGGTAGGCAAGATCGTGCGCCACTTCCTGCGCCTCGTCCTCGTCGAGCCGGTGGTCAGCCACCAATTCCGCGAGAAAATTGCAGTCGACGCGACGAGCCATGTCGTGCCGCGCGGGGATCGAACAGAAGGCACGGGTGTCGTCGTTGAAGCCCACCGTGTTATAGAAGCCGGCTGTCTCCGTGGTAAGCTTGCGAAACCGGTACATGCCTTCGGGGCTGTCGAAAAACCACCAGGGGGGGCCGAGGCGCAGCGCCGGATAATGCCCGGCAAGCGGCGCGAGCTCGCGCCCGTAGGCCGTCTCGTCCAGTGTGAACAGGATCAACGTCAGGCGCGTGTCGTTGCCGAACGCGTCGAGGAGCGGCTTGAGGTCGTGCACATAATCGGTGCTGGTGGGAATGTCCGCGCCCTTGTCGAAACCGAACTCGGTGAAAATCCGCGGGTTGTGGTTGCGGAAAGAGCCGGGATGGATTTGCATGACCAGGCCGTCCTCGACGCTCATGCGCGCCATTTCGGTCAGCATTTGCGCGCGGAACAGGTCGGCATCCTCGGGTGAGACATCGGCCTTCAGCACTCGGTCGAACAGGGCCGCCGCTTCCGCCTTCGACAGGTCGGCGGTGCGGGCATTCGGATGGCCGTGGTCGGTCGACGTCGCGCCGCGCTGCTTGAAATAGGCACGGCGGATTCGGTGCGCCTCAAGATAGCCGGGATAGCTGGCCGGCGTTCCGGCCAACGCCAGGAATCGCTCCACCTCGGCATGGAAACCCTTGCGCGAAGGGTCGACGACGGCGTCTGGCCGGTAGGCTGGCACAACCTGGCCGTCCCATCCGGAAGCCTTGATCGCATCATGCGCGGCAAGCGCATCGGTGGCCGCGTCCGTCGTTGAGATGGCTTCGATGTTGAAACGCTTGTAGAGCGCGCGCGGACGCATCTCCGGCCGCTCGAGCTGTTCGGCGATGCGATCATAAAGAAGGTCGGCATTCTTCGCGCCGAGCCGCTCTTCGATTCCGAAGACCGTTGCCAGCGAATGCTCGAACCACAGCCGCGTCGGCGTGCCGCGGAAAAGGGCGTAGTTCTCGGCGAAGCGGCGCCAGATCTTGCGGGGATCGGTTTCGATCGGGCCCCCATCCAGCCGCGGGACGCCGAAATCTTCCATGCGCATTCCCTGGGAATAGAACATGCGCAAAATATAGTGGTCGGGCTTGACGAACAGCGTGGCCGGATCCGGGAACGGCAGGTCATACGCATACCAATCCGGCTCGGTATGGCCGTGCGGGGAGATGATCGGCAAGGCACGCACGCCTTCATAGAGGCGCCTGGCGATGGAGCGGACGGTAGGGTCAGGCGAAAAAAGCCTGTCGGGATGGAGCGGCATTGCAAAATCCTTGCGGTCGAGCCGCGAAGCGGCGTTCGGAAGGGAAGGGCGATTGAATGCGCGCGATCATAATTTGGGATGAAGCGGCGTTCCGATATTGGCGAACAGTAAGGAATAATATATTAATATGTCAACTGATTGAAGATCGGGGATCGAGAAATGACATCAGCAAAGGCGCAGGCGGGCCTTGCGGGTTCCGACCGCGACGCCGTCCCCGTTCGAACGAAGATGCGTCGGCCGGGCATCGTGCGTACGACCGCGGCGTCCGCAGTATACCGCGAACTGCACGAGGCGATCGTATCCATGCAGCTTAAGCCCGGCAACGCCTTGAATGAAAAGGTTCTGACCGAGCGTTTCGGTGTCAGCCGCACGCCGGTTCGCGAGGCGTTGATTCGCCTGGTCGAAGACGGGCTGGTCAATATCTATCCCCAGTCGGGAACCTTCGTCGCGCCGATACCGATCTCGCTCATTCCCGAAGCCGTCGTCATCCGTAAGGCGCTGGAAGGCGCGACGGTCGAGAGGGCCGCGCAATGCGCAAACGGCGACGATGTGGGAAAGCTCGACGACATATTGGCGCGGCAGCGGTTCCTTGCCGAACGACAGGACATGAACGGCTTTCACGAGGCCGACGAGGCCTTTCACGAGGCGATTGCCCGAATAGCCAACTATTCCGGCATCTGGAACTATCTGAAGCCGGTCAAGGTGCAGATCGACCGGGCGCGACGCATGACGCTGCCCGCGCTCGGCCGCATGGACCATGTGATCGGCGAGCATGCGATCATCCGCAACGCCATAGCGGCGCATGACGTGAAGGCTGCCTGTAAGGCCATGCGAATCCATCTGGGCGCTGTCATTCCCGATGTCGAGCAACTGCGCGACGCCTACCCCGACTGGTTTATTTGAGCCGACCAGCCCTGAAATGTTGGAGAAATGACGAATGCGCGAGGCATGGAGATGGTTTGGGCCGGATGCGGGGGTTCCGCTCGATGCGGTGCGTCAGGCCGGCGCCACCGATATCGTATCGGCGTTGCACGAGGTCCCGATCGGGCGTGCCTGGACCAAGGCGGAAGTAGCGACACGCAAGGCGATGATCGAGGATACGCCGTCAAACCGCTCGCCGCTTGTCTGGTCGGTCGTGGAAAGCATACCGGTCCCCGACGCTGTCAAGCGTCACGGCGGCGGCGCGAAAGCCGAGATCGAGGCCTGGATCGCCAGCATGGAAGCGGTTGCGGCCAACGGCATCCATATCATCTGTTTCAATTTCATGCCGCTGGTGGACTGGACCCGCACCGATCTCGACTACGAGCTGCCAAGCGGCGCGACCGCGATGCGTTTCGACCAGGACCGGTTCGCAGCTTTCGACCTGCACATCCTGCAGCGCAGGGGAGCCGAAGCCGATTATTCCAAGGAGGACCGCGAGCGGGCGAAAGCTGTCTTCGAGGCGATGAGCGAAGAGGAGGCCGCGACCCTCGTCGCCAACATCGCCAGTGCGCTGCCGGGCTCGACCACGGAGCCGTTGACGGTCCCGCAATTTCGCGACCGGCTGGAGCGTTATGCGGGCATCGATGCCGCCCGGCTGCGCCAGCATCTCACCGAATTCCTGGCGGCGATCGCGCCCGCTGCAGAGAGCAGCGGCGTCCGGCTTGCGCTGCATCCGGACGATCCGCCCCGATCGCTCTTCGGTCTGCCGCGGGTGGCCTCGACCGCCGCCGACTACAACGCGCTCTTCGAGGCAGTTCCGTCGCCGGCCGTCGGCATGTGCTTTTGCACCGGAAGCCTTGGCGTGCGCGCCGACAACAATCTTCCGGCGATGGCGAAGCACTTCGCTCCGCGCATCCCCTTCGCGCATTTGCGGGCGACCAAGCGCGAAGGCGATGGCCGCACCTTCCATGAAGCGGCGCATCTGGACGGCGACGTGGACATGGTTGCGGTACTGCGCGAATTGTTGGCCGAAGACGGCAAACGGGAACCGCACGACACCATCGTCTTCCGCTCCGACCACGGCCACCGCATGCTGGACGATCTCACAAAGAAGGTGAATCCGGGTTATCCGGCGATAGGCCGCCTGCGCGGTTTGGCGGAACTGCGCGGCGTGATCCACGCGCTCCAGTCGAAGGGTTGACGGCGCGGCAATGCCTACCGTGATCGGCGCGGCCCTCGGTCCGCCTGCGCCGATCCTGCCCTATCCCTGACGTCGATTGGCATTAGGTCGGTTTCCGCCTGTGGAGGACTACCTCGGGAGACAGCCCGACTATCCGACCTGTTCTAGGCCAATCAATCCTTGACACGACTTCATGCAAGCGCTTTCATGCAAGCGCTTGCACAGGGGCGCGCATGCCTGACCGAAGGCGGAACAATTCATCTTCAACACCGACGCTGAGCGAGGTGGCGGACGCCGCCAACGTCTCTTCGGCTACCGTTTCGCGTGCTTTCAGCCGGCCGGAGCTTCTCAGTCGCGAGACGGTCGCGAGGGTTCACTCGGTCGCCGCGCGGCTCGGTTATGTCCCCAACCATGCCGCGCGCGCACTAAGCACCGGCCGGATAGGCAACATCGCGCTGATCGTGCCCGACATCACCAACCCGTTCTTCGCGGCGATGATGCGTGGGGGGCAGGCGACGGCCCGCGAATGTGGCTATGCGACGTTTATCGGCGATTCTGACGAGACGCCGGAAGTGGAGGACATTCTCCTGACCAAGCTGTCGGCGCAGGTAGAAGGTTTCATCATCGCCTCTTCGCGCCTGCACACGAAACAGATCCTTGAACATGCGCGGAAGCGGCCTTGCGTCCTCGTCAACCGCGACATTCCCGGCACGGTACGGCTTCTGGTCGATAGCGGGCCAAGCTATGGGCAAGCGCTGGAGCATCTGGTTTCGCTGGGCCATAGATCGATCGCCTATGTTGCCGGGCCGGCATTCTCCTGGTCGAACAGCCAGCGCTACGGCACCGTGACCAGGAGGGCCGCCGAGCTTGGGGTCGAGATCCTACGGGTTCCGACCTCGCGGCCAAGCTTCGAGGCCGGCCAGGCCTGCGTCGATGAGCTCGTCCTGACGGGAGCGACCGCCGTACTCGCATTCGACGATGTCATGGCGCAAGGCATCATGGCCGGGCTTGCCGCGCGCGGCCTGTCGGTGCCGGGCGACTACAGCGTGATCGGCTGCGACGGCATACTGGCGCCGACCCTTTTCCCGCCCCTGACGTCCATCGCAACCCATTGCGCGGAGGCCGGCAGGCAGGCGGTCGAGCTTCTCGTCGCTATGCTGCAAGGCAAGCCGCTCGCTCACAAGCGCATCAATCTCGTCACCGAATTCGTCATCAGGGCGACAACCCAGGCCCCGCGCTCGCAGCGAGCCAAGGCGGGGCTCCATCGACTTACAACCACGGAGTGATCATGCGAATTTACGTGAAACCGGACAAAAAGCTGCTGGGCGCTGCTGCCGCTGAACTGGGGGCGCAGTCGATCCGCGCCGCGATCGAGGCGCGCGGCGCGGCCAATATCGTCGTCGCCACCGGCGCCAGCCAGTTCGAGGTACTTGCCGCGCTGGTGAAGCGGGATGACATCGACTGGTCGCGCGTCACCGGCTTTCACCTCGATGAATATGTCGCCATGCCGGATACGCATCCGGCCAGTTTTCGGCGCTATCTCAAGGAGCGCTTCACCGCGCTGCTGCCGTCGCTCGGAGCTTTTCATTTCATCGACGGGGACGTGCCGGATCCAGGTGCCGAGGTGGCGCGCATCAATGCGTTGATTGCCCGCCACCCCATCGATGTGACCTTCGCGGGCATCGGCGAGAACGGCCACCTCGCCTTCAACGATCCGCCCGCGGACTTCGAGACGACGGCGCCGTTCCACCTGGTAACGCTGGACGACCGTTGCCGCCGTCAGCAGTTCGGCGAAGGCTGGTTTCCGACGCTGGAAGACGTTCCGCACAGGGCGATCTCCATGACCGTCAACCAGATCATGAAAAGCGGTCTGATCGTGCTGGCGGTGCCGGACCGCCGCAAGGCCGAGGCGGTGCGCGATACGGTCGAAGCGCCGATCTCGCCGATGGTGCCGGCCGGTATCTTGCGCCGGCATGCCGACTGCCACCTGTTTCTCGATCCGCAATCGACTGCTTTGCTTCACAAAGTGCCGGACACCGTGGGCGAATAACCGTCCACGCAACCTAGAAAAGGGAGGAGACACCAATGACAACCCGACGCAATGCCCTTCTAACGATCCTGGGTGCTGGCGTTGCCGCTACGGCAAGGCCTGTTTTCGCGCTTGCCAAGGAGTTCCCGAAGCCGAAGGAACCGCTGGTCATCAATGTGGTCGACGTTGCCGGCGACCTGCAGCTCAGCCAGCGAGCGCTTGAAAAGTTCGCCGAGACCCATCCGGAACTGATTTCGAAGTTCGTGTACACGCAGGCCCCGGCGCCCGAACTTGCCGCCAAGCTCAAGGCCCAGCAGGCGGCAGGCCGGTTGGACATCGATTTCGTGCTCACCGGTAACGATGCCCTTGCAGCGGGCATCGATCAGGGATTGTGGACCCAGATCCTGCCCGACTACGCCGATATGTTTCCCAAGCTCGACCAGCGCTACCTGCCGGGCGCCTATGCCATGCAGCAGATGGCGAAGGGCCAGGCCTTCGTCGATAGCTGGTATCCGTCAGGCCCGCTCCTGGAATATGCGCCGGATCGGGTCAAGGACCTTCCTGGGACCGCTGAAGAGTTGCTTGCCTGGTGCAAGGCGCATCCGGGAAAGTTCATGTATGCGCGACCGGCGAATTCCGGCCCCGGCCGAACCTTCGTCATGGGCCTTCCCTACCTGCTCGGCGATAAGGATCCGCTGGATCCTATCGACGGCTGGGAGAAGACCTGGGCCTATCTCAAGGAACTGAACGACTGCATCGACTATTATCCCTCCGGCACGACCGTCACCATGAAGGAACTGGGTGACGGCACGCGCGACATCATCGCCACGACCACCGGATGGGACATCAATCCGCGCTATCTCGGCATCGTTCCCGAAGACTACAAGATTGCGACCCTGAAAGGCTTCCACTGGGTCAGCGACGCCAACTATGTGGCTATCCCAAAGGGTGTTTCCGACGAAAAGCTCGGCGTTCTCCTGCAACTGATCGCCTTCATCCTGGAGCCCGAGCAGCAGGCATTCATGTACGATCACGGCTACATGTACCCCGGCCCATCGATCAGGGACGTGCCGATAGAGATGGCGCCGCAGGACAGTCAGGACACGATCAAGCGTTTCGGCCGGCCCGAATATGCCGCGATGATCGCCGACAACCCGATCGAACCGCCGCTCGACGCCAAACCGCTGGTTGCCATGTTCGAGAAGTGGGACAAGGAGATCGGCGGGGCCAAAAACGCCAAATAGGGTATCTCCGCGCACAGCCATTCGACAGCGGTTTGTCCCCGCTGCCATGATAGCTAAGCCGCCTTGACAATACCCTTGGTGGTCCGGGGAAGCCGCCGGTCCAACCGAGATCGCGGTCGACTGGCAAAGGCCTTGGCCGGTCAAGGAATGGATGACTCGTCTGGCCACATGGCGGCCGCGATGCCATCCGTCCTGACGCGAATGCGGCAACCGTCGCGGTACGGTGCCGACGTTCGACGCTCGCCCGCCTGCGCTGCCGACAGCGAGGATGCCTTCAATTGCGCTTGGTGCCGCCATAGGCCGGCACCTTGGAAATCGTCGAGGACGAGGGAAGCTTTCATCCGTCCCAGACGTTTATGAGAGTGTTTGCCATCTCTCAGGGGCTGGTCCCGACCCGGTCGGGTTCGTAGTCACGCCCGCGGTACACCAGCCTAAAGCTGTAGGCCGAGGAAAAATGCCCGCTCAAGCTTTCATCAATCGGATTGCGGCAGCCGTTCCGGAGAATGGCGTTCACCGGTTCTTTCTTCAATTTGCCGGCTCCCAACTGACTGCAGATCCCCGTCGCCGGGCGATCTTTGATCGCATGGCGGACAGATGCGGAATAGAGCATCGTTATTCGTGCTTTGCGCCCGCCGATGATCCTGAAGGCCCAAGTGTCGATTTGGAGGGTGTTTTCAAACGGGGCGCGTTTCCAGGCACGGCAAAGCGCATGGAGATGTTCGCGGCCACAGCGCCCGCTCTGGCTGAACGGGCCGTGGAGAAGCTCCTTCACGGTCAGGACAGGAGCCGTATCACGCATTTGATCGTCACCACCTGCACGGGTTTTTCCGCCCCCGGCCTCGATCTGGAAATAATTGCCCGGTGCAACCTGCCGACCTCCATCGAGCGCACAATCATCGGCTTCATGGGTTGCTATGCAGCGATCAACGCACTCAAGCAGGCACGTCACATCATCCGGTCAGAACCCGAGGCCCGGGTTCTGGTGGTCAGCATCGAACTCTGTACGCTCCATCTCAAGGAGACCTCCGACCTCGAAAAACTGCTCTCGTTCTGCCTGTGGGGCGATGGCTGCTCGGCTGCGTCGGTAAGCGCCAGCCCTTTTGGCATAGGACTGGATAGTTTTCACGCGCTCGTTGATGCCGGCAGCCGCGACCTCATGAGCTGGAACATACATGACGACGGTTTCGACATGGTGTTGTCGGGAGAGGTTCCCGCTGCAATTCACCACGCACTCGGCATAGACATCTGCAGCATTCTGGGAAACAAGAGCGTTTCCGACGTCGATCTCTGGGCCGTCCACCCGGGCGGGCGCTCCGTTCTCGACGCAGTGGAGCGCGCGCTGAATCTCCGTGCCGATGCGTTATCGGCCTCCCGCGAGGTCCTTCGTGAAAACGGAAACATGTCCTCTGCTACCGTCATGTTCGTACTCGAGCGAATGCTGCGCGAGGCCACAAAGGAAGACCGTGTGGGTTGTGCCATGGCATTCGGGCCTGGCCTGACGACCGAGACGATGATGTTCCACACAGCCGGCAATACCTAAATGGCCAATGATCTCGACCATCGTCGGATCGAGCGGGAACTGCTCGACAATTTGCCTCCCGACGATCCAAGGGCCGTCGGTTCGCGGCGTGACCTCGCTTGGATAAACGCACTGATGTTTCAGAGCGCGATCATGGCCAGCCTGTTGAAGGCAAACGTGCGCAAAAGCCCACCCAGATTTCTGGAAATCGGTTCCGGCGATGGAGCATTCATGCTTTCCGTCGCAAAGCGCCTCGCCCGGCGCTGGACAGATGTAGACCTGGTCTTGCTTGACCAGTTCAACCTCATTTCGGACAGGCGGTTCGCTGATTTCTCCGCACTTGGTTGGCGGATCGAAACCATCACCGACGATGTCTTCGAATGGATCGAAAGGCCACGCGCCGGCGCCTTCGATGTGGTAGCGGCCAACTTGTTCCTGCACCATTTTTCGGACGCAGCCCTGAAAAGTCTGTTTTTGGCGCTTCGCACTCTGGCGCCAGTGTTTCTCGCCACCGAGCCGAGACGAAACGCCATTGCCTTAAGAGCCTGCTCGCTTCTGCATGTCATTGGCGCGAACGAGGTGACTTTGCACGACGCGGCGGCAAGCGTCCGCGCGGGGTTTGCGGGTCATGAGCTCTCCAGCCTATGGCCCAGGGATTTCAGGCACCAATGTGCAGAACGCAGAATTGGACCGTTTACCCACGCCTTCCTAGCCGTCGACCGCGCTTCGGAAGGTTTGCCATGATCTACGACGCCATCGTCATAGGCGCCGGGCCAAGTGGTTCTTCCGTGGCCTTGGCTTTGAGCGGCCAGGGGCGCGCCGTTGCCATCGTCGAACGAAGTGAATTCCCGCGCCGCAAAGTCTGCGGGGAGTTCATGTCCGCGGTCAATCTGGATCTGCTGGATAGATTGGGCGGAGGCACCGCGGTTCGCGCCAAAGCGGGTCCGGAGGTCAAGCGGGTTGCACTTTTTGCATCGGGTCCGGGCCCAGACGCGGGCATGCCGCGAGCCGTGGGAGATGCGTTTGGGCGCGCGCTCGGGCGCGACGTTCTGGATGGCATACTTTTGGATGCGGCTCGCGATGCCGGAGCCGACGTGTTTCAGCCCTGGCGGGCGGCGGAGATCACCACCGATGGTGACAACGCTACGGTTCGGATCGAAAGCAAGCACGATCAGGGAGTTCTCGTTGCGCCGGTCGTGATCGCCGCGCATGGCTCGTGGGAGCAAGGAAGGCTTCCGACGAACCTGCCGAAAACCAACGCGCCGCACGATCTTTTCGGGTTCAAGGCTCATTTCACCGGCGCTGAGCTCGACCGCGACCTCATGCCCCTGTTGGCATTTCCGGGCGGCTATGGCGGCATGGTCTGGGCCGACCGGAACAGGATGTCGCTGTCGTGCTGCATACGCCGCGACGTCTTGATCAGGCTGCGGGAAAAAGGCAACGCCTCGTCGGCAGCCCAAGCTGTTCATGCGCATATCCTTGCTTCGTGTCCCCGTGTCGCCTCCACGATCGTGGATGCCACGCTCGATGGCGAATGGCTCGCGGCAGGTCCTATGCGGCCTGGTATACGCCCACGTTTTGCCGACGACATATTTCGGGTGGGCAACCTCGCCGGTGAGTCCCATCCCATCATCGCTGAAGGCATCTCGATGGCGTTGCAGTCAGGCTGGTTGTTGGCCAATGAACTGGCCAGGTTCGACCGTTGGGACCGGGCGGCGAGGATTGCTGTTGGACGCCGCTATTCGAAGGCCTGGAACCGGCAATTTGCAACTCGCATTCGCGTGGCTGCCCTGTTGGCACGTCTTGCCTCCCATCCGATGTCCGCTGCCGCGATGAACACGTTCGTGAGCGGGTTCCCGAATAGCCTGACGCTGGGAGCCAGATTGACCGGTAAAACGAAACCGCTGCCGATTGCGTGCGACTGAGAGGCTCAAGGCTTGGTACTCCAAGACGCTATAGCGGTCACGCACTCAGTCTTTCGATAGACCCAGCCTTGCGATTCGAGGTGACGTCTCAGGCCCGGTCATCGCCGGGCCTGAGCTGAATTCTGCTGGCGGAACTATTTGTTGCAATTCTGGGACGGCGAGGTGGCAGTGCCGCTGGCGGTATTGGTGTCGACGTCATTGCCCGCAGTGTCCTTGCAACGGTCATTCATGCCGTTGGGCGTTGTCGTGGTCGAGTTCGTCGCATTCGGATCAGTTGTGACGGTACCCGTGGTGTTGCCGGAGCCGTTGACGCTCGTGCCGCTGTTGTTCATGCCGCCACCTGCGGTACCGCCGGCATTGCCCGAGCCGCTCGTTTGGGCCAGAGCGGATGTGGCGAGCGCTAAGGACAGGGCGGATGCGACGAAGATCGTTTTCATCATAAGTGTCTCCATTGGTTAAATCGCTTGTTGCGATCACTTTCCCAACGGAGCGCCGTCCTTGTTGTTCCTGTAACGGAAAATCGTGATCGATCTTCATTCTTGTCCGGCTTTGATGCTGAGCGAAGCACATCCAGAACTGTATAAATGACGACTGCCGGTCCGTGGCGAGGGCTACGCTCAGCCTGATCGACGGTTATGCTTGCTGAGTAGCATCGGCAGGGAAACCGGCCGGAAATTCCACACGTCAACGCCGACATCACGCTGGCGAGTAAGCGGCTTCAGCTTGCCATGCGAATGGCCGTGCAAATTTACCGATTGCTTGCCCATCTGATTCCAGGTCCGAAACGGATAATGGCACAGGATGAGGAGGGTGCCGTCCACCACCAGTTCCGCATAGTGCTGGATGCTGGCCCAGCCAGATGCGAGCGTTGCATCGCTTCCGTCATTATTGCCGATGATCAGGTGCTTGCGCCCGTTGAGCTGCGACAGGATGTTTTCGATGCCGGCCCTCGGGCGGGCAAAATCACCCAGATGCCAGATCTCGTCGTCCGAGCCGACGGTCTCGTTCCAGAGGCTCATCAGCGCCGCGTCATGCGTCGCCAGCGAGCTGAACGGCCGCCGGTCGATTCGCAGGATGCGTGGATCGTTGAAATGAGTGTCGCTCGTGAAGAAGATCATCCTGTGCGCGGCTTCCCTCGCTGATCAACCCAGCCCATACGCCGGACTAACGATCCGGTATTCGGCTGTAGGCGCTCGTCAGCTCTCTTCCTTACGGCCGTCACCGGCGGCAGACACTGAGTGTTCAGGCTCCGCAGCCTCAAGACCTTCGATGATCGGCGTGAGCGCGCCATCTTCTTCCGGAACTGGCTGCCGGCCGTTGGTTGCGTTCGCCTTGTCGAGGGCCTGCTGGATGGCGTCCTCTATGTTGCCGATATCTTCTTCGCGAACCTCGCGCCCATATCCTGCGGCGTCCGCATCCTGCTCGAATTGCTGGGCCAACACTGTAACGCTGACTTGCGTGTCGGCGGCCAGGTTTCCGACATTCTCCTGCAGCCAGGTTCGAAAGAACTCGATCGTCGCGCTCATATCGCCTCCTGAACCGGACAACTGCTGCTGAGAGCGGTTGTTCCATGTTCCTGGCCACGCTTGCGGACTCTTGTGACGTTGACCTTGGGTGCCAGGGATCTGATGAACGCGCTGGTTGAGCATGGCCATTGCCGCCACGGCCGCTGCCATCGGTCCCGCGGCCCTTGCCGTCGGCAACACACGGTATCCGAACGGAGTAGCCCCAAACTGTCAGCTTACAATTTGCAGTCATAGGTTACAGACTTCCCTTGTTCTATAAAGGGAGGTGGGAAGTACCTGGGCCTAACAATACTCTAGTGCGAGGTTGACGGTTCGCCTTCGAATCGCGAAATGCCCAGGTGGTTCACAACTCCCAAAACAACGGGAGGTGTCAGCCAAACAGGATGAAATTCGGGTTTCGGACCCTAGTCCCCTCGGTCCGATTCACCGGTTCAAGGGCAACGTTAACACAGCTCAAAGCCGCACAGGAAAAATGCAGTCCGGCAAGTCTCGGCCTCACATCTGGAAACCAGAGCCAGGCACCGACTTCCGCGCAGCACGACGTGTCCTCTCCGGCGATTGAGGAAAATTGCGAGGTGATTGTCGCGTCTGTCGCCTGTCTTGACGCAGTCCCCCCGTTCATGGACAGAAGCGCTCCCGCAACTGCACCGAGCACAGTCGGCAGTGCCTGGCACAACGCCGACCACCTCTCCCTAGCTGGCCAGGGCGCGATATCGCGCGGCTTGGCCAGCTAGCTTCCCGCAACGTCCTTCAAAATAGATGGATCATTCCGGATCAAGGTCCGGAGATTGAATCGCAAAGCCCGGCAGGATCCAACTCTGGCTCTCCACCCACGCGCAGTGGTTCATGTTGGATATCCAGATATGCTCATATGAGCGCCGAAATTGCAGCAACGCTTCCAGTTCCGGCTTCCCGCGCTCATAGGTGGATTGCGGATCGCCGAGCGTGAGCTTGCTGGCCGCTCGCGAGCACAGCTTCGCATGCTGCAATCCCAGCTCAAGGAACTTCACCCGCATGGAGGCTTCCGGATCTTGGATTGCGGAGGCGGCCGCCCTGTCAAGCAAGGCTTCCGCCGGCGCGAAACTCTCCTCTGGATAGACAGCGTGCGCCGCCTTTGCCCAGCTTCGCCAACGAGATGCTCCAAGAGCCTCGAACCCGTCCCGCAGCTGGGCGCGAGCGTTCGAAGTATACGCTTGCCAATAATCAAAATAGCTTTTGACGTCGTCGGCCGCAGGTCCGAAGGCTGAATAATATTCCGACAACAATGACTCCACGGCAGTCTCGGGATGTGTCTGCAGGCGCATCAACAAATAGAGATTTGGACCTTGCGTCGCCCAATGGCCTGTCAGCGAGTCAAAGTCGGTTCCGACCATCCCGTTTCGCGCCGCGTTCTGAAACTCGTCGGCGAACTGGCCGGCGAATATGTGGGGCATGCAGTAGCCATCCAGGAAATAGTTGGTGCGCATGAACACCTGGGCAGTCGTTGCCGCCCATCCGCGCCACTGGTCTTTTATCCAGTCCTGCTCTTCACCGTTGCGTGGATAGTACCAGGCCGATGGGCAAAACCCGATCAGGATATTCGGGTTCAACTTGATTCCCGATGTCGGTGCCGCGAAGTAGTTCATATAGGCGTATCCAACCACGACCGCGTTAGGATCGTCTTTGGCGGCTATCCGCTGAATGGCCTGCCATGAACGCGCATAGCGGTCCGATACGAAAGGCTTGCTGGCGATCTTCGACTTCGACGGAATGAACTTTCGATAGTCAGGCGGCTCTGGGCCATCCAGCGCCTTGCATACTTCGCACTCGCATTGCCCTGGGATGTCGTTCTCGACCGCATTGACGAAAGTTGGCTGTCCCGCAGAGGCGCTCCGATGCTCACGCCATTGCGAAACGATCTCTTCTCGCAAGCCCGGATTGGAAATGCACATCGAGAAGCGAGCGCCCAGCCTCACCGGGCCCCGTTTGCCTCTGACCAATTGAAACCATTCGGGATGCTCGGTGCCATACCGCTGCCACCAGTCGACGAAAGCGTGACCGTAGTTCGTGGGTACTCTGCGGCCCATTCGGTGGCGACGCAGGAACGTGGCCTGTGCTTTCATATATTCTTTCGCCGCTGCTGCGGTGAAACCCATTTCGGGATGTTGTTCGCTCGTGAAGCCAGCCCCAGGGCGCACGCGACGCTGCATGAACCGAGGCGTAACGACGTAATCAAGCGCAGGGATCACCAAGGACTGTGCCTTTGGGACAAACGTTCCCAGCTCACCTGGCCATAGCCATCGGACACCGAAATAGCGATCAAGGAGCTCGTACACGCCGAAGAGGGTGCCCGCGGACGTGTTTTGGTCGAGTGCACTGCCGGGATGATCGAGGCCGGCGATGCATAGATGGTTGCCGACGGTTCGGATGATACAGGTTTCACGCGGCAATGCGCCGAAGGTGATTCCGGCCGCCCGGGCGAACCGGGTGTCGCCCAGAAAGATATGGGCGGCGTTACGCAGGCCAGCCGGCGAGACATGGCTTTCAGTTGTGATGGCAGGTTGGATGCCGGTCGCTTTTCCTATGTGCCAGCCGAGTTCCGTGGCGGCGTAGTGGACAGAGCCACTCGGCTGATCCGAAGTAACGAGCGTTACCGCAGGTCTGCCGCCGGCGATAAGCGTTACGCCAGCTGAAGATTGAGTGACCGCTTTGCCAGGGCTGGTAAAGCCAAGCCAGTGTAACAGGCCCAGAACTGTTCCCTGTGCAAACGTCCTTCGCGATAACGGCCCCATGCCAAAGACCTCACTTAGCGCGCCCGTACAAGAATGTAGACCCTTTTTGAGAAGAAGGGGGTTCACAACAATTTGTATCAAGTAAGCTTTGCATGCTTCAGCCGTTGCGTTTCCCCTTACCCGCATGCCGTCTATGGATCGCCATTCTGCAGTTCGGGGCCAAGACGAAGATCAGCGTGTAAGGGTTCTCTTTGTATAATATGTACATACATGCAGAGGTCCCATCTGATTTAACGGATGCAGAGAATTAATCGATATATCCGCGATTTTCCTCGAAAAAAACTATTCATATCCGCGGGATAAGCAATGCCCTCTTTTGGAGGCTTATCATGATCAAACACATTCTTTTGACAGGCTCACTGACCGCTTCAGTGCTTCTTTCATCTGATCGTTTTGCCGATTCCGGGACAAAGGTCGGGTCGGCGGATGCCGGTCGGTCCGGCGCTGTGCGACCGGTTTGCGCGACCCACTGGTGAAGTCCCCACCATCCGGGAACTCTCATGCGCCATGTTCGTTACTGCTCCACATTATGGAGAGACGGGGGTCGGATGGATTTTTCGAAACGTACGGACTGGGAGGCTCTAGCCAGCGCCCTCGACGTCAACATCTATCAGCGTTCGAAGACAGTGTGGATTGCGGCTGGAAAGTACCGCGGCAAAGACATTGAAGTGAAAGGCCGCTCGCCAAGCATCGCACTCGCATTGTGGAAGGAAGCTGCGGGTTATACCGGCTCGGAGTGGTAGAAAGAGTTGCTCCTCAAGCCGCGCCGCTCAGGTCCGAGCGCGCTCGCGCAGCGCAAGGCGCAAGCATCATTCAAGGGGCGACGCGTGGATAATCGTGACTTCGCGCGCGCCATGAAGCTCCTGACACGACAGCCTTAACAAGTCGAGCCGCCGCAGAGAGGCGGCGCTGGATATCGATTTAACAGTCGATGCCGGTACGCGATGTGTGCGCACCGGCATCGGATCACTCAGGTCCTGCCGGCTTGGCTGTGCCGCCTTTGTTGTCGGTTTCGCCGCTGCCATCACGGGATCGGCACTGCCAGGCGGTACCACTTTTGGATGGATCGGCTGCCGCCAAGGGACAATTGACACAAACGGCACCTGGGGATGGCATTGGGGCTACGCAAGGAGCGGGGCATCAGGAGCATTCTCCTGTGACGGTGGGCAGTCCTTCAATGAGCGATGCAGAACGTGCTCCGCGCCTCGGCCACGGAAGGTAATCTTCTTCAGGCAATGAGCGGACTCATGGACTCTGACCCCGCCGACCACATTGAGCTAACCGCTGATATTGTTTCGGCCTATGTCAGGAAGAACCGGACGTCGCCTTCCGACCTGATTGACCTGATCCAGAATGTCGGCCGTGCTTTGCAAAAGCTTGCCGTGGGCGATCACCAGCCTGAACCAAAACCTGTTCCGGCCGTGCCGATCCGCAAGTCGGTGACCCCTGACTTCATCATCAATCTGGAGGACGGACGCCGGATGAAATCGTTGAAGCGGTATCTTACGTCCATCGGCATGACGCCAGCGCAATATCGGCAGAAATGGGGTTTGCCGCCGGATTATCCGATTGTGGCGCCGAATTTAACTGCGTTGCGTTCGGAGGCAGCCAAGAGGATCAGGCTTGGACAACGGAATGCCAGTGGCCGAACTTCCAGAGGTTAACCGAATGGAGCACAGGGCGAGGCTCCGGCAGTCCTCGCGCCGTTGCTCGTATCGTCGCATTTGTTTTCTTCGGACGACAGATTTAACGTGCCTGCCCGATGCCAGCGGGACCAGCAGTCAGATAGGGCTGGGGGGAGGGCGCAAACGGCCACGCTGTTCTCACAAGCGTGCAATTTCTGGTCCCGATCGACGCCATGCCCGATCGACGCCATGATTGAAGATTGCAACGCCTTTCCGCAGGGGATGCGCCTGGAGGCGGACGTGTGCATCGTGGGAGCGGGTGCCGCCGGCCTGGCGATAGCATCACAACTCGAAGGCATGCGGCATCGCATATGCGTCATCGAAAGCGGCGGCATGACGTACGAGCACTGGCGCCAACGGCTGTCGCGCGGGCTGTCCGTGGGTCAACCCTACGAAGCTCTTGACCTTTGCCGCCTTCGTCAGTTCGGCGGAAGCACAGGCAAGGCTGGTTGGGGCGGATGGTGCAAGATGTTGGATCATGGCGATTTCGAGCATCGCCCCTGGATACCCCTGAGTGGGTGGCCCGTCGCCCATAAATCGTTACTACCCCATTATGAGACCGCAGCCCGGCTGCTCGGAATCGACGACCTGCTGACCGATTGGCCGACTTCCGCGGTCCTGCCCGAAAACGGGCCGCTCTTTTCGGAACGCTGCTTTCTTAGTCCCACTCCGGATATCGGAGCAACGCTTCGCAAGAAGCTTCAGGACGCAAAAAACGTGCAGGTCGTGCTGCATGCCACGGCGCTGCGGCTCGACACCGACGACTGCGGAAGGCGGGTTCGCTCCATCGAGGTAGCGAGCACGCCGAACAAACGATTCCAGATTGACGCGCGATTTTTCGTGCTGGCCTGTGGCGGTATCGAAAACGCGCGCCTGCTCCTTGTTTCAAACCGACAGGCGCCGAATGGCATAGGAAACCAGTATGACCTGGTTGGCCGCTATTTCATGGAGCATCCCCGGGTAAAATGGGGAAGCCTGCAAGTCAGCCAACCCGACAAAATGATAGACCTCCACGTGCCCTGGACCCGCAGGACCGGATTGTCGCCTGAAAACCGCGGCACCAATGATGCGTTCGGACTGGCGCTGCGGCCCGAGATACGCGCAAACGAGCGCCTCCTCGATTCCCGCACATGGATCAAGCCTGGACCTTGCGTCAATCACATGGATGGTTCCGAAGCCTTGCAGTATCTTGCCTTCTGGCTGCGGAGAGGCCGCCTGCATCGCGATCTTATCAAATGCGGCCGAACTATCCTGATGCATCCTGCGGGAGCAGTGTCGGCAGGTTTCGAACGGGCATGGCACTCACGTCGGCGTGCAAGGCATTTTCATTTTGATACGATACTCGAACAAGAACCGGATCCGGCAAGCCGCGTCACGCTCGATACAAGGCTCGACGAGTTCAGTCTGCCCCGTGTGAAGCTGCAATGGAATGTGGGGCCTCTCGTCCGACGAACGCTTGAGCGTGTCCAGGCAATCATCACTGAAGAGATGAAGCGGCTGGGGCACAGAAGCGCCATTCATGCAGGCCAGGACGAAAAGGCGGCGGGAGAGCGAGACATCCCTTATCACTGGGTTCGACACCACATGGGCACGACGAGGATGAGCGATGACCCGCGAACCGGCGTGGTCGATAGCTCGTGCCAGGTGCACGGCCTCGCAAATCTGTTCGTCGCCGGCAGCTCGGTCTTCCCGACCGGAGGCAACGACATGCCCACGCTCACCATCGTCGCGCTCGCTATCAGGCTGGGCCAGCACTTGCGGCAAAGCCTCGAGTAAGGCTCGCCTCCATCTTCGCTAAGGCGGCCAATCGACGGGAACGGGCGCTGGCTGCGACGTCTCATGCCGCAGGGTCCGCATATGGAATGTGCCGGCTCCTGAATACAATTTTACGTTTTGCCGAGAAAGTATGCGCGTTCTGAGCGAAGGTCTGACCAACGGCTCACATAGCCACCCTGTTTAGCTCTTTGTCGTAACGATTCTGGGTGACCGCTACTTCCGTAGCTACCCCCTATTGGTAAGCGCATGGACTTCGAAGCCAACTATAATACTGCAACCAGGACTTTTTCACTTTGATTGCTTGGGGAAACCGAAATTTTGGCCGCGCTGTGCGTTTTGTCACACCACCACCTCCGGTCCACAAGCTATTACTAAAGTGTTAAGGTATGGGTTTAAAAGCGAAATCTCCGTTGGGGCGAGATTTGCGCGGGGGTGAGTCATGACAAGTTTTTTGCCTGCGAATGATCGGACGGACAAAACTGATCTTGATCAATATCCATCTATTCTCGACGTCAATCGCCTCTCACCGTCCTCGGGAGAGGGAATCGAGATTGCAATCATCGATGGCCGGCCTTTGATGTGTGACTGCTTCAGCAGAAGCCTCGAAATCATCGAGCCATCATTTCATATCCAGCATTACGCGTCGGTCGAAGCGTTCGACATGGCGGATCCCGAAGAAACGCAGAGAGTTTCGACGGTCCTGATGTGCGTGATGTGGTCGAACTCCCAGGCGGACTACCATCTTTCCCAGATAGGCCATCTGAAGGCGACCAGGCCCGAGGTAGGGGTGGTCATCCTATCAGATATCGAGAACTTCGAGGACATTCTCAAAGTGGTCGAAAACGGCGCGCGTGGCTATATTCCTACCAGCGTCAGGTTGCAGGTGGCCGCCAAGGCGATCCAGCTTGTCGCGGCGGGCGGAACCTTCGTCCCGCCCAGTGTTCTCTTTCATTCAGGGCGCGCTGTCACCGACGGCCAGCCCGCGACCAAGCAGCAGCCGCACGGAGACAACACTTTTACTTCGCGTCAGATGTCTGTCATCGAGGCATTGCGTCGAGGAAAGGCGAACAAGGTCATCGCGTACGAGCTCAACATGTGTGAAAGCACGGTCAAGGTACACATCCGGAATGTGATGAAAAAACTTCGTGCCAGAAACCGTACGGAAGTTGCCTACATACTCAACACAACGCCGTATGAAGGGATTGCCATACGGAATTGAAATATATGGGTGCCGCCTCACTCAACGAATAATGGTTCTTGACGGACCGTTTTAGTAGATGTGATTTGCTTGAGCTTGGGGAGCAGCCGCAACGGAAGCGGCTGCGAACCTTTGCAAGGGGGGCGCGACCAGAATGAAACAACCGCCCGTTCGATATCCAGGCCCGCAGACTGACGGGGAGATCACCTCCGTAGCTGATGCCAACCATATGCACGGGCCGGATTTAAAAAATATCGAGCATTTCAGCAATGTTAAGTCGTCCACCCTGATCGAGATAGACCGCCGCTGTCGTTGGTTGCATCTCAATGAAGGGGATGTACTGGTCCCGGCCGGCGAAAGTGTCGACCGGCTTTTTTTTCTGCTCGAGGGTGAGCTTCGGGCGCTTGTTTATACCCGCAACGGCAAGATCGTTTCGCTCCCCCCCGCGCATCGTGGCTCGCTTGTTAACGGAATTGCCTTGAGCGGCGACATCCAGATGCCATATTCGGTCGAAGCGGCGGGACCATGCACTGTCGCTTCGATCGGCAGTCGTGCCTTTCTGGACATAGTCAAGCAGGATCCTGAAGCCCTGCATGCCGTTGTGCAATTGTTGGTGGAACGTCAGCAGGTGCTTGTCGAGCACATCGTTGAGCTTTCGACGCTCAACGTTCGGTCCCGGGTGCATAAGGAACTCCTGCGCTTATGCGCCGAAGACATCGGAGCCGACGGTTCAGCGAGGATTTCTCCTATCCCGACCCATACGGATCTGGCCCACCGCATTGGCACCCACCGCGAGGCGGTGGCACGCGAACTGAGCTACCTGCAAAACATCGGATTGGTGCTACGCCATGCGAAAGAGCTTTACGTGCCGGATGTGTCCCGCATCGCCGATCTTGTGGCAAAGTCGGACGACTAATCGTAAGCGATGCGTCGGGGCACCTTTCGAGAATGGTCGCGATCTCTGAGATTGCCGGTTTGCATTGGGACCAGACATCGGTTGTGTTTGAGCTTGATCTACGCTGGCCCTGAGCGGCAGCTGCGGTGCTCCGAGGTGAACGATAGGCAGCTTCGCCTGCTCATTCGGCTGGTTCAAGACGCCCGTGAACTCGCTCCGCGACCGACTTCAGGAATTGGTCGGACGTCGATGTCCATCCAAAGAGTATCTGAACGAGCGTGATCGAGGCATCATGATTGCTCCTTGGGGCGTCCCAGGCGATGGGCTCGCTGGTGCAATCCGTCAGCAGTATGCAGCGATAGTCCCTGAAGAAGGCATCCCGAATTGTCGATTCCACACACACGCTGGTCGTGCATCCTGTCACGATGAGGTGTTTGACGCCTGCGGTTTTCAGAACAGAATCGAGTTCGGTTTCATAGAAACCGCTGAATCGCGTTTTATAGAGGACGATATCCCCTGCCTGTGGCTTGAGGTCGTTGACGACATCTGTTCCCCAGGTGTCGCGGATCAGAATCCGGCTCTCGCTGCCATCCGGGGCTGCCATGGTCGCGCCGACCCCGAAGATCTCGAGATGTCGAATACGGTTGGGGGCGTCCGATGTTCCAAGGTCCGAGAGGTCGCGATGATATCCCATCTTCAGGTAGACGATGGGCATGCTAAATTCGCGAGCGGCAGCTATTACGCTGGCAATAGGGCCGACAGCCCGTTGAATCCCGGAGATATCGATTCCGGCTCTGTCGAACATTCCACCGTTGGAGCCGAAGTCATTCTGCATGTCCACGACGAGGACGGCAGCGTCAGCGGGATCGATTGAAATAGGTTGAGGCTTGGCGTCGATGACAAGTGGATCCATTTCGTCCTCCCACCAGCATGAGGTGTCGCTGTTTGCGCCCTTGGTGATCACGATCCCGCGCCTACATCGCGTCACACAAATGCGAGCTACATCCCTGCTTGCAGCCTAAGAACAGTGGCTACGACCAGTCTGCTATCTATCCGCCTCAAAAAAACCGCAGGCCGCCGCGCAACGGCGATCCTACCCCCGCAGCCATGCCGCACGTTTGGCATTTGACGCCAGCCAAAGCCGCATCGCGCTTGGCTGCGAGGCCGAGCGATAGATCTTCTGATGATAGACAAACTCATAGGGCCACAGCTCGAGCGTTCTGTTCGCGAAATGCGTGAGCACCCAGGTGATCGCCGCCGCCACCAAAATGAAGGCACCCATTGATACGGCAACATTCTCCGAAAAGAGATGGGCGCGGGAAAACAGCGAGCGCGTCAGAAAATACGTGTAGGGATGCACCAGATACAGACTGTAGCTCACCGTTCCGAAGTATCGAAGCAGCCGATTGCCAAGGAGTAGTGCCGTTAAGCTGTTCCGCGACACTGCAAGGAAGAAATAAAGCCCCGTCGCGACCATAAGCAAGGGAAGCTCGGCATTTTGGAAATCGGACCAGTGATAGTCGTAATGGCCGCGGCTGGCGAGAAAGACGCAGGCTGCCAACGCCCCACTCTCGGCAAGCCGATGGCGGCCCAGGCTTACCCATTCATATCGGTCATAGGCAAGGCGAATCAGCCCGCCGGCAAGAAAGTACAATGCGATCGGATACCGGGCGACAAAGAGCGCCGCGAGAAGGCCGAGCGCAATTGTGCCGAGCCTGGTCGGGCGACGAACCGTCAGGAAAACGAATGCTGCGGTAAACACATAGAACCAGACCTCGAAGGTCAGGCTCCATGCGTTCGGCGTCAATTGCTCGGTATGGGTTGCAAGGTTCAGGAATGTCAGTCCTGCCAGAACCGCTGTGAGATTGTTGGTTTCGGGATAAAAGTTGGTGGTTGCGTTCAGCACGATGAAAAGCAGGCTTAGTGCGAAAAACAGAGGGTAGAGGCGCAGGAACCGTCGGGCAGCAAACTGAGCGGGACTGTAGCGTATCGCACTGGGCAGGATGACGAAGCCGCTGATGACGAAGAAAAGGCAGACTCCGAAGGTGCCGAAATTCCAGAAGGGCGTAATGCGGTCGACATAGGCCGAATTGGAGGCGTAGACGTGCTCCGCCGTGCCGCCCAGGAGGTGAGCGAAGAAGACCATAAGAGAAGCAATGCCGCGCAACCCATGCGCGGCTACATTGAACGAATTGTCGCCAGCCCGCTTCGCTGACGGTTCGACGGGAAAATGCTGCGGACCCGATGGGTTCTGAGGATGGAGATGTGCAACGGTCATCTGAGCCTCCAAATTGGATCCCGCAGACCATTTCACCGTACACCATCCCAGGTCTCGCAATGCTCGGGAATTCGAAGGACACCCCCGCCCAAAAGTAGTGGGCTGCCGCAGAAAACTCCACCGGATGACTAACAGCCGCATTGCGGGACTGATTTAACGGCGACCGCTGGATCGCAACCGAAGTACGGCTTGGCTGACACCGATCGGAATTGGCGAGCCCTCGGCCGCTGCGACGAGAGCCGCCACGTCGAACCGCCCCGCCATGTCGCTTTCCCAAGCCGGAGATCGCCTTTGGGCGACATGCATTAGCGGAGATGGCGGCGGCCCTGCGCGTCGACGATGGTGTTGTCTGCGACATTGGCGCTGATGTGCGCGCCGTTGTGGATCAGGCACTCGGCACCGATCTGGACGCCCAGGAGCACCGTTGCGCCCATTCCCACGACGGTCATGGCTCCGATGCCCACTCCGCCGGCTAGGATGGCGCCTGGTGTCAGGTGCGCATTGTCCTGAACGAGGCTGTCGTGGCAGACTATAGTCCCTTGATTGACGATGACGTTGTTACCGATCGTACAGCGCGGACCGATGCTCGCGCCGGCCAAAATATGGCAGCCATGTCCAATCCTGGTCGCCTTGGAGACGATCGCGGAAGGATGGATCACAGGCGGCAGAACGAAGCCCATTGCAGTGGCGCGTTCATACATTGCCCGCCTCGCCTGGCTTGACTGGGCGCCTCCGATGCCGATGAAGGCATAGCGCGTGCCCTCGGCAAGCAAGCGCTCCAGGCAGTCTTCCGTGCCGATTACCGAAATACCGCCGCAGACGTGATGGCCGGCGGGCAACGCTTGATCGGTGCAGCCCACGATATCGTATCCGGCACCATCGAGAGCATCGATCAGACAGGCAGCGTGGCCGCCGCCGCCGATGATGACGGCCCGCCTGGAGAAAGCGACAGAACTGGGCTCGCCCGGTTCGGCTCTCTTGGCGCCGGATCGGCGACCGGCAGCAGCGCGCACTTCGGCTTCGCCAATGCGGCCATTGGACGGAATGACGTCCGCAAGGTCGACCCCGAGCTCGGATGCGGCCTTGCGGGCTTTAGCCGTTATCGCGACCTCGCTGGCCCCGACATCGGCCGCGCTGGTTTCCCCGACAAGGGCATTCGAATTTTCGTCGATGATTTTGCAAAGCGTTGCGCCGACAGGAACGAAGTCACCGACCTTGACGTCCAGCAGGCCGACAGTTCCTGTCTCCGGAGCATCAACTTCGACTGCGGCCTTGGTGGTCTCAAGCACGAAAAGAATGGTGCCTTGTTCGACCCTTTCACCTTGTGTGACCCGAATCTCGATGAGCTGGAGATTGTCCTCGTTGGCGTTAACCCGCGGGGCTTCGACAAGCACGGTCATGTACGCTTAGCCTTTCTGGAACAGGTCGATGCAGGCCGCCTGGATGGCGTTCACACCCGGCAGCAGATCGTCCTCCCAGTCGCGGCTTGAGGGAATGGGGTGATCGGGTCCGGTCAATGCGCTGAAGTGCTTGACCCGACCGATCAGCGCGCGCGCACACTCCGACGCGAAGCCCCAGCCGGGAGAGCCTTCCTCCACCGCGACCACACGCGTGCAGTTGCCGACCTGGCTTCGGACATCCTCGCCAGGGAAGGGCGACAGCTGTTCGACGGCCACCACGCTGGTCGCGATTTCCTCTTCTTGCGCGAGTTTCTTTGCGGCCGCGACAGCGTGCTCGACGCAACCCCCATATGTCAGGATCACGACATCTGCATCCGCCGGATGTGGAAGCGCGTCGGGTCCGAGCACGGGCCTGGAATACATCACCTTGTTTTCGATGATCAGGTGAGGGGATCGCGATGCGAAGGCCCGATGCAGAAGCGTACCAGGATCGGCATACTCGTGAGTGGCAAGCACCGTCAGCCCGGGCACGCCGCAAAAATGCTTTTCCAGGCTTTGCGAGTGCGTCGGCCCATAGCCGCGCCGTCCGCCCATGGGAGCGCGGATGATGACGGGGACCTCAACCTGGTCGTTGTACATCCAGCGGAACTTGGCGACGTGGTTGATGATCTGGTCGGCAGCAAGCGCTATGAAGTCTCCGAACATGAGTTCGACGATCACAGGCCGGCCTTTGATGGCCATGCCTGCCGCCATGCCAACAATGCCGCCTTCGCTGATCGGCGTGGTCCAGACACGGTCCTTGTAGGCTGACGAAAGACCCTTGGTGACCTTGAAGGCGCCACCGTAGGGGTCAAGAACATCCTCACCCAAAATCACCAGACGGAGATCGGCTCCCATGAGATCGTGTAGAGCGCGATTGATCGATTCGACGACACGCATGGATCAGCCCCGCGCCAAGGCGGCCACGGCGGCGGATTCGACCGCGCGGTCCACGACATTCAGGCAGTAGGCGTCGATCTCATCGGCGTTCGCAACGCGCTGGCGCATCGGAGGTATGGGATCTCTGGCTCGAGCTTGCTCAAGACGCTCAGCCGGCCTTGTATCATCTCCCTTGCTGTGCGGGCCGATCCGTTCGGTTCGCAAGTAGAGCCAGCAAGGGCGGGATTCGGCGCGTACATAGCCTATGGCTTCTTGGGCGAGCTCATATATCGCGATCGGATCGTTGCCATCATAGGCGAACGTGCGGACGCCGAACGGCTCGGCCCTGGCGACGATCGAACCGGAGACGGTCAGATGCTTGGGCGTCGTCTGGGCGATCTCGTTGTCCTCGATCACAAAGACCACCGGGGCGGCGAAAACAGACGCAAGGTTCAGGCTCTCGTATACGGCTCCCTCGCCCATCGTGCCGTCGCCGAGGAACACCACTGCGACGGCGCCCTCGTCCTTTCGCGCCAGCGCGCTGCCAACCGCGACGGGCGCGATGCCCCCTTGGATGCCATTGGAGTGGAAGTTGCGGAAGCACAGGTGCTGGCTGCCGCCGCGTCCGCCGCAAATGCCGGTTACACGCCCCATGATCTCCGCTATCAGGCCTTCGACTTCACCCGAATAGGCAATGAAATGACCGTGGCAGCGGTGGTTGCTCCAGACAATGTCGCGGTCCCGGTCAAGAGCGTTTATCACGCCAACCGCATTGGCTTCCTGTCCAATGGACGTGTGCGTCGTGCCGAACAGCAGACCTTGGGAAAAAAGATCGAGCAAGCGCTCCTCCACGAGCCGGATGAGCATCATCTGCTGATAAAATCGAACCGCGGCCGGCAGTTCGAATCCGAGCAGACTGCGTTCTGTACGGGCAAGGGTGAGGTTCCGCGCTGCTGACGACGTCACTATCTGCAGCTCTGCCAGAGAAGACGCTAGAACGTTTTCATCCTTTCTGATGGCGCGTTCCTTTGTCATGCTGCCTCGAGCTGGCGCGAAGCCGTAACAAGGATTGACCGCGCCGTCGACGCGGCAGCCATGGTCTCCTCGGTCGTCCAGGACGGGTCGACCAGAAAAGCCATACTCGTTTCACCGAGCTGCCGTGCGACCGGCAGACGTTCGGGCGGCGCTACCCCGGCGTCCGCGAAGGCATGTTCGAGATAGATCTCCGAGCAGCTTCCCGAGAAGCACGGGACGCCGGCCGCATTGATGGCCGCGATCAACTCGTCGCGCGACCATCCGGGAGACAGCAGCTCGGGCTTGATGTAGAAATAGCATCGGTACCAGGCATGCTTATGCTCCGAACCGAGCTGGGGCGCGCGCAGCATCGGCAATTCAGCAAGCGCCTTTATCCAGATGTTGGCATTTCGCTCGCGTTGGCGAGTCCAATCGGGCAGGCGTTCGAGCTGCCGCATGCCAAGCACTGCCTGGATTGATGTCATGCGCCAGTTGGTGCCGATGCTGTCATGCAGCCAGCGAAACCCTGTCGCCCTATGGGGGGCAAAGACCAGATCGTAGTTCTTGCCGTGGTCCTTGAGGCTCCAGGCAGCGAGCCACAATTTCTTGTCGTCCATTGCGACAAGTCCACCTTCGCCGCCCGTCGTGATGATCTTGTCCTGGCAGAACGAGAACGCCGCTATGTCGCCGAAGGAGCCAATCGGTCGTCCGTTGTATTCGGCTCCATGCGCCTGGGCACAATCTTCGATGACTTTTATGCCGCTGCGCTTTGCGAGTTCCATGATCGGCGCCATATCGCACGGCCAGCCGGCAATATGCACGACGATCACTGCCTTTGTTCGAGCCGTTATCTTCGGCGCAATCGTCTCGGCGGAAAGGTTGCCAGAACTCGGGTCGACATCCGCGAAGACAGGCGTGGCGCCGGCAAACATGACGCAGGCGGCGGAGGCGACGAAACTGCGGGGCGTGACGATCACCTCGTCGCCGGCGCCGATGTGGAGGATCTTCATCGCAAGATCCAGCGCGAGCGAGCCGTTGGCCAGCGCCACCGCGTGACGTCGGCCGAGGCTGCGCGCATAGGCGCGTTCGAAGGTCTTCACATGGTCGCCGGTCCAGGCGTTCACCTGGCCGGATCGCAAAACCTCTACCACATCGGTTATTTGTTCTTCGTCGTAGATTGGCCAGCGTTTCATCGCAGAATACTCCAGCTAGGATTCAAATGACGTTTCGCAGAAGGACAAAGGCCTCGGCAGCCCTCAGATGGGCGGCGGTGCCCCTGACGATCGCAAGCGCCCGCAAGGTTTCGATCGAACGCTCGTGCGGGAAATCTCTGATCTGTGAGGCGAACATCGACGCAGCTTCGAGTTTGCGGTCCAGCGTCGATGCGATGTCTATGAAGACGTTCGGCACGAAGCTCGGCGTCACATAGGGCGCATTCCAGTTCGTTTCGGAGACGGTCTCATAAGCCATGATCGTCCGCGGATATTGAGATTGGGTCGGGCGAGCGGCTACCAGCGATGACAGGAAGATCAACTGGTGGTCCATGTGCACATCACCGACGAAGGGGATGAGCAACGTATCCGGCACGACATCCCGCAACAGGGTCAGCAGCGCCCTGTTGAGCGTCGCGTGCGGCGTTTCGGCGATCTGCGCTGCCGGCAGATCAAGCCAATGCGTCTGTTGCACGCCCAAACAGGCATGCGCCGCCTTGGCCTCGCTGCGAACCCGCTCCGTCATCTCCTCTGTGAAGGCGGGCGGGCTGCCTCGCGTAACCACTGCGACATGAACTTCTGCGCCTTGCGCAGCCATCCGGGCTATCGTGCCGCCACACCCCAGGACCTCATCATCAGGATGCGGTGCGATCACCAGAAGTCGACCGAGTGCTGGGTTCATGGCCGGACCGTCCCGGCAGGCATAGCCTTCAAAGCATGGTCGACATGGCGGCGATCGACGCGTTCGCCCAACAGTGCCACTTGGACAGTCAGAACCAGTATGTGCAGATCGAGCCACAGGCTGCGGTTGCGCACATACCAGAGGTCGAGCGCCAGTTTTTCGCTGTTGGTGAGGCGGGTATTGCCGTTCACCTGTGCCCATCCAGACAGGCCGGGGCGGACCATGCCGCGAATACGCCCAAGCTCGCCGAATTCGGCGATGGTGGCCGGGAGCAACGGACGGGGCCCCATGAAGGCCATGTCCCCCCTGGCTATCGAGAGAAGCTGCGGCAGCTCATCGATACGGACGGAGCGCATCAGCCGCGTGGCCGGCGTCTCACGCAAGGCGTCGGGGAGCAGCATGCCGTTCCCGTCTCGCCCCTCGTGCATCGTACGAAACTTGCAGATCACGAACGGGCGACCTTCCAGCCCGCTGCGAGACTGGCGGAAAAACAGCGGACGGCCAATGTTCGCCCAGACAAGGACAGCAGCCACCAGCCATAGCGGCAGGCTGAGAACCAAAAGAACCACCGCGGCGATACGGCTTGGTATGGCCCGGCCAGGCGGAACGCGCGCAGTCCAGCCGCCGGAACGTGCTGTCGGGGTGCTGAGGCCGATCATTGCGACGGTCCGACCTGGACGGAAGAGGTCGTCGCCAAGGTAGTGGCTGAACGGCTTGTCGCGTCCTGGGCGCTGTCCAGGCGGTTTATTGACACCAGGATCGTATCTCCGGCCGCAACCGGATCGTCGAGGGTCGCCACCTTTGTGGCGGTCTGGCCATTTACCTTGCGGCGGATCTGGTAGGTGAACGTGATGGAGTTGTTGCTGCGTGTCTGCTCCGCGGCCAGTGAGCTCAACAGCAGGATCTGTTCCTCGGTCGATTCTCGAACCGCGATCAGGCGTTCGATTTCAGAGTTGTGGGCCTGGAGATCCGTCAGCGCCGTGTGTGTCCAGGTCTGGGTGGCGTCATCCAGGTCGCGCTGCAACTGGCTCAATTCGCGGCGCACCGTCGATGCCTGATTGTAGATCTCAAGCAGATGAGATTGCTGCGTGGTCGCTTCGCGCTCGGCGTTCGAGAGGTCTGTGATTGTGACGAGACCTTTCTTGTTGAGGCCCCTGATGCGGTCGAGATCCGCCTGTGCCGAAGCGATCACCGTCTTTTGTATGTCCGAAAGCTGTTGAACATTGGCGAGGGCAACATTCACTTCTTCGATCCCCGCAGAGAGCTGCTTGCGACGTGTGGTCAGCGCTTGTTGATCTGCTTCAAGGATGCGCTGCTCGGTAGGAAGCAGCGTCGCGAGCAGGTTGGCATTCATCAGGCCCTTGATCTTGGCTGGCAGATCCAGTTCCGAGATCTTGTCGCTGTTTGCCAACTGGGCCTTGATGCGCGCAGCGGCGACCGCCTCCTTGGCGATCTCCACCACGCTTTCATCAAGAGCTCCGCGCAACCGGGCGCGTGTTACGACGCGATCCTCCGCCGTGGCTCCCCCGGTCGACTGGCCGCCCGCAAGCGCCACCGCCTGCTCCACATTCAGTGCCGGCTGGTAAGGAAATGAGCCCGGCGCCTTGACATCCCCAAGGACGAAGATCGGGCGGAAGCTCACCACCGCAAGGGCTATATGCGGGTCATTGAAGAGTTCACGCGCGATGAATGCTTTACGGATCCGACTCAAGGCGTCGGGTACCGTCAGGCCGCCGACTTCAAAGCTGCCGATCAGCGGAATGTTGATCGCGCCATCGCTGGCGACCGTGAGTTGTTCGGCAGGAAGCGCGTCGTCGATGAAGTCAAACGACACCACATCGCCGACCGAAAGCTTGTAATCATCGTCCGCCGCGGCCCAGGCATCAAGCTGGGAAATCAGAATCGCTGCAACCGCAAGGATCGCAATACCGGCGGATCCCAGTGCTTTCGCAAGGAATGTACTGGTCCATGCGCCTGTCGATCGCCTGCTCCGCGCCGCATTGCAATAAGATGCCATGGAAGCCCACCATAGAATTTTCCTGCAAAGACCCTAGCGACACCTGCGCGAGGACAATGAGTCATACCTTTGGTGGAGCGGTGACAACCTTCGGTCTGGTTCCCACCTAATTTGGCTAACTGGATGTCGGCTGCAACCAACGTATGGTGCGGCTGGATACTGTCGGATGATTGAATGCTTCCTCAGGGCGGAGCGTTGCAGACAGCTGGGAAGCTTGCGTGCACACAAGTGTTCTTCACACCATTACCAGTCTCGACGTCGGCGGCGCTCAGGTCATGCTTGCCCGTTTTCTTGGCCAGGTCGACCAAAATCGCTTCTCGACTTCAGTTCTGTCCCTGCTTTCACCCGGTCCGGTGGCTGCAAACGTAGAATATTCAAGATCGGGGCTCGTTTCGCTCGGCATGACGGAACGGCCGCGACCGCGCGATGTCGTTCGGCTGACGCGGTCGATAAGACGGGCGGCGCCCGATCTTCTTCACGGATGGATGTATCACGGCAACGTCGCGGCAACGCTCGGCTCGATGCTGGGGCTCAATTTCTCGCCGGTCATCTGGAGCATCCATCACACGGTTCGAGATCTCGCCGACGAGAAACCGTTGACGCGTCAATTGATACGGCTCTCGGCCCGCCTGTCGAGGCGCACCAGCGCGATCTCATATTGCTCGCGCGTCGCCGCCGATGATCACGAACGCCTGGGCTTTGATCCGCGCCGGAGGGCGGTTATCCCGAACGGGACGGATTGCGATCAATTTTCCCCCTCGGCCCACGCCGGTGCGAAACTGCGCCGCCTGTTCGGCTTGCCGCCCGGACGGCTGATGATCGGCCATGTGGCACGCTTCCATCCCATGAAGGACCAGGTTAGCCTGGTTCGCGCCATCAGCCGGCTCCTGGAGCAGGGATACGACGTTCAGGGCATATTTATCGGGGAGGGACATGCCGACGGCCCGGTGCGGCGCACCGCCCGTGAGCTCGGCATAGACGACCGCATTACCACGCCGGGCATCCGCGCTGACATCGCCGACCTCATGCCGGGCTTCGATGTCTACGCGCTTTGCTCGGCCTGGGGCGAGGCATTTTCCCTTGCCGTAGGCGAGGCGATGGCCAGCGGCGTGCCGGCGGTTGTTACCGCGGTCGGCGACTCTGGCTGGCTGGTCGGCGACAGCGGCGTGGTCGTTCCACCGGGAGACAGTGAAGCACTGGCCGCCGGATTGATCAGGCTTGTCAGCCTTGAACCGGCCGAGCGCCGCGCCCTGGGTCAACAAGCGCGTCGTCGCATCATGGAGAACTTCTCGCTTTCCCTTTACGTCGGCCGGCACCTGGAACTCTACGAAGCAGCTCTAGGGCGTCGTCGCCATATCCGATAGGAGCGGCTGATGGTTGCTGTGCACATGAATGGTCGAGACTCTCCTCGCGCTCCTATGGACTATGCGATGCGCCGCAAGCGCATCGTCGTCATTGCGAGCCTGACGCGTTCGCTTGTCAACTTTCGTCTCGAATTGTTGAAGGCCATGGTCGCTGCCGGGCATGATGTCATTGCGCTCGCCCCCGATGAAGATGAGCGGGCGATCGCCGGGCTCAAGGCAATTGGCGTGACCTTCCGACAGATTCCGATGGCCAGGACGGGTACCAGTCCGCTGGCCGATTTGCGAACGCTCAAGGCGCTTTACAAGCTCATCCGCGGCTTGGCGCCCGAAATCGTCCTGGCGTATACGATGAAGCCGATCATCTATGGTGGATTGGCTGCCCGCCTTGCCCGTGTACCGCGCCGGTTTGCGCTCTTTACAGGCTTCGGCTTCATATTCAGCGGCAGCATGACGGGACTGCGCGCAACTGTCTTGCGCCGGTTGAGTATTGGTCTCTACCGCTCGGCTCTGGTCGGCTGCGAAGCAGTTTTCGCTTACAATGACGCCGACGCTTCCGACATCCGGCGCCATGGGATGGTTTCTGCGACGACGCCGGTGATCATGATCCCGGGTTCAGGAGTGGACCTGACGCTGTTTGCCGCAAGCCGCCCACCTTCAGGGCCACCCGTCTTCCTTCTGATCGCTCGCTTGCTTCGCGAAAAGGGAATTGCCGAGTTTGCTGCCGCCGCGCGTATCCTGAAGACCAAGTACCGCGCTGCACGCTTTCAGATTCTCGGGCCCTTCGATCCCAGTCCCCTCTCCATCTCGAAAGCCGAAATGGACCAGTGGACCAAGGAAGGTGCCGTCGAATATCTCGGCGAAACACACGACGTCGGTCCCTATTTGACCGCGTCCACCGTGTTCGTGTTGCCGTCCTATTACAGGGAGGGCATTCCTCGCAGCGCGCTGGAAGCCTTGTCGACCGGCCGGCCGATAATCACGACCAACGCCCCTGGCTGTCAAGAAACGGTGATCGAGGGCGAGAACGGTTTCCGGGTGGAGCCGCGAGACGTGGAAGCTCTCGCCTCGGCGCAGCGGGCTTTTCTCGACGATGAGGAACTCGCCGCAAAAATGGGTGCCAACTCAAGAAAGCTCGCGGAAGACCGGTTCGATGTTCACAAGGTGAACCAAACCCTGCTCGAGGCGATGGGAATATAGTCGGCCGCGCCCGATCGGCCGCGCGGCCGATGGCGGTCAAGCGGGAAAATAACGACGAATCTGCTGCCGTTTCAAATAGGCTTTCCGCAGGGCACCACGGGCCTGTCGGAAGGGGTCGACGCGGTTGAACACCCAGCCGATCGACGGGCCGCCAGCGAACCGCAGGCGCTCGACAACCTGGGCGAGAGCCTCTTGCGTGGTGTTGTCGCACGCGGCCACGACCACGACAGTGTCCACCGAGGCGGCAATCCTGATAGCGTCTTCGACGACGAGCACAGGCGGCGCGTCGATGATCACCACGTCGTATTCCAGCCGGAACGCCTCCAGCAATTTCGCGAATTGGCTGGAATTGAGGAATTCAGGCAAGGTCTGGTCGTCGGCAGATGGCGCCAGCACATCCAGTCGCGGAACTTCAGGAAGCGTCTGAACGATCTCCGCCAGGGTGCAACCACCATGTAGGTAGTCGTTGAGTGTCTTGTCGGCGGGCCCAAACTCCATGGCGCTATGGATGCTGCGGGTTCGCAAATCCAGATCGATCAGCGCTGTCAGGGCGCCGTCCATTCCAGCTGCCACGGCGAGGCCCATGGCCGTCGTTGTTTTGCCTTCCTGCGGTAGTCCTGAGCTGACCAGGATCACCTGTTTGCTCCGGCCACCGTTCATCCGGGTGCAGGCCATGTACAGCGACCGGAAGGCATCGGAGAAGGCCGACCGCGGTTGCGACAACAAGGTTTCAAGAGGGGGCGTGGCGCGTTGCAGGAACTTCTTGGGCAGTTGCGGAATCGATGCCAGCAGTGGCGCACGGATAAGCTTCGATACCCGTTGTGACTCGCGTATTCTCACATCCATGCTTTCAAGCGTCAGCACAAGGATCAGGGCTAGGATCAGCGACGCGGCGAAACCGCCCGCCGTCATCAAACGAAGTTTGGGAAAGGAAGGGCTCGTCGGAATCTCGGCGGCGGAAACCGTCCGCACGCCGGGCTCGACCGCCTCGGAAAACGGATCGAGGCTGCCAAGTCTGCCTGACACGAGGTCGTAGAGCTTCTGCTCGGTCGACAATTGGTTGTTCAGTTCCCGGAGCTTCGCTTCCGCCAGGCTCCTTTGCCGCAGTTGCTCGTTGGACTCCTCCAAAGTCTTCGCGAGTTGGTTGACCCTGCCTTCGTTGACGCGGACGTCATTTTCCAGGATTGCGATCGTACGCAGCATCTCTTGAGAGATCATCGTGCGGACGGCCGCTACTTTTGCATCCGCCTCCTGGACCAAGGGATGATTGCGCCCGTAATTGCTGGCCAGTTGCGCGCGGTCCCTCATCGCCGTCGCTTCGTCGTTGCGCAGGGACGTCAGGAAGTCCGATGAGAGCAGGGGATCGACGTTGGCGCCCGCGTCGCCGCTCTTGGCTGCCAGCCTCACCTGGGCGAGGCGCGCCTGCGCTTGCGTGTATTCACCTCTGGCGGTGCTGAGCTGCTCGTTGCTTTGCTGGATCGAGGCGCGCAGCAGATCATCGCGCGGATCGCTGGACACGCCGTGTTCTGCCGCATACTTGGCGATCTGGCCTTCTATGGCGGCTATCCGTGACGCAAGCTCCGTCGATTGCTGCCTCAGAAAGCTGACGGCGTCCTTGATGTCCTGCCGCTTGTTGTCCCGGGACCATTCCACGAACAGTTTGGCCGTCGCATTGGCTATCAGGGCCGCCCTCGACGCGTCGTCATTGAAAAAGGAGATCGTCATCGCCGAGCTCTCTCCGGACCGGTCAACCGAAACGCTCGACAGATACGATGAAATCGCCCGATCTTGCTGAACCCCCTTCGATGGCAGCGACGCGGCATCCTGCGGGTCGGCGCCGGCGACAAGGTTCCATAGTGCTCGCGGTATCGAGACGATCAAGCCGACGGTCTGTGACAGCAGTCCAGGGCCCGAATCCGAAGGGGAAGCTCGGCTCGCGGCTGGTTTCAGATAGGTGTTGAAGTCCGGGTCCTTGATGAGGTCCAGTCTGTCGACGACCAGGCTGGCAAAGACACGAGAAGTGATCAGATCCGCCTCGGTGTCCATTCGCGACTTGTCAGGCTGTTGATTAGGCTGCGCTTGTGCGGTGTCGAGAGGATTGGGATCGTCGGATTCGACAACGATCATCGAACGAGCGGTATACGTCTTGGGAAGTTCCATGGCCGCGATGAGCGCGAGAGCGGTGCCGGTAGTCACGACCGCAAGGATCAAGGGGAGGCGCCTTCGGAAAAGCGTGTAGAGTTCGCGCGGGCCGAAAGTGCGTTCCTTCGACGGCTCGATCGGCTCTTGAAGGAATGGTTCCAGACGGCTCCACACGCTGTTGTCGTCTATCAAGCTCACAGATCCCGCCCCTTTTTTTGTTCTGTCTTCGACTGGTCTAATCCGGCCCTGCCACATCGGACCTGGAGGCAACTCAGCATCGAATTCGCGACTTACCGCGACGACAGTTTTAACATGGTTGTGCGGCCGCAATCGCGCTCAAGAGGCTTAGCCGCAAAGGCAACATCATCCAAAAGGATAACGTAACCGGCCCGGGCCCTATCTTGGCAGATAGGCTGAACTGCAGGCCCAATGAGGGCTGGCGAAAAGGACTCTCAAAACAGATTTCAGGAGTGAGGATGAACTACGCCAGGGCTCCTCGCCATTATTGGACAAGGCCCGGCCCCAAACCGGCCGTCACATCGTTGCCAGAGGTAGCCGAGAGACTCGGGCTTTGGTTCGCCGTGGCGTCCGTCTTTCTCACGCCCTTCAATATTCTTCGTTTTGATGCATTCTACTTTACCATCAGCGACGGCTTCGCTCTCGCGGCCGTATTTGCAGCCATGCTCGGGAAATCCTTTTCGATCTCTCCCTTGGGGGCGGGGACGTTTCTATGGAACATCGGCATCACCCTACTATGCGGGATGCTGCTGCTAAGCAGTCTGATCCACGGAGATCCGCAGCGAGGCTTCATCATCTCGGCGCAATATCTGTACGCTTACTTTCTCCTGGCCTTCATGATCGTGTCGAGGCCCTGGGCCGAAATCGTTCTCTTGATGAAATCATTTCTTTGCTCGATCGCAGTGATGTGTCTGCAGGGGATAGTGATAATCGACATCCTCAAGCAACGCGGCACCGTCTTTGTCAGCGGCAATGGTCGTTTCCAGGGTTGGGTGGAACGCGAGAATGAATGCGCAACGCTGATAGCGCTCTCTGTCCCGCTAATGTTGTGGCTGGTGGCGTCAGGCTGCATAAGGCCTCGCTGGCTTTGGGTCGGACTGCCGCTTTTTGGTTATGGCATTATTTTGACAGGATCCAATACCGGCCTGATCGGCCTCGTCTTTGCGGTCACCATCTTCGTGGTCGCGACGGGCTCTTGGCGCCGCATCATTTCTTTAGCTGTGACCTCGATCGCCACATTCTTCATTGCCGTTACCTGGGGCCGCGATTTCTTGCCCGAGGTCTTCCAACGCCGCGTGCTGAATGCGCTGCAGAATGGTGACCTCGATGAGGCCGGCACGTTTGCGGACCGTATGCGGCTCATTCATGAGGCCATTGGCAAAGCGGACAATAATTCGCTGCTCGGCATCGGTGCCGACCAGTATCGGCAGGTCAGCGAATTGCACGCCCCGGTCCACAACGCCTATCTCCTCATATGGGTCGAGGCAGGGCTGCCCGGATTCGTCGGTTTTCTGCTCCTGCTCGTGGCAGGCATCACCATCGCCATCCTTGCCGCTCGTAACCGTGAAGGCAGGGCATCTGCCATTTGCACGGCGACGACCGTTCTCCTCTTCGCGGCGCTGGCCAATGCGCTGCCCCATATCTACGGTCGTTTTTTTGTCGTGCCTCTGCTGCTTGGAATGGCGCCCAGTGTTGCGATTTTGCGCGATGGCCCAGCTCCAAGAACGGTCGCGCGCTTTCTTCGCGGTGCTCGCTCCAAGTACGGTCGTTCGCGACCTTTCCCACGCAGGCCGATCTAAGGCCCACCAGCCGAGCTTTCCAGCTTCTACGAAGGCTAAATCGGCGCACCGGAAGATCTTGGTCAGGATCTCCCCATGGCAAGAGCGAGCGATATGCAGAAACTATTTCGCCGGCTCCGATGCTGGCGCGGAGATGAAACGAGCGAGGGCGAACACGCCCTCGACGAAGTCTTCTCCCTCGATAAACCGGCCCTCAACCCAACGTCCCTGGGTATCCTGACTGTCGACGAGCTGACGCACCTTCGAATTCAGTTCGCCAGCGCTCAACTCATCCGCGGCACTGATCCACAGTCGTTGACGTGAAACTCTCTGCCCCCGCTTTGCAACCTCGAGCCGAGCGAACACCGGCTCGATCTCTGCACCGGTTTTCATGCCGTAGTGTTTCAGGAGGTCCATGTCGTCGAAGGTCACTTGGCCGCCCTGATCGATGTAAAGCGGCCGGTTGGTGTTGAGTTCGTAGAAACGTGCCCAACTGCCGTCGGGCAGGCGCGCTGCCTGTAGCCAGGTGGCAGCAGACGTCGCCGCGTGCAGCAACCTCGCATCCCCGTTTTGCTCGTTCAACTCGATCAGGTAATCGATATTGCCGGCGGTTTCGCGCGAGACGACCGCTGGCGGCTCAAACCTGCGCCCCCAAACCGGCTGCATGGAACGATCGTAACCCTGAGCCCAGCCCTGTTGTGGCGCGGGCAGCTGGGCTGCAAGGAGAAAATCACCGACCCTCTCCGCCGTCTTGAGATATGCGGGATCATGATATGTGCGGTACGCGTTGAGAAAGAGACGACCCATATCGCGGGGAAGATTGTCGTTGATGATGAAATAGGGCGGACGATCAGGCTTCTGCCACTCGTGGGACCAACTGGCCGGAATACTCGCCTTGGCCGCAGCCTTTACATCCGCCCCAGGCGCAACTCCCTTGAAGAAGACTGGGAAGGCCCCATTCGCGTATTGCACCCGCATCAATCGATGAAGCGCCCTGTCGATGCAGGAACGGACGTCCGGATCCGAACCGCCGCTCGCCAGGTCGAACCACATCAGAAAATTCAGCACGCTCTGTGTGTTGTTGTCATCGAGGACAGTCTCGTTGCGTTGCGGATTGTCCTTGATATCGCGACAGGTATTCCTGCCCAGCTTCAGTGCGTGGTAGCACCATGTCGCCGCCTTTTGCGGGTCGGTCTCGATCTTGTAAAACCATCCGCCGGACTCCAGCTGAGTCTTGACGAGAGCGGTTGCCACGACCTGGGCAGACTGAAGCCATTGCTTGTCGCCGGTAACCTCGAAGATACGCAGGAACGCAGCGCCGACGGCCGGCGTACCAGGCGGCTGCACCCAGCCAACGCTCGCGGGCACGGTACCGCCTTCGCCCACCCTCTTTTGGCCGTCGAGGGAATATTTCCATACATAAGTTCCCGCTACACCGAGATGATCGCGGAAATAGGCCCCCGCAAGCTCGACCGCCTCCCGTGCCTCGGCCACTGTCGGCTGAGGTTGAGGCGCCCCGGCCAGTGCAGTACCGCACGACAGCGCGACAAACAGAGCCGAGGCAATATGCCTTAGCACGGCAGCGCTCCCGCTGGGCCTCAAGCGGCCGCCTCGTGTGGACGCGTGGTTGCCTTGGCTGAACCGAGGATCACATGAGGCACGAATGGCGCCGTCACCGCCGCCGCAGGCTTGGCTTCGTCTCTGCGGTAACTGGGAAGCATATCCGCAACAAGGTTTAACACTCCCTCAGTGTCGCCGGCCCTCGCCAAGCGACGCAATTGCGAAAATCCCTTGCGAAGCGTGTCAAGCGGCATCGCGTTGGGCACGGCGCCCAAAACTCCGGAAATCGGAACGTCGACACGTCTTTCGCTTTCGTCGAAGAGTTCCTCGAACAGCTTTTCTCCCGGCCGGCAGCCGACAATCTTGATCTTGATGTCCTCATCCGGCCGAAATCCCGCGAGCTTGATCATGCGGCGCGCCATGTCGATGATCTTGATTGGCGCACCCATGTCGAGAACGAAGATTTCGCCCTGTCCGAGTTTTTTCTCCAGACCATGGGCCGATGCCTGCAAGGTCAGTTCAACCGCCTCACGTATTGTCATGAAGAAGCGCTTCATCTCCATGTCGGTCACGGTCAGCGGACCGCCGTGGGCGAGTTGGCGCTTGAATAGCGGGATCAGCGACCCGCTTGAACCCAAAACATTGCCGAAACGAACGGTCATGAAGCGGACGGGGGTATCGCCGGCGGTAAAGGCGAGGTCCAGGGACTGGCAATAGAGTTCCGCTAGGCGCTTGGTAGCGCCCATGACACTGGTCGTGTTCACAACCTTGTCGGTGGATATCTGGACCATTGCCTTGGCGCCGCAAAGGCGGGTCGCTTCTGCCACGTTCATAGTACCGATGACGTTGGTAAGAATGCCCTCACAGGGATTCAACTCGACCATCGGCACATGTTTGAGCGCCGCCGCGTGGAAGACCAGGTCGACGCGATGGCGTCGGAAAATCTCGCCCAGGCGAACAGGATCGCGTACGTCGCAGATATATGGCTTCCGGCGCACATTCGGGAATTTCTCCGCCAACTCCAGATCGATGGCGTACAGATTGTACTCGCTGTTATCGATCAGGACCACTTCGGTGGGACCGAGCGCGGCAATCTGCTGCGTGAGCTCTCCACCGATCGAGCCTCCGGCACCGGTGACGACGATGCGCCTGTTTTCGATCATTCGGGACAACGCATCTTTATCAAGAACCGCCTGCGGCCTTTCCAGCAGGTCGGTAAGTTCGATGGGGCGCAAGTCGAAGCGACTCTGATATTTAGGATTGCGCAGTTCCAGGACGGGGGCGGGGCGAGAGACAGCGATGCCCAGACGGTCGGCCCGGTCGATCAGCGCTTCAAGCGTCGGGTCGACGAGGCCGGGCACCCTTTCGGTGAAAATCACGTGGCGGGGCTTGATGCCGCGACCTTCCAGATCGCCGATGACCGTGTCGAAGTCTTCGATGCTGCCCAGAACCGGCACGCCGCGCAGGAAATAGCCCTCTGTCGTTGCGCCATTGTCGAGCACGCCGACCGGCCAATGGCGTGCATTCGGATCCCGCTGCAGCGCGCGAATATAAAGATCGGCCGCATCGCCTGCACCGATCAGCAGCACAGGGACCACGTCGCGTCCGTTTCTCGCTCTGTTCGCAGTCGGACCAAAGCGGCTTAGCTCAACGAGCTTGGAGCGGATGCGAACCGAAATAAGCAGCGGCACGAGCAACAGAAACTGGATCACTATCACCGAGCGCGGAATCGAATCGAGCCGTGTAGCCACAAACATCAGGAACACGAAGGCCAGCGATGTGACGAATGCCGCGCGAACGATACCGAGCATGTCGCCGACGGAAGCATATCGCCAGTTGCGGGTGTAGAGGCAAGTCACCGGGAAGACCACGGCGCATGTAAGCAGGAAGCAAGGGAGTGCGAAGAGCAACGAAGCGTGGCTTTCCGGACCGGTGAATTCTCCATCAAGGCCCAATCGCATGAATGAAGCAAACGACAGTGCCGCCAGCGCCAGGGCCAGGTCGATGATGTAGAGATGAAGGTTCTTGCCAACGGCCTTGGCGCGCCCGGTCACCCGCCGGCGCAAGTACGACAGCACATGAACAATTGTGCGCGGCTTGCTGACGAGACGGCCGAGAGCGATTGCAGTGGCCAGCAAAAGGGATTGGCCTCCCAGCGGACTGATTGCCTCAAACGGCTGATCTGACTGGCTCATTCTAGACCTCGACAAAGCTTAGCCGCCGCGCTCCAAGAGAGCACGTTAAGAGACGCGGCTGTTTGAACTCGCAGGCACAAATCCGTGCCTGCCAGTCCCTTGCTCAATCAAGAACAGGTTGGCCTGCAATCGTTCGGATTCGAGGCTACGATCTTATCGCTGCTATGGGGCGCTTTACCCGCTTTCTAAGCAACACATGCTTTTGTGCATGGGGGGATTATCGGAACTGCAAGCGGACTTTGCCGCGTTAATCCAAAGAGGTACTCCCACCAGTCCGGGCCAGCCAGCTAGCTAGGTCTCGCTGCACCGACGCAATGGCTTACAATGGCCGAGATTAAAATGGTCGCTTGAGTTTCGGTCCGGCGGTCCCGTTCTTCGGGCACTTCATTATCGGCGACGCTAATGCGCCAAGCACACGCTAGCAGAGGAAGCTTTCTATGCTCGGACAGTTGAAGAACAATCTTCGCGACGCTACCTTTTTCCTTGGCGAAGCCGTCGTTCCAAAGAAAATACGCTACTCGGGTCCCCTGGGAGCGTTGCGCCGCCAGATGATCTTTTGGTCGCGGGACTCCTTTGTGCTTTCATATCCGAAATGCGGTCGAACGTGGCTGCGCACCATGGTTGGCCGCGTCATCGACAAACACTACGGCCTTAACCTGCAGAATCCCATGGAAATCCAGCATTTCTGGAAGATCTCGTCGAATATCCCTTGCATTGGCTTTTCTCACGACGACAGCCCGAACCTTAAGCGTCCCAGCGAAATACAGGCCGATAAGTCAAGATATTCAGGAAAAAAGATCCTATTTCTGGTTCGGGATCCGCGAGACGTGCTTGTTTCATATTATTTTGACGCAACGCACCGAATGAAGGTGTTTGACGGGACGATCAATGAGTTTCTGGCCCAGGATGTCGGCGGCATTGATTCCATCATAGCGTTCTACAACGCCTGGGCGCACAACCGCGACAAGGTAAAGGCATTTCAAATGCTGTCCTACGAACATATGCGCCAAGCTCCAAAATCGGCGCTTCGCACGGCGCTGGATTTTCTGGGCATTGAGGGCGTGCCGGAAGCGATCCTCGATGAGGCGACAACCTTTGGCTCTTTCGAGAATTTGCGAAAGATCGAAATGGCAGACGCTTTCGGTCACGAAAGAATGCGCCCGACGGACCAGTCGAACCCCGACAGTTTTAAGGTGCGGCGGGGTAAAATTGGCGGTTATGTCGACTATTTCAACAGAGACGAGATCGCTTACATGGATGAGAGAATTGCCAGCTCTTTGGACCCGTATTTCGAAATATACCACCGCAAGGCATAGCGTCGAGCTCTACTGCAAGGGGCGGCCTTGTCGCTTCCGTGCTGGGACGTCGCATAAGGCTTCCCCGTCGAAAAAGTCCACGGCTCTCCTTCGTCTGTCATCGGTCATTTCCCCACCGTGCTTTGATGGCGTCCATGATCAAAACGTTGAGCTTGGACGCGCCGGTCTCGCTGAGATGGTTGTCGTCCCGATAAAAAATCTGAGAGCCTCGATTGGCGAAACAGCGCTGTTGATCGCAGAAGGCCTTCTCCGGATACACACGCACGAGATTTGGATCGGATCCTACATTATCGTATAATTCGTATGTCCGTTGCGTTCGCCGGCGGAAATCCCCGTAGGAAACCGAAATCGGTTCCGCCTGCATATAAGCTGCAGGATCGTTCTGGCGTCTGGCCCGCATGAGAAGCACCTGCGGGACGTTCCAACCCATCTCCGGGACAGGATAGACTAAGACAACCTTCACCCCGCGCTCCAGAAGTGTATTTATGGTGTGGGAAATGGCCGTGGCGACCGCAGCCGGATCGGCGGGCCCGGTTTCACCCAGCTTGGCCAAATGCGGGTGATCGTCGCCCGGCTCGATTCCCCCCTCGCCATTGTCATAACGGCTCTGCTCCACGAGAATGGGGAGACGCCACAAGAGCACGGCTATCGGTCGCTTCAGCTTGCCTATGTAGTCGAGCCTCTTGTCATTGTAGTCGCCTGGACAACCCGGTTGGTCCACGTCAACCCTTTGCATACCCAGGAGAAATACGCAGCCGCCTCGATTGAGCGGTGTGAACGAAGCGATATCTCGGTAGTCGTCGAGGCTGTCTCGCATCGGACCAAGCAGAGTGCGAGCGTGAGAGTCACCTAAACTAACAAGAGCATAGCCCTCGGGGTTAGAGCCATGAAAGGTACAAGGGCCCTGTTCAGGCGCAAAGTTGAGACAGCTCTTCCCGTTCTGAAAAATCTGAGCCTCGCGAATATCGGATGCAGCGGCAATCGGGGCAAGTCCGCCCGCAAAACGGCTTGGCATGCCATTTTGGACATACCAGTAGTATCCGCCGCCGCTGAGTAGTACGGCCCCAAGTGAGGCAATCAGCCATATAACGGGCTTGCTGGTTCGCTTTCTGCTGCGGGTCGGCATCTCAACGAAGCGGTAAGTCGCAATGGCAAGTATAACAGACATCAAAATCCAACAAAGTACCGTCGTGCCGTCGACAGAATTGGTCGCACTCATTCTGCCGAAAGCAAATATCGGCTGGTGCCAAAGATAGAGAGAATATGATATCAGGCCGACAAATACAAACGGTTGGGAGGAAAGCGCTCGTGTAATGGGATCGCCGTGCCCTGTATACCAGATAAGCAATGCCGTTCCTGCAACCGGGATCAGCGTTACAAGTCCTGGGTGGTGCCACTGCGGTCTCATCAGCGGCACCGCGCAGATCAGGAGCACCAAACCGACCGCAGGCGCGACTCGTGAAGAGCGCATCGACACAAGCCGGCCGCCAGTCAATTCGCGTCTTGCCAGAAACACCCCCAACCCTAGTTCCCAGATTCGAGGCGGCAGTAGAAAAAAAGATGCATCCGGAAAATGCCTTGTCATCCACTCCGCAAGAATGAACGAAACGACGAGCCCAAGGCACAGGATGGGGGTTAAAAACCTCCGAGCATATTTCCACACCAGTAGGAGAAAGCAGGGGAAGATCAGGTAGAACTGTTCTTCGACTCCCAAGCTCCATGTATGAATTAACGGACGAAAAAGATTGTCGGCTGCGTCGTAGCTCGCAACATGCCAGAAATATAGATTGGAAGCTGAAAAGATGGTTGCAAAAAGGCTCGCCGAATAGTCTCTGAAGGCGCTCGGCAGCATATATAGCCAAGCGAATGGGATCGTCACTGCTAAGACGGTATACAGAGCAGGTAAGATCCGTCTCGCGCGACGCTCGTAAAAGTTGGCGAACGAGAAAGTCCCATCCATGACTTCCCGCTGTACAATCGAGCCAATCAGATAGCCGCTAATAACAAAAAAGACATCAACGCCAATAAAACCGCCGGCAAAGGGGTCAAGGCCCGCGACGCGAAGCCCTGAATGGTAGAGAATCACCAGAACGACTGCGATCGCCCTCAGGCCGTCAATTTCGCGGCGATATCCAACTTGACCGGCCCGGGTCGTGGCAACGATCCCACTCTGGGCAGCTGCCGTGTCTTGGTTCGCATTGCGAGCAGGATGATGGGCTTCGTACGGCAGACCTCGATCCATGCCGGGGGAACCATATATCAATGGCGCAGCTGACTTTTCGCGAAACTCACTCATGTCAAAGGAGGCCCTTCCCTTGGATGCGTCTATCAAGATACCGGCGTGCTGACGCCCGGATCGGCCTGAAGCTGCTGCTGCAGCCAGGTCGTCGTGCTTTTTGCGGCTCCGATGACAAGGAAATCGATGTGCTCTACCCGCATTGTGAAACCCTTTAACCGCCGATTTCGCTGGTTAGGTCGGTCGCCAAGCCGGCCTTGCGGGAGCAAAGCGCCCTGTCATAGATCTTCATGACATTTTCGACATGGCGGTGTGTGCTGTAGGAGAAGAAGGCGTGGTCGCGGGCTGCATCGCTGATCCGGGCCCAGAGCGGCGGATTGGACAACAACCGCGATAGCGGCTCCATGAAGGCCCCGGCGTCTTCCGGCGTGACCAGAAATCCGGTCCGTTCGTTCTCGATAGCTTCCGGATTGCCGCCATGATCGGTTGCAACCACCGGCGTCCCAAGGAACATCGCCTCGATAAGGGTTCGGCCGAAGGGCTCTCCCATGGCGGGAACGACCAGAACATCCGTTGCTGCGAGGAAAGGTTCGATCGGGTTGCGAAAACCCATGAAGCGCACCGTTTGGCCGAGCCCGCGCTCGGCGCAGCGCACGCGGGCGGCAGCTTCAAGATCTTGCGAGCCCGCGGGAGAATTCCCGAACACGCAGCCGACGACTGGGATTTGCGGATGCTCCCGCACGAAACGATCAAGGATATCGATGAAGAGGAGCGGCCGCTTTCGTTCGATCAGCCCACCGATGAAGCTCAGGACGCGTGTTCCCGGTGCAAGGCCTAGCTCGTCCAGAAGTGCAGCCTTGGCCGCGATCCTGTCAGGCACAGTCGACGGATGGTCGAAGGGACTATGGATGACGCTGAGCCGTCCCTTGAGGGATCTGATCGGATGCCGCGGTCGCGAAAATCGCGACACCGTCACCATGCGATGCGCGATGAGCGGCGCAAGCACGTTGGCGCCCTTGGCGTCGGGGTCGCCGCGATGATGCCAAACCAGCCGGGCACCTGACAGCCTCGCCGCAATGCCCCAATTCACATGCGTCCTGCCGTCATTGGTGTGAACGATATCGAACTTCTGCTCCTTGATGAAACGCCGCATGCGCGGGAGCGTACTGGTCAGATAGGTCATGACATCGCCGGGAATTGTTCCCTTTCCAGGCGAAGTCGTCGGCAGCGGGAAACCCATGAAAGGCTGACCTTCCATTTGCAGAAAGGCCGCCAGAGGCCCGGCCGTTTCCTGAAGCACCAGAATCGGAACGACCTTCGATGTATCGAGATTCTGGATGAGCTTGAGCGCCGAGATGTGGCTTCCACCGACATCATCACCGATAAATGGAAAGCAAACCCGTACCGGCCCCTGGCTAGCTCCTCCAACCATCGCCTGTTACCCGGTCGCAGTTCCGAGGTAGCCGCCTCGTTCAAGGTAGCTGACGATCGCTTCCGCGGCCCCCTCGGCGCTCAGATCCGGCGTTACCGTGATCTGTGGCGCTTCTGGGCGTTCATAGGGACTGCCGATGCCGGTGAAATTCTGGATCAGCCCGTTTCGGGCGCGTCGATAAAGGCCCTTCGGGTCGCGGCTTTCGGCGACCTCCAGTGGTGTATCGATGAAGATCTCGATAAACTGCCCTGGGCCGAAGAGGTCGCGCGCCATCCGCCGTTCCGCCTGGAACGGCGAAATGAATGAAGTAAGCGCTATCAGTCCGGCATCGACCATCAGCTTGGCCGCCTCGGCCACGCGTCGAATGTTCTCCACGCGATCAGCATCGGTAAAGCCGAGATCTCGGTTCAAGCCATGGCGAACATTGTCGCCATCAAGCAGGTAGGTGTGCTTGCCGAGCGCATGGAGGCGCTTCTCCACGAGATTCGCGATCGTCGATTTTCCGGAGCCCGACAGGCCTGTGAACCACAGCACCACGGGCCTTTGACCTTTGGCGATCGCCCGCGCATTCATGTCGACATCCAGTGCTTGCCAATGGACGTTGTTCGCCCTGCGCAGACTGAAGTCGATCATTCCGGCACCGACCGTGTGGTTGTTGATCCGGTCGATGACGATGAACGCGCCGGTTTCGTGCACGCTGGAAAAGGGGTCGAAGGCGAGCGGCGCCTGCGTCGTCAAGTTGACAAAGCCGACGTCGTTCTTCTCGAGGGTTTTTGCTGCCAGTTTTGCAAAATTATTGATGTCGACCCGGTGTTTTATCTGCGTGACGCTCGCACCCACCACGCTGGTGGCGAGCTTGATCAGATACGGGCGGCCGGGGATCAATGGATCCTCGTGCATCCAGAGCAGATGGGCCGCAAACTGGTCTGACACTTCCGGGCGCTCCGCCGCCCCCGCCAGGACGTCGCCGCGGGACACGTCGATCTCATCTTCGAGCGTCAGCGTGACAGCCTCGCCCGCCGCTGCCTCCGACAGGTCTCCGTCCTGGGTGACGATGCGCTTGACCAAGCTTGTCACGCCGGAGCGTGCCACGACCACACGGTCTCCCGGCCGGATCACGCCGGCGGCGACGGTGCCGGCAAACCCGCGAAAGTCGAGGTTCGGACGATTGACCCATTGCACCGGCATCCGGAAAGGCGCGCTACGGCGGTCTCGTTCCACCTCGACGGTTTCCAGATGCTCGATGAGCGTCGGGCCCCGGTACCAGGGCAGGTTCTCGCCTTTCGAAAGAACATTGTCGCCATAACGCGCCGACAGCGGGATGGCCTCCAGAGAAACGAAGCCAAGCGGTTCCGCGAAGCTTCGATAGGTCGCCTCGATCTCCTCGAATGCCGTTTGCGAATAGTCGACCAGGTCGATTTTGTTGACCGCAAGGACGACATGCCGGATTCCGAGCAGCGAAACGATGAAGGAATGTCGGCGTGTCTGGGTCAGAATGCCCTGCCGCGCATCGACAAGAATGATCGCCAGGTCGGCATTGGATGCGCCGGTAGCCATGTTGCGGGTGTATTGCTCATGGCCGGGCGTGTCGGCGACTATGAATTTGCGCCGCTCCGTGGCGAAGAAACGATAGGCCACGTCGATCGTGATACCCTGTTCGCGCTCGCTGGCGAGACCGTCGACCAGAAGGGCGAAGTCGAGATCGCCGCCGGTTGTGCCGTGGCGTTGGGAATCGCGGGTAAGTGTGGCAAGCTGGTCTTCCATCAGCAGCTTCGTGTCGTAGAGCAGCCTGCCGATCAGCGTCGACTTGCCGTCGTCCACGCTGCCGCATGTCAAAAATCGCAGCAGGCTCTTCTTCTCGTGGACGGCAAGATATTGCGAAGTGACCTCGTCTATCGAGGAAGATTCGAGTTCCGCGGTTTGAGCAAAACCCAGCATCAGAAGTACCCCTCGCGCTTTTTCTTTTCCATCGATGTTGCTTCGTCATGGTCGATCAGCCGGCCCGATCGTTCGGAGGTCCTCACGACAAGCATTTCCTGGAGCACTTCGGGAACAGACGCGGCAGTGCTTTCGGTGGCCGCGGTGAGTGGATAGCAACCAAGCGTGCGGAAGCGGACCGAGCGCATTTCGGGGGATTCGCCCGGGCGAAGCGGCAGACGGTCGTCGTCCACCATGATCAACTGTCCGTCGCGCTCCACCACCGGGCGCTTGGCCGCGAAATACAGCGAGACGATGGGGATGTTCTCCCTCATGATGTATTGCCATATGTCGATTTCGGTCCAGTTCGATAGAGGAAAGACCCGGACCGACTCCCCTGGTTTCAGCCGGCCGTTGTAGAGGTTCCATAGTTCCGGGCGCTGGTTCTTTGGATCCCAGCCGTGGCTATCGCTGCGCAGCGAAAACACCCGTTCTTTCGCGCGGCTCTTTTCCTCGTCGCGCCGCGCGCCGCCGAAAGCGGCGTCGAAGCCGAGCGAGGTCAGTGCCGATTTCAGCGCCTCCGTCTTCATGATCTGCGTGTAGGTCGACGAGCCGTGTGTGAATGGCGTGATCCCTTCGGCCAGGCCGGCCTCGTTGCGACGCACCAGCAGCTTCACACCGAGCCGCGCGACAGTCTCGTCGCGGAAACGGATCATTTCTTTGAATTTCCACGTCGTGTCGATGTGAAGAAGGGGGAACGGCAGTTGCGACGGATAGAAGGCCTTCATCGCGAGATGGAGCATCACTGCGGAGTCCTTGCCCACCGAATACAACATCACCGGGTTGCGCAGTTCGGCGACGACCTCGCGAATGATATGGATTGATTCAGCCTCGAGTCGTTGCAGATGGGTGAGCGACGAAGGTGAGGAAGGCGAGCGCCGCTGCGCTGCAGGCAAAGTGACCAGGGCTTGAGGTGCCGGGGCTTGAGATGCAAGAGGTGCAAGAGACATCTAGATCGCCTTTGAAGGGGCAAGACTTGCTTGGTTGAGAGCGTCCGCCGGCGGGGTTTGCCGGTCGGGGTGATGGGCGGTCTTGAGGGCCTGTCGCAACGAAAGCGCCAGGCCGAAGGCCCACAGAATGCCCAGGACGATATGGGCAATATTGCCGCCCATCGCGCCGATCCGCGGGATGAGCAGGAGGGCCGTCACGTGGAAGGCGGCTGTCGCAACGACAACAATGCGCAACACCTCACGTTGCCGGCCCATGGCAAGCAGCGCCGAGCGGGCGGCTGAGCCCGAAAGCACGAACGTGACAGCCACCATCTGCACGATGACTAGGCTGGCTGCGCCTATGAACTCCGGTCCCGCGGTCCAGGCGAGCAGCGGCCGGATGAGCACCGCCACGACCAGGACGCAAATGACGCCAAAGCAGAGCAGCATGGCTTCGGTCTGAAAGATCACCCGCTTGAATTCCTCGATGCTGCCTTTTGCCCAAAGGCGGGCGACATCGGGATAGAGAACGTTTTGCACCTGCGGGCCTACTTGCTGGCCGACGCGGCCTATGCGCTTGGCGATCTGGTACAAGCCAGCCGAGGCCGGGTCGGCTAGCCATCCGACCAGCAGTGTATCGAGCTCTTGCGCGCTCGCGCGCAAAGTGAGTGAAATGTTCGACGACCACGCGAAATCCCAGATGCCAGGGAAGCGGCGTGTGATGCCGGCCAAAGGCGCGCCGAGGACATTGTGGACACCCTGCCTGTGTAGCGCGCGCATGGTCAGCGTCAGCAGCGCCAGGGAGCCGAGGATCTGCGTTCCGGCCCAAACCGCTGTGAAATAAGCGAGATCGCCATTGATCAGCACGCCGAGCAGACACAGCAATACGCGCAGAACGGCGTTGAGCAACTGCCCATAGGCGAGGAGGCGGAAGTTGCCGGCCATGCGCTGGACAGCCACGGGGACGCCGGAAATCTGAAACAGCAGAACGCTGGAGTAGAGAACAAGAAGATGCACGATTTGCGTCGACCAACCGAAAACCGGCGCAATGAGAAGGGCCGCGCCAATGGCGACGACCCAGGCGCAGACAGCGGCGCCGACATCGATAAGCAGACCGAACTTCATGAGGACGCGCAAATTCTCGTGGCCCTCGGACGCGTTCATGCCGGCTGCGTATTTGATAATTGGCTGCCACGACTGGAAGCTGACAACGCGCTCGACGACCCTTGTGAACGCGATGATCAATGCAAGCTCACCATAGTTCGTCACGCCAAGCGCTCGTGCTGAAAGCGTAAAGGCTACAAGCGCCAGCAATGAGCCAAGAAAATTGCCGGTCAGAAGGTGTGCGATATTGGCCAGGCGTGTGCGGCCCGCACTCTTGCGCCTGGCAGCTTGCAGCACCCGTCGAGCCAGTTTTCCGATCATCGCAACCGTAGCCAAAGTCGCCCCGCTCATTCTTGATCGGCAATACGCGTCCCTTGGTCGTTCTCTGGGATTGTTTCTGCCGATGACATCCATCATCGGCAGAAACCAGAAAGCCGCCACGACCAAGTTTGGTCCTGTCGCAACCCCAATAAGCTAGCACCTGATCGCCGCTACGACCGATGGCCTACCCCATTAGCGGTAGCAGCTTCATGGCCGGTTTATCGCTAAATATATACGGCGCGAAAAAGTAGAACTATAAGAGATGCCGAACTAATAAAGAGAAATCCCCCTAAATATTTGGCTTTGTAAATTTAAAAAAAAGCAAACGGCTCCATATCTTATTAATCTCCTCGGGATGAAGCACAACATATATGGTGCGCCTCTTTCGCTGTTGGTCGAGGACTGCTCTAAGGTTGGATCCGGTAAGAGATATGCCGAAATCCGACGGGCCCGAATAGGCCTGGCCGAGCATGCGATCCAGCATCAACTCTCCCAAGGCCGGAGTGTAACGCGCAGAGCTCCAGTACCACCGCATCGTCTGATGACGATCGCCCGGATCCGGAATGTCTTCCATTGTAACGGAGTTATAGCCGCTAAAATCCCACAGTTTCACTTCAGATGTGGCTGTCTTGGATGCATTGACCTGACTTACAGTATACGTCAGATCCACACGCCATCGGTCGTAAACCGGGAGTAGCCCCATGGCCCTGAGTGCTTCCATCTGACGAGCATGTATCGGTGAAATGAAGAGCGTGACGTCTACTCCAGCGGCGGTGAGACGATCCAGCAGGTCGTGCAACAGGCCGATTCTGGTGCGGTCATAATCGAAGCTGCCGGGAGACGAAAACTCCGCCATCAACCGATTCAGCCTCTGGTCGGACACCTGTCTGTAGCTGTAATTGTGCGCCAACATGATCTGGTGAAAACCGTCTTCCTTGTCGGTCTCCTGAAATCCAATGCTGTTGGCGTGCACCGTCCGCAAAGCGTCGATAAAGCTTTCGGGGGAGAACAAGGACCGCGCATAAACGATAGGCATTGGAACCCCGGCAAAGCCGGACTCCGGAAAATCCTGGGTTTCCGTTCGGTCCGCCTCAAACATGGAGAAATCGAGATTGACGATCATCCGGCGGGGGGCGCCATGAGCCAAGGCGAACATGCCAATGTCATAGAGTTCGGCCATGCTCGCATGCGGAACCGCGGCATTGTAGGCCTTCAGCCTAGCTAGGCTCGGTCCGGCGGGATCAAGCCCGACGCGCGCCCGCGAGCCGCCGAGGATCAAAGTGTCGTAGTCGGTGAGCCATAGACGTAGTGAGCGCTCGGCTGTCGTGCCGATCGAAAGGCGATGTGTCTTTTCGGCATTGAAATCAGGAATCTCAAGATGGTGGTTGATGCCATATGGATCGACAACAAAAACGAAAGCGGCAGTCCCAAGCTCGAGCAGAATACCGATGGCTGCAACCCTTGCAGCGAACCGTGGCAGGCGCGATCCAGATGTCCTCAACGGCCCGCCCGACTGCGAAACCTGCGAGCCCATGAACTCGGGCATGGTGGCGTGTCCCGCGGCGCTGATCCCCTCTCGGGTGAAGATCTTGTAAAAGGTCAGGCAGAGAATTTTCAGGTCAAGTGCGAAGGTCCGGTGATCGACATACCAGACGTCCAGGACGAAGCGGTTCTCCCAATCAAGTGCGTTGCGGCCATTCACTTGCGCCAAACCTGTGATGCCGGGAATGACTTGGTGACGACGCGCCTGCTCAGGGCTATAGCGGGGGAGATACTCCATCAAGAGTGGACGAGGCCCGACGAGGCTCATCTCACCCCGCAATACGTTGATCAATTCGGGCAGCTCATCAAGGCTGCTTGCGCGCAGAAAGCTGCCGAAGCCAGTTAGCCTGTCAGCATCGGGAAGCAGCCGGCCATGATGATCCCGACGATCGGTCATCGTTCTGAACTTGATTATCTTGAATGGTTTTCCGTGCAGGCCGGGACGTTCCTGGCGGAAAAAAACAGGACGCCCAAGAAACAGCGCGACTGCTATTGAAAGCACCGCGATGAAGGGCGACATCAGCAGCAGAAGGCAGGCGGCACCGAGCAGGTCGAACGTGCGTTTCATGAGCGATGCTCCTTTCATCAGCATGCCTGCCGCGGCTCGCTGATACGCCCTCTGGCCAACCGCAAGGCTTCGTAGTGATCAAAAGCCAGGCCACCCCACGGGACACAATCTCGAAAGTCTGCATGTAGCCTTGTGTCTTGAGGCCGATCCCAGCCAGGGACGATGTGCGGGCATTGCCTTGCCCCGCGCGGCAGGTCGCCGCTTTAGTTATATTGGCTGTAAAGTGCGCCTATCAAAGATCATCTCCAGATGAACATCAGGATATGTGCGCCGGATTTGAAACGCTCGAGGTGTTCTTGTCCGACATTGGATATTTTCATTCGCAGATCGCGAACCTGAACAACTGAGTTCGTGATCGATTGCCTTCACTCAGAATTTCGTCAAAGCGGAGTCCCATTTTTCCGCAATCTGCTGCATTGAGAACCGATCGATCGTTTTCCGGGCCGATCTACCCATTTTGTGGCGAAGAGCATTATTTCGCATCAGGCATGCCATCGCAGATGCCAACTCGGCAACATCGTCGACTGGTACCAGCAGACCCGAAACGCCTGGTTCGACGATTTCGGATGGACCGAAATCACAGTCCGTTGCGACGACGGGCAGGCCGGCCGCCATCGCCTCGATCAGCACGTTGGGAAAGCCTTCGTAGCGTGACGGCAGGACAAAGAGGGAGGCGTCGCGTGCCCATTCGCCCGGACGCTCGGTAATGCCGGCAAGCTTTACCCTGTCCTCCAAATCAAACGCATTGATCTGACGTTGAAGAAGAACCCGATCAGGTCCCTCGCCGAAGATCGTCAATGCCCATGCCGGAAATTCGGTGGCGATTTTAGCAAACGCCTTTATCAGCGTGTCGAAGCCTTTCTGTTCCACCAGGCGTCCGACGGCGACCAGGCGAAACATTTCATTGCCATGGTCTTTGTAGGCATCGGTCGCCTCGTACGGATTTCCGATGACCTCGCAAGGATTTCCGATAACGTGGGCCTTTTTTCTGAGCGTATCTGGAAGCGTCTTGACAATCGCATCAGTCTGCATGACCAGCCGATCCGCCTGCCGAAGTACAATTCCAGAAACGAGCCGCCAAGCGGCGTGTTTCTTCTGCGCTTGGGGATTGTTCCTTTCCGAGATAATAACCCGGATGCCAAGATTCTTCGCCGCCAGCAGGCAGAGAATATTAATCTTTGTTAGAAACGAAACGATCAGAGTGGGCTGAAGCTGCTTGAATTCCGCGCGCAACATGGCCACGCGCCGCAAGCTGCGGACAAATCCGAGTTTCGAAAGCCGCGAAGCCCCATCCTCTACAAGTCTGTGGACGGTGACCTTCGGGTGCAGGGCAAAATAGCTCTTATCTTGCTCTCCCACGAAAGCAAATAGATGGACTTCATCTCCGCGCCTGCATCGATCTGCGGCGAGCAGACTGACGACGCGCTCCGTCCCTCCCGCACCCAGGCCCGCCTGCACAATCGCAAGTCGCATTTACTCCCCTCTTAACGTCAAGACGTCGATGGATTATTTCCATACTTCTCGGCAATCTCCGCCAAGTTGCTGCATGGATTGGTGGAAAGGGATTCGATGACAGGAAGATCTCTCTTGATCATCTCGCCTTGGCCGTGTTCATCCATGGTTTGGCGGCGAAGTTCATACCAGCCGCATACGAGCCGCGTTCCGCCACGGCGAAGCAGTTCCATCGCGGCTGGAGTTAGCCAGTCGATGCAGGTCTGCTCAATGAGTTCGGCTTGCGCATCACTAAGATAGTCGGCAAAGCCGCCGACCTTGCCGAGACGAGCATGCTGGCTTTCGCCATCGTGCGCCGCTAGGCCGCCCGCCATCTCATGCTCACGCATTACGTCGAAACGCGAAGCGTCGATAGAATCCTGAAGCGCGCGCACGGACGGTGTGTGGCCAAGAAATGTCAGGATACGCGTGCAGGCACCCATAGGATCTTCAGTCAGTTCCCCATAGCCCAATACTGCACTCACGTGATGCTTTAGACCTCTACCCCAATCATTCAGATATACTATCAGAGCCGGCAGGCCTTGTTCGCGATCGGCAATGAACGCGTCCATGGTGCCTTCGAAGCAGTGTTTGTGACGTGTGGCATCGAAATAAGCTGACACGATTACGTCGCGCGGATCTCGGGTCATGAAGATGATGGGTCGATTGAGAAAAAGCGAGCGTCTGTAGGTGAGGTGCGAAACCAGGACGAGCGGCACGCGATGGCGCTCATCTGTGTAACGAAAAGCCGGAATGCCCCTTGTCGGATCGAGATCGAAATCCGGAAGAACCTCGAACATTGGCGAAAGATCGCCATTCTCGCCGTTGGCGTGGCGACTGAAGTATTCCGAAAGGATATGTCTAAGCTGGGTTGCTCCGGACTTGGGGTAGGAGACAAGAAACGCGTCTGCGCCCGACGCAGCCCAGGTCATCCTGATCCGGGCGTCGATCTTATGCAATGTCAGACGGGTGGTCGTCAGCATGGTGACAGGTCTTCAGTCCTTGGGGATCGCAGCGCAGCATGTATGACGTCGCAGTCTAAGGACGCGATGGGCGGGCTGCCGGCCATGGCCTTGAGCAGTACCGCGCAATCTTCGTAGCGGGACGAAAGCACAAATGCGTCGGCGTCCAGAAAGCAGGATCGCCATGCGTGGAAGATCAGATCCGCCCTTCCCGACTGTAGCGGCGCTGCGATCCAGAAATGCCAAGCCGGCGAAGCTGTCCATCGCGTATTCCAATCCCGCTGTCGCAATCCCTAAATACCCAGCTTTCTTTGAAGGGACGAGTTGCACATAGGGATGCATGGCCGGCTGCCGTTTACCTCTAAAGGAGGACTTGGGCGCAGAAACGAAGCAGACAATAGAAGAGATCTGTGTCCATCTATCGCTCACGCCGGTGAGTTGGAGCCTTGAATTCATGCGCATAGCCTTTGTCGGTGCGGTGGAGGGATCTCGGGTCGCATTCGATGCCCTTGTCGAAGCTGGCATGACGCCATCGCTGCTTGTCACCCTTGCGGGCGAAGCTTCCAAACGCCATTCCGATTTCGTCGATCTGGCGGGGCCGGCACGTCTGGCCGGGGCCGCGGTCCACCTGACCAGGGACATCAATGCGCCCGACACGATCGACAGGCTCGAAGCCGAACGGCCCGATTTGACGATGGTGGTCGGCTGGTCGCAGATCTGCCGCGGCGAATTTCGCTCGGTCGCCCGATATGGCTCGATCGGCTTTCACCCGGCGCCGTTACCGCGTTTTCGGGGCAGGGCGGTGATCCCCTGGACGATCATTGCGAATGAAAAGGAGACGGGCTCGACTTTCTTCCGGCTCGACGAGGGTGTCGATAGTGGCCCTATCGTCCTCCAGAAGCTTTTTGCCGTGGCGCCGGACGAAACCGCTCGCTCGCTCTACGACAAGCACAAGCAGGCCTTGTTCGAGATGACGCCGCTTGTCGTGGCGGCGATAGGTCGTGACAAAGCCGTGGGCGTCGCGCAGGACGAATCCCTTGCCAGCTACTGCGCAAAGCGCACGCCCGATGACGGAATGATCGACTGGAACGATGCCGCCGAGAATGTCCTTCGTTTTGTCCGCGCCGTCGGCGATCCCTATCCGGGCGCCTTCACTTTCACTGCCGGTGCCAAGATCGTGATCGAGAAGGCGCGCATGTTTGCCCTGCCTGGGCGCCATATCGGGCTGACCGGCCAGGTCCAAACTCATACCGACAGCGGCTTTACAGTGCTTTGTGGAGACGGAGCCGCCATTGAGGTGACATCCTGGCATGGCGAGAGGCCCAGGATACACGCCAAGCTGGCCTCGGCATGACCAACCTGTGTCGGGCCAAGGAGTTAGGCGCGTGCACTGATCACAGGACTGCGCGCTTCAGGCGGCTATTGTCGGCCGCGACGGCCGTTCTTCCAGATACCAGCGTACGAAGGCGGTCACCCCGTCCTCGACGCTGGTGCAAGGGCGAAAGCCGGTAAGGGCCTCCAGCAGGCGGGGGTCGGCATAGGTTGCCCGCATGTCGCCAGCCTGCATCGGCAACATCTTGCGGATGGCGCGTTTGCCCAGGCACTTCTCGATCGTCTCGATGAAAGGCAGCAGCCCGACAGGCTCGCCGCCGCCTATGTTGACGACACGCCACGGCGCGACGGGTGACAGCGTGTCGACGACGCCGGGAGCGGACGCCGCGCGACCTGTCGCCGGCGTGCATTCGACGAGCCGGACGATGGCTTCGACGAGATCGTCGATATAGGTGAAATCACGCTTCATCAGGCCTTCGCCATACACTTCGATCGGACGGCCGTTCTCGATCGCGTCGACAAATTTGAAGAGTGCCATGTCGGGCCGGCCCCAGGGGCCATATACGGTGAAGAAGCGGAAGCAGGTGGTCGGCGTCCCGAAGATATGTGAATAGGAGTGCGCCATCGCCTCCATCGCCTTCTTCGTGGCCGCATAGAAGGTCAACGGGCAATCAGCCTTGTCGGTTTCGACGAATGGCATCTTGTCGTTCGCTCCATAGGCCGAGCTCGTGGACGCAAGGAGCAAATGCCGGGGCTTGAGATCACGCGCAAGCTCAAGCACGTTGAACGAGCCGACGAGATTGCTGTCCGTGTAACTTCGCGGATTGTCGATTGAGTAGCGGACACCGGCCTGCGCGGCCAGATGCACGATCACATCGGGCCGGGCGGAGTCCGCGGCGCGGCGAAGGGCATCCAGGTCTTCCAGTTGGCCGATATGGGCGCGAAAGGCGTCGTATCTTTGAAGCAGGGCGTGTCGGGACTGCTTCAGGACGATGTCATAGTATGGCGTCATCCCGTCGAAGCCGGTGACGCGATGACCGTCCTCGAGCAGCCGGCGCGCCAGGTGAAAACCGATGAATCCTGCGGTGCCGGTGATCAGATACCTCATTCCGCGGCCGCGGCGAAAACTGCCTTGTCTGCGACCGCTCCCTCACCGATATTCACGTACTCGAAGCCGTGCTTGGAAATCTCTTCCCGCCGGTAAATGTTGCGCAGGTCGACCACCACCCGTTTCGACATCGTGCGGGACAGTCGTTCAAAATCCAGGGCGCGGAACTGATTCCACTCGGTCACGATGACCAGCGCATCGGCGCCCTCGGCGCATTCATAGGCGCCTTCGGCATAGCTTACGCTTGTGCCGAGCACGATTTTCGCCTGATCCATGCCTTCGGGGTCATACACTCGGACATGTGCTCCAAAATCGATCAAGGCCTGGATGATCGAAAGGGAAGGCGCTTCACGGACATCATCGGTGTTGGGTTTGAAGGTAAGACCCAGCAAGGCCACCGTCTTTGCGCGGACATCGCCGCCGCAGGCAAATACGATCTTGCGCGCCATGGTGCGTTTTCGCTGGTCGTTCACGGCAACCGTCGTTTCGATCAGGCGCAATGGCGCGCCGCTGTCCTGCGCCGTCTTGACCAAAGCCAGCGTGTCTTTCGGAAAACAGGATCCTCCATAGCCCGGGCCAGCGTGCAGGAACTTTGAGCCGATGCGATTGTCGAGCCCGATGCCCCGCGCTACCTCGCGCACGTTCGCGCCCACGCTCTCGCAGAGATCCGCGATCTCGTTGATGAACGTGATCTTGAGCGCCAGGAAGGCGTTGGCCGCATATTTGATCAGCTCGGACGTGCGGCGGCCGGTAAACAGGATTGGCGCCTGGTTGAGATAAAGCGGCCGATACACCTCCGCCATCACCTCCCGGCCACGCTCGTCCGACGGCAGGCCGATAACGATCCGGTCTGGTCGTTTGAAGTCGTCGATCGCGGCTCCTTCGCGCAGGAATTCCGGGTTGGAGACGACCGCCACATCGGCCAGGGGATTGCATTGGCGAATGATCCGTTCGACCTCATCCCCCGTGCCCACCGGCACCGTGGATTTGATTGCCACCACGGTGAACCCGTGAACAGCGGCCGCGATTTCCCGGGCCGCTTCGTAGACATAGGACAGATCGGCATGGCCGTCGCCTCGCCTCGAAGGCGTTCCGACGGCAATGAACACCACGTCCGCATCGGCGACTGCCGCTGCAAGCGTGCTGGTGAAGGTGAGCTGGCCGCTCGCGGAATTCTTGTCGACGAGGTCGTCGAGACCTGGCTCATAGATCGGCATTCTTCCGGCCTGGAGATCGGCAATCTTGGCCTCCGCCTTATCGACGCAGACGACTTGATGGCCGAAATCAGCCAGGCAAGCGCCCGATACAAGACCCACGTAACCCGAACCAACAATCGCGATGCGCATGTAACCGCCACTCTGATGATGACAACTGACGCGATTAAGCCAGCAGCGGCCAAGAAAATGGAGTGCGCAATCGGATAAGACATTACCACTTCCGAGACCTGGTATAGGCCCGGACGGTCGTCTGGCGCGGTTTGACAACGCTAAGTGCTGATGGCCATTGCAAATGGACGAGACGAGATGATCTGGCGCGCAGCCACGCTCGGCTGCAAGCCGGCTGACGGCGCTTCATTGGCGCGTCGATTGCTTGAGTTCATTTTCCGTCAAAATTCCGGTCGGCGGCCGTTCGGTCTTTTGCCATGCTCTTAGAGGTAGCTCGGTTCTCGCTTCAACTTGCCGTCCGGGAGCCGAGCCGGGAAATTGCCCTCGAACAGCCTCGCCTGAGCTTGATAGATCTTCGTCCAGGTGAGGCTGCGCGCTGGAGTGTCCTGCCGTGACGAACAACGCTAGGCAAGAGCACGCCGAGGCCGGCAGGGCGATTTTCCGGTCCATGCAATGGAACTGTTGCCGGCTGCGCGTGGTCGCATTTGCCGGCGAACATTCAAAGAATGTAGCTGAGGGCCTCGCTTTCCGTCGCACTGTCAGCCGCGGAAACAGGCTTGGCGAAGAGGAAGGCACCATCTCGCGAGAACAGATCCGCCGGCATCATCTGGAACTCGCGCTGCGAATGCGGGACATCCAATTCACGATCGACAATATGCCAGAGGCTGTTGAAGAACGACCCGTCGGCTTGCCTCATGCTTTCCCCCCGAAGCGGCTTTCTCGATGAGAAAACCGTTGCTGGATTGGCCCACATGTCGGCAATGGCGATATCGTAATAGCCGGGATGCGCGGCATTGGGTTTGATAATCGCGAAGGGCGTGTTCTTTTCCGGCCAGCCTATGCGGCCCACGGTCAGGCACTCTTCCGGCTCGGGCAATCTTGCCTCCACAAGATAGGCCAGTGCCGCATCGATGCCGCCGATTTCCGAAACGACGCACGATGTCAGTCCCGCGCGGGCAAGCTGCATCAGCTTTCGAGCTTCTTGTTCATCCATATCGGCCCATCTCAGGAAAGCCATCCATTGTTGGTGCAGGCAGTCGTCCTTGGCTTGGCAAAGAAGTCGTCCTGCCTCCAAAGCGGATTCGACCCTCCTCCTGTCCGCCTCCGCGAAGGCTTCTCGCGCAGGGCGAATTCGGCCGGCTATTTCCATCAGGTCATTTGAGATGTTTTTCATATCCTCCTCCCCAGGCGGATTTCTAATCTGACTTATGCGCTCCATGATGCGTTGGTTTTGTATTGCGTAGAATGCCTTCACGGGAACGCGTGAGATATCTTAGTGACGTGGCCAACCTATTCTTTTGAGCAAGGGTCCCACTTCCGACCGTCGGCCGACCCGCGCGCGATAGTGTTCGCTACTACTTGCTGCCATAGCTTCGCTTTCGTCGTTGTCGGCGTCGCCTGGTCCACACGACGACGTCTGCAAATTCTGTCGTCCGATCCGCCGAACGCCATCTGCCGGGCGGTATGCGCGCGATGGAAGCTCGGGACCCAACACTGGTCGCGACATGCAAGGCTTGTCCCCCGGGTTTAATTTTTCGACGACTGAAGAATACGCGTACCCTATCATTTCGGTGATGATGCTCATCCAACCAGATCTGGAGACCTGCGCAGGAAGGAGTAGTCAGAAGAGCTGGAGAAAGCCCGAATGACCGCGAAGAAGGAAAATCCACACGCCTTTGGGCGAATGGAAGTAGGCGCCGTATCTTTCAACGAACTTGCACGCCCAAGGCTCTTGAAGTCATAGCGGAGGGCAATCTGGCTTGAACGAGTGGGGCGATCCAGAACTCCATGACAGCAGTGGCCATCACAGCACCCGCTCGGGCGGGTTGGCGGTTTCGACAGCCGAGCGTCATTCCGGGTTTCGGATTGACGCTCGGCTT
>NZ_JAIUHS010000012.1:0-204766 GCF_020165235.1 Mesorhizobium sp. CA13 | reverse complement strand
TGTCCTCCCCGCCCCCCCAACGCCCTCGGTCGCAGTGGCCGGCTCGAGCGAGCGCTTTGCGGTGCGCCGCATCTTCTGCGTCGGGCGCAATTACGCGGCGCATATCAGGGAGTTCGGCAATGACGAGCGCGATCCACCCTTCTTCTTCACCAAGCCGGCCGATGCGGTGGCAGACTCCGGCGCCACGGTCCCCTACCCGCCCCTGACGACCAACCTGCACCATGAGATCGAACTGGTGGCCGCGATCGGCAAGCCGGGCTTCCGCATCCCGCGCGCCCAGGCGCTGGATCATGTCTGGGGCTATGCCGTCGGCATCGACCTCACCCGCCGCGATCTCCAGGACGAAGCCAAGAAAGCGGCGCGGCCATGGGACTGGTCGAAGGCTTTCGACCGCTCCGCGCCGTGTGGTCCTCTGGTTCCCGCGCAAAAATCCGGCCATCCGAGCCAGGGCCGTATCTGGCTGGCCGTCGACGGCAAAGTCCGGCAGGACGCCGATCTCGCCGAGTTGATCTGGCCGATCTCCGACATCGTCTCGATCTGCAGCGAAGGCATGGAATTGCAGCCAGGCGACCTCATCTTCACCGGCACGCCGGCCGGTGTCGGCGCGGTCAAGCCTGGCGAGACGATGACCGGCGGCGTCGACGGCATCGGCACGATCGAAGTGACCATCGGCCCGCCAAATCGGTGAGTGCATGAGCGACATCGTCCTTCACAACTACTACCGCTCCTCCACCTCCTACCGGGTGCGGATTGCGCTGGAGATGAAGGGGCTGACCTATGACTACGTGCCGCATCACCTGCGCCATGGCGAACATCTCGAACCGGCCTATCTTGCGGTGAATCCCCAAGGGTTGGTGCCGGCGCTGATCCTGGGCGACGGGACGCTGCTGACGCAATCGCTGGCGATCATCGAATTCCTCGACGAGACGAAGCCCGAACCGCCTCTGCTGCCGAAGGACGCAGTTGGGCGCGCCCGCGTCAGGATGCTGGCGCAGATGATTGCCTGCGATATCCATCCGGTGAACAATTTGCGTATCCTGACCGCGCTGCGAACCCTGTTCGGCGCCGGCGACGAGGATGTCGCCAACTGGTTCCGGCACTGGGTCAAAGAGGGTTTCAAGCCACTCGAAGGCCTGCTGATGGCTTCGCCCGAGACCGGCACGTTCTGCCACGGCGACACGCCGGGGCTGGCCGATATCTGCCTGGCGGCACAGGTCACCAGCAATGCCCGTTTCGGCGTCGATATGGCGCCCTACCCGACGATCTCGCGCATCAATGCCGCCTGCATGGCCCTGCCGGCCTTTCAGAAAGCCGCGCCGCAGAACCAGATCGATGCCGAGTAACCTTCATTCGGCGACGCGCAGCGTCACCCTCGGCGCATGCGCAAAGGGCCGACTTGTCTGGCGGAATCGATTTCCGCTTGACCGGCCAGGGAATCGGCTATCGTTTCCCGAAGTGCGCGCAAGGTGGAGTTGCCGATGAAAGCCGTCGTCTTCGAAAAATTCGGCGAAGCGCCGACGATCCAGACCGTTCCCGATCCGAAGCCGGCCCCGGACGGCGTCGTCATCAAGGTCGAGGCGACAGGTCTGTGCCGCAGCGATTGGCACGGCTGGATGGGCCATGACGCCGATATCCGCTTGCCGCATGTCCCCGGTCACGAACTGGCCGGCGTCGTGGTAGCCGCCGGCAAGCAGGTGACCCGCTGGAAGGCTGGCGAGCGCGTCACCGTCCCGTTCGCCGTCGGCTGCGGCCATTGTTTCGAATGTACGTCCGGCAATCACCAGGTCTGCGAGCATCAGTCCCAACCGGGCTTCAACGCCTGGGGCTCGTTCGCCGAATATGTCGCCATCGAGCACGCCGACACCAATCTCGTGCGCCTGCCCGACGAGATGGAATTCGCCACTGCCGCCAGCCTCGGCTGCCGCTTCGTCACCTCGTTCCGCGCCATCGTCGACCAGGGCCGGGTGACGCCGGGCGAATGGGTGGCGGTGCATGGCTGCGGCGGCGTCGGCCTGTCGGCGATCATGATCGCCAGCGCCATGGGCGCCAACGTGATTGCAATCGACCTCACCGAAGAGAAGCTGGACTTCGCCAGGAAGATCGGCGCGGTGGCGACCATCAACGCGGCGACGACCCCGAACGTCGTCAAGGCGGTCAAGCAGATTACCAATGGCGGCGTGCACATGTCCATGGATGCGCTCGGCCACCCCACGACATCGTTCAATTCGATCGCCAATCTGCGTCGGCGCGGCCGCCATGTGCAGGTCGGCCTGATGCTGGGCGATCACGCCCGCCCGCAGGTTCCGATGGACAAGGTGATCGCCTTCGAGCTCGAAATCCTCGGCAGCCACGGCATGCAGGCCTACCGATACCCCGCGATGATGGAGATGATCCGCACCGGCAAGCTGAAACCCGAGCTGCTGGTCGGCAAGAAGATCAGCCTTGAGGAAGCGCCGGCCGCGCTGATGGCGATGGGCGGCTTCGAAGGCATCGGCATCGGCGTGGTGACGAAGTTTTAGCCAGCGGCGCTGGTCGCGCGCCGTGACAAATCCCGCTTGGCAAACTTTTTGGCGCCGAACACGCACAGCACCACGCCGAGCGTGATGACGACCATAAGAGGGCTGACCTGCTCATGCAGCAGTGTCGCCGCCAGCGCGAGGCCAAAGAAAGGCTGCAGCAGTTGCAACTGCCCCACGGCGGCGATACCCCCCTGCGCGAGGCCGCGGTACCAGAACACGAAGCCGATCAGCATGCTGAACAGCGAGACATAGGCAAGCCCGATCCAGGCATTGATCCCGACCGTAGCGAAGGACGATGGCAGGGTTGCCACGGTCAGCACCAGCATGACCGGCAGTGACAGCACCAGCGCCCAGCAGATCACCTGCCAGCCGCCGAGCCTGCGCGACAGCGCGGCGCCTTCTGCGTAGCCCAGGCCGCAAACGACGATGGCGGCGAGCATCAGTGCATCGCCAACCGGCGAGGCCGTCACGCCCTGCGCAAGGGCAAACCCGCCCACCAGCGCGCTGCCGAGGCATGAGAACAGCCAGAAGGCCGGCCTCGGCCTTTCGCCCCCGCGCAGCACGCCGAAGATCGCGGTCGCCAGCGGCAGCAGGCCGACGAAGATGATGGAGTGGGCAGAGGTGACATGCTTCAGCGCCAGTGCTGTCAGCAAGGGAAAGCCGACCACCACACCCAATGCGACGATGACAAGCGACATCACGTCATGACGCTCCGGGCGCTTCTCGCGGAACACGAGCAGCAACGCGAGGCCAAGCAAGGCTGCTATCACCGCGCGCGCCGACGTCAGGAACGTCGGATCGAAATCCATCACCGCCACGCGCGTTGCCGGCAGGGAGCCGCTGAAAATCAACACGCCGATGAATCCGCTCATCCAGCCGCTCGTCGTCTTGTCCATTGCAGGCAATCCATCCATTGCGCCCTCTATCGGGCCCATACCCATGGCGCGACCAGAGACAATGCAGTACAATTCAACAAAACTGTCATGGTTTGTCGGAAGGTACAGATGGACGAATCAGCGAGAGTCGACAACAGCGGAACCCTTGTCGAAGGCATCATGTCCACCATCCGCCAGCGAATTGCCGCGCGTAGCCTCACGCCCGGCGCCCAATTGCCCTCGATCCGCGCCTTCGCGAAATCCATGCAGGTTTCCAAATCCACGGTGGTCGAGGCCTATGAACGCCTGGCTGCGGAAGGCGCGATCCGTTCCCGGCCAGGCTCCGGCTTCTATGCCGCCGGATCGCTGGCGCCGTTGTCGCTGGCCGAGATCGGTCCCCGGCTCGACCGCGCCGTCGATCCGCTCTGGGTTTCGCGGCAGTCGCTGGAAGCGGGCGACGATATGCTGAAGCCCGGCTGCGGCTGGCTGCCCGCGTCGTGGATGCCGCAGGCGGCGCTGCGCCGCGCGCTGCGCACGGTGGCGCGCGCCGATGATGTGGCGCTCGCCGACTACGGCACGCCGCTCGGGTTGCCGCCGCTGCGCCAATTGCTGGCGCGGCGCATGGCCACGCATGGCATCGAGGCTTCCCCCGAACAGATCATGCTGACGGAATCGGGCACGCAGGCCATCGATCTCCTGTGCCGGTTCCTGCTCGAACCCGGCGATACGGTGCTGGTCGACGATCCCTGCTATTTCAATTTCCACGCGCTGTTGCGCGCCCATCAGGCCAAGGTCGTCAGCGTCCCCTATACGCCATCGGGGCCGGATATCGACTTGTTCGCGCAGGCGCTGGCCGAGCATCGGCCGCGCCTCTACATCACCAACTCCGCCATCCACAACCCGACCGGCGCGATCCTGTCGCCGGTCATCGCGCACCGGCTGCTCAAGCTCGCCGATCAATCGGACCTGACCATCGTCGAGGACGATATCTTCGCCGATTTCGAACACGCCCCTGCCCCAAGGCTCGCGGCTTTCGACGGTCTCGAGCGTGTCGTCCATATCGGCAGTTTCTCCAAGACGCTTTCGGCCTCGATACGCTGCGGCTTCATCGCCGCGCCCCCTGACTGGATGGAAGGGCTGGCCGACCTCAAGATCGCCACCACCTTCGGCGGCGGGCGGCTCGCGGCCGAATTGGTGCTGTCCCTGCTCAGGGATGGCAGCTATCGCAAGCATATGGACCTGCTGCGCGCCCGGCTTTCGCGTGCCATGGGCGAGACCGGCGCCCGGCTGAAGGAGATCGGCATCACACCCTGGATCGAGCAGCCCGCCGGCCTGTTCCTCTGGTGCAGCCTGCCGGATGCAGTGGACGCAGCCGAGGTCGCCCGCCGCGCGCTTGCGGCCAATGTCGTGCTGGCGCCCGGCAACGCGTTCAGCCTGTCGCAATCGGCCAGCCGCTTCCTGCGCTTCAACGTTGCCCAGTGCGAAGACGAGCGAATCTTCAGGACGCTGGAGGCTGCCATGCCGCGCTGAAGGCCGCGGCGAGGCTTGCGCGATCAGGACTTCATGCAAATCTCGCGCACGCAACTGCGCAGCCAGCGCTGCGCCGGATCGGCATCGAGCCGCGGATGCCAGAGCATGGAAATGGTGACCGCCGGGATGTCGACCGGCAGCGAGAAGCTCTGCATGCCGGCGCGCGCGCCTTGCGTATGCCGCTCGGGCACGCTGGCGATCAGGTCCGAGGCGCGCGCCATGGCGAGTGCGGCCGAAAAACCGGAAGCCATGCACACGACTGTCCGTTGCAATCCGAGCCGGCTCAAGGCCTCATCGATCGGTCCTCTTTCGCGGCCCCGCCGCGAGACGTTGATGTGACGGCCTGCCGCATAGCGTTCCGGCGTCATCGCGCCCTGGCCCAGCGGGTGGTCGTTGCGCACGGCGCCGATGAAACGGTCGCGAAAAAGCGCCTGGATGCGCACCTCCGGCCCGCTTTCACCGGCCACGCCTATTTCCAAATCGATCGCCGCTTCGCGTAGCGACGCCATATCTTTCTCCGGCTTCGGCGCGAAACGCAGCCTTACGCCCGGCGCGTCGGTCTCGATGCGGGCGATCAGCCGCGGTCCGAACTCCTCGACGAAGCTTTCATTGGTGCGCAGCGTGAAGGTCCTCTCCAGGCCCGGCAGATCGAGCAGCCTGGCCGGGCGCAGCAGCGTTTCCGCATCCTGAACCACACGGCCGACCTTTTGGCGCAGTTCCTGCGCGCGTGGCGTTGGGACCAGGCCGCGACCGGCGCGCACCAGCAGCGGATCTCCCGTCGCCGCGCGCAGCCGCGCCAGCGTGCGGCTCATCGCCGAGGGGCTGAGCCGCAACCGCATCGCGGCACGCGCCACACTGCCTTCGGCCAGCAGGACATCAAGGGCAACGAGCAGGTTGAGATCGGGCGATGTCATCGGCGGATTATAACATGATGTGGCGTTCAATGCACTGATATCATGCAAATGCTGCGTCTTCCGCCATATCAGCCGCAAGATTAGATCTCTGGCGGCTCCGGTTTCCGGAGTGGGCAGAAAGGAGATCGCCATGGCAATCGCGGAGCAGGATCGGGATGTGCTGATATCAGCGCCGCAACAGAGAGGATCGGCTGGGTGGGCGCTGGCGAGCCTGTCGCTGGCCACGCTGCTGTCGTCGCTGGGCACCAGCATCGCCAGTGTCGGCCTTCCCTCGCTGATGCAGGCATTCGACGCTTCGTTCCAACAGGTACAATGGGTCGTGCTCGCCTATCTGCTCGCGATCACCATTCTGATCGTCAGTGCCGGGCGCCTCGCCGATATGCTCGGGCGGCGGCCGCTGCTGCTTTTCGGCATCGCGCTGTTCACATCGGCGTCGGTGCTCTGCGGCCTCTCGCCGGCTTTGTGGCTGCTGATCGCGGCGCGGGCGGTGCAAGGGCTTGGCGCGGCGCTGATGATGGCGTTGACATTGGCCTTTGTCGCCGAGACGGTGAGCAAGGCCAGAACCGGCAGCGCCATGGGCCTGCTGGGCGCCATGTCGGCCATCGGCACCACGCTCGGCCCTTCCTTGGGCGGCCTGCTGATCGCCGCTCTCGGCTGGCGTTCGATCTTCCTGGTCAACGTGCCGCTCGGCGTCCTGACCTTTGCCATGGCCTGGCGCGCTTTGCCTGCCGGCAATCGGATGACGCGGACCGGTCAAGCCGGCTTCGATGGTTTGGGCACGGGCCTGCTGGCCCTGGCATTGGCGGCTTACGCGCTGGCGATGACACTGGGTAGAGGCAGTTTCGGGCTCATCAATATCGGCCTGCTGATCGCGGGTGGCATCGGCATCTTCCTGTTCGCCACGGCGCAAAGGATGGCGAAAAACCCATTGGTCGAGCTTTCCGCCTTCCGTGATCTCTCGCTGAGCGCCAGCCTGGCCATGAACCTGATCGTCGCCACCGTGATGATGGCGACCTTGGTGGTCGCGCCGTTCTATCTCTCGCGCGGGCTCGGACTGGACCCGGCAAACGTCGGACTGGTGCTCGCGATAGGCCCGCTGGTCTCTGCACTGTCGGCGTTGCTGGCCGGACGCCTTGCCGACCGCTTCGGAGCCAAAAGGATGATGGTCGCGGGCCTGCTTGGCCTCGCCACGGGCACGTTCCTCCTGTCCCTGGCAATGACGGCACTCGGCATCGCCAGCTATGTCGTCCCCATCACCGTCACCTGCTTCGGCTATGCCTTGTTCCAGACGGCGAACAATGCCGCCGTCATGAGCAGCGTTGGCGCCGGTCAACGCGGCGTCATCTCCGGCCTGCTCAACCTGTCGCGCAACCTTGGCCTCATTACGGGCGCCTCCGTCATGGGCGCCATATTCGCCGCCGCATCAGCCGGAGGACGCGAAGGCATCGGCCAAGGCATGCTGACGTCAGCGTCGGCGGCCAGCGGAATGCAGGTGACCTTCCAGACAGCAACGGCCCTGACGCTGGCGGCGCTGGTGCTGGCGCTGGTTTCGGCTCGCGCCGTCGGCCGCGCTGCGCCCGAAATGCGCGCTCAGCCTTTTGCCGAGCCGGCAGGCAAAGAACCCTGACAAAGATCAATTCAGGGGCCTGACGGACTCCCGTTCAGGCCCTGCCCGCTTGCGGCGCTCATAGAGCATGACCAGCGTCTCGGCCGTCAGCGCCGGCTTTTCCTCGCCTTCGATCTCGACGGTGTTGGCGGCCTTCATCAGGTATTGGCCCGGCCCCCTGTCCTCCATGGACAGCAGCGTGGTGCGCAGCCGGATGCGTGCGCCCACCTTGACCGGCGCCAGGAAACGCACCTTGTCGAAGCCGTAGTTGAAGGCGGCCTGCGTGTTCTCGGGCACGATTCCCATGCCGAGCGCCAGCGCGCCGATGATCGACAGCGTCAGGTAGCCATGCGCGATCGTCGTGCGGAATGGGCTTTGTCGCCGCGCCCGTTCGGGGTCGACATGGATCCACTGATGGTCGCCGGTGCATTCGGCGAACTGGTTGATACGGTTCTGGTCGACTGTCGTCCATTCCGAGACGCCGAGCTCCTGCCCGGACATCGTCCTCAACTGCTCGTAGGTCGGCGGCGTCTTAGGCCGTATTTCGGTCATTCCTGTTTTCCCGATGGCTTCCAACGCTTCCGGACCACGAACCGGCGGCTCCTGTCAATTCGCCCTGCATGATTCCGTTCCCCCAGGATCGACGTGAATCCTGGCATCGCGTCAAGCCGTATTTGCCCGGTGCAACAGCGTGGCGGGCCGATGAGAGAGCATGTGAACAACCTTCGCCGAGCGCAGGGCTGGCAGGCAATCAGTCTTTGGCACGCGAGCTACTTCTTCTCGAAGCCGGCGCGGATTTCCTCCATCGCCTCCTTGATGCGCATGCGGAGGATGTCGACCGATTCGGTGCCGGATTTCCTGGCCAGCTCGGCCACTTCGCTGGCATTCTTCAGCGTGGTCTCGAAGGATTTCCTGGCGAACTCAGTCTGTTTGGCCATCAGGTCCTGCGGCGTGCCCGGCGCTCTGTAGCTTTGCGTCATGTCGGCGATTTCGCGCAGCGTGTCCTGAAGCATCTCGCGTTGCCTGGAAAACAGCGACGACGCGCCGGCGGCACTTGCCCGCGCCGATTTCTCCAACGCTTCGAGGTTCTTGCGGTGGTGCGCGAGGATCGCCTCGACATCGACATTGGGCAGTTTCAGGTCACGGCCGAACCGGCCGAACATGTCCGTGAAGGAATCGGAATCCGGTCGTTTGGCCACGCTCATCTGCTCCCCTGTTGCCGCGACTGCTGATGCCCGGCCCCATGAGAATAGGGCATGGCGTGCGCCCGTCAATTGACGAGAAACAGCCGCTCCGCGGTGTAAAGCGCGATGCCGGCCAGACCGCCGATGATCATGCCGTTGAAGCGGATATATTGCAGGTCCCGGCCGATGTTCATCTCGATCAACCGCGTCAGTTGCGCCAGGTCCCAGCGCTTGACCTGGTCGGCGATGAATTTCGATACGCCGCTCTTCTGGCTCTCGACGAAAGAGGACAGCGCCACCACGAATCCCTGGTTCATGTCGGCCCTGATCTTGGCGTCTCCGGCCAGATGCCTGCCGACCTCGGCGAACATGTTGGCAAGATGCGCACGGATGATCGATTGCGGCGCTTTGGCATCCTGCTCGATGAACAGGCTGAGACTTTCCCACATGTCGCCGGCCAGCGCCTTGACTTCCGGCCTGGCGAGGAAATCGCGCTTCAGCTTCTCGGCGCGCCTTGCATATTGCTTCGACGTTCTCAGCCGGTCGACGAAGCCCTGCGCGAAACGGTCGAATTCGGCGCGCATCGGGTGGTCGGGATCCGCTCTCACCTCGTCGAGCAGCGAACCGGCCGAGGCGACGATCTTCTTCAGGAGATAGGCGTCGGCCCGGAACAGGTTGAACAGCGACGGCAGTTCCTCGCGGATCTTTTCGCGCATGGTCGTTAGCGCCTGTTCATCGTTGAGGAATCGGCCGATCACCTTGATGAACTCATCGAACAGCCTCTGGTGACGGCGATCGTCGGTCAGGGCCGAGAGCAATTCGGCCGCCAGGGGCGCCAGCGGCACTTTTTCGATCTGTTCCAGCATTCGGCTGGTGACGAAGCCGCGCAGCCCCGATTGCTCGACGGCGGCAAGTGTCTGCGGAATCAGCCGCACGACGAAACGCGACAGGCCCTCGGCGCGCTCGGAATCGGCCAGCCAGTCGGCGACAAGCGCCGAGAAATCGACCTCGGCCAGCTTTTCGCGCACCGGCTCGGGGGCAAGGAAATTGACTTCGATGAAACGGCCGAGATTGTCGGCGATGCGGTTCTGGTTCTCGGGGATGATTGCCGTGTGCGGGATCGGCAGACCGAGAGGCCGCTTGAATAACGCGACCACCGCATACCAGTCGGCCAGGCCGCCAATGGTCGCCGCCTCGGCAAAGGCGGCGACGAAGCCGAGCCATGGATGTGTGCCCTCGAAGGACTTGGCCAGGGCGAACACGGCGACGCAAAGCGCAAGCGCCGCCGTGGCGACGAATTTGGTCCGCCGCAGCATGGCAAGCTTGGCATGCGAGTCGGCATCATATCCGGCGGAAGCCACGGCCGTGGCGGGTTGTGACATGTCGGAGCCGCTCCTCGTCAATTTCGGACCCATTAGAGCATTCCAGGAAAGGGTGTGTAATGGTGTTCCCGGGAAAAACGCGTGGCGCTTTCCCAAGGGAATTGCGTGAAAACAAAGAGTTGGAGCGGTCGGCCATTCTGCCAGACGCTGGACCGCTCTGGTATTTCGCCCGAGGAAATGCGCGTGACAGCCGAATCGGCCGCGTCTTGCTGCGTTGCGCACACAAAGTTGACGAGAATATTCAGCTATATGCGAAGCTAGTCTGGAATTATTCCAAGGTATAGGCCATATTCCGCAGAGGCCAGTGCGGTGAATCCGGAAGCTCGGAGCAATGCCGCACCAGCAAAGTTCAAAATCTGGCGTGATCGCAGCTCGCCAGCGCTTTGTGAGGACAAGATGCGGCTTACCCGCCAGACCAATTATGCCATGCGCATCCTGATGTATTGCGCCGCCAATACCGATCGGCTGAGCCGCATCCCCGAGATCGCCGCCGCGTATTCGGTGTCGGAGCTTTTCCTGTTCAAGATCCTCCAGCCGCTGGTCGAGAATGGCCTTGTCGAGACGGTGCGCGGCCGCAATGGCGGCGTCAGGCTTGGCCGTGCCGCGGAATCGATCAGCCTGTTCGACGTCGTGCGCGTGACGGAGGAAAGCTTCGCCATGGCAGAGTGCTTCGAGAACGACGCCGCGGAATGCCCATTGGTCGACAGCTGCGCGCTCAATTCGGCGTTGCGCGAAGCGCTCAACGCCTTCTTCGCCGTGCTCGCCCGCTACACGATCGCCGATCTCGTGGCGGCGCGTCCGAACGTGCGCAGCCTGCTCGGCATCGACATGCTGGAGCGCCGCGCACCGGCGGCCTGACCACATCGCGATATTGCTCGGCAGGTCGAGATTAGGCTATTTGCGCTCGCCTGAATATCAACTGACCGCTGATTGCGGCAGCACGAACGGCGTATTGCCGGCCGGCAGGACTCCGACTCTCAAGCGGCAACCGAACACCCTTTCGATCAGATCGTCGCTCAGCACATCCTGCGGCGAACCGGTGGCGGCAAGCCGGCCGCGGTGCATGACGAAAATACGGTCGGCATACATCGCCGTCAGGTTGAGGTCATGCAGGATGGCGATCACGCCGCCCCCCCTTCTGGCGAAGTCGCGGGCGATGTTCATGATGATCAGTTGGTGCTTGATGTCGAGGCTGGACACCGGCTCGTCCAGGAACAGATAGCGCGGCTTGCCGTCGAGCATCGGCGCCCAGACCTGGCACAGCACCCGGGCGAGTTGAACGCGCTGCTGCTCGCCGCCGGAAAGCTCCTGGTAGAAGCGGCCGGCGAAACCGGCGAGGTCGACACGTGCCAATGCCCGTTCCGGCAGGCGTTCGTCCTCGCCCGGCCGCACACCCGAGCGGCCTCCGACAAGGCCGAGCCTGACAATCTCGCGCACGGTGAAGGGAAACGACAGGGTCGTCGCCTGCGGCAGCACCGCGCGCAGCGTCGCCGCCTCGACTGGCGTCATGGTCGAGAGTTCGCGGCCGTCGATGGCAATCCGGCCAGTATGCGGGAGTTCCCCCGACAGCGCCTTGAGGAAGGTCGTCTTGCCCGATCCATTGGGCCCGACAATGGCCGAAATCTCACCCGGCCTGACCTCGAAATCGACGCCGGCGACGATGCCTTTCCTGCCGATCGCCACCGAAACATCGCGCGCTTCGATCATGAAACACCCCTAAAGGTCGATGACGCCGCGCTTGCGCAGCAGGATCCAGAGGAAGAACGGCGCCCCGGCGATCGCCGTGACGATGCCGATCGGCAGTTCTGCGGGCGCAACAATGGTGCGCGCGACAGCGTCGGCCAAAAGCAGCAGCGAGGCGCCGAGCAGCGCCGAGGCCGGCAGCAGATAGCGATTGTCGGGGCCGATCAGCAGGCGCAGCAGATGCGGCACCACGATGCCGACGAAACCGATACCGCCGCTGACCGCGACGGACGCGCCGACCGCCGCCGAGGCGCCGACGATGGCCGTGTACTTAAGCCGCTGCACCGGAATGCCGAGATGGCCGGCGGTCGCCTCGCCCAGCGCCAGCGCATTGAGGCCGCGCGCCAGGAAAGGCATCGCCGCCAGCGAAAGCGCGATGACGGGCCCGACTGAGCCGATCTTCTGCCATGTCGCTCCGGCCAGCGAGCCGAGTTGCCAGAAGGTCAGGTCGCGCAGTTGCCGGTCGTCGGCCATGAAGATCAGGATGCCTGTCAGCGCCATGGCAAGCGCGGCCAGCGCGAGGCCGGCAAGCAGCATGGTGGCGACGGATGTGCGGCCCTGCCGCGTCGCGACCCTGTAGAGCAGCAGCGTCACCGACAACCCGCCGCAGAAGGCCGCCAGAGGAAGGGCCAGCGTGCCCAACCAGGCGGTCACCGGGGACAGCACGGTCGCGCCGAGCACGATGACGGCGACCGCGCCGAGGCTGGAGCCCGCCGAAACGCCTATAAGTCCGGGGTCGGCAAGCGGATTGCGGAACAGCCCCTGCATGACCGCGCCGGACACCGCGAGGGCGGCCCCGATCAGCACGCCGAGCACGACGCGCGGCAGCCTTATGTCATAGACGATGAGGCGATCTCGCGCGCTCATCGCCGCGTCGCCGGGCGCTGCGCCGAACAGCCAGTCGCCGACGACCTTGACGGCGGACGCATCCGAGGCGCCGGAGGTCAGCGACAGCAATACCGCTGCCGCAAGCATGACGCAGGCGAGCGCGATGACCAGACGGGCGCGCCCGGAACGGTCACCGTCGCTGGCCATCTTCCTTTCCGCCGGCCCGGCGATCGACTGGTCGACCATGCCGCTCAGTCCGTAATCTGCGTGCCATAGAGCGCGACGGCAAGGTCGTGGACGGCGTCGGCCGTCCGTGGTCCGAAGCCGAGCAGATACCCGCCGTCGATGCGGATCAGCTTGCGCGCCGTTCCGGCCGGCGTCGAGGCGATCGACGCATTGCCGAACAGTTCGTCGTCCGCTACCGGCGGTCCGGCATTGCTCATCATCAGGATCGCGTCCGGCCTGGCGGTGACGACAGCCTCGTCGGACAGTTGCTTGTAGCCGGAGAAGCCTTCGATCGCGTTGACGCCGCCGGCCAGCTTGATGATGCCGTTGGCCGCGGTGTCGCTGCCGGCCGCCATGATCTTGCCGCCCTGCATCGACAGCACGAACAGCACGCGCTTGCGCTGCTTGATCGAGGCCGTCTGCTTTTCCGCCGCCTGCAGCTTGGCATCGATCTCCCTGGCCAGCGCTTCGGCCTTGGCGTCGGCGCCGAGCGCCTTGCCGACCACGCGGACCTTTTCGAGGATGCCCTCACGATCGTACTGGTCAGGCACCTCGATGAAGGGGATGCTCGTCTTCTTCAGCACATCGAGCGCCTCCTTGGGGCCGCTGCCGTGCAGCGCCAGCATGCCCGAAGGGTTGACCGACAGCACACCCTCCGGCGACAGCTGACGCATGTAGCCGACATCCGGCAGGTCGAGAGCGGCTTTCGGATAGCGGCTGGTGGAATCGCGCGCCACAAGATGCTTTTCCTCGCCGAGCGCGTAGACGATCTCGGTGATCGAGCCGCCGATGGACGCGATCCTGGTGGGATCGGAGAAGACGGAGACACCGTCGCTGGCGTCGGCCGGCTGCAGCGCGCCGAGGGCAAGGGAAAAGCCGAGCATCGGGCCAAGCATCGATCCGCGCGAGGCCGTCAATCCGGTGAGAAGACCCATCATCGTTTCCTCAGGCTGCCGTCGGGCTTGGAATGCGCGGCAGGTTTTCGGCCAGGAAGCGCCAGTCGTCGCGCTCACCCTCTCCTTCATGGCGCTTGCCGAAGAACTGGATGATCATGTTGCCGACGGCGTCGTAGACCTCCAGCGACGTGACATGGCCGTCCTTGGTCGGCTTGCGCACGGCCCAGACCTCATGAATGTGGTCGGTGCGCAGGTGCAGATGGAAGGTCTCGTCCAGCACATTGATCCATGGCCCCATCGGCTTGATCGACTTGACCGGACCGGAATGGATTTGGATACAGCCGCGGTTTCCCACAAAGCACATGATCGGCATTTCGCCCGCGGCGGCATGATTGAACATGGCTCTCACCGCATCATTGTCGAGCAGCCAGGCGTAGTCCTGGCCCACCATGCGCACAGCCTGGCGGCGACTGAGCTTCAACGTCTTCAGCATGCCGAAGAACTGATGCACGTCGGTCAGCCGGCTCCAGCGATCGCGCAGATCGTCGAGATTCGCGGTCGTTGCCGCCGCCTGGCCTTCGTTCTCGGCGGCTGGCCCCGAAATGGCGACTAGTGGTTCCTGGTTCGACGATTCCAGCGAAGCGACCAGTTTCTGATAGGCATAGAGATTGGATCCCGGCCGCAGATGCACCTTGTGCACCGCCTCGCCCGCCGCGTCGAAGAATTGCAGGCTGCGGCGGATGTCGTCGCCCTCGCGCTTTTCCACGGCAAAGCCGTGCGCCCAGATTTTCGGGAAAATGCGCAGGTCGATGTTCTCGCCCAGGACCATGGCATTGTGATTGCCGGTGACGACCTTGTCGTAGACGCCGATCTTCTCATGCACGGCGCTTTCGTTGCGGGTCAGCGCCATCACCTCGCCGACGGCATCGAGGCCGGTCAGGAGGTCGTTGACGCGTGGCTCGACGCGAACGACACCGTCGCCGCAATGCGCGGCCACCAACTCGGCCTCCGAAATGCCGAGCTGTGCGGCCAGATCGCGCTCGCGCGTTTTCGGATTGTCCGTCCGCGCCCGCCGGATTTCGTGCGGGGCGGGTTTCACGCGCTGGTCCATTGTCCTGATCCCTTCCGCTTACTTGTTGAGGATGAGCTTGCCCTGGCGGGTGATCTTGAGCCGGTAGAGCGCGCCGTGATGCTCGATGCCGATCTCGTGCTCGCCCTGGAACAGCGTGTTGCTCGACAGCGTGCGCATCGCGAGCGGAACGCGGTCGAAGCGGGCGGAAGCATCGTCGGAACGGCGGACGCGATAGCGGAAGTCGTTGGGATTGTGGGTGTTCATGTGGATCGGTCCCTTTCCTGTGCCGGGCGTCTGGCTAGGCGTTTGCGTAATCCGATTCATTCTTGACTCGACTAATCATGTTTACTAGTCAGTGCAATACCGGATTAAATGAGTCAAGATTTAAGACGCTGAATACGATCACAAATGCCAGCCAGCCCCAGGCCAGCCCGCATCAACCTGGAATTTGGAGTTGGGGCACATGGGGTTAGCGATTTGGGAACGGCGCGGCTGGTCGGCGGCGAACGGTGCAGCGGCTTTGCTGGCGGGCGTGGCGGCGATTGCCTTGTTCGTGCCACCCGCCAACGCTCAGCAATCGGCACAGGCGGCGGGAGAGCAGGCCGATCAATCGAAGCAGGCTGAGCAGGAAAAGCCGGCGCCGGCGGGCGCAACGCTGCTCGACAAGGTTCTGGTCATCAGCCGCACGGGGGAAACGGCGATCCAATCGCTGGCCTCGGCCAGCCATGTCGACCAGGAACAGCTCGACCGCCGCATGGCGACGACGCCGAACGAAGTGCTGTTCGGCGTGCCCGGCGTCGCGGCGCAGGCCGATGCCAGGCGCGCCAGCACCAGCGTCAACATCCGCGGCCTGCAGGATTTCGGCCGCGTCGCGGTCATAGTCGACGGCGCGCGGCAGAACTTCCAGCGTTCCGATCACGGAACCCAATCGACCTTCTATGTCGACCCCGAACTTATCAAATCCGTCGACGTCATCCGTGGTCCCGTCGCCAACACCTATGGCTCGGGCGCGATCGGCGGCGTGGTTTTCTTCGACACCAAGGACGCCCAGGACTTCCTCAAGCCGGATGAGACATGGGCTGGATCCGTCACCGGACGCTACGAGACCAACGGCAAGGGCTGGACCACCAGCGCGTCCGGCGCCTATCGCTTCAACGAGAACTGGGATGCGCTGGGCAACATCGTCTACCGCGACTACGATGACTACAAGGATGGCGGCGGCGACACCGTCAAGGGCACCGGCTTCGACGTATTGAGCGGATTGCTCAAGACCACAATCCGCCCGAGCGACAATAGCGAACTGAAGCTCGGCTGGGTTGGTTCGAGCGACGGCTGGAACGAGATCAGCGGCGGCATGCCGGCCAATGACGTCGACCTGAAGTCGGACACCTTCACCGCGCGCTACAATATCACGGACGAAGACAGGAGCTGGCTCGACCTCCACGTCAACACCTCCTACAACAAGACCAATCTCGACCTGACCAGTCTTGTTCCTCAGCGCCGATTCGATCCCGTCACCGGCCTTCCCGTGATATTGCCGGCAGGTTCGACATCGACCTTCGATGTCGGCACCGCCGCCATCGACATCTGGAACACGTCGCGATTCGAGACAGGCGGCCTCGCGCATGAACTGACCTATGGTGGCGACTGGGTGAATGACGACGTCGAGACTGGCGGCACGGCAGGTGGCGACAGCTTCTACACGCCTTCCGGCAAGCGCAATGTTTCCGGCGCCTACATGCAGGACAAGCTCAGCTGGGATTGGCTCGAAGTCATCGCCGGGCTGCGTTACGACAATTACAGCCTCAAGGACGGCATGCACGAAGCGTCGGGCGACCGCCTGTCGCCGCGCATCACCGTCGGCGTTTCACCTTTCGAAAGCGCCAGCCTTGCCGGCCTGCAATTCTACGGCACCTATGCCGAGGGCTACCGGTCGCCGTCGCTGACCGAAACCCTGATCAGCGGCAACCACCCGGCGGGGGTGAGCTTCCCGTTCCTGCCCAATCCCAATTTGAAGCCCGAAACCGGCAAGACCGTCGAATTCGGCGTCAACTACAAGCAGAACGACATTCTCGAATCCGGCGACGCGTTTCGGCTGAAGGCAGCCTATTTCAACAACGACGTCGAAGACTATATCGAGGGCGTTACGCTGTCGGCCTTCGACCCGACCAGCGGCTGCCCCTTCGGGCCGGGCATTCCGATCTGCTTCCAGTACCAGAACTTCGCCAAGGCAAAGATCAACGGCTTCGAGATGGAAGGCGTTTATGATGCAGCATGGGGCTACGCCGGACTTTCCGCCTCCATCATCAATGGCCACACCATATCCTACGAAGGCGATCGGGCGGACCTTGCCACGATCCCGTCTGCGCAGGTCACCGCGCAGCTCGGCCTGCGCTTCCTCGAGGACAAACTCACTGTCGGCGGCGAGGTGCAGTACAATGGCAAGCCCAAGGGCAACCCGATCGCCGAGGACTATACGCTGGTCAACGCCTTCGCCAGCTACCAGGCGACCGACAATCTGAAGGTTGATTTCCGCGCCGACAATCTGTTCGATGTCAAATACGCCAATCCGTTGAACGGTAGCACGACGGTCGCGGTCTATGAACCGGGCATAACGCTGAAGCTGGCGGCAACGATGCGATTTGGAGGATGATGATGACGAGCTTGACGGCATCCCTTCGCCTGCTGACCTCGGCGCTGGCGATGTCGCTTGCAGCGGTTCCGGCGTGGGCACAAGAGTCCGCGCCGGCGCCTGCTCTCGCCCTAGAACTCAATGGCGCGCAACCCTCCGAAAAGGGCTGCCGCCTGACCTTCGTGGTCACCAACAATCTCGGCGCCGACCTTTCCAGGGCGGCGTTCGAGATCGCGCTGTTCAACGACGCCGGCGTCGTCGACCGCTTGACCGTACTCGATTTCAAGGACTTGCCGGCCGGCAAGACGAAGGTGACGCGCTTCGATCTCGCTGGCACCAACTGTGCCAAGGTCAGCCGCGTGCTGATCAACAGCGCGACCGAATGCGTCGGCACCGGCGTCGAGCCGAATACCTGCATGCGAAAACTCAAGACAGATGCCAAGACCAGCATCGCCTTCGGGGTCTGAGCACGGCGTGGACTGCGTGCGGCATGCCTGCGGCACGCAACCAGGCCTTTCTGAACGTACCCAATCGGGAACCACCCGTCTCAGTCCAGAAAACCGAAAGGAACTCCATGTACATCGCCATGAACCGCTTCAAGGTGCAGAACGGCTCGGAAGCCGATTTCGAGGCCGTGTGGAAAAACCGCAATTCCAGCCTTGCGGAAATGAAGGGCTTCCGCGAATTCCATCTGCTGCGCGGCCCGGTCAACGAGACCGAGAGCTATACGCTGTTTGCCTCGCACACGGTCTGGGCAAGCCACGACGATTTCGTCGCCTGGACCAAGTCGGAGAACTTTCGCGCCGCCCACAGGAACGTCGGCACGACGAAGGTCCATTATCTCGGCCATCCCCAATTCGAGGGCTTTTCGGTCGTCGAGGGCGCCTGAAGCGACCTCGCCCGCCGGATAGGGTCCTTACGCCGCCGCAAGCAGGCTGGCATTGCCGCCCGCGGCGGTGGTGTCGACACAGACGGCCCGCTCATGCACGTAGGCCGCCGGATTGAGCACCTCGCTGACCAGCGGCACGATCAGCCCTGAGCGTTCGGCGATCACCTTGCGCACGATGCGCGCCGCTTCCGGCGTCCCCGAGAAGGCGACGACGTCGACGCGCAACGACCGAGCCTCGACCGGATCGGGGCGGCCGTCGATCGCCGCCAGCGGCAGACCCTTGCCGGTAAGCGCCGAAAGCGCCGCCGGCGCGCCTGGCGCCACCGCCAGCACGGCGTTGCCGGCGGCGAGCGCCTGGATCGTCTGCGCAAGCAGCGTGTCGCCGTCCGGTCCCAGGCACAGCACCCGGCCGCGCGGCGCCAGTGACAGCGTGTTGGCCTCGCCGGTCGGCCCGGGCAGGTCGACCTGGCCGAAATCGATACCGGCGGCTGCTCCGATCGCCGCGGCACCTTTGCCGCGCAGGTGCTTGCGCAGAATGGCGACGCGGTCCGGCCGCGTCGACCAGCCGCCAAGCGCGGGATCGGGCAGGTTGTCGGCGAGCTCGGTCGCCGTCACCTTGTGACCGTCGGCAAGCGGCGTACCTGCCTCCGGTCCCTTGCGAAAGCGCCGGAGATAATGCGGTCCGCCGGCCTTGGGCCCCGTGCCGGACAGCCCCTCGCCGCCGAACGGCTGCGAGCCGACGACCGCGCCGATCTGGTTGCGGTTGACATAGATGTTGCCGGCATGGATCCCATCGACGAAGTGCTGAACCCTGCCCTCGATGCGGGTGTGCAGGCCGAAAGTCAGGCCATAGCCCTTGCGGTTGATGGCGGCGATCACCGCGTCGATCTCGTCGGCATCGAAACTGGCGACATGGAGCACCGGCCCGAACACCTCGCGCTCCATCTCCTCGATACCCTTGACCCGGAACACATGCGGCGCGACGAAACGGCCATCCCTGGGTGCTTCGAGCTTGGCGATCAGCCGGCCCTGCAGACCCATTTTGGTGCAGTACTCGCGGATCGAACCCTGCGCCTCGTCGTCGATGACGGGACCGACATCCGTCGAGATAGCCCAGGGATCGCCGACCTTGAGCGCCTCCATGGCGCCCTTCAGCATCTCCAGCATCTTCTTCTCGACGTCCTTCTGCACATAGAGGACGCGCAGCGCCGAACAGCGCTGGCCCGCACTCTGGAAGGCGGAGGCGAGGATATCGCGCACCGCCTGCTCGGGCAGCGCGGTGGAATCGACGATCATGGCATTCAGGCCGCCCGTCTCGGCGATCAGCATGGCGTCGGGCGCGGCTGTCTCGGCCAGTTGCTTCTCGATCAGCTTGGCGACCTCGGTCGAGCCGGTGAAGCAGACGCCGGCAATGCGCGGATCTGATGTCAGCGGTCCGCCGACCGAGGGGCCGTCGCCCGGCAGAAGCTGGATGACGTCTTCCGGCACGCCGGCCTGGCGCAGCATTTCGACGGCCCGGAAGGCGATCAGCGGCGTCTGTTCGGCGGGCTTTGCAATCACCGAATTGCCGGTGACGAGTGCTGCGGCGATCTGGCCGGTGAAGATGGCGAGGGGAAAATTCCACGGCGAGATGCAGACAATGACGCCGCGCGCCTCGGTGCCCGCCTCGGCATTGCTCGCCTCGGCGGCGTAATAGCGCAGGAAATCCACGGCCTCGCGCACTTCAGCGACGCCGTCGGCCAGCGATTTGCCGGCCTCGCGGGTGGCCAGCGCGAAAAACTCGACCGCATTGGCCTCGTAGAGGTCGGCGGCGCGATTGAGGATGGCGGCACGTTCGGCAACCGGACGCTTTGCCCAGGCCGGCTGCGCTTCGACAGCGATGCGCACGGCGGTTGCCACCTGCTTGGCGGTGGCTTCGCTTACCGTGCCCACCACTTCCGAAGGCCTGGCCGGATTGACGACCGGGCGTTGCTCGCCATAGCCGGCGGCGCGCGTGATGGGCTTGGCGTGCCAGCGGTCGGGGCCAGCGAAGGCTGTCCTCTCCTTGTCGATCGCCGCCAGCGTCACCGGATCGGTGATGTCGAACCCCTTTGAGTTGCGGCGGCCGGCGCCGAAGATCACGGCAGGCCGGGGGATCGCGGGATTGGTGGCGGGACCCTGGCTCTCGACCGCCTCGATCGGGTCGCGCGCAATGTCTTCGGGCTCGACATCCTCGTCGGTGAGTTGGTGGACGAAAGACGAATTGGCGCCGTTCTCCAGCAGCCGGCGCACCAGATAGGCGAGCAGGTCGGAATGCGCGCCGACAGGCGCGTAGATGCGGCAGCGCGTGCCTTCGGCCTTGCGCACCGTCTCGTGCAAGGCCTCGCCCATCCCGTGCAGGCGCTGGAACTCGAAGCTATCACGGTTCTTCGTCATCGACAGGATGGCGGCGACAGTGTGGGCATTGTGGGTGGCGAATTGCGGATAGATGCGATCGGTCATCGACAAAAGCTTTCTCGCGCAAGCGAGATAAGAAACGTCGGTGTTGACCTTGCGGGTGAAGACGGGGTAGCCGGCGAGCCCCAGCGTCTGCGCCCGCTTGATCTCAGTATCCCAATAGGCACCCTTGACCAGTCGTACCATGATCGTGCGGTCGTATTTCGTGGCAAGCGCATAGAGCCAGTCGATGACGAAGGCCGCGCGTGGTCCATACGCTTGCACCACCACACCGAATCCGTTCCAGCCTGCGAGCTCCGGCTCGGCAAGCACGCGCTCTATGACGTCGAGCGAGAGGTCGAGGCGGTCGGCCTCCTCCGCATCGATGTTGAGGCCCATGCGCGAATGACGCGCAGCGAGTGCCAGCGACAAAAGCCGCTCGGCCATGACAGGCAGCATCTCTTCCTTCTGCGCTTCCTCGTAGCGCGGATGCAGCGCCGAGAGCTTCACCGAAATGCCGTGGTTGTGGCGGATATCAGGCCCGTTTGAACCGGCATCGAGTGACGAGATGGCATCGGCATACGCCTTGTGGTAGCGCAGCGCATCTGCCTCGGTGCGAGCCGCCTCGCCCAGCATGTCGAAGGAATAGAGATAACCTTTCTGCGTCATCGGCCGGCCGCGCTTGACGGCTTCGGCGATGGTGCGGCCGAGCACGAACTGCTCGCCCATCTCGCGCATAGCCGCCGCCACCGCCTTGCGGATGACGGGCTCGCCCAGCCTGCGCACCATGGCGCGCAACGTGCCTTCGATGCCGCCCTCGCCTTCGTCAAGCACACGGCCGGTCAGCATCAGCGCCCAGGTCGAGGCATTGACGAAGATCGAGCTCGAACCGCCCGAATGCGCAGACCAGTCGTGCGGCGCGATCTTGTCGGCGATGAGGTCGTCCATCGTCTCGGTATCGGGCACGCGCAGCAGCGCCTCGGCCAGGCACATCAGCGCCACGCCTTCCTTGGTGGAGAGGCCATAGGCGGACAGGAAAACCTCCATCAGCCGCGGATCGGACGAGCCGCGCACCGCCCGCACCAGATCGGCGGCACGAGCCGAGATCGCCCGGCGGTCCTCCACCGAGAGGCCGCTCGCCTCGGCGAGCCGCTTCACGGCCTGGTCCTCGTCGGGCAGATAGTTGGCGCGGATTTGCTGGCGGATGGCATCGAGCGCTGGCATGGCGGGTCCTACGGGCAAGCACAAGGGGACGGGCCGGCGGTCACCGGACCGAATGGCGCAAGCTAGCACAGGTGCCGATTTTAGGCGGCCTGAAGAAATCGACATTGCAGTCCGATCGATCTATCATACGATCGAAAATTACTTAAACAGGCTGCATTTTCGATGACAGAAGACCAATTGGACCGCATCGACAGGAACATCCTGTCGGCGCTGGCAAGCGACGGCAGGCTCTCCATGTCGGAGCTCGCCGCCAAGGTCGGCCTGTCCAAGACGCCGGTACAGGCGCGGGTGAAGCGGCTGGAGAAGGACGGCTATATCAGGGGTTACCAGGCGATCATCGACCGCGAGCGCATGGGCGAAGGCCATGTCGCCTTCGTCCAGGTGAAATTGTCCGACACACGTTCGGCCGCACTCGATGCCTTCAACCGTGCCGTACAGGCCGTGCCCGAGATCGAGCAGTGCCACATGATGGCATCGAGCTTCGACTACCTCTTGAAGGTGCGCACCCGGGACATCGCCGCCTACCGCCGCGTGCTCGGCGAACGCATCTCCGCCCTGCCCCATGTCGCCCAGACCTCGACCTTCGTGGCGATGGAGACGGTGAAGGACAGATAGGATTTCAGTGACCGGCGCGTGACTTCGGCTTGCCGGACTCGAAGCTGATGCGAAGCTTCGAGCCGGTCGCCTTGGCGAAACGCTGCAAGGTTCGGGTCGAGGGCATGTTTCGACCACTCTCCAGGCGAGCAATCACGGCCTGCGTCGTCCCCATCGCCGCTGCGACCTCTTCCTGCGTCATGTCGGCTTCGCCGCGAGCCTTGATCAAAGCTTCGGCGATCGCGAATTCCTCCTCCAACGCTTCATATTCGGCAACGAACTCCGGATCCTTGAACCAATCCTTGGCGGCTTCCTCGACGGGAATTGCTTTCCGGTTCATAGAATCTCCTTTGCTCTCTTCAGAGCCAGTTCGATCTCGCTTCGTGGCGTTTTCTGGGTCTTCTTGGTAAACACCCGCACGATAACGTTCGGTCGCCGTCACATAGACCGCCCGCACAATGCCGTCGCGGCCCTTCATCCGCATTTCCCAAAGCCTGCCTTCCAAGTGTTTCACATAAGGCTCATGCACTTTCCGCAAGCCATGAGCCTCGATCAAGCGCGATATCCGCAGAAAGCTGGCAAGAATGTCTTTCGGCTGAGCCTCGAGCTCCTGCCGAACTTCGATATTCAGAAACTCGACCGCCCAGCCCATCAACCGGAGTATATCTTTTTTGCAATATTCTTCAACGGCAAATTGTTGGCCGAACTCATTCTGATAGCGTCTTCAAAAACGCCACCAATGCCGCGCGCTCGCGGTCCGACAGCTCAAGCGGATGAATTTCGGATGTCCCCTCCACACTGGGGGCAGCCTTGGCATAATGCGCCACCACCTCGTCGAGCGACGCAAACTGACCGGCATGCATGTAGGGCGGCCGCGTCGCCGCGCCACGCAGCGAAGGCGTCTTGTAGGCACGCACCAATTCCGGCGTATCCTTGACCATGAACCGCAATTCGCCGCAGGCGCCGACATCGCCATCGCGGTAAGCGCCGAAGCAGTTGAACGGGTCGGCCTGAACTTGGGCCACCGCATCGACGCGGCCGCGATCCGGCGGCAGGCCCTTGACCGGCGGCACGCCGGTGTTGTGGAACCCATTGTCGGTAAAGCGCGGCCCATTGTGGCAGGTCACGCAATTGGCCTTGCCGATGAACAGTTTCAGGCCGAGGATTTCCTCCCGGGAGAAGGCGGCGTCGCCTTTCGGCTCGGCGCCGGTCACCAGGTCCAGCGCGAACCGGTCGAAGCGGGTCCGCGGCGGCTCGATCGAGCGTTCGAAGGCAGCAATTGCCTTGCCGATGTTGGCGAACACCCGGTTTGTCGCGTCGCGCTGCTGGTCGCTCATGGCGTTCCATGCAGCCTTCTCGGCATCGCTGCCGAGCGGACTGGCATTGGCTGGTATGCCGGACAGATTGGGCAACGGGCCGAAGATGCGCTCATAGCGTTCGCCGAAGCGCGCCTTGACGTAATGCGCATAGGCGGCACGGTTTCCCGCCTGCTCCAACGGGTTCTCCAGCGGCGTCAGCGCCTGCGCCCACAGGCTGTCGCGCCGACCGTCCCAGAAAAACCAGGGATCTCGCGCGATGCCGGCGAGCGGCATGGTACGCCGGTTTGTGCGGCCGACGCCAACCGCCTGCGGCAGGCCGTCCTGGAACTGCCGGTCGATCTTGTGGCAGGTCGAGCAGGACACAGTGCCGTCGCGGCTCATGCTGGCGTCGAAGAACAGCGTCGAGCCCAGGGCGGCAGCGGCCGGGACATCGGCGAACCGGTTCGTGGTGTCGGGTTTCAGGGCCGGCAGGCTCGACAGCGCCAGCGAGGCGATGGCCTTCTTCTCGGCATCGGAAAAATCCGGCTTGCCGCAGCCGGCAAGAACAGCCATCGCCGTCACGACGAAAAAGCGCGCAAGACGCCTCATCCGCGGCTCACAGCACGACGTTGAAGACGACCGTATCCGACCCAGCCGTCGCGGAGATGGCAAAATGCAGCTGCCACCAGCCGCTCATGGTGAATTTCACTCCTTCGATGCGATAGCGCCCGTCGCCGAGATAGTCCGTCGCCTGCGGGCTGGTCGGCAGGCCGTGGCGGTGTTGCGGCATGCCTCCGGATACCGCGATGGCGGCCCCTTCCACCGGCGCCCCGGCTACCGTCTTCAACGTCAACAGCCAGGATTCCAGCTCGCCTTGACGGACAACGCCGCGTTCCGGCGCGAAGCTCGCCATGAACAACCCGTTCTCGGTCTTTTTGGTTCGGGAGATATCCGGGCCGGCAACCTGCGCGGTTCGCGGTGCGGTCAGATAGACCACTGCCAGGATGCCAGCCAGCAAGGCTGCCAGACCAAGACCCGCCAAAAGATAACGCCATATCGAAGCCAAGCCGGTTCCTCTTCAGGGGATAACGTTTTGCCGCACGGATCGCATCCCGCCAAACCTGTTGGAATCGCCGGTGACGGAAAAAACCGCCCTTGCCAACCATGGCGCTCTACTCTCCAAAAAGCTACAGCAGCATCGTAACAGGGGAATGGATGATGATCGGCAAAGGTGTCGCCTCGATCGGCGAATGCATGATCGAGCTTTCGGGCCAAACGGGTTCGAACTGGCGCATGGGATTTGCCGGCGACACGTTCAATACGCTGTGGGCCCTGCATGCGCTGAGTGGAAGGCCCGCGACCTACGTGTCGGCTTTCGGAGACGATCCTTTCTCGCAAGACCAGATCGGCTTCTTCGCGGACAACGGCATCGGCATTGGCGAAAGCCCTGTTATCCCGGGGGCCCGGCCCGGCCTCTATGCCATCACGCTGACCGGCGCTGAGCGCTCCTTCACCTATTGGCGTGGCGATGCGGCTGCCAGGCAGCTTGCCTCCAATCCGGCTGCGCTAGCAAAAAGCCTTGAAAAACAGTCGCTTGTCTACTTTTCCGGAATCACTTTGGGAATTCTGGACTCCGCTGCGCGTGCCACGTTGCTATCGGCCGTGGCCGAGGCGCGATCCGCGGGGTCGCTGATCGCCTTCGATCCCAACTACCGGCCACGGCTGTGGCGCGATCGCGAGGAGGCGCAAACCGCGATCCTGGAGGCGCTCGCCGTCACCGACATCGCATTACCGACTTTCCCGGACGAGCAGATGCTGTTCGGCGATGAAGCGCCGCAGGCAACGGCTGAGCGGCTCGGGCAACTGGTCGGCGAAGTCGTGGTCAAGAACGGCGAACAGCCGGCGCTGATCGTCGAGGACGGGACGCTGCGGGAAGTTCATGCGATCCATGTGGCCACGCCCGTCGACACGACGGGCGCGGGCGATTCCTTCAATGGCGGCTATCTCGCCGCGCGTCTCGCCGGACACGCCCCCGTGGAGGCTACGAAACGCGCGCACCGTGTCGCGGCCAGCGTGGTGCAGGTGCGCGGCGCATTGGCGCCGTTCGAGACTTTCCGGGCTGCATTCGAGATGGATTGAGGGTCAGGGCAGCCGGAACCGATATTCCGTCACGTGATGATAGATCGCGCCCGGCCACAGCGTCGCCTGCGGGAAATACGGCCGGTTCGGTGCGTCCGGCCATATTTGCGGCTCCAGGCAGAAGCCGCAGAAAGCTTTGTGGTTTCGCCCCTCCAGCCCCGTGCGCGGTGTCACATACTGGCCGGTATAGAGCTGGACGCCGGGCTCCGTGGTCCACAACTCCATCTCGACGCCGGAGCTCGCTCCTTGCACCCACGCCGCCTGTTTGAGCGGCCCGCGCGCCGAGGCGAGGCAGAAATTCTGGTCATAGGCAAGCTGCTCGCCTTCGGTCTCCATGCGCACCGGCCGTGCCTGGCGGAAATCGAAAGGCGTGCCGTCGACAGGCTTCACCGTACCCGTCGGAATCATTTCGCCATCCACGGGCAGATAGGCGCCGGCATTGAGCATCATCCGGTGATCGAGGATGTCGCCCGTCCCGCCATCATCGAGGTTGAAGTAGGAATGCTGCGTGAGATTGCACAGCGTCGGCTCCTCGCATGTGGCCGATATCTCGACGCTGAGCGTGCCGGGGATCTTCAGCCGGTAGGTGCAGGTGACGTCGAGCGCACCAGGAAAGCCCATCGTGCCGTCGGGATCGTGCAGCGTCAGCGTGACGAAGTCCCGGCCGTGCAGCGAAACCGTCCACGGCCGATGGAAAAAGCCTTGCGAGCCGCCATGCAGCGTGTGCTTGTCGAGAAAATTGCGCTCGGTCTGGTAGCGCTTGCCGGCGATGGTGAAACGGCCGTCTCGGATGCGGTTGGCATAGCGGCCGACGACCGCGCCGAAGAAAGCCGTGTCGGTTTCATAAGATGATAGATTGTCATAGCCGAGCACCAGAGGCGCACCGTGGCCGGCTAGGCGCAGGTCCTGGATGATCGCGCCGAGCCCGAGGATATTGGCGCTAAGCCCGCCGCCTCTGATCGTGAAGCGGCGAACCGGTTCGCCCGCCTGGGTGGTGCCGAAAACCTCGCCGTCCTTCATTGCCATGCCCGCAAACGTCAGTTGATCCAGACGGCCCGTTTCGTAGCCGGGACAGGCAGATCATAGGCCTGCCTGTCCCGGCGACACTCTATCAGAGGCCGAGGCCGCCGATGCAGACATATTTGGTATCGAGGTAATCCTCGATGCCCTGATGTCCGCCTTCCTTGCCGAGCCCGGACTCCTTGACGCCGCCGAATGGAGCTTCCGGCGTGGTGATCAGGCCTTCATTGACGCCGACCATGCCATATTTCAGCCCTTCCATGACGCGGAAGGCGCGGCCAAGATCGCCGGTGTAGAAATAGCAGGCGAGGCCGAATTCGGTGTCGTTGGCAAGCGCGATCGCCTCTTCCTCGGTCTCGAACCTGAAGACGGGCGCCACCGGCCCGAATATCTCTTCCTTCATGAAGCGCATCTTGGGCGTCGCATCGGCGATGACGGTCGGCTGGAAGAACGAGCCGCCGAGCGCATGGCGCTTGCCGCCGGCGACGATCTTGCCGCCCTTCGAAGTCGCGTCGGCGATCAGTTCCTCGACCTTCTCCACGGCTTTCTCGTCGATCAACGGTCCCTGCTGCACGCCTTCCTCCAGCCCGGAGCCGACCTTCAGCCTGTCGCTGGCGGCAGCCAGCTTCTCGACGAACCGGTCATAGACGCCGGCCTGGACAAGGAAGCGGTTCGTACAGACGCAGGTCTGGCCCGAATTGCGATACTTGGCCGTGATCGCACCGGCGACGGCGCGATCGATGTCGGCGTCGTCGAAGACGATGAACGGCGCATTGCCGCCGAGCTCCATCGACACCTTCTTCACGGTGACGGACGACTTCTGGATCAGGATCTTGCCGACCTCGGTCGAGCCGGTAAAGGTGATCTTCTTGACCAGCGGATTGGCGCAGATCTCATCGCCGATCTCGCCGGCCGCGCCGGTCAGGATGTTGATCACGCCCTTGGGGAAGCCGACCTCCTCGGCCAGCGCACCCCAGGCGAGACCGGAGTAAGGCGTCTGCGAGGCGGGCTTGACCACGGCGGTGCAACCCGCGGCGAGCGCCGGGCCGAGCTTGCGGGCCAGCATCGAGGACGGGAAATTCCACGGCGTGATGGCGGCGATGACGCCGACCGGTTCCTTGGTGACCAGGATGCGGCGGTCCGCCCATGGCGACGGCACGACATCGCCATAGGTGCGACGGCCCTCTTCGGCGAACCATAGGATGTAGGAGGCGGCCGAGCCGATTTCGCCCTTCGATTCGAACAGCGACTTGCCCTGTTCGATGGTCAGGAGCTCCGCCAGAACGTCCTGATTGTCCATCATCGCATCGTGCAGCTTGCGCAGCAGCTTCGAGCGCTCGAGCGCGGTGGTCTTGCGCCAGGTCTTGAAAGCTTCGTCGGCGGCTTCGATGGCGCGGCGGGTCTCGACCTTGCCTGCCTTGGGCACGGTGCCGATCTTGAGGCCGGTTGCCGGATTGGTGACGTCGACCGTCTGGCCGCTGTCGGCCTGTACCCATTCGCCGTTGATGAGATTGGCCTGGCGCATGAAATGGCTGGTCTTCTGAAGCATGGTCTAGCCTCCGTTCGGCGCACTGACGGGCCGCTATCTGGATGTCTTCGATTAGCGCATCGGGCGCTGGGGCCATTGCTCTTAACCTAGGGAAAGCCCCGCAAGCAATCGCAAGATGGCATATAGGGGTTATGCCAGTACAAGGCGAGGTCCGGGGCCTGATTTCACCGCCAACACCTCGCGTCGAACCAGATTCACGCCGAACGGCTCAGACCCTGGTCATTCATGTCAGCCGAAGACGTGCACGCTCACCGCCAGCCAGAAAGCAGTGGTGACGACCGCGCTCGCGGTCGCGATGGTCATCTGGTTCGAAGCCAGCGCCTGGCCTGTGTTGAACTGCACGGCAATGAGATAGGAATTGATGCCGGATGGCAGCGCCGCCACCACGACCGCTACCTTGGCGGTCAAGGGCGGCAGGCCGAGCAACCAGACGAAGATCAGAACCAGCGCCGGCATCAGGAACAGCTTCAGCGTCGATAGCGCCAGCGCCGGGCGGACATTACCCGATATGCCGAAGCGGCGCAGGCTGAGCCCCATGGCGAACAGCGCCACCGGCCCGGCGGTGTCGGCCAGCGCATCGACCAGCCGCATGACAAGTTCGGGCAGCGGCATGCCGCTGAAACGCCATGCGAGACCCAAAAGGATGCCGATGATCAGTGGATTGATGAACAGCCGCCTCAGGAAATTGCGGATGATGCGCACGGGATGCACATGCTCGCCGCCGCCGCGGCCGAACATCTCGAACAACACGATCGAGGCCATCATCATGACAGGCAGATGCACGGAAACCAGGAGCGACAGCACCTCGAATCCGTCCCGCCCGAATATGCCGAGAATGAACGGCGCGCCAAGCAGGACAACATTGGAATAGGCCGACGACACGCCGCCGACGACTCCGGCGCGTGCGTCCCGTCCGAATATCCGCGTGGTGACGACATGGCCGACGGCCCAGGTGATTGCCACCGCCGCGAAATAGGCTCCCCATAGGGACCATGGCGCCACACCGTGGAAATCGGCATTCACCATCGTCTGGAACAACAGCAGCGGCATCGCAACGCTGACCGCGAAGTCGGCTATCCCCTCGCCGCTCGCCGGCTTCAGATAGCCGGTGAGCCCGGCGAGGTAGCCGAGCGCGACAAGGCTGAAGACGAATAGGACGGTTTCGGTAAGCGGAGACATTTTTCCAGGGATAGGCGAGCCACGGTCGCTGCGCAATCGCGCCCGAATTTCTTCGATAATGCCAGGCAGGGCTTCGCCGAAGCGGGCTACACGATCCCCATCCCGCTCACCGGCCGGAAGATCGATCTTCTGACGCCGTGATGACGAAGACGTGAGGCCGCGGAGGGCCGCAGGCCTTTCGCTTGTCTTTGTACCTGCTTTCCGCTCCCTATATGCGGGTGGCCGGTGCCCGGCTTCTGGAAGGATTACGATGATCCGATTTGCCTTGGCGTTGTTCCTGTTTGGCGTGCCCGTTGCAGCGCATGCGACGGACGCCGGCTGGGCGCTGCTGCGCGATGGCGGCCATGTCGTGCTTTTGCGCCATGCCATGGTCACCGGCACCACCGATCCCGCCAATTTCGATATCGACCGCTGCGCCACCCAGGTCAATTTGTCGGCACGCGGCAAGCAGCAGTCGAGCAAGATCGGCGCCTTGCTTGCCGCCCGTGCCGCCCCGGTCGAGCGCGTGCTGTCCAGTCGCTATTGCCGCTGCCTCGACACCGCGCGCATCGCCTTCGAGACCGAGCCGGAGCCTTTCGCGCCGCTCGACCTGCTGAAGGGCGACGCAGTGCAGAAGGCGGCGCAACTCGCCGCGATCGTGAAGGAAATCCGTGCCTATTCCGGCTCCGATAACCTGGTCATGGTCACTCATCTGGAAAATATCGCGGCGTTGACGGGCGTCTCGCCGCGCGAGGGCGAAGCCGTTGTCGTCGAGCCGCAGGGCGATGGCCTGCGCGTGCTCGGCCGCGTTACGTTCTAATCGGGGCCGAGCGGCGCATCAGCGGGCAGCTACCCGTCGATGAGGCCTTGCGACAGAGGCAATGTTGCCAAAATACCAACGAAAAAAAGATGCCGCGCCAGGGCCGCGACAATGAGGCCAACATCATCCGCCGCCGCCAGCCTTGGACGGGCCGCCGGGTTGACCGGCGGCCCGTCTTGCGTTTCTTGGGCACGCTACCCATCTGCACCCGGCGTATCAGGCCTTTTCCTGCCGGGAAAAACCGATTAGACAGCGCCCAAACAAGATGCGGACAGATTCCGCCCGCAACCGAAGGAAAAGCCCTTGTCCACCACGTTCGACAAAGTCGCCAAGATCATTGCCGACACCAGCGAGATCGACATCGACACCATCACGCCCGAGAGCCACACGATCGACGATCTCGGCATCGACAGCCTCGATTTCCTCGACATCGTCTTCGCCATCGACAAGGAATTCGGTATCAAGGTGCCGCTGGAAAAATGGACCCAGGAAGTCAATGACGGCAAGGCTTCGACGGACGATTACTTTGTCATGAAGAACCTGTGCGCCAAGATCGACGCACTGGTCGCCGCCAAGACCGCCTGATCCGTACCCGATCATCCATGAGCCCCCGCGACGTCGTCATCACCGGCATTGGCCTTGTCTCCTCGTTGGGAGAAGGCCCGGATGAACACTGGCGCAAGCTCACTCAGCCGGGTCAGAAGCCGGTGCTCGAAGCCGAGCGTTTCGCGCCCTACACCGTTCATCCGCTGCCGGAGATCGACTGGAACCTGCAGATCGCCAAGCGCGGCGACCAGCGCCAGATGGAAACCTGGCAGAGGCTCGGCACCTATGCCGCGGGTCTTGCGCTGGACGATGCCGGCATCAAGGGCAATGACGAACTCTGCACGACCATGGACATGGTCGTGGCCGCCGGCGGCGGCGAGCGCGACGAAGCGGTCGACGCCGCCATCCTGGCCGCCTCGGAAAACCGCAATGATCGTGACGTGCTGCTCAACGAGAAGCTCACCACCGAACTGCGCCCCACCCTGTTCCTGGCGCAGCTCTCCAATCTGCTGGCCGGCAACATCTCCATCGTCCACAAGGTGACGGGATCGTCCAGGACCTTCATGGGCGAGGAAGGCGCCGGCGTAGCCGCCGTCGAGACGGCTGCCGCGCGCATCCGCTCCGGCCAGTCGACGCACATACTGGTTGGGGGCGCCTTCCAGACCGAACATTCCGATATGTTGCTCGGCTACGAGCTTGCCGGCTACCTGCATCGCGGCGCCTGGAGGCCGGTCTGGCAGCGGCAAGGCGACGAAGGCGGCGGTGTTGTGTCGGGATCCGGCGGCGCCTTCCTGGTGCTGGAGCAGCGCGAACACGCGGCAAGCCGGGGGCGCAGGATCTATGCCGAACTCGGCCCGGTCGTCTCCGGCCGTGCCAGGCGGCGGCAGGGCGAGCTCGATTCCGAGATCGCCGCGCTGCTCAAGAAGACCGCCGTACCGGATGGCGGCTTGCTGACCATGTCTGGCGCCTCAGGCGCTCACGCGGCTACCGCCGCCGAGAAGTCGGCATTCGACGCCAATCCGGCGATCGCGGCGCGCGGCTTCGCGACGCTGACCGGCCACATGAAGGAAGCGCAGTTTCCCTTCGCCGTGGCGCTGGCGGCGCTCGCAGTCGACCGCAAGGCCGCCTACCCGGTTTTCGATGCCGCTGCCGAGAAACCGTTCGAAGGCATTCCAAGAAGCGTCCTTGCAACGGCGATCGGCTACCACCAATTCGAGGGCATGGCGCTGGTCAACGCCGCATAGAGCGGCCAGCCACATTACAACGATAAAGGTAGGGCTTCCGGATGGCCAATCTCAGAGATCACATGGGCAGGCCGATCGTTGCCGTCACAGGCATCGGCGTGGTTACTTCCCTTGGAGCCGGGAAATCAGACAATTGGGCGGCGCTGACCTCGGGCAGGTCGGGCATCCACCCGATCACCCGCTTCCCTGTCGACCACCTCAACACCCGCATTTCCGGCATGGTCGATTTCCTTGCGTCGAGCTCGAAGGGCGCCAGCCCCCTCACCTACGAACTGGCGGAGACCGCCGCGCAGGAAGCTGTTGCCGAAGCCGGCCTCAATTCCAGCGACTTCGGCGGACCGCTGTTTCTGGCCTCGCCGCCGGTCGAACTCGACTGGCATGAGCGGTTCGCGCTCTACAATTCCGACAAGCACGACGCCGGTGCCGAAAGGCTGCTTCGGGTGGCGCGCGGCCTGAAGGAGCTCGATACTTTCGAGACCACGCAGTTCGGCTCGATCGCGGACCGGCTCGCCGACCGTTTCGGCACGCGCGGCCTGCCGATCACGCTGTCGACCGCTTGCGCCTCCGGCGCCACCGCCATCCAGCTCGGCGTCGAGGCGATCCGCCGCGGTGAGTGCGATCGGGCGCTGTCGATCGGCGCCGATGGTTCGGCGACCGCCGAGGCGCTGATTCGTTTCTCGTTGCTGTCGGCGCTTTCGACCCACAACGACATCCCCGAAAAAGCCTCCAAGCCCTTCTCCAAGGACCGCGACGGCTTCGTGCTGGCCGAAGGTTCCGGCGCTCTGGTGCTGGAATCGCTGGAGGCAGCGCTCGCCCGTGGAGCGAGCGTCTTGGGCATTCTGCGCGGCTGCGGCGAAAAGGCGGACGACTTCCACCGCACCCGCTCCAAGCCGGATGGTTCGCCGGCCATAGCGGCGGTGCGCGCGGCCCTTGCCGATGCCGGCCTGGGCGAGGACGAGATCGACTATGTCAACGCGCACGGCACCTCGACGCCGGAAAACGACAAGATGGAGCACCTGTCGCTGTCGACGGTGTTCGGCGAACGGATCGGCTCGATGCCGATCTCGTCCAACAAGTCGATGATCGGCCATACGCTGTCCGCCGCCGGGGCGGTGGAAGCGGCGTTTTCCCTGATGACCATGCGCGAAGGCGTCATTCCGCCGACCATCAACTACGACAATCCCGATCCGGCGATCGTGCTCGATGTCGTGCCGAACAAGAAGCGCAATGCGCAGGTCGGCACCGTGCTTTCGAACTCCTTCGGCTTCGGCGGCCAGAACACTTGCCTTGTCATGGCGCGGGAACCGGTCTAAGCGAGCCGCTTCCGCTAGAACAGAACCGACAGGCTCCATGCGCGCACTGCAACTTATCGAGGACCGCCGTCTTGAAACGGTGGACCTGCCGCCCCCGCCGCCGCCCACGCTCGGCGAAGTGACGCTGCGCATCAAGGCAGTGGCGCTGAACCACATCGACGTCTGGGGCTGGCGCGGCATGGCTTTCGCCAAGCGCAAGCTGCCGCTGGTCGTCGGCGCGGAAGCCTCCGGCGAGGTCGAGACCGTCGGCCCCGGCGTTTCAGGCCTGCTGCCGGGGCAGCTGGTATCGATCTACGGCGCGCGCACCTGCGGTCTCTGCCGCGCCTGCCGCGAAGGCCGCGACAATCTTTGCGAACACGTCTCGGGCGTTCACGGCTTCCATCTCGACGGCTTCGCGCAGGAGAAGATCAACCTGCCTGCGCGCCTGCTGGTCCCCGCCCCCCCGGGCGTGAGCGAGATCGGCGCGGCCGTCGCCCCCGTCACTTTCGGCACCGTCGAACACATGCTGTTCGACAATGCCAGGCTCGAGCCCGGCGAGACGATCCTTGTCCATGCCGGCGGATCCGGCATCGGCTCGGCCGCAATCCAGCTGGCGAAGCGGATGGGCTGCACGGTCATCACCACGGTCGGCTCGAACGACAAGATCGACAAAGCCAAGGCGCTCGGCGCCGATCATGTCATCAACTACCGTGACGACCGGTTCGAGGGCGTCGTACGCAAGCTGACCAGGAAGAAGGGCGTCGACGTCGTGTTCGAACATGTCGGCGCGGACACTTTTGCCGGCTCGATGCTGTGCCTGAGGCGCGGCGGCCGGCTCGTCACCTGCGGCTCGACATCGGGCGTGTCGACGCAGGTCAACCTGATGCAGCTCTTCCAGCAGCAGCTGAAGCTGCTCGGCTCGTTCGGCTGCCGCATGGAGAACATGGCCAACGCCATGCAGAAGATGGCGGCGGGACAGGTCGCACCCGTCATCGACACCGAAGTCGGCTTCGACGACATCGACGCCGCGCTGAAGCGCATGGAAGGCCGCGACGTCTTTGGCAAGATCATCCTGCGCGTCGTCTAGGCCCTGACTTCTGTGTTGAAGAAGCTTCGCCGCGACCTGATGTTCCGCTACGGCCGGCAATTGCGCCGGTTCGAGCACTGGCTGGTTGCGCGCATTGCGATGATCATCATCTCGGTGCTGCGCCTGCTGCCGCCCGACAGCGCGCTGAATTTCGCTGACCGCGTCGCCCGCCGCATCGGTCCATGGGTCGGACGCCATAATGTGGCCGTCGAAAATCTGCGCAAGGCCTATCCGCAGAAGAGCGAAGCCGAGATCCAGGCCATCGCCTCCGACATGTGGGGCAACATGGCGCGGCTGGCCGCCGAATACATCTTCCTCGACGCCTTGTTCGATTACGATCCAGCCGCCGCCAGTCCCGGCCGCGTCGAGGTCAAGGGAGTAGACCACTTCGTGGAAATCGCGGCCGAAAAGAAGCCGCACATCGTCTTCACCGGGCATCTCGGCAATTTCGAATTGCTGCCGGTGGCGGCAGCCACGTTCGGCATGAATATCACCGCGCTGTTTCGCCCGCCCAATAATCCCTATTTGGCCGACTACATCCTCTCGACGCGCCGCGCGACGATGGGATCTTTGCTGCCCTCGATGGCGGGCGCTTCGTTCGCGCTCGCCTCGGTATTGGAAAACGGCGGCAATATCGGGGTTCTTGTCGACCAGAAATTCACGGGCGGCCTGGAAACGACATTCTTCGGCCGCCCCTGCCAGAGCAATCGCGTGCTCGGCACACTTGCCCGTCACTATGATTGCGACGTCTACCCGGCGCGCTGCGTCAGGCTGCCGGGCAACCGCTTCAGGCTCGAGATAGAAGAGAAGCTGACATTACCGCGCACCGCCGATGGCAGCGTCGACGTGCGCGCCACCACCCAGCTCCTCAACGACGTGGTCGAGCGCTGGGTGCGCGAGTATCCCGGCCAGTGGATGTGGTTCCACAAGAGATGGGACATCAGCCGCAAGCGACGCAAGGCAAAGACCCGAAGCGCCTAACCTGAATCCGTCCGATGCGCCTCAGGCACAATGGCCGGCGTAGCAGTCAGTTCCTCACGACGATGCGCGTGTTGCCGAAGCCGACTTCTCGCACCATCGAGTAGAAAGCCGCCGCATTGGCCGTATGCAGCCGCACGCAGCCATGCGAGGCCGGTCGGCCGAGCTGCCTCACCGCGCCCGTTCCATGGATGGCATAGCCGCCGTGGAAGAACACGGAATAAGGCATCGGCGACATGTCGTATTTGCGCGAATACCACATCCGGGCCGTTCGCTGCGGCCGGTAGGTGCCGCGCGGCGTGAAGTAGCCGGGCCGGGCCGTGGACACGTTCCACCGGTAAACCTCCTGGCCGTACCTGACCGTCATTGTCTGCGACGACACGTCTATATTTGCAATGAGGCTGGCTGCCCAGCTCTGCACCGAAGCACCGAACAGCATCGTGACAAGTGCTGCTGCCATGAGAACTGTCTTTTTCATGCGATCAAACCCCCTTGATTGCCCCTTGCCTGCCTTCATGTCGTTTTTCATCTCTTTAATGGCAGGTGAACAGCATAACATATACCTTTGACCAATTCGCGAATCCAAAGCAGCGAATTGAACGAATTCCCGCAGGAGTTGCCGTAACGACACGCCGCAACGGCCTAATTGCCAGCGGACTTGCAAAACGACGCCGATCGCTGCTCAACTCGAGCCATGAACGAGCGACTCTTGCAAGCGATCGATGACCGGCGTGACGATCTCGTCGCGCTGACCGCCGAGCTGATCCGTTTTCCCACCATCAACCCGCCCGGCGAAGCGTACCGGCCATGCGCCGAATTTCTTGGCGCGCGGATGAAGAAGAGCGGCTTTCAGACCGAGTTCATCCGTGCCGAGGGCACGCCCGGCGACACCGACCGCTACCCGCGCGTCAACGTCGTCGCTCGCTTCGACGGCCGCTCGCCCGGCGCCTGCGTCCACTTCAACTCGCATATCGATGTCGTCGAGGCCGGCGACGGCTGGACCGTCGATCCTTTCGGCGGCGTCGTCAGGGACGGCAAGGTCTACGGCCGCGGCGCCTGCGACATGAAAGGCGGCCTGGCTTCCTCGATCATCGCGGCCGAAGCCTTCATGGAGGTATTTCCCGATTTTCCCGGTGCCATCGAGATATCAGGCACGGTCGACGAGGAATCCGGCGGCTTCGGCGGTGTCGCGCATCTGGCGAGGCTCGGCTATTTCTCGAAACCCAGGGTCGACCACGTCATCATTCCCGAACCATTGAACAAGGACCGCATCTGCCTTGGCCATCGCGGCGTCTGGTGGGCCGAGATCGAGACCAAGGGCGAAATCGCGCATGGCTCGATGCCGTTCCTTGGCGACAATGCGGTGCGCCATATGGGCGCCGTGCTGCAGGCATTCGAGGACGAATTGTTCCCCGCGCTCGACCGCAAGATGACGCGCATGCCGGTCGTGCCCGAAGGGGCGAAGCGCTCGACCATGAATATCAACTCCATCCATGGCGGCCAGACCGAGGATTTCCGGCCCGGCCTGCCCTCGCCCAACGTGCCCGATTCCTGCCGGCTGACCATCGACCGCCGCTTCCTGCTCGAGGAAGACCTGGATACCGTCAAGAGTGAGGTGACCGGGATCCTCGACCGGCTGAAGCGCGAGCGGCAAAAATTCGACTACGAGATCCGCGACCTGATGGAGGTGCTGCCGCTGATGACCGAGCGCGACGCTCCCGTCGTCAAGGCGATCGCGCAAGGCATCCACGCGATCTTCGACCGCGAGCCCGATTACGTCATTTCACCCGGCACCTACGACCAGAAGCACATTGCCCGCATCGGCCATGTCTATGATTGCATCGCCTATGGCCCGGGCATTCTCGATCTCGCCCACCGGCCGGACGAATGGGTCGGCATCTCGGATATGGTGGAATCAGCCAAGGTGATGGCGATTGGGCTCAACGTGCTATTGCGCGGCGCCCGATAGCGCCGCACGGACAAGAGCCAATGATCGACGCGGCCGTCCGGAGAAAAACATTCCCGGCTACGCCGCCGCGCCGCACGAAACGCAATTTACTCCCGCGCGAAATCACGCTTCTATTCGCCCGGTTTGAGCGCATGTTTGACCACACGGGGAGTCGCACGATGAAATTGTGGAAAACCATCCTGGCAGCCGCCGTCCTGGCGCTGGCCGCCGGCACTCCCGCGTTCGCGGCGCGCACCGATCTGGTCATCGGCATCCCGCTCGAACCGCCGCATCTCGATCCGACCGCCGGCGCCGCCGCGGCCATTGATGAGGTCCTCTACGCCAACGTGTTCGAGGGCCTGACCCGCATCGGCCCCAACGGCGAGGTGCTTCCGGACCTGGCCGAAAGCTGGACCATCTCCGATGACGGCAAGACATACACCTTCAAGCTGCACAGCGGCGTGAAGTTTCACGACGGCGCCGGCTTCAGCGCCGAAGATGTGAAATTCTCGCTCGACCGCGCCCGCGCCGACAATTCGGTCAATGCGCAAAAAGCCCTGTTCGCGGCCATCGATACGGTCGACGTGGTTGACCCAGCAACGGTCAAGGTGACGTTGAAGAACCCGCAAGGGTCTTTCCTTTACAATATGGGCTGGGGCGACGCAGTCATCGTGTCGCCGAAATCCGCTGACGCCAACAAGGAAAAGCCGGTCGGAACCGGCCCGTTCAAATTCCAGAGCTGGGCCAAGGGATCCTCGATCACGCTGGTGAAATCCGACAGCTATTGGGGCACGCCGGCTTACCTCGACAAGGTCGAATTCCGCATCGTGCCCGATGCCGCCGCTAGCGTACCGGCATTGCTTTCCGGCGATATCCAGGCGTTCCCATTCTTCGATCCCGACAGTCTCGCGCAGGTCAAGGACGATCCGCGTTTCAAGGTGGTGATCGGTTCGACCGAAGGCGAAACCATCCTGTCGATCAACAACAAGAAGCCGCCCTTCGACAAATTGCGGGTCAGGCAGGCGATCTCCTACGCGCTCGATCGCAAGGCGATCATCGACGGTGCCTCGGCCGGCCTCGGCCTGCCGATCGGCTCGCATATGTCGCCGGCCAACAAGGACTACGTCGACCTCACCGGCCGCTATCCGCACGATGTCGCCAAGGCCAAGGAACTCTTGAAGGAAGCAGGCCTGGAGAACGGCTTCAAGGCGACGCTGAAGCTGCCGCCGCCCACCTATGCCAGGCTCGGCGGCGAGATCATCGCCTCGCAGCTCCGTGACGTCGGCATCAACCTCGAGATCATTCCCGTCGAGTGGGCCCAATGGCTGGATCAGGTGTTCACCAAGAAGGACTACGACCTGACCATCGTCTCCCATACCGAGCCCAACGACATCGGTATCTACGCGCGCAAGGATTATTACTTCAACTACGACAACCCGGCCTTCGACAAGGTGATTGCCGATCTGGACGTCACCTCCGACGAGGCCAAGCGCAAGGAGTTGCTGGGGCAGGCACAGAAGATCCTGGCCGACGACGCCGTGGTCAGCTTCCTCTACGAACTGCCCAAGGTCGGCGTCTGGGACGCCAAGCTGCAGGGCCTGTGGGAAAACGCGCCGATCCAGGCCAATGATCTCACCAAGGTGAAGTGGAGCGAGTGAGATTGTTGCGCAACAGGCGACGATTGCGTTCCTTCGCGCCCCCCTCTGCCCTGCCGGGCATCTCCCCCACAAAGGGGGAGATTGGCAATTTCAGCGCCGCCACCGACCATGCCATCCTAGCGATTGGCGAAAGCCGTGATGAACGAGCGAGCTCCCCCCTTGTGGGGGAGATGTCCGGCAGGACAGAGGGAGGCGCCGTAGGGCTATACCGTCGCCGGCTATTCGCCCCAGGCAACACGCCGGCCTCCCACCTCCCATGACCGCCTACCTCCTCAAGCGCCTCGCCATCGCCGCCGCCACGCTGGCGCTGGCCTCCATGGTCGTCTTCGCCGTGCTGGAAATCCTGCCCGGCGATCCGGCGCGGCTGATGCTGGGCATGAACGCCAGCGCCGACCAGGTCGAGCTGCTGCGCAACCAGATGGGCCTCGACGCGCCGCTGGCCTGGCGCTACCTGCACTGGGCCGGCGGCCTGCTCAGCCTGGATTTCGGCCGCTCCTACACCTATTCGGTACCGGTCATCGATCTTGTGCGGGAGCGTCTCGTCGTCTCTTTGCCGCTGGCGCTGATCGCGCTCGCCCTATCCACCCTCATCGCCATTCCGGTCGGCCTGTTTTCAGCGAACCATCGCGGCCGGATGGGTGACACGGCAGCGATGGGCGCCGCACAGCTCGGCGTCGCCATCCCCAATTTCTGGTTCGCGCTGATGCTGATCTATCTCTTCGCAGTCTGGTTGCGGCTGGTTCCGGCCGGCGGCTTTCCCGGCTGGGGGGCCGGCGCCTGGCCGGCGCTGAAATCTCTGCTTTTGCCCGCGGTGGCGCTCGCGCTGCCGCAGGCCGCGATCCTGGCACGCGTCACCCGTTCGGCGCTGATCGAGGTGCTGAACGAGGATTATATCCGCACCGCCCGCGCCAAGGGTCTGCCCTATCGCGCGGTCCTGTGGCGGCACGCGCTGCGCAACGCCATGATCCCGGTGCTGACCATCCTTGGCCTGCAACTCGCCTTCCTGCTCGCCGGCACCATCATCATCGAGAACGTCTTTTACCTGCCCGGCCTCGGCCGGCTGGTGTTCCAGGCGATCACCCAGCGCGACCTGATCGTCGTCGAAAGCGTCGTCATGCTGCTGGTCGCCGCCGTCATCGCCGTCAACCTCATCGTCGACCTTTCCTATGCCGTCGTCGATCCGCGCCTCAGGAGCCGGCAATGACGCTGCATCCGGACATCCCCGAAGAGACGTTGGGCAGCATCCTCGTCAAGGCGTTCGGCAACCGCTCGTTTCTCGCCGGCTTCGTCGTCACGATGTTCGTGGCGGCGGTGGCGATCCTCTCCTATGTCTGGACGCCTTATGACGTGACCCGGCTGGTCATATCCGACAAGACGCTCGCGCCGTCCTGGGCGCACTGGTTCGGCACCGACCATTTCGGTCGCGACATCCTGTCGATGATCATGGTCGGCGCCCGCAATTCGATCGCCGTGGCGCTGGTCGCGGTCGGCATCGGCATGGGCGTCGGCGTGCCGCTCGGCGGTTTTGCGGCGGCGCGCGGCGGCCTCGTCGACGAGGCGCTGATGCGCATCAACGATCTCGTCTTCGCCTTCCCTGCCCTTTTGTCGGCCATCATGATCACCGCCATCTTCGGCCCCGGCGCCGTCAATGCCATCATCGCCATCGGCATCTTCAACATCCCTGTCTTTGCCCGCGTCGCCCGCGCCGGCGCCTTGGCGATCTGGCCGCGCGAATTCATCCTCGCCGCCCGCGCGGCGGGCAAGGGCAAAGCGCTGATATCAATCGAACATGTGCTGCCCAACATCGCCACCTTGCTCTTGGTGCAAGGCACTATCCAGTTCGCGCTCGGCATATTGGCCGAGGCCGGGCTTTCCTATCTGGGCCTTGGCGCCCAACCGCCAATGCCGAGCTGGGGCCGCATGCTGTTCGACGCCCAGACCCGCATGGTGGTGGCGCCCTGGATGGCGATCTTTCCCGGCATGGCGATCGTGATCACCGTGCTTGGGCTGAACCTCCTGGGCGACGGCATCGCCGACATCCTCGATCCGAAATCGCGGCGGCAACGATGAGCCTGCTGGAAATCGACAATCTGTCGCTGGCGATCGGAGACACACCGATCCTCAAAGGCGTCGAGCTCTCCGTCACGCCCGGCGAGGTGATGGGACTGGTCGGCGAATCCGGCTCCGGCAAATCGATGACGGCGCTGAGCGTCATGCGGCTTTTGCCATATGCCGCGCGTGCCAGCGGGCGCGTCACCTTCGACGGTATCGACATCCTCGCGGCAAGCGAGGATCAGATGTGCGCCCTGCGCGGCGACGATATCGGCATGGTGTTCCAGGAACCGATGACCGCGCTGAACCCGCTCAAGACCATCGGCGAGCAGGTCGCCGAAGGCATACGCTGGCATGCCAAGGCAACACGCGCCGAGGCGGAAGAGCGGGCGCGAAAAATGCTCGACCGGGTCGGCTTGCCATCGGCAAAATTCCCGCTGTCGCGCTATCCGCACGAACTGTCCGGCGGCCAGCGCCAACGTGTCGTCATTGCCATGGCCTGCGCGCTGAAGCCGAAACTGCTGATCGCCGACGAGCCGACGACGGCGCTCGACGTGGTGCTGCAGGCGCAAATCCTCGCCCTCTTGCGCGACCTGGTCGCCGAGAGCGGCATGGGCCTGCTGCTGATCTCGCATGACCTCGCCGTCGTCACCGAGATGGCGGACCGCATCACCATCCTTCGTCGGGGCGAAGTCATGGAAGCCGGCGATACGGCACGCACGCTCTCCGAGCAGCTCCACCCCTATACCCGTCAGCTGGCGCTGGCCTCGATGCACGTGCCCGCACGCGTCCGGCCGCGTGGCGCCGCGGCAGCCAGGCCCTTGCTCGAGGTCGAGGGCGTGACGCGCGACTATCCCGGCCGGCGTACCTCGCTGTTCAGGCGCGCGCCTGATATCCGCGCCGTCGACGGCGTGTCGCTATCGATGGCGCCGGGCCAGTCGGTGGCGCTGGTCGGCCGCTCCGGCTGCGGCAAGTCTACCTTGGCACGCATGATCCTGGCGCTGGACCGGCCGAGTTCGGGGACCATCCGCTTTCGCGGCGAGCCCCTCACCGGCAAGAGCGAGGCGGACCTGAAGCCGGCGCGGCGCGACATGCAGGTGGTGTTCCAGGACCCTTATGGCTCGTTCGATCCGCGCCAGAAGGTCGAGAAACTGGTCGCCGAGCCGCTGCACGTGCTGGACAGGAAACCGGGGCGCGCCGAGCGCCGCGAGATGGTGGCGCAGGCGCTGCATGAGGTCGGCCTCGACCAGAACGACATGGAAAAGTATCCGCACGAATTTTCCGGCGGCCAGCGCCAGCGCCTGTCGATCGCCCGCGCCATCATCACCCGCCCGAAACTGGTCGTCGCCGACGAGCCTGTTTCGGCGCTCGATGTTTCGATCCGCGCTCAGATCCTCGACCTGTTCGCCGAGCTCAACCAGAAACTCGGCATCGCCTATCTCTTCATCACCCACGACCTCACCGTCGCCCGTGCCATCACGGACGAGGTGCTGGTCATGCATGACGGCCAGATCGTCGAGCGCGGCAAGACGAATGAGGTGCTGGATCACCCGCAATCCGAGGCGGCCAAGGCGCTTGTCGCCGCAGCGCCGGACCTGCACAGGGCAATTGCACGCCGTATGCAGGAGCAGGGGTGAGCGATCGGTTCGAGAAGCGATCCGCCGTGTGAGTGAAAGGCCGCAAATGCCGGAGGATGCCGTGGGCAGCCGGCCCCGGCCGGGATCCCATCAACCTACTGCTCCGATTTCACCACGTCGACCGGGCTGATGTCGAGCAGGTCGAGCGTGCGGCGCAGCAGGCGTACCTCGGTCTCGGCCAATTGCGCATCCGCCTTGGCGATCTCGGCCATATGCTGCGCCAGTTGCTTGCGCCGCCCGATATCGAGGTCGCGAAACAGCGCAATGGCCTGCGAGCCGTTGGTCTCGTAGCCGAATTCGTTGAGATATTCGATGACGGCGTCGATGCTGGTTTCCGGAATGCCGAAGGCATCCTTGCAGATGCGTCGGAAGGCAACCATCTCGCTCTCGCTCACCGTTCCGTCGGCCAGGATCATGCGGAACAGCATCAGAAGTTCCGCCGACAACACGGGGTCGTCCGCCACCTTGCGCACGCCCGGGTCGCCGTCGAAGATCGAGCGTATCTGGTCGAGCAGTTCGAATGCCATCGGAAGCCCCTTTGCCGATTCCTCTAATCCATGTAGCCCAAAAAGCGCAGCGGTTGGGATAACGACAGCACAAACACAAATCCAGGCGCGACGCTTGGGATAGAAGTAGCGTGAAATCGGTCTTGCGCAAACGGGGTGTTCGTGATCGAAGCCGGAGCGTCTTTTGGCTTGATACTTCCCACCTGATGATCGACCTCACCTTACAATCCGTCGCCATGCTTGCCTTCGCCGGTTTTGCCGCGGGTTTTGTCGACTCGATCGCCGGCGGCGGTGGGCTGATCACCATTCCCGCACTGCTGCTGGCCGGCTTCTCGCCGGTCGAGGCGCTGGGGACCAACAAGCTGCAGGGCATGTTCGGCTCGGGATCCGCAACCATCCACTATGCCGCGAAAGGCCATGTCGACCTTCGCCGGCAACTGCCTTCTGCGCTGCTGGCGCTTGCCGGCGGTGCCGTCGGCGCCTTGCTGGCAACGGTCGTGCCCGGCGATCTGCTGCGGGCGCTTCTGCCGCTGGTGCTGATCGCCATCGCGCTCTATTTCGCCCTGAAGCCCAACATGACCGACGTCGATCGCGCCGAGCGTATGACGCCCTTCCTGTTCGGGATAACGCTGGTGCCGGCCATCGGCTTTTACGACGGCCTGTTCGGGCCGGGTGCCGGCTCCTTCTACATGTTGGCCTTCGTCGCGCTTGCCGGCTACGGCGTGCTCAAGGCGACGGCCCACACCAAGCTGCTCAATTTCGCCTCCAACATCGGCGGCTTCGTCGTCTTCGCCGCGGTCGGTGTCATCTCCTGGAAGATCGGCCTGATGATGGGCGTCGCCCAGTTCCTCGGCGCCCGCCTCGGCGCCAGTCTGGCCATGCGCATCGGCGCCAGGCTGATCAAGCCGCTGCTTGTCATCGTCTGCGTCGCATTGGCGGCGAAGCTCCTGGCCGACCCGGCAAACCCGCTGCGCGTCCTGATTGGTGTGTGACCCGCGCGCTTGATGGAATGCCACTCGGAGCGCCCGGCCAAAAGCCGGGCGCTTTTGATTCCGGTCCGGGCTCTGCTAGAGTCCAGTCGATGTCAATCGAGATGCCATGCCAGCAGGAACAGGACCAGTCAGTCCCCGGGCGGTTCGAGATGCGCCGGCGCCGTCCCAACCCTGCCCTCGCGGGCATTGTGTCAGACATTTGCGGTTATCGCGAAACGGCGCCCGGCCATTACCGCAATGTAGAATATGCCTCCCTTACCGTGCCTCTGGTCATCAGCTTCGCCGAACCCTTCGCCATCGGCCTTGGCAAGCCGCCCGGCGACAATGATCGCTTCGCCAGTTTCGCCGCCGGCCTCTATGCGGGACCCGTGATGATCGAATCCTTCGGCGGCGCCTGCTGCATTCAGGTCAATTTCACCCCGCTTGGCGCACGCCGGTTCTTTGACCAGCCGATGAGCGGGTTGACGGACCGCATGATCAGCCTGGACGATGTGCTCGGCCTTGAAGGCGTCGCCTTGCGCGAGCGGCTTGGCAACACGGCCGGCTGGAGCAAGCGTTTTGCACTTGTCGAGATGTTCGTCGCCGCCCGGCTGGCAGCTGCGCCGGAAACGCAGGTCGGAATTGCCTGGGCCTACGACAGGATCGTCGCCTCGGGCGGCCGCATGCGCATCTCGTCGCTGGCCGACAGGCTGGGCTGGAGCCGCAAGCATCTGGCGGGGAAATTCGCCGACGCGACCGGCATCGGCCCGAAGAAGCTGTCGCGCATCGTCCGCTTCAACCGTGCGCTTGGCCTGTCGAGGCAGCAAGCCGGCGATTGGGCCGACATCGCGGCCGATTGCGGCTATGCCGACCAGGCGCATCTGGTGCGTGAGTTCCGCGTCCTTGCCGGCGAGACACCGACAGCGCTCCCGGTTCCGGCACAGGCCTGAAGCCCCGGGTAACATTTCTTCAAGACGCCGGAACGGCTGTCGCTCAGACTGGGTTCATCGATGAGCCCGAATGAAGGAGGTTGCCATGCCCGCATCACCTGAAGCCCCCCGCCTGTACCCCGCCTTGCGTTACAGGAACGCGGCGACAATGATCGACTGGCTGTGCGATGCCTTCGGCTTCAGCGTCCGTGCCCGCTACGGCGAAGGCGATGTCGTGCATCACGCCGAACTGGTCTTCGGCTCCTCGATGATCATGCTCGGCAGCACGCGCGAGGATGACTACGGCAAGATGGTCGGCGAACCCGGCTCAGGTGGCGGCAAGTCGATCTACATCGCCGTTGACGACGCAGACGCCGCCTACGCCAAAGCGAAGAAGGCAGGCGCCACGATCCTCCAGGAATTGACCGACCGCGACTATGGCAGCCGCGAATTCATCTGCCGCGACCCGGAGGGGAATGTCTGGTCCTTCGGCACTTACTGGCCGAAGGCAGGCGAAATGGCCAACTAGCTACCGCGCCAGCGAAAAGATCGCGTCGCAGTCGAGATGGCTCTCCAACTGGGCCGCGACCTCGTCGAGAGCCCGCTCGACCTCGGCGCGATAGTCGATGCCGCCGCCCTTGACGCCAAGGCTTTCGAGGAATCTCCCTCGAAAGGCGTCGGCGCCAAACAGGCCGTGCATATAGGTTCCGACCACCTTGCCATCCGCCGAGACCGCACCGTCCTCGGCGCCGTTGATGATCGCCGACGGCCGCAGCATGTCCGGGCCGGTGGTGCGGCCGAGATGGATCTCGTAGCCTTCGAGCGGCAGGTCGAACGGCACCGAGCGGGCGCTGACGTTGCGCACCGTCTTTTCCGGTTCCATCACCGTTTCAATGTCGAGCAGGCCAAGCCCTTCCGCTTCGGTGACGCTGCCTTCGATGCCGTCGGGATCGCGCACGACACGGCCAAGCATCTGGAAGCCGCCGCAAATGCCGACGACATGGCCGCCGCGCCTGCGATGGGCAAGAAGATCACGGTCCCAGCCATTTTCGCGAAATTTCAGCAGATCCCCGATCGTCGACTTCGAGCCGGGAATGACCACCAGTCCCGCATCCTGCGGCAACGGCTTTCCAGGCGGCACGAACACCACTTCCACCTGCGGCTCGGCCTTGAGCGGGTCGAGATCGTCGAAATTGGCGATGCGACCGAGCATCGGCACCGCCACCTTCAGCGCACGCGCCTCCCCGGAGGCAAGCCGTTCCAGCACCACCGAATCCTCCGAGGGCAGCCGCGCTGCCGCCTTCAGCCACGGCACGACACCGAAGCAGCGCCAGCCGGTGAACCCTTCGATCGCCTTGATGCCGTCGTCGAACAGCGAGACGTCACCACGGAACTTGTTGATGAGATAGCCGACGATCATGCGCCGGTCTTCCTCCGACAGGATTAGATGGGTGCCCGCGACCGAGGCGATGACGCCGCCGCGATCGATGTCGCCGACCAGCACGACAGGCACATCGGCCCGCGTCGCAAAGCCCATATTGGCGATGTCGCGGCTTCTGAGGTTGATCTCCGCCGGCGAACCCGCGCCCTCGACGATGACGAGATCGGCGCCCTCGCCGACCTTGCCCCAGGAGTCCAGCACGGCGTCCATCAGCCGGCCCTTCAACGCCTGGTAGTCGCGCGCCCGCGCCTCGCCGAACACCTTGCCTTGCACGATGACCTGGGCACCGACATCGGTCTGCGGCTTGAGCAGCACCGGGTTCATGTGAGCCGATGGCGGCACGCCGCAGGCGATCGCCTGCAGCCATTGCGCGCGGCCGATCTCGCCGCCGCCAGCCCTGTTGTCGCCGGGAATGTCGGCGACGGCGGCATTGTTCGACATGTTCTGCGGCTTGAACGGACGCACCTTCAGCCCACGCTTTTTAGCGGCGCGGCACAGCCCGGCGACCAGCACGGTCTTGCCGACATCCGAGCCCGTGCCTTGCAGCATGATGGCTTTAGCCATGGCTCAGCCCCTGCCCTGCGTCGCGGTCCCGGTGATCGTGGATTTCTGCGCCAGCGGCCCGCCGCGCCAGATATAGAGCGCCAGCAACGGCTCCTTTCCGGTGCGCATGGCGTGATTGACCTCGGAAGCGTGGTACACGACCTCGCCGGCCTCTCGCTTCTGAAAGCTGCCCTCGCCCATGCGCCATTCCGTGCCGCCTGTGAGCGGGATATAGATCTCCTCGGCGACATGGTGGTGGTCGGGGTAGACGATACCGGGCCCAAGGATCAGCACGCCGGCGGCGACCTCGTCATTGGCGAAGTGGCCGCGGGTGCCGAATACTTCGAGCCAACCATAATTGTCGATGAACGCCTTGCCGAAATCCGACTCGCCGTATGTCTGGCCCCAGCGCAATTCGCCGCGCTCCTGCGCCAGAAATTGCACCAACTGCTTGGCCCGCGCCGGCGTCAAATCGGCGGCGCGATCGAGATGGCGTAGGCAGCCGAGCGGATGCGGCTCAAGCTCGCGGGTCGGCATATCCCACTCTATGCGCGCCACCGCATCCTGCACCCGGACTTCATCCACGGAAGCGAGATAGGCGTGGAACCGATCTAGCAGCTCATCGAATTTTGTCGTCACATCTTGCTCCGGACATGCATTGACGCACAACCGCTCCGCGGCGGCTCGGGTTGCGCGGCGGCATCATTGGTCTAGATTGGTGCGCGCGCAAAGCCAAAAACGACAGGCCAGCGAGCCTGCTGGCCAGCATATAGGGAGCACGCCATGGACGCCGCGGTCGATGCGAGCACCAGCCAGTTCGAACTCAACGAGGACCAGCGCGCCATCCAGGAAATGGCTCAGGCCTTCGCCGCCGACCGGGTCGCGCCGAACGCGCTAGACTGGGACCGCAACAAGCATTTCCCCGCCGACGTGATCCGCGAGACTGGCCCGCTGGGCCTCGGCGGCATCTATGTCAGGGACGATGTCGGCGGCTCCGCGCTCGGCCGGCTCGACGCCGTGCTGATCTTCGAAGCGCTGTCCCACGCCGACCCGGCCTTTTCCTCCTTTATCTCGATCCACAATATGGTGGCTTCGATGATCGACCGTTTCGGCGACGACGACCAGCGCCGGCGCTTCCTGCCGAAGCTGACCTCCATGGAATGGCTGGCGAGCTATTGCCTGACCGAGCCGGGTTCCGGCTCCGACGCCGCTGCCCTGAAGACGCGGGCGGTGAAGAGCGGCGGCGACTACGTGCTGAACGGCGCCAAGCAGTTCATCTCCGGCGCCGGCGACAGCGATGTCTATGCCGTTATGGTGCGCACCGGCTCCGAGGGACCAAAAGGCATTTCCACCATCGTCGTGCCGAAAGATGCGCCGGGCCTTTCCTTCGGCGCCAATGAACACAAGATGGGCTGGCACATGCAGTCGACCCGCCAAGTCATCTTCGAGGATTGCAAAGTGCCGGCGGAAAATCTCTTATCGGGTGAAGGCGCCGGTTTCGGCATCGCCATGGCCGGGCTCGATGGCGGCCGGCTGAACATCGCCGCGTGTTCGCTGGGCGGGGCCCAGTCGGCGCTCGACAAGGCGCTGTCCTACACATCAGAGCGCAAGGCGTTCGGCTCCAGGATCAACCAGTTCCAGGCTTTGCAGTTCCGGCTGGCCGATATGGAAACCGAGTTGCAGGCGGCACGCATCTTCCTCTACGCCGCCGCCTCCAGGCTCGACCGCAAGGCCCCGGATGCGGGCAAATGGTCGGCAATGGCCAAGCGCTTCGTCACCGACACCGGTTTCAACGTCGCCAACGATGCGCTGCAACTGCTCGGCGGCTACGGTTACCTGCACGATTACGGCATCGAGAAACTGGTGCGCGACCTGCGCGTCCACCAGATCCTCGAAGGCACCAACGAGATCATGCGTGTCATCATCGCCCGCGCGTTGATCGGCCGCTGAAGCCTGCAAACTCCGGGAGAACGCAATGACGACGATCGCCTTCATCGGCCTTGGCAATATGGGCAATCCAATGGCGGCGAACCTGGTCAAGGCGGGGTATCCCGTGCATGGCTTCGACCTGATGCCGGACAATTTGACGGTCGCGCGCGAGCATGGCGTCGTCGTCATGGCCAATGCGCCGGCCGCGGTGATGGATGCCGACGTCGTCATCACCATGCTGCCCGCCGGCAAGCATGTCCTGTCGGTCTACGAAGAGATCGCGTCCAAGGCAAAGAAGGGCGCGCTGTTCATCGATTCCTCGACCATCGACGTCGATTCGGCGCGCAAGGCGCATGCCATTGCCGCAAAGCACGGCTTGCTGTCGGTCGATGCGCCGGTCTCGGGCGGTACGGGCGGTGCCACGGCCGGCACGCTGACCTTCATGGCCGGCGGCTCCGACGATGCCTTCGCCGCCGCCGAGCCGATCCTGAAGCCCATGGCCGGCCGCATCGTCCATTGCGGCGGCGACGGCGCCGGACAGGCGGCCAAGATCTGCAACAATATGATTCTCGGCATTTCGATGATCGGCGTCGCCGAGGCCTTCGTGCTGGCCGAAAAGCTCGGCCTGGCGCACCAGGCCCTGTTCGACGTTGCCTCGACCTCTTCAGGCCAGTGCTGGTCGCTGACCACCTATTGCCCGGTGCCCGGCCTGGTGCCGACCTCGCCCGCCAACCGCGATTACAAGCCCGGCTTCGCCGCCGCACTCATGCTCAAGGATTTGAAGCTGTCGCAGGAAGCCGCTCAAGCGGCGGGCGCGGTGACACCGCTTGGCGCCGAAGCGACACAGCTCTACGGCCTGTTCAACGCGCAAGGGAATGCCGGCGCCGATTTTTCCGGGATCATAAATTTTCTGCGCGGCGCCAATCAATAAGTGGTTGATAAAGCTCGTTTTTCTTTCGTGCGCTTCGCCGAAGAACCGCAAAATTTAGGTTTGCTTAAGCTCTCGATAACTCCGCGGTAACGATGTCCCTGTAAAACGGATTGCGAGGCGGATATCGCGTCCGCCCGGCGCTCCGGATCAGGTCTCGCGTCCCGGAGCCCGTAAGTTTCGCCAAGTGTTTGCGTAGCGAAACGCCAAGCGTACCTGGCAAAGCCGCGTTCCCGGTGGGGCGCGGTTTTTGCGTTCCAGGATCCGACATCCCTCATATTCCGATTGCAGCGTTCGGGATCGGCACGTGATCTTCATTGGTCAGCACGATCGGCGCATCGGCGCCATCGACCCGGACCACGAGCAGGCGCGTGCTCCACGTGCCTGCATTGCGAACCAGGTGCGAAAACACCGTGCCCTTTCCCTTGGCGCCGTGGATGGGAATGCTGAACCGCGCGTCACCCGTCCCATTCGCGTCGACGTTGAGATGGCCGCCGACCCAGAAATTGGCGGTCAAGTCGTCGCCGATAGCGGCTTTCACCCGGGTGTCGGCGCGAATGGCATCCATGGTCATGTGATAGGCGTCACTGTTCTTGATCATGAAAGGGATGCTGCCGACCATCGTCGCGCAGCCCCCGATACTGAGCACCCAGACGGCAAGACCGGCGATCGCCCAGTTGCGCTGCGTTCTGCGGAACTGCTCGGCATCGCGCCATGCACGGTTGCGCCATGCCCAGCGGCTGCCCCGCGCACCAAGCACGAAGATCATGACGATGTTGACGATCGGGATCAGCGCCAGCAGCGCGATGAAGGTGGAGTTGCCGATGCCCCAGATCCAGTTGAGGAAGAAGGCGCCCCAATTCCAGCGATCGAGCTCGGCCGGGATTTCGGCGGGCTGGTTGAGCGGTTGTCCGGCCATGGCATCCCCCGTCGGCAAAAAATTGCCTTGGCGGTTGTAGCCGATGGCGCCGGGGACCGGAACCCTCCGGTGCGCCTGGGACCGGCAATTGGGCCATCGACGGCCGGGCGTCTCGGTCACGAACGCCCGGCCATTTCTTTTACCGCTTGCGCAGATCCGCTTGCGCCAGGTCGAGCGCCTTGCCGATACGCTCGCAGGCCATGTCGATCGTGTCCCGGGTCCAGATCAGCGGCGGCGACAGGATCATCGTGTCACCGGTTGCGCGCAGCATCATTCCGTTGGCGATCGCATGGTCGCGCACGGTCACCGCGGCACTTCCCGCGGGCAGGAACCGTTCCTTCGTCGCCTTGTCCTTGACGATCTCGATCGCGCCCATCAGCCCGATCGAACGCACCTCGCCGACCAGCTCGTGCCCGGCGATGCGCTCTTGCAGCGCCTTGGCGAAATAGGGCCCGGTGTCGGTCCTGACGCGATCGACCAGACCCTCCTGCTCCATGATCTCCAGGTTCTTCAGCGCCACGGCGCAAGCCACGGGATGGCCGGAATAGGTATAGCCGTGATTGAACTCGCCGCCCTTCTCGATCAGCGTCGAGGCAATGCGATCGCCGACCAGCAGCGCCGACAGCGGCTGGTAGCCCGACGTCAGCGCCTTGGCGGTGGTGATGGTGTCGGCCTCGATGCCAAGCGTCTGCGCGGCAAACCATTCGCCGGTGCGGCCGTAACCGGTGATGACCTCATCCAGCATCAGCAGCACATCGTATTTGCGGCAGATGCGCTGTACCTCGGGCCAATAGCTTGCCGGCGGTATCTTCACGCCGCCGGCTCCCATCACCGGCTCGCCTATGAAGGCAGCGACCTTGTCGGCGCCGGCCTCGAGGATGGCGTCCTCGACCGCCTTTGCCGCGCGCAGGCCGAAATCATGATCGCTCTCGCCCGGCAGCGACAGCTCGTAGGCGTACGGCGTCATCACATGGACGATGTTGGGCACCTCTCCGTTGAGCTGCTTGTGCATGGCGTCCATGCCGCCGAGCGACGTGCCGGCGATGGTCGAGCCGTGATAGGCCATCTTGCGCGAGATGACGCGGTTCTTCTGCGGCTTGCCTTCGAGCGCCCAATAGTGGCGCACAAGCCTGAGCGCGGTGTCGTTGGCTTCCGAACCGGAGGAGCCATAGAACACCTGGTTGATGGTCTTCGGCGCGATCTCCGCCAGCTTCTTCGACAGCAGCACCGGCGTCGGCGTCGAGCATTTGAAGAAGGAGTTGTAGTAAGGCAGTTCCTTCATCTGCGCATAGGCGGCCTCGGCGAGCTCGTCGCGGCCATAGCCGATATTGACGCACCACAGCCCGGCCATGCCGTCGAGCAATTCGTTCCCTTCGGAATCATAGATGAAGGGACCATTGGCGTGGGTGATGATGCGCGATCCGGCCTCGCGCAATTCCCTATGGTCGGTGAACGGATGCAAATGATGCGCGGCGTCGAGCTGCTGAAGCTGCTTCAGCGAATAATTCTGATAGGTCATGGATTTGATCTTTCCTCTGGAACCAATCCGGCTGCGCCGGGGCGGATTCTTCAGAGGATGGCGGGTGGCGAATAGCCGATGCGGGCGCAAAGCCGCAAAAGCTCGGCGCGCAAGGTGCGCGGCGACGGCGTCACCGCGCCCCCAAATACCCGAACCCCGAAAAGGCCGGCCAATGTCACCCCGGGAGCCATGAGGGCACCTTAGAGCAAAGAAGGTTCAAGGTGAACCACCCTTTGCTCTGGTCCGATGGCTTTCGGTTCAGCCCTTCCCGCCCAGCGCCCTTTGCAGGAAAACGTACTTCATCGCGGCCTGCGCCGCCTGCGGCCGGCGGTCGCCGCGGCCGCCATGGCCGCCTTCGGTCTCCTCGAAGAAGAGCGTCCCGGCATGGCCGGCCTCCTGCAGGCGGGCGGCCATCTTGCGCGCATGGCCCGGATGCACCCGGTCGTCGGCGGTCGAGGTGGTGAGCAGCACCGGCGGATAGTCACCGGCCCCGACATGCTGGTAAGGCGAGTAGGCGGCGAGCCAGGTCGCATCTTCCGGCTTGGACGGATCACCATATTCGGCCATCCACGACGCGCCGGGCGGCAATTCGGTGTAGCGCAGCATGTCGAGCAGCGGCACCTCGATGATGACGGCGCCGAACAGCTCAGGATGCTGCGTCAGCGAGACGCCCGTCAGCAGGCCGCCATTCGAGCCGCCTTGGATACCGAGCGAGGCGGCTGTCGCAATGCCGCGCCTGACGACGTCCTCGGCCACCGCGGCGAAATCGTCAAAGGCGTTCTGCCGGTTTCCCTTCAGCGCTGCCTGGTGCCAGGCCGGACCGAACTCGCCGCCGCCGCGGATGCAGGCCTGCACATAGGCATTGCCCTTCTCCAGCCACAGCCTGCCGCGCACACCGGCATAGCCGGGCAGCAAAGGCACTTCGAAGCCGCCATAGCCGTAGAGCAGCGTCGGCACCGGGCCCTTCTGGTCACGCCGCCTGACGACGAAATAGGGGATCATCGTGCCGTCCTTCGAGCGCGCCTCGAACTGTTCCGAGACGAGCGGCGAAGCATCGAATCGCGACGGCTGCGACTTCACGGTGGCGAGCGTCTCGCCATTGTCGTCGGACCAGATGATCGAGCTCGGCGTCAGGAAATCGGTAAAGGAGAAGGACACGCTGGAGCCGAAATGCTCCGCATGGCTGATGCCGACATTGCCGTTTTCGGGCAGCGCGACAGGCTTCAGCGACCAGCCGCCCTTTTCGCGCGCGCAGACGACGACCTTGCCGCGCACATTATCCATCAGGTTGATGAACAGCCGGTCCTGCGTGCGGGCCATGCCTGCGATGGACACCCGATGCGTCGGTTCCAGCAAAGTCTGGACGGGTCCGAGTGCGCCGGCTTCTACCCAGCGCGCCAGGTCCAGCGAATAGAGACCGTCGGGCTTGCACAGCGTGCCGTCCGGCGCCGTCCACGGGCTGCGCACACCGAAGACGAGTTGATCTCTGAAGATCGCCGTATCGGTCATGTCGTCAGGCAGCGGCAGGCGCCTGTTCTCGCCCGAAGGCAGCCGCAGGAAAATATGCGAAGCGAAGAAATTGAGCGTTCGTGCCAGCACGAGATAACGCCGGTCGCCATCGAACTCGAGCGCCGCGCCAACGGCGAGGTTTTCCTTCTGCGCCTCGAAGATCGGCGTCGCGTCTTCCAGCCTGGTCCCGCGCTTCCAGAGCTTGACCACGCGTGGATAGCCGGATTCGGTCTTGTCAACCTCTTCGAACGCTGCCGAGACGATCACCGTGTCCTTGTCGAGCCAGCCGAAGCCGGATTTGGAAGCGGGCGCGCGAAACCCGTCCTCGACGAAGGATCTGGCCGCGATGTCGAATTCGCGCATCTCGCTGGCGTCGCCGCCATCAGGCGACATCGAAACCAGGCAGCGGTTGAAATCGGGGTAGAGCCGGCTGGCGCCGCCGAACACCCACTTCACTCCCTCCTTCGTCGCGAGCTGGTCGAAGTCGATGATGGTTTCCCAGTCCGGTCTGTCGGTCTTGTAGGAAGCTATCGTCGTGCGGCGCCACAGGCCCAACACATTGGTCTTGTCCTGCCAGAAATTATAGACGTGGCCGTTGAGCGCGGAGCCGACGGCGATGTTGTCCTCGGCGGTCATCAGATCGAGCGCGGTTTCGAACGATGCCTGGTAGGATGGATCGCCCTGCAATTGCGCCACCGTGATTTCGTTCTGGCGATGTACCCAGTCGAGCGCCTCCTTGCTTGTCCTTTCCTCCAGCCAAAGAAAGGGATCATTGGTCGCCAAGCCAGGCTTTGTCGTCGAAATGGTCATGCGGGTCTCCGGGAAATCGGGGGGCGGCCCTGCCTACATCGCGTCAAAGGGCGCCGGATTCAAGGTGTCGAAGCCGCGTCATCGCGGCAGATCGCTTCAGGCCGTCACACGATCCGCCGCCGGATGACGGTCGCAGCCGCCAGCGCCAGGCAGATCGCGCCGAGCGTCACCGGCAGGCCGCTCGCGCCGATCCTGTCCATCACACCGCCCGCAAGCGGTGGGACGAGGATGCCGCCGACGCCCCACATCAGAGAGAAAGCGGCATTGCCGGCGACCAGCGCCGAGCCGCTGAAACGCTCGCCGAGTTCGATGATCGCCATCGTATAAATGCCGTAGGACACAGCGCCCCAGACGAAGATCATCGGCCAAACCAGCGGCGTTTCGATCAATAGCGGCAGCAGCAGACAGCCGAGCAGCGTCAGCACCAGGCAAATGAACCGCACCAGGCGCGCCGTCAGCCGCTCGGCCAGCAGGCCGAGCGGCACCTGCATGGCGATGTTGCCGGCGATCATCGTCGACAGCAGCGCCGACATGCGGCTCTCGGCGATGCCATAATGCGTGCCGTAGACGGGCAACAGCGCCAACACCGCCTGCTCGAATCCGGCAGCCACGACCACTGCCGACAAAAGCAGCCATGCCAGCGGCATGAAGCCCATCACCGAAAGTCGATGCCCGGCCTCGTCGACCTTGGGCAGGCGCCTGATCACCAGGGCCAGGCAGCCGCCGCAGAAGATGAAGGCGCAAATGCCGACCAGGAATGGCGGCCAGCCCTCCGTACCGACGGCCAGCAGGCAAAGCGGCCCGGCGGCGAAGCCGGCCGAGATGATCGTGGAATAGACGCCCATGATGCGGCCGCGCCGGGCCGGCGGCGCCAGCGCGATCACCCAGATTTCGCTGAGCACGTAAAGCGGATTGGTCACCGCGCCGATCAGGAACCGCAGCGGAAACCAGAGATAGAGATTCTGCGTCCAGCCGATCAGCGCCAGCACGACCGCCGAGAGCGCCGCGCAGGTCAGCGCCGTGCGCCCTGCCCCGAACCGCCGCGCCAGTGACGGAATGAGCGGCGACGAGACGATGAAGCCGATCGGCGTCATCGCCGCCGACAGGCCGATCATGACAGGCGAAACGCCCTGCCGCTGCAGGATGAAGCTCAAGAGCGGATAGGACAATCCCTGCGCGATCGCGAACACCGACACGGTCGCGATCACACCGGTGATCGCTGCCCACTGCATCGTCTCGTCGCGCTTCGGTTCCACCCGGTCCATGATCCACATCGCCTCTCGGCTGCAGGCTTAGCGTTTCGACCGGACAGCCGTAAGCCCCAAAGCCCGAACCCAAGCTTGTTCCGGCCAAACTCTGTCAGGAGCCTCTGCGGCTGGCCGATCTGTAGAGCGCGAAGGCGACCAGCAGCGCATCCAGGCCGACGATCACCGCAGGCAATCCCAAAGGCCCGATCGCCTGCATCACCAGGCCGGCGCTGGGCGGACCGACAATGCCGCCAACGCCCCACAACAAGGCGAAAGCGGCGTTGCCGGTGACCAGCAGCGAGCCCTTGAACCGGCTGCCGAGTTCCACCAGCGCCATCGTGTAGACGCCATAGCCGACCGCTCCCATCACCAGCAGCACCGCCCAGATCAGCGGCGTCGTGATCAGCAGCGGCAGCAGAAGCGCACAAACGGTGGTCGCCACCGCGCAAACCAGGATCATGGAGCGGCCGCCGAAGCGTTCGGCGAGCAGGCCGAGCGGGATCTGCAGCAGGATATTGCCCAGGGATAACGCCATCACCAGCGCGGCGAGCACGGCTTCCGGCAGGCCATAGCCGGCGCCGAAGACCGGAACCAGCGCGTAGGTGCTTTGCTGGACCGCCGCCGAGACCAGCACGGCAAGCAGCAGCGCCGGCGCCAGCCGGGCAAAACCGACAAAGCTGCCGGCTGGCTGGCCGTCGTCCTCGAAACCGGTGAGCTTTGAGGAGACAAGGCGCAGAATGACAGCGCAGAGCACGAAACCGCCAATGCCGACGCTGAAGGGGGCCCAGCCCGACGTGCCGACCAGGGTCAAGGTGAAAGGCCCGGCCGCGTAGCCGGCCCCCATCAGCGTGTTGAACACGCCCATCACCCGGCCGCGTCGCGCCGGCGGCGCCAGCGACAGCGCCCACACCTCGCCGAGGATATAGAGCGGGTTGATGACCACGCCGATGATGAAACGGAGGACGAACCACGCCACCCAGTCCTGAAGATAGCCGATGCCCAGGAAGCACAGCGCACCGATCAGCGAGCAGCCGACGGCGAGCGTGCGGGCGCCGACCAGCCGCACGGCAGCCGGCACGAACGAGGCAGACAAGATCAAGCCGACCGGCATCATCGCTGCCGACAGCCCGATCAGGCCCGGCGACATGCCTTGCTTCTGCATCAGCAGCGTGAACAGCGGGGAGCTCAGCCCTTGCGCGGCGCCGAACATCGCCAGCGCCGCGGTGACGCCGGCGAGCGCTGCCCACTGCGTTGCCGCTTCGCCTTGGCTCGAGCCGGTCGCGACCATGCTGCCGTTCCATGAGTGAATCGCCGACCTGCGGATCGGCAAGCCATCAGCTACCGGTTCGATCCCGGGAAAGGAAGGGCCGGACAGCGAAATCCGCTTGCGCCAACGGCTGGCGCCGGGCGGAAAGGCTCGCGCCAACAGCCGGCGGCCCTGCCGGCAGCGCTACGGAAAATATCGTGCGATCGCGCCTTTCCTGCCTTGCGCGTAAGGCTTCAGCCACTTGTCATCGGTGGACAGCCCATCGTCATCCGAAGGTCCCTTGCCGATGGTCCTGCGCCAGGCGCGGAACTTGTAGTGGTCGAACACGTCGAGCATATGCACGGCATAGGCCGCGGCGAAAGTCTTGTCGCCTTCGACGATCACCATGTTCTCGTCGTTCTCGTACGAAGCCTTGTAACCGAGATTGTGGCTGCCGGTGACGACCGTCGCGTTGTCCTCCATCGGATCGATGATGACGATCTTGTCGTGCACGATCGCATGGCCGACGGTCAGCACCTCCGCCTGGAAATCCCGGGCGATCGTGGCGCCGGTCAGGTTCGCCGCCCGCACGATGGAAACGTTCGGTGCCTCCCAGACCTTGTCCGGATAGACGAAGGGCGACTTGCCGTCCCTGTTCGACTTATGGGTGACCGGATCCTTGGTCGACGCGACATAGTTGGGCATGGCGGTCTCATCGCTGATCGCCCCTTGCACGATCAGCTTCGGATCGGCTTTTGCCGCCGCCACCGCCTGGTCGACGATCGAATTGTCGCCGAGCCGCGAAGGATTGAACACCAGGAACAGCACGGCGCGCCTGGCCGCCTTGATGCGGGCGAAAAGGTCCTCGAGATCGACCGGCCGCACCGAGATGTCCTTCTTGTTACGCTCGGGATCATTGGGCGAGAACCACACCGTCATGCCGTCCAGCGCCGCCGTGGCGCCATTGAGCGGATTTGGCCTGTGGTTCTCCCTACGGAACGGCACGCCTTGCGTCTGCGCGACGTGACCGGCAGCACTTTCCGTGGCCGGCGGCGGGAACAGGTCGGCCTTCATGCGCTGCCAGTAGGCGTCGAAGATCTCCGCCATCGCCGGGTCGTCGCGGATGAAGGCGTTGTTGGATTGCCCGCAAATGCCGGTGGAGGTCCAGTTGGTGCTGCCCGTCATCACCGATTGCGGCTTGCCCTGCGCATCGCGATAGACGGCGAACTTGTTGTGGCCGATATGGTTGTTGTTGAACAGGCGATCCGTCACCGCGACGCCCGCGTCGTGCAGCCGCTTCCGGTAAGGTGCGTTGGCCGCGTCCCAGGCCTTCGTCTGGTCGTCCCTGCCCGAATTGGAAAGAATGACCTCGACGACATCCTTGGCGGCGATGATTGCGTCGCACAGTTCGTCGTCGCCAAGCTCGTAGAGCGCAAGCCTGACCGTGCCGCCTTCGGCCTTGGCCCGTTTCAAGAGGCTGGTCAGCACGTCGGGCACGTCGCCATGCAGGTAGGCGCGTATCTTGCTGGCCGGGTCCTGCAGCACAGCCCTGATCTTGTCGCGTTGACCGACCTTGATGCCGGCCTCGGCCAGCGCGCGCGACATCCATTGCGTCGACAGCACGCCATTGGTGAAGGCGACGCGCGCCTTGCCGAACATCTGACCGAGGAAGATCGGCGGACTGACCGCGCCCCGGCCGAGGTAGCCGAGAGGGCGCGCCGGCCCCGTATAGGTCTTTTCGGGACGCACCGGCACGGGCTCGAGCCCCGCCTTCATGTCGCCGACCGGACGCACCCGGTAGGCGATCATTTCGCCGTCCGGCCTGACATCGAGGCTGTCGCGGCGTCGCCGGACAGTGAGATCGCGCCAGAATGTCTTCTGCACCGGCCAGACGCCGGTATCCTGAGGAATCCAATCCTTGTTGCGCTGTCCCTTGAACGGCACCCAGGACGCCAGGCAACGCTCCTCGCCGGTGTCGGGATAGAGGCGGACGATCTCGAAGCCCAGGCAGCCCGGGATCATCCCGTCGATATCCCAGGAGAGGAACGCGACTTCGTTGTTGGTGGCGGCACGCACTTTGACGACGTCAGGCATGGCTCTCCCTCCAGAGATATTGGACGCACAAGCTTATCAGAAGCAAAAGACGATACTGCAACGCATGGCCCCCATCCGCCGGCCTGCCTAGGGACCACGCAGCTCCCGTCCCGGCATGTCGCTTCCCTCGCTCTAGTGGTCGCCGCCTCCGCAATGGCCGGACAGCCGCCGGTCCATTATGCCGCCCACTTTCGCATCGTACGAGGCCCCTCATGACCGCCGCCCTTCAACCCGCCGAACCGGCATTGGCAACCGATCGTGCCCGCCGCGGCGGCCGCGCCGGAAAACGCGCAGGCGGCTCGGCCGCGTTCGAGCAGCCGCCGTTCCGCCAGCTGAAAATCCCGCTCCAGCCGACCAAGCTGGTCTCCGACGACGAGCTGGAATCGATCCATCTGGCCTCGCTGCGGGTGCTGAAGGAGATCGGTGTCGACGTCCTGCATGACGAAGCCCGCCGCATCATGAAGGAACATGGCGCCGACGTGCGCGAAGGCAGCGAGCGCGTGCGCTTCGACAGCGACATGATCCTCGATCTGGTGTCGCATTGCCCGTCTGAATTCACCATCCATGCCCGCAACCCCGCGCATAATGTGCGCTTCGGCGGCGATAATCTGATCATCTCGATGATGGCCTCGGCGCCCAATTGCTCGGACATCGATCGTGGCCGCCGGCCCGGCAACCAGCAGGACTATCGCAATTTCCTGCGCCTGGCGCAGATGCACAACATACTGAACTGCACGGGCGGCTATCCGGTCGAGCCGATCGACATCCATCCCTCCGTCCGCCACCTCGAATGCATCCGCGATCTCGCCACGCTGACCGACAAGGTGTTCCACATCTATTCGCTCGGCAAGGAACGAAACGTCGACGGCATCGAGATCACCCGCATCGCGCGCGGCATCAGCCACGAGCAGCTGCTCGAAGAGCCGTCCGTCTTCACCATCATCAACACCAATTCGCCGCTCAAACTCGACGTGCCGATGATGGAAGGCATCATCCAGATGTCGAGCAAGGGCCAGGTCGTCATCGTCACGCCGTTCACCCTGTCAGGGGCCATGGCGCCGGTGACCATTGCCGGCGCGCTGGTGCAGCAGAACGCCGAGGCCCTGTCCGGCATCGCGTTTGCCCAGATGGTCCGGAAGGGCGCGCCGGTCGGTTATGGCGGCTTCACCTCAAACGTGGACATGAAGTCCGGCGCGCCCGCCTTCGGCACGCCCGAATACATGAAGGCGCAACTCGTCGGCGGCCAGCTCGCCCGCCGCTACAACATCCCCTACCGCACCTCCAACACCTGCGCGGCCAACACGGTCGACGCGCAGGCCGCCTATGAAAGCGTGTTCTCGCTGTGGGGCGCCATCCAGGGCGGCGGCAATCTGATGATGCACGCCGCAGGCTGGCTCGAAGGCGGCCTGCGCTGCTCCTACGAGAAGACCATCCTCGACATCGACCTGTTGCAGATGGTGGCGGAATTCTTGACCCCGCTCGACCTGTCCGAACAGGCGCTTGGCTTCGACGCCATCCAGTCGGTCGGTCCCGGCGGCCACTTCTTCGGCACCCAGCACACGCAGGATCGCTACAAGACGGCCTTCTACTCGCCGATCCTGTCCGACTGGCGCAATTTCGAGACCTGGGCGGAAGCCGGCTCGCCGACGGCGCTCGAAAAGGCCAACAAGGTGTGGAAGGAGCGGCTGGCCTCCTATGACGAGCCCTACATGGACCCGGCGATCCGCGAAGAGCTCAACGCCTTCGTCCAGAAGCGCCGCGCCGAAGGCGGCGCGCCGACCGATTTTTGATCTGTATTGGCTTCATGAACAGTCGACTCTCACTCCGTCGAGCTGCGCTCGACACCTCTCCCCCGATCGACGGGGGAGAGGAAGGGCGCGAGCTTATGCTGGGAGGCTCACTTCCTCGCCCTCCCGAGGGGAGAGAGGTGGCGCTGCGAGCCAGCGACGGAGCGGGGGATGGCGCTGGCGAAACGCGCAGTCGCCAGGATTGGGCGGCTTTGGAGCGAACTCATCCGCGCCGTCATCCTCGGGCTTGTCCCGAGGATCTAACCACTTCTCAATTCCGATCGCACTACTCTGGCGAGGGACGGCAGATCCTCGGGACAAGCCCGAGGATGACGCAGGCTTGTGATATCGCGTCTGCGAAACCATCCATGCCGCGCTTGATGGCAGGCTGGCCGAAGACATCGCTGCCTCCGACCTCCGCTTTGTCTTCGCGCCCCGCTCACCCGATTCAATTTCTCTAAAAACGGACCTACCTTCATGAAATCCCATGTAAAAGCGGTTGTCATCGGCGGCGGCGTCGTCGGCTGCTCGGTGCTCTATCACCTGGCCAAGGCCGGCTGGACCGACATCATGCTGATCGAGCGCTCGGAGCTCACCTCCGGCTCGTCCTGGCACGCGGCGGGCGGCTTTCATACGCTCAACGGCGATCCCAACGTCGCCAAGCTGCAGGCCTACACCGTGCAGCTCTACAAGGAGATCGAGGAGCTTTCCGGCCAGTCCTGTTCGCTGCACCTGACCGGCGGCGTGATGATGGCTGACTCCCCCGAGCGCATGGACTTCCTGCGGCTTGCCCATGCCAAGGGCCGCTATCTCGGCATGGATACCGAGCTGATCACGCCATCCGAGGCCAAGGCGATGTTCCCGCTGATGGACGAGACGAATTTCGTCGGCGCCATGTGGGATCCGGTCGAGGGTCATCTCGATCCATCCGGCACTACGATTGCGTACTCAAAAGCGGCGAAAAAGCTCGGCGCCGAGATCGTGCTGCGAAACCGCGTCGTCGAACTGACGCAGCAGGTCGACGGCACCTGGAACGTCATCACCGAACAAGGCACGGTTCACGCCGAGCATGTCGTCAACTGCGGCGGCCTGTGGGCGCGCGAGATTGGCCGCATGGTCGGCCTCGAACTGCCGGTGCTCGCCATGGAGCACATGTATCTCCTGACAGAACCCATGCCGGAGGTCGAGGAATTCAACAAATCGACCGGCCGCGAGATGATCGGCGTGATGGATTTCAAGGGCGAGATTTACACCCGCCAGGAGCGCAACGGCATCCTGCTCGGCACTTACGAAAAGGAGTGCAAGCCGTGGTCGCCGGTCAACACGCCCTGGGATTTCGGCCACGAGCTGTTGCAGCCCGACCTCGACCGCATCGCGCCGTCGCTGGAGGTCGGTTTCAAGCATTTCCCCGGCATCGAGAAGGCCGGCATCAAGCAGATCATCAACGGTCCCTTCACTTTCGCATTGGACGGCAATCCGCTGGTCGGCCCGGTACAGGGCCTGACCAACTTCTGGTGCGCCTGTGCCGTCATGGCCGGCTTCAGCCAAGGCGGCGGTGTCGGCCTGGCGCTGTCCAACTGGATGGTGCATGGCGATCCCGGCTTCGACGTCTGGGGCATGGACGTCGCCCGCTTCGGCGAATGGGCCAGCCTGCGCTACACCAACGCGAAGGTGCGCGAGAATTATTCACGCCGCTTCTCGATCCGCTTCCCCAATGAGGAACTGCCGGCAGCGCGCCCGGCGCAGACGACGCCGCTCTACGACACCATGCTCGCCAACAACGCCGTCATGGGCGACTCCTGGGGCCTTGAGACCCCGCTATGGTTCGCGCCGAAGGGCAAGGAGCCCAAGGATATCGTCTCCTTCCACCGTTCCAACGATTTTGGGCCGATCGGCGAGGAAGTGCGCGCCACGCGCGAGCGCGTCGGCGTCACCGAAATCGCCAACTTCGCCAAATACGAGGTCTCCGGACCGGGGGCGGAGGATTTCCTCAACCGGCTGATGACCAACCGTATGCCGAAGGCGGGCCGCATCGTGCTGACACCGATGATCAACGAATTCGGCAAGCTGATCGGCGACTTCACCATCGCCAAGGCAGCGGAAGAACGCTTCATGATCTGGGGCTCGTCGGCCGCGCAGAAATATCACATGCGCTGGTTCGAAAAGCATCTGCCGAAGGACGGTTCGGTGCGGATTCACCGCTTCGACCAGACGCTGGTCGGCCTGTCGATTGCCGGACCGAAGTCGCGGGACCTGCTGCAGAAGCTGGTCGATGTCGACATCTCGACCAAAGCCTTCCGCTTCATGGATTTCCGCGAGATGGCGGTCGGCGGCGCGCCCTGCATGGTCAACCGCATCACCTATACCGGCGACCTCGGCTACGAGATCTGGATGGCGCCGGCCTATCAGCGCTTGGTTTACAAGGCGATCAAGGATGCAGGCGAAGAATTCGGCCTGGTCGATTTCGGCATGCGCGCCCTGCTGTCGATGCGCCTGGAAAAGAACTTCCCGACCTGGTTCCGCGAACTCAGGCCGATCTACGGACCGTTCGAAGGCTCGATGGACCGCTTCATCAAGCTGGAGAAGAACGACTTCATCGGCCGCGACGTGGCCGCCAGGGAACGGGCCGAAGGACCGAAGCTGCGCCGCGTGTCCTTCATCGTCGAGGCGGCCGACGCCGATGTGATGGGTGACGAGCCGATCTGGGCCAAGGTCAGCAAGGACTACGGTACGGTGGAAAAGCCGCATGGCTTTGGCGCGCCGCGCTTCGATGCAGCGGGCAAGGAACTGCGTGGTTCCAAGGCGGCGCAAGGCGCGTCCGCCGTGCGCGGCATCGTCGACGGCGACTGGCGCGTGGTCGGTTGGGTAACCTCTGGCGGCTATGCACACTACGTCCAGAAATCGATGGCGCAGGGCTATGTGCCGGCGGCGCTGGCCGAGGATGAAAGCGCCGGCCTGTTCGAGATCGAGATTCTCGGCCATCGCCGTCCGGCCCGCATCAATGTCGAGCCGCCGTTCGACCCGAGCGGCGAGAAGATGCGGAGCTGAGGTTTCGCCATGGACAGCGCGGCGCCAAAGGGGAGCTTCGGCCGCCATCGCAAGATCATGCCGTTTGTATCAGGCTCGATCGAGGCGCTGCGCGACGCCTCCCGCCAGAAGGCGGCCGATCTCAACCAGCATGTGCTGGGCTACGGCGCGATAGCCGAAGCGGAATGGGCGGCGGCGGGCATTGCCGCCCCCGACTTGGCCGAAATGCGCCGATACCGGCTGGGGCGCATCCGCGCCGAGCTGAGGCGCCGCGGCTACGCCGGTGCGCTGCTCTACGATCCCGTCAACATCCGCTATGCCACCGATTCCACGAACATGCAGCTTTGGGTGGCGCACAACCCGACACGGCATTGTTTCGTTGCCACCGAGGGGCCGGTGGTGCTGTTCGACTATTTCTCCTGCGAGCATCTGTCGGACCATTCCGGCGTTGTCGACGAGGTTCGCCCCGCCGTCTCGTGGATGTATCTCTACAGTGGCGAGCTCACCGAGCAGAAAGTCCGCCGCTGGGCGGCCGGGATCGCCGATCTGGTGCGGGAACATGGCGGTGGCAACGGCCGCATCGCGGTCGACCACATCAACCCGGAAGGCGTCGAGGAACTTGCCCGGCTTGGCATCTCCATCGGCAATGGCGAAGCGGTGATGGAGAATGCGCGGCTGATCAAATCCCCGGACGAGATCCTTGCCATGCGCCGCGCCATCCTCGCCTGCGAGGCGGCAATGGGCGAAATGGAACAGGCGCTGAAGCCCGGCATCTCCGAGAATGAATTATGGGCCGAACTGCATCGCGGCAACATTGCCCGCGGCGGCGAATGGATCGAGACGCGGCTGCTGGCTTCGGGCCCTCGCACCAATCCATGGTTCCAGGAATGCTCCTCGCGCCTCATCGAGGCGGGCGATCTCGTCGCCTTCGACACCGACCTGATCGGCCCCTATGGCTTCTGTGCCGATCTCTCGCGCACCTGGCTGTGCGGGGATGTGAAGCCAACCGACGAACAACGCGATCTTTTCCGCATCGCCGCCGACCAGATCGCCCACAACACGCAACTGATGCGGCCGGGCATCTCTTTCCGCGATCTTGTCGAGCGCTCGGCGGTGCCGCCCGGCGACTGTTTCCCGGCCCGCTATGGCGTGCTCTACCATGGCGTCGGGCTGGCCGACGAATACCCGACCTTGCCGCATGCCGACGACTGGACATCGGACACGCCGGACGGTGTGATCGAGCCAGGCATGGTGCTGTGCGTGGAAAGCTATATCGGCAGGCTCGGCGGGCGCGAGGGCGTCAAGATCGAGGAACAGATCCTGATCACCGGCACCGGCAACGAAAAGCTTTCAACCTATCCGCTGGATGCGAGGCTGCTCGGCTAAGCCGGCAAGGGCTTCGCGCATCGCGGCAACCGCTTTTTCCGGCGTCGCTTTCGCGGTGATGAAGGGCAGGCCCTTGCGAAGGCCCGTCCAGCCGACGACCTTCACTTGCCGGGCCGCCGGTTCGAAGCGCTGCGCCAACGCCCAGCTCTCGCAGTCGATCGCCGCGACATCGGCCCTGCCCTCGGCCACGGCGACGATCGAAGCGCGATGTCCGCCGCTTTCGCTGCGCGAGGAAAACACATCGAGGCTTTCGCCCAGCGCTTGTAGATCGCGCGTCGGCGCGATGATACCGGACATGGAATCGAGGCTGTTGAAGGTGAAGCGTTTGCCGCGGATCAGATCGAGCGGGATGACGGGCCTGCCATTGGCAGGCGCAGGCACGGACGCCTTGCCGTCCGCCCGCATCACCAGCGCGCTCGAATAAAGCTCGCCCTGGCCGCCTTCGTAGAGGTCATAGCTCGGCTGGCCGACAAGCTGCACATGGCTGGTCAGGCCAAGCTCCATCGGCCCCCAGCAAGTCTGCGCGAACAGCAGTGCGGGATGCAGCCAGAGCTGGTGAAAATCGAGCGCGTCCGGCGGCAGTGTCGCTGGATCGGGCGCGATCAGGACGCCGGCGTCGTCAAGGATGCCGCCCGGCACCGGCGGCAGATCGCCGTTGCGGCGAATGACGGACTCCGGCGCATCGATTATCCCCCCTTGCCGGAAGGCATCGCGCAGCAGTGCCCATTGGGCGTCGACCTCGCGGTGCGCCTCGGGCCAGTCATACATCGGCAGCGCTGCAATGAATTCGCTCATGCCGGGATTTGACCATCAAATCTGGAGAAGGGATCGCAAAAACGCGCCGCTGGATTAGAAATAGCCGACACCGTCGGTCGTGTCGCAGGATTCATTCCTTGGGCGGCTCGGCCGGGACCGGTGCGGTGCCGAGCCCACTGATGCTGCGCGCCCTGACGCGCGGCTTGAATGCCCTGCCCGGTTCCGGCTGACGCCGCAACACCGGATGCACGATCGGCTCCTTGGCCTTGAAAGCATAGGACCTGATCAGCGCGAAATAGTTGGGATAGGCATAGCCATTGTTCATCCGCAGCCATTCCTCGCGACGCTCGCGAAACAGCTGAGGCAGCCGGTACCAGGCCACCGTCGGGGTCTTGTGGTGGACGAAGTGCAAATTGTTGTTGAGGAACAGGAACGACAGGGGCGAGCGCTCGATGATCACCGTGCGGCCTTCCGGGTGCTCGGACCATTGATGCTCGGCAAAGGTGCGGATCGCGATCAGCGACTGGCCGAGCCACACAGGCAGAATATAGAGCCAAAGCGGAATGCCGAAGCCGAACTGCACGATCGGCGCCACGATGGCGAGGCCGATCGCATGCAGCAGCCAGGCTTTGCGGATGGCCTTGTCGCCGGCCATCATATGCTTGGCGTCGTCGATGAAGAAGCCGATGCAGGACAGCCAGGGACCGAGGAAGAACCGGCCGGCCATGGTGTTGTTGATCCTGAGCAGGAATTTCATTGCCCGCGGCAGGTCGTCATGCTGCCACAGCGCCTGGTAGTAGCTCTCCGGATCGTCGAGCGGATCGGTCAGGCGCTCGTCGGCATGGTGGCGCAGGTGAAGCGTCTTGAAACGGCGGAACGGCCAGACCAGACCGATCGGCAGGAAGACGAAAGCCTCGTTGATCAGCGCATTGCGCGTCGGATGGCCGTGCAGCACTTCGTGCATGATCGACGACTGGAGTGCCAGGATGAAACCGAGGAGAGCGAGTGCGGGGATCGGGTAGGACGGCCAGAGCAGCAGACCGGTGGCGAGCCATGCTCCGTAACAGAAGAAAGCGAGGGCTACGGTCGGCCACTCGATGGCCGGTGTGTTGCGTCGCCTTATGCTCTTGCCAGTCATGCTATCGACCACTGCCCCTCAGTCGCCGGAACCCCAGTGGCTCCTGACAGCATAGTGTCAGGAGAAACGATTCGACTCAACGAGACAAAGTGTACAAAATGTTGCGATTGCGCATTTTCGACCGCACATGTTACAGATTGTAAACATACCTAGAGATTCATTTGCGCCAGAAGCGCCTCGTGGGGAGGTTCCGGCGAAAATTTTTCCTCATGATTCGGGAGTTGGGAGATGGACAAACGAGATCTGTCAGCAATCTTTCGGGAGCGTCTCAAGCTGCTCCTGACAAGGTCCGACCTCAACCAGTCCGCCTTCGCCACCGCCGTCGGCATCGATCGGTCGGCGCTGTCGCAGCTGATGTCGGGCGCGTCGACGCGCCTGCCGCGGGCCGAGACGCTGCTCAACATTGCGGCCGAGTTCAAAGTGTCGCTGGACTGGCTGCTCGGCCTCAGCCAGGACGAGGGCGTCACCGGTGAAATCCGCGAAAGCCTGGAAATCGAGGAAGCCCCCGACGGTTTTGACCGCACGCTTCTGGCCAGATGGTTCGCCGAGGCCGCCGGCACCAAGATCCGCTACGTGCCGGCCGGCATCCCCGATCTTCTGCGGACGCACGCGCTGGTCGACTATGAGGCAAACATCACCAACAGAAGCCGGCTCGCACAGGCAAATGAGACGCAATACCGCATCGAATACAACCGGCGCCCGGAAACCGACATGGAAGTCTGCATGCCGCGACACACGCTGGAGATTTTTGCGCGCGGCCTCGGCGTCTGGGACCGCTTCCCGGAGGCCGACCGTCGGCAGCAACTCGCCCATATGGCGACGTTGCTTGACGATCTCTACCCGACTTTCCGCCTGTTTCTCTACGACGGCCGCATGCGCTATTCCATCCCGCTCACCATCTTCGGGCCCTACCGTGCCGCCATCTATGTCGGCGACATGTATGTCGTGCTGAACGCCACCCAGCCGGTCCAGGCATTGACCCGGCATTTCGACAATCTGATCCGTGCCGCCGACGTCAATCCGCACGAGGCGGCCGCGTTCGCGCGCAATCTGGCCGACATGTCGTTTTCCTCTGGCTCCGCATGACCACTGTCGACAATTACGGCGCCTTTGGCTGCGACGCTGCCGTCGCTATTTCATTGACTAGACATAAAGACTTCTTTATATCCTTATCCGAATTCAGGATATGAAAGCCAACCCGATGACGACGACCAACCCGATCGACGCGCTGCTGGCGCAAAAAGGCGTGCTTTTGGCTGACGGCGCCACCGGCACCAATTTGTTCGCAATGGGTCTGGAGGCCGGCGAGGCGCCTGAGCTGCTGAACGAGACCGCCCCGGACACCATCACCAGCCTGCACCAGAATTTCGTCGACGCCGGCGCCGACATCATCCTGACCAATTCCTTCGGCGGCACCCGTCACCGGCTGAAGCTGCATCATGCGCAGGACCGCGTGCACGCGTTGAACAAGCGCGCCGCCGAGATCGCCCGCGCGGTTGCCGACAAGGCCGGCCGCAAGGTGATCGTCGCCGGCTCCGTTGGTCCGACCGGTGAGTTGCTGGTGCCGCTTGGCGCCATGACCTATGACGAGGCGGTCGACGCCTTCGCCGAGCAGATCGAAGGCCTCAAGGAAGGCGGCGCCGAGGTCGCCTGGATCGAGACCATGTCGGCGCCCGACGAGATCCGTGCCGCCGCCCAGGCGGCGATCCGCGTCGGCCTGCCCTACACCTATACCGGTTCCTTCGACACCGCCGGCCGCACCATGATGGGCCTGCTGCCGAAGGACATACACGGCGTCGCCGACGGCTTGTCGCAAGCACCGCTCGGCGTCGGCGCCAATTGCGGCGTCGGCGCTTCCGACATCCTCGCCTCGCTGCTCGACATGACGCAGGCGAAGCCGGAGGCGACTGTGATCGTCAAAGGCAATTGCGGCATTCCCGAATTCCGCGGCACCGAAATCCACTATTCCGGCACGCCCGAATTGATGGCCGACTATGTGCGCCTTGCCGTCGACGGCGGCGCGAAAATCATCGGCGGCTGCTGCGGCACCTCGTTCCAGCACCTGGCCGCCATGCGCAAGGCGCTCGACGCCCACACCAAGGCGGATCGCCCGACCGTCGAGACGATCGTCGAGCGCATCGGTCCGATGCGCAACAAGGTGGCCACGGCGAACACCGCCGAGACCGGCGAGGCCCGCCGCGAGCGTCGCCGCGGCCGGGCCTGACTTGGTCGGGTTAGATCACTCGCTGTTGTCGGCGTAGCTCGACTGCGCCGATTTGAGATCGACGACATTGTCGCCGCGCATCGTCATCAGCGCTCCGGATGAAACCGGATCGGTGATCTGCTCCAGCATGATGCGGAAACGCTCGTTGGTCAGAGCCGACATGGCGGTGTGGCGCGCCTGCGCGACATCGTCGCCGATGCGCCTGGATTCGGCCGATTGGGCTGGTGAACCCGCCGAAGCGTCCCGTGCCGGCGGTGTCGAGTTGGCGGTAGTCCTGATCTGCAATTCCGGCTCCCTCAAGCCCCTATACCTGTCCGGCGTAGCAACAGGAAATTGCGATCCGGTACCGGAAATGCCGCGCAATTTAACGATCGCAGATTCCGAAAAAAGGCCGGCAAGGGTGAAATCCCTCGCCGGCCTGCCTCACCCGCCCGTGGGTCGGTTCCTCCGTCGGAACGGTCTCATCTGAAGAAACCGGCCGTCATCACTACCGATTGCCGCCCAGCGCGGAGGCAAGGCGCACAAGCGACAGGAACTCGGACCTGTACCCAAACGGGTCGGCTCCCCGGGCTCCAGTGGCGATCTCCATGATCTTGTCATAGCCGAACTTCGCCGTCGCATCCTCGTCGCGCAGCTTCTGGCCGAACGCCGCGACGGCGACGGAGAAACGCTGGTCGGCGCTGGCCTGGTCGAAGGACGCCACCTCGTTGGCCGACGTCACCGGCGTGGTGATCAGCTTCGAGACGTCCTCCTTGGGCAGCTTGTAGCGGATCTTAACGAAGGCGTATTCGTCCGCATTGGCGACGCCGCCATTGTTCACCGCGGCCTGGCCATAGCGCAGCGGATCGACCTGCTCCCCCCCGCTGCCCTTGGGGGTGATCTCGAAGATGGCGGTGACCGAGTGGCCCGAGCCGATCTCGCCGGCATCGACGCGGTCATTGTTGAAATCCTCGCGGTTCAAGGCGCGGGTCTCATAGCCGATCAGCCTATATTCCGAGACCTTGGCGGGATTGAACTCGACCTGGATCTTCACGTCCTTGGCAATGGGGAACAGCGTCGAGGAGGAATCCTCGACCAGCACCTTCTCGGCCTCGGCCAGGGTGTCGATATAGGCGGCGGTACCATTGCCGTTCTGCGCGATGGTCTGCATCATCTGGTCGTTCAGATTGCCGCGGCCGAAGCCGAACACCGAAAGGAAGACGCCGCTCTTGCGCTCTTGTTCGATCAGGCGCTTGAGATCGTCGTCGTCGCTCTGGCCGACATTGAAGTCGCCGTCGGTGGCGAGCATCACGCGGTTGACGCCGTCCTTGATGAAGGACTGCTCGGCCAATTTGTAGGCCTCCTTGATGCCCGCCTCCCCGGCGGTCGAGCCGCCGGGCTGCAAATTGTCGATGGCGTTGAGGATCTTGTCCTTCTCTGCAACCTTCGTCGGCATCAGCACCGTGCCGGCATCGCCCGCATAGGTGACGATCGAGATGGTGTCGTCGGTCTTCAGCTTGCTGACCAGAAGCCGGAATGCCGACTTGAGCAGCGGCAATTTATCCGGTTCGTCCATCGAACCCGAGACGTCGATCAAAAACACCAGATTGGCCTTGGGCTGCTCGGCCGGCTTGAAGTCGAAACCCTTGATGGCGACATGCATCAGCTTGCTGTGCGCGTTCCACGGCGTCGGCATGACGCTGACGGTCGAATTGAACGGCGTCGACGCGGAGGCCGGCCCCTTCCAGTCATAGGGGAAGTAGTTGATCATCTCCTCGACCCGCACCGTGTCGGCCTGCGGCAGGAAGCCCTCCTTCAGCGAACGGCGCACGAAGGAATAGGAAGCGGTGTCGACATCGATCGAAAAGGTCGAAACCGGGTCCTCGAGTGCCGAATGCACCGGATTGGTCTTGAAATCCTGGACGCGATCGCGGTTTTCCTCCGGTGGTGCGATCTGGTCCGCCGGCGCCATGGCGGGCTGCTGCGGTACCATCGTTTTGGACATGCGTGCGGCTCGCGACGTGCTGGGCGCGGCAGTGCTATCCAGGGCGAACTCGCCCGTTGGCGCAGGTGGTGCAGGTTCCGCCGGCGCAACCTGTTCCTGCGCATTCTGCGGTGCCAAGCCTCCGGCAACGGCCGATTCGGATTTGCTCGGCGCCGCCAAGGCGTCTTTTGCGTCGCGGCTTTCCGCGTCGGCCTTCTTGTCTTTCTCAGGCGCGCTCGTTGCGAGCGGTTCGTTGATCGCCTGATCGCCCGTCGCCTGTTTGGCCAGCGGCTTCACCGTGGCGGGCTTGTCGGCTAGCGTCTCGGTGATCTTCTCGCCACCACCGAAAGTCGACGGCTGCTCCCTCAGCATATGGAAAGTGGCGTATCCGGCGATCGGCAGGGCGACGAGCCCGGCAATGGCCGGCGTGGCAATGAGTTTCTTTTGCATGATTTCGCTCCAGAGCTTTCGTGCTCGCTCTGTGAGACGAAGACCGCCGACCGATCCTTGGGCGGCGGCGGAAATATTTTCCTCATCATAGGCGCGCATGGCGGCTTCGAAGGCGCGCGCCTTCGCGCTCTCGCCGGGTGCTGGTGCTGCGATGTCGTGCAGCCTTCTAAGGTCCTTGTCGTCGACCATGGTCACACTTCCCCGGCCGAGCGCATCAACGTCTTCAGCCGTTTCTTCGCTTCATGGATGTGCCAGGAAACCGTCGCCTCCGAGATCGCCATCGCCTCGGCGGCGGCGGCGTGGCTCAAGCCTTCGCCATAGACCAGCAGCACGGCGTCGCGCTGCTTGTCCGGCAGTCGCCGCACCGCGGCCCACAGCGCCTCGGCAGGGTCTTCCGGCTCTTCGCAATTCTCGCCCGAAATCAGCGCATGGACGCCATAGGCTTCGGTCTTGACCGTCTCGCGGGCGCTCTTGCGCATCATGTCGCGCGCGGCGTTCAGCGTCATGGCATAAAGCCAGGTGGTGAAGGCGCTGCCGCCGCGATAGTCGCGGATCGCCTTGCCGAGCCGGACGCAGACTTCCTGGGCGATGTCTTCGGCATCCGCCTTCCGGCCGCACCAGCGGTAGGCGGCGCGATAGACGAAGTCGTAGTGCCTTTCGAGCAACGCGCCGAAAGCCCCCTTGTCTCCGCCCTTCGCCCGCCCGATCAGCTCGGCGTCGGAGGCTTCGCTCTCATCCAGCATCATCGCCATCATTTGCCTGTTGGACGAAGGCTAATGGCTAATCCTTGGGGTGAGGGAAAGATTTTTTTGGAAAGCAGTTCTCCTTCACCCCGTTTACGGGATGAAGGTGCCCAAGGACGGGCGGCGCGAGCTCATGAAAGTTTGGGCCCACTGCGTCCAGCAAATTGGGCTGGGTTTGCGTTGGGGCCGAAGGACCTACCTGAGCGTCTCGGAAAACAGGGTGATCAACCGGTTCCAATGCCGCTCGGCGCCAACTTCATTGTAGACGCTATGGTCCGGCACGCACCAGCCATGCGCCATGCCGACATAATTCTCCAGCACGTAATCGACTTCCGCCACCCTGAACGCCTCGGCGAGCCGCGCCGACTGTTCGGGCGGAAAACTCCTGTCGACGCCGGCCATGCCGACATGGATGCGTGCCTTGACCGACCCCGCCTTGCGGTGCGGACTGTCGGCCGCGTCGCTGGCGAGATTGCCGCCATGGAAACTGGCCGCCGCCCTGATGCGATCCGGATAGAAGGCGGCTGCGTTCAGCGCCCGCGCGCCGCCCATGCAATAGCCGACAACGCCGATCGGCCCGGTGACGCCTTCGGCAGCGAGTGCGTCGAGGAAGGCGCCGCTGTCGGCAATCGTCATTTCCTGCGTCGTGCCGCTGATCAGCGCCATCAGCGGCACTTTGGTTTTTTCCTCGACGAAGGCGGTCTTGGCATCGAACGGACCGTACGGCGTGTTGCGATAAAAGAGATCGGGCACCAGAACCGCGTAGCCCTCCTCCACCAGCCGCTCGGCCATGCCGTCGAGCGCAGGGCGCGGGCCGAAAGCATCCATGTAGAGGATGACGCCGGCCTTGGGCGGGGAAGCGTTGACCGGGCGGAACAGCCCCGCCCTCGCTTTACCGTCCCTGGTCTTGATCTGAAGGTCCTGTTTCGCCATCGCCAGCTCCGTTCGGTTGCTGGGCGATACATATCCGGGCAGGCCGGCAGGGCAAGCTGTTGCCTGATTTTGGCAGTCAACATTTCGTGCGGCAGCGCGACGAGCTTACAGGCCTGCGAACGCTGACATGTGAAAGACCTGCACGTCCGGGGGGTAGCGATAGGCCACGCCATAGGGACAGGCGTTGCGGTCGAGGCAGCCGCCGTCACGGCAGGGGTCGCCACTTGGCCCGCGCACATGCGCCAGGCATGCTTGATGGGCGAACCCCTCTGCGGAATAGGCGTCGACCGGGCAGGCTTTCAGGCAGGGTTTATCGACGCAGGCGTCGCAGAGATGGATCGCCTCGCGAGTCTCCGGAAGCGCGATCTCGTCCGCGAACAGCAGCGCGCCGCGATAGGCATGCCAAAGCCCGTATTGCGGATGCATGAGGATACCGAGCGGCGACGGCTTCAGGCCCTCGGCCCGCATCGCCCATTGCTGGAACGGCAGATAGGGCTTGTCGGAAGGCGATACGGCGCGTGCGTCGAATTCTTCCGCGACCGCGCCAATGACCTGCCGGGACCAGGCATCGAGCGGATCGGCGATGGCCTGCGATTGACTGTCACGCCAGCGCAGGAAATGCGGCCAGGGTGCCGCCCCCGCCTGCCCTATCAGGAGCGCCGACCTGGCCGGTGCACCGGAGCGGCCACAAGGCGCCGCCTCGCCATCCGCAAAGGTGAAGCCGCCACGCAGGATGAGGCCGTTGGCGCCAAGCGCGGCCGCAATCTCCTCTATCTTGCCGCGCGAAAGAATCATCCCTTCTTGACCGGATCGGAGAAAGCACTCCGCCAGACTTCCTTGTGGATGATGTTGGCGACTTTAGCCCCGCCTGACTCGGGCTCCTTTCACGTGAAGGCGTCGGGCATCGACCCCTTCTTCTTGGCGATGAAGTCCTTCAGCGCTTCATCGATCGCCGGATCGAGATGCGGCGCCTCATAAGATTCCAGCCAGCGGCGGGCGAGTTCGTTGGCACGTTGCGGCGCGGTCTTCTCGCCTTCGGCCAGCCACTGCTCGTAGGAATTATTGTCGGCGATGTTGGAACGGTAGAAGGCGGTCTGGAAATTCGCCTGCGTGTGGTCGCAGCCGAGATAGTGGCTGCCCGGCCCGACCTGGCGGATGGCGTCCATCGCCTGGCCGTTTTCCGACAGGTCGACGCCTTCGGAGAACTTCTGCGTCATGCCGAGCTGGTCGATGTCCATCATGAATTTTTCGTAGCAGGACGCCAGTCCGCCCTCGAGCCAGCCGGCCGAATGGAGGACGAAATTGGTGCCGGCAAGAATGGTCGAGTTCAGCGTGTTGGCGCTTTCATAGGCTGCCTGCGCGTCGGGGATTTTCGAGGCGCAGAGCGAACCGCCGGTGCGGAATGGCAGGCCGAGGCGCCGTGCGAGCTGTGCGGCGCCGTAGGATACCAGCGACGGCTCCGGCGTGCCGAAGGTCGGCGCGCCCGACTGCATCGAGATCGACGAGGCGAACGTGCCGAACAGCACCGGCGCGCCCGGCCGGATCAGCTGCGTGAACGAAGCGCCGGCAAGCACCTCGGCCAGCACCTGGGTTAGCGTGCCGGCGACCGTCACCGGGCTCATCGCGCCGGCGAGGATGAATGGCGTGACGATGCAGGCCTGGTTGTGGCGCGCATAGACCTTCAGCGCGCCAAGCATGGTCTCGTCGAACACCATCGGCGAGTTGGCGTTGATCAGGCTGGTCAGGACCGTGTTGTTTTCGACGAAGTCGTCGCCGAACACCAGCTTGGCCATGGCGACCGTGTCCTCGGCACGTTCCGGCGCGGTGACCGAACCCATGAACGGCTTGTCGGAATATTTGATGTGCGCGTAGATCATGTCGAGATGGCGCTTGTTGACCGGTACGTCGACCGGCTCGCACACGGTGCCGCCCGAATGGTGGATGGAAGGCGCCATATAGGCGAGCTTCACGAAATTCTGGAAATCCTCGATCGTTGCGTAACGCCTGACGCCGTCGAGGTCGCGCACGAAGGGCGGTCCGTAGACCGGGGCGAAGACGGTAGCATTGCCGCCGATCTGCACCGAGCGTTCGGAATTGCGGGCATGCTGGGTGTAGATGGAGGGCGCGGTCTTCAAGAGCGACCGGCAGAGCCCCTTCGGGAAATGCACGCGCTCGCCCTTGACGTCGGCGCCCGCCTCTTTCCACAGCTGCAACGCCTCCGCATCGTCGCGGAAGATGATGCCGATTTCTTCGAGCACCGTGTCGGTGTTCTTCTCGATCAGCGCCAGGCCTTCCTCGTCGAGCACTTCATAGACGTTGATCTTGCGCTTGATGTAGGTGAGCTGGGTGCCGGGACCGCCGCCCGAACGTGCCGCCCGCCTTGCCGCCGCCCCGCCGCTGGCGCCGCGTCCACGTCGCGCGTTTGACGCTTCCTGGTCCACTGCCGCGTGTTCGCTCATGATCGTTCTTCCCTGAATTTGGACCGGCTTGATTAGCGTCCGGCCCGGAACCGTTGTGGCCGCCTATCGCGGCTTCCGGCGGATCGTAGCCATGCACCCTATTCGAAACGGCCCGTCCGCGCCAACGCCTGTCGCAAAATCGACAAGAAAACCGATAGATTTTTCAGTCGCTTTCCTTTTGCGGGAAGTCGCAAATCAGCTATGGATACCCGCCCCTCGCGGGTTAGGTATTGGCGCGTTGATTTTAAGCTGCCATGGTCGTTCCCGGCAGCAAGGAGCCTGAGAAACAATGTCCGACGACGAGATCATCCTCTCCGAGCTTTCCGACGACGAGTTGGTGCAGCAGATGCACGACGATCTCTATGACGGTCTGAAAGAAGAGATCGAGGAAGGCACCAACATCCTTCTCGAGCGCGGCTGGGCGCCTTACAAGGTGCTGACCGAGGCGCTGGTGGAGGGCATGCGCATCGTCGGCGAGGATTTTCGCGACGGCATCCTGTTCGTTCCCGAAGTGTTGTTGTCGGCCAATGCGATGAAGGCCGGCATGGCCATCCTGCGCCCGCTGCTTGCCGCCACCGGCGCGCCCAAGCAGGGCAAGATGGTGATCGGCACCGTCAAGGGCGACATCCACGACATCGGCAAGAACCTCGTCGGCATGATGATGGAAGGCGCCGGCTTCGACGTCATCGACCTTGGCATCAACAATGCGGTCGAGAAATATCTCGATGCCATCGAGCAGCACCAGCCGGACATTATCGGCATGTCGGCGCTGCTGACCACGACCATGCCCTACATGAAGGTCGTCATCGACACGATGAAGGAAAAGGGCATCCGCGACGACTACGTCGTCCTGGTCGGAGGCGCGCCGCTGAACGAGGAATTCGGCAAGGCGGTCGGCGCCGACGCCTATTGCCGCGATGCCGCTGTGGCGGTCGAAACGGCCAAGGACTACATGAAGCGCAAACACAATGTGCGCGCTTCCGCCTGATACCAAGGCAAGGCGGACGCTCGACAAAGGAAGAGCCGCGCCTTGCAGCGCGGCTTTTTTGTTCCCAGATGTTGGGAGCAGCGGCGGTCAGGGCTTCTTGACGGTATCGTCAACGGCCTTGGCTGTAGACTTGATATCCCTGCCGACGCCGCGAACGGTGTTGGCACAGGCCGAAAGGGCCAGGGCACAGGCCAGGATTGCGATTGGCGCAATGCGTAACAGTTTCATCGACGGTTTATCCCTCTCTCGGTAGATCGCCCCACAGCAACGAAAGCCGGCTCGGCTGGTTTCATGAAGATGCCCAGACCCAAGCAGAATCAAGCGGACAAGCTGCTCATCATCGCCTGCGGGATGATTGCGCGCGAGGTGTTGGCCGTCAAGGAACAGCTCGGGCTTCATCACCTCGAATTGACATGCCTTCCGGCCGAGTTCCATTTCTATCCGGACCGCATCGCGCCGGCGATGGACAAGGCCATCGAAAAGGCCAAGGCGGAAGGCTACAGCAACATCTTCGTCGGTTACGCCGATTGCGGCACCGGCGGCCTGCTCGATCGGGTCTGCGAGAAGCATGGCGTCGAACGCATGGCCGGTCCGCATTGCTTTGCCTTCTACCAGGGCATGGATGCCTATGCGAAGGTCGCCGACGACGACATGATGTCCTTCTACATGACCGATTTCCTCTGCCGCCAGTTCGACGCCTTCTTCATGAAGCCGCTCGGCCTCGACAGGCATCCGGAGCTGATCAAGGACTATTTCGGCAATTACGAGAAGCTGATCTACCTGGCCCAGACCGACGATCCGGAGCTCGACAAGGTCGCGGAAAAGGCCGCGAAACTGCTTGGCCTCGTCTATGAGCGGCGCGCAACAGGCTATGGAGACCTGACGGCCGGGCTAGCCAAGGCCGCGGCTGACATCTGACGCTGGCTGGGCTGCGGCCCTCCTGCGCGGCGATTGGCGATTATCGCCCTTCCCAAGGCAAAGACAGGACGGATCGCCGCCTCCTACTGGAGAATGGCCTTGATCTGTTCCCAGGCCAATTGCCTTAATTTGGATCGCAGCGTCGTTTCATTGCTAAGCACTGATGACAGCCTGCCGCGAATGGGTAAATTGCGCGCCAGCCATCTAAAGGCGCCGTCCAGCGGTCGGCTGCCGGACACCGACGAGGAATGCCGATGACCCTTCGCCCGATGCTTGCCGTTGCCGGCCTTCTCTGCTGCACCTTACCCGCCCTTGCCGACGGCGAGGTGCAGAAGCTGATCACCGCCGCCGACAAGGCGCGGCTGGACAAATATGGCGAGACGCGCAAGGCGGCTCTTGCCGAGGCGAAGGCGGGCAATCCTGGCGAGGTCAGGCAGCTCGATGCCTTGCTGGCCAAGCCGCTGGTTGCTTTCTCCGATAAGGACCTCACCGGCAAATGGCAATGCCGCACCATCAAGGTGGGAGGGCTGGGCCCCCTCGTTATCTATGGCTGGTTCAAATGCAGGGTGACCGACGACGGCTCCGGCTGGCGGTTGGAAAAGCTCACCGGCTCGCAGCGCACCAAGGGCCGCTTCTTCGACGACGGCGAAAAGCGCGCGATCTATCTCGGTTCCGGTTCCGTCAACAACGACCAGGCAAAACCCTATGGCAGCGGTCCTCGGACAGACCAGGTCGGCTATGCCTTCCGCAATAGCGACGGGGAATGGCGCATCGAGTTCCCCGCTCCCTATTACGAATCGAAGCTCGACATCATGGAGTTCAAGCGCTGAGCGGAGCCTTCCTGCCGGCTCCGGCATACCAAGGATTAACCCGCCTCGCCTAAGGTCCGGCCGTGGCAGTTGGTCCCAGGGGTGGCAAGATCAATGGCAATACCGGAAACCAATCCGAGACCGATCGTGGTCGTCACCGGGGGTGGCGCGCATGTATGGGCAATGGTCAACGCCATCGCCGACCGTGTCGGCCCTGTCAGCGTCATCCTGGAAGTCCCTGAATCGAAAAAGCGATTGCTGCTTGGCCGTGCCCGCCGCCAGGGCTGGTTGCAGGCCATCGGCCAGCTCGGCACGATGGTGCTGAGCAGGCTGGGCAAGCGGCTCTACGCCAGCCATGCCGCCCGGTTGATTGCGCAGGAGAAGCTCGAGACCGAGCCGCGGCCGGGCCAGGAGATCATCCATGTTGCCTCGGCCAACGGCCCGGAGTGCCTCGCGGCGATCCGGAAGATCCAGCCCGGTGTTGTCCTGCTTAACGGCTGCCGGCTGTTGTCAAAGGACATGTTGGCCAGGATGCCATGCCCGGTGCTCAACTACCACGCCGGCATCACGCCGAAATATCGCGGCATGAATGGCGGCTATTGGGCGCGGGCATCGGGAGATGCCGCGAATTTCGGCACCACTGTGCATCTGGTCGATGCCGGCGTGGACACGGGCGGCGTGCTGAAACAGGCTTACGGTCAGCCGAAACCAGGCGACACGATCTCAAGCTATGCGCTGCGCCAGACGGCGTTTTCGCGCGACATCTGCGTCGAGGCGGTCAGCGATGCGCTTGCCGGAAAACTCACGACGTTCGATCCAGGTCTGCCGTCGAAGCAATGGTACCATCCGACGATCTGGTATTACCTCTGGACGGGGTTCAGAACCGGCATCTGGTAGCGCATTCCTCGTCCGGCGCCGCGTGCCGAAGGCAGGGCTATCCCAACGTCTCGAGCCTGCCGACGTGCAAGCCGGAACGAATAAACGCGCCTTTCATTTTACGACATCCAAATGCGTCGCTTTTGAATGCGCGCGCGTCGTCCCATAACAAGCGGCCCAATTGCGCATGCGGCAATGCTCGCAGATCGAGGAGTGAGAATTCATGGCCGATCTGATCGTCGTCTATTGGCGCGATATCCCTGCCCAGGTCATCGTCAGGAAAGGCCGCCAGAACGCCAAGCGCGAACTGCCGTTGCGCTTTACCGAGGCGATCGACATGTGCGCCATGCGGACCGGCGCCGGCGGCACGGACGACTATCTGGCCGAATGGCGCAAGGCCGACCCGGTCCCGGTCGGGGACGACCTCGAAGCCGAGGTCGAGAAGGCATTTCAGGAGATCGACGCGAAATATGACCGCGAGCGGCTGGTCGCTCTGGTGAAGGCGGGCGGCAAAGAAAATGTCTGAAACCATTCCCGCCAAGGAGAGCCCGGCGGCGCTCCAGCCGGTCACCCAGGCCACCCTGGTCAAAAAGGCAGCACCGAAATCCGACTACAAGCCGGCCGACGTGTCGCCACAGCGCCGCGTGCAGCGCTCCTTCGCGGTGAGATTATGGTCGGTCCGGCACTCGCGCCTGCTCGAATGGTTCTATGCCCGCTTCGCCGACACGTTCCTTCTGCTGCATCCCTTGTGGAAAGGCATCGGCTACAGCCGTGTCGAGGCCCCGGTGAAGTTTGTCGAAAAGCGCGTCAAGGGCTTCATGTTCGACTGCCGCATGTGCGGCCAGTGCATCCTGTCCTCGACCGGCATGTCGTGCCCGATGAACTGCCCAAAACAGCTGCGCAACGGCCCCTGCGGCGGCGTGCGCGCCAACGGCAATTGCGAGGTCGAGCCTGACATGCCTTGCGTCTGGGTCAAGGCCTGGGAAGGCTCGCGCAACATGGAGCACGGCGACAGGATTCTTGCGGTGCAGAAGCCGGTCGACCAGTCGCTGCGCGAAACGTCCGCCTGGCTGCGCGTCACCGCGCAGGCGGCAGCGGCCCGTGAAGCCGCCGCCGATGCGAAGACCGGAGCGACCGCATGATCGCCCGCCAGCGTGACGAGAACCCGGCCGGCATCCATCTGCCGCTCGACCCCTTGCCCGGCCACACCTCGCGCGGCCGGCTCGAACGCGTCCTGCGACGCGGTGAATTCGCGGTCACCACCGAGCTCAACCCGCCCGACAGCGCCGATCCCGAAGACGTCTACAACAGGGCGAAGATATTCGACGGCTGGGTCGACGCCATCAACGCCGTCGATGCGTCGGGCGCCAATTGCCACATGTCGTCGGTCGGCATCTGCGCGCTCCTGACCCGTATGGGCTATGCCCCGATCATGCAGATCGCCTGCCGCGACAAGAACCGCATCGCCATCCAGGGCGACGTGCTGGGCGGGGCTGCCATGGGCGTCGCCAACATGCTGTGCCTGACAGGCGATGGCGTACAGGCCGGCGACCAGCCCGGCGCCAAGCCGGTGTTCGATCTCGATTCCATGTCGCTGCTCGAAACCATCCGCATCATGCGCGACAACGGCAAGTTCCTGTCCGGCCGCAAGCTCACCACGCCGCCGCAGCTGTTCCTCGGCGCGGCCGTCAATCCGTTCGCACCGCCTTTCGACTTCCGCCCGATCCATCTCGGCAAGAAGATCGCCGCCGGCGCTCAGTTCGTTCAAACGCAGTATTGTTTCGACGTGCCGATGTTCAGGACCTTCATGCAGAAGGCACGCGATCTCGGCCACACGGAGAAAGTGTTCGTCCTGTGCGGTGTCGGACCGCTCGCCTCGGCCAAGACCGCCAAATGGATCCGCTCCAACGTGCCCGGAATCCATATTCCCGATACCGTCATCAAGCGGCTGGAAGGCGCCCAGGATCAGAAGAAGGAAGGCAAGCAGCTCTGCATCGACATCATCAATGAGGTGAAGGAAATCCCGGGCGTTTCGGGCATCCATGTGATGGCCTACCGCCAGGAGGAGTATGTCGCCGAGATCGTCGATGAATCGGGCGTGCTGAAGGGCCGCCAGCCCTGGAAGCGCGAGATCCGCCGCGACGACCAGATGGTCGCCGACCGGCTCGACCATATCCTGCACGACGATGTTACCGAAACCCAGGTGGACATGGTGAAGACCGCGCATTGACTTGCGCGGAGAACCACCATTCGCTTGATCGACAAGAGATAACGATATAAAGAACTCTTTATATCACGACGGAGAGATTTCATGACCCGGACCATCGTTGCCTCGGCGACACGAGAAATCATCATCGGCTTCGACCAGCCCTTCTGCGTGATTGGCGAGCGCATCAACCCGACCGGCCGCAAGAAACTCGCCGCCGAGATGGTCGCCGGCAATTTCGAAACCGTCATCAAGGACGCGCTCGAACAGGCCGCTTGCGGCGCCACCATGCTCGACGTCAATGCCGGCGTCACCGCCGTCGACCCCAACGCGACCGAGCCGGCATTGCTGGTGCAGACGCTGGAGATCGTCCAGGGTCTGGTCGACCTGCCGCTGTCGATCGACTCCTCGGTCACCGCCGCGATCGAGGCGGCACTCAAGGTCGCCAAGGGCCGCCCGCTGGTCAACTCCGTCACCGGCGAGGAGGAAAAACTCGAAGCCATCCTGCCGCTGATCAAGAAATACAACGTCCCGGTCGTGGCCATCTCCAATGACGAGACCGGCATTTCGATGGATCCGGACGTTCGTTTCGCCGTCGCCAAGAAAATCGTGCAGCGCTGCGCCGATTTCGGCATTCCCGCCCATGACGTCGTCGTCGATCCGCTGGTCATGCCGATCGGCGCGCTGGGAGATGCCGGCCGCCAGGTGTTCGCCCTGCTGCGGCGCCTGCGCGAGGAACTGAAGGTCAACACCACATGCGGCCTGTCCAACATCTCCTTCGGCCTGCCGCACCGCCACGGCATCAACGCCGCCTTCATCCCGATGGTGATCGGCGCCGGCATGACATCGGCGATCATGAACCCGGTGCGCCCGCAGGAAATGGAGGCCGTGCGCGGCGCCAACGTTCTGAACGGCACCGACGAGAATTGCACCAACTGGATTCGCACCTATAAGGATTACAAGCCGGCCGAAGGCGGCCAGGCGGTCGCCGCACCGACGGCGGTCAATGCACCAGGCGAAGGCGGCGGCAATGGCGGTCGCCGCCGTGGCGGCCGTGAAGCCCGCATGGCAAGGGGATAAGCGCGCAATCGTGAATTCGCATACCAACATCACCGATCCGCTCGTGCTGTTCATGCCGTCGGGCAAGCGCGGGCGGTTTCCGGTCGGCACGCCGGTGCTCGATGCCGCGCGCCAGCTCGGCGTCTATGTCGAAAGCGTTTGCGGCGGTCGCGCCACTTGCGGGCGCTGCCAGGTCGAGGTTCAGGAAGGCAATTTCGCCAAGCACAAGATCGTCTCCTCCAACGACCACATCTCGCCCAAGGGCCCGAAGGAAGAGCGCTATGAACGCGTGCGCGGCCTGCCGGAACGGCGCCGCCTCTCCTGCTCGGCGCAGATCCTCGGCGACCTCGTCATCGACGTGCCGCAGGACACGGTCATCAACGCACAGACTATCCGCAAGGATGCCGACACCAGGGTGATCGCGCGCGATACGGCGATCCGCATGTGCTATGTCGAGATCGAAGAACCCGACATGCACAATCCGTCAGGCGACCTCGACCGGCTCAAGATCGCGCTGATGAAGGACTGGAACTTCAAGAACCTCGAATTCGATTTCTATTTGCTGCCGCAGGTGCAGGGCATCTTGCGCAAGGGCAACTGGACCGCGACCGCCGCCATCCACAAGGATGCCGACAGCGACATCGCGCGCGTCATCGCTTTGTGGCCCGGCCTCAAGAACGAGGCTTATGGGCTGGCCTGCGATATCGGTTCGACCACCATCGCCATGCATCTGGTGTCGCTGCTGTCGGGCCGTGTCGCCGCCTCCTCCGGGACGTCCAACCCGCAGATCCGCTTCGGCGAGGATCTGATGAGCCGCGTCTCCTATGTGATGATGAATCCGGATGGCCGTGAGGGCATGACGGTCGCCGTGCGCGAGGCGATCTCCGGCCTTGTCGACAAGGTCTGCGCCGAAGGCAATGTCCAGCGCAACGACATCCTGGATTCCGTCTTCGTCGGCAATCCGATCATGCACCATCTGTTCCTCGGCATCGATCCGACCGAACTTGGCGGCGCCCCCTTCGCGCTCGCCGTCTCCGGCGCGGTGCGCATCAAGGCCTCGGATATCGGCCTCAAGCTCAACCCGGGCGCACGCCTCTACATGCTGCCCTGCATCGCCGGCCATGTCGGGGCCGACGCCGCGGCGGTGACGCTGTCGGAGGGCCCGCATCGCCAGGACGAGATGATGCTGATCGTCGACGTCGGCACCAATGCCGAGATCGTGCTCGGCAATCGTGCGCGGGTCGTGGCCGCTTCCTCGCCCACCGGTCCGGCCTTCGAAGGCGCCGAAATCTCCGGCGGCCAGCGCGCCGCGCCCGGCGCCATCGAGCGCGTGCGCATCGATCCCGAGACGCTGGAGCCGAAATACCGCGTCATCGGCTCTGAACTGTGGTCCGACGAGCCGGGCTTCCTCGACAGCGTGCAGGCTACCGGCGTCACCGGCATTTGCGGCTCCGGCATCATCGAGATCGTAGCGGAGATGTATCTGGCCGGCATCATTTCCGAAGACGGCGTCGTCGACGGATCGCTCAGCATGCGCTCGCCGCGTATCGTCGCCAACGGCCGCACCTTCTCCTACGTGCTGAAGGAAGGCGAGCCAAAGATCACCATCACCCAGACCGACGTGCGCGCCATCCAACTCGCCAAGGCAGCGCTTTATGCCGGCACCAAGCTGTTGATGGAAAAGCAGAACACCGAGCATGTCGACCGCATCCACTTCGCCGGCGCCTTCGGCTCCTTCATCGATCCGAAATACGCTATGGTGCTGGGCCTGATCCCCGATTGCGACCTCGACAAGGTCTCGGCCGTCGGCAACGCCGCCGGCGCGGGTGCGCGCATGGCGCTGCTCAATCGCGGCTATCGTCGCGAGATCGAGGAGACGGTTAGCCAGATCGAGAAGATCGAGACCGCACTGGAGCCCAAATTCCAGGAGCACTTCGTCTATGCGATGGCGCTGCCGAACAAGGTCGATCCGTTCCCGAAACTGTCGGCGGCGGTGAAACTGCCGCCGCGCAAGACAGTGAGCGAAGACGGCATCGCCGGCGACGCCACCCCGCGCCGGCGCTCGCGCGAAGGCCACGCCGCGCGACGTGGCCGGGAATAGCATCGGCATGCGAGCAGAATGACAGGCACTATCTGACGCCCATCTTCCACCGGCATCGAACGCCCATTTCATTTGTATGCAAATGTTTCCGGATTGACTGATCCGGAAACCAAATCACCGTTTTCGCGAAATCCGACCGATACATGGCAGGCGCATTTACCCGGCATCGAACGGCGGCCGAAGATAATCCTCGGCCGCCGCCGTTCTTCAAGGGAGATGAAAATGTCGATGTTTGAAAATCTCGGCCGCTACGGTGCGACCATCAGGCAGGCCCATGCCAGGAACAAGGCCGTCCGCGCCCTGAACAGCCTGCCGGCGCACGTCCAGAAGGACATCGGCTGGCCGGCCTCGCCGCCCAGCGACCCGCAGGCGGCGCTTTCCGCTCTGCTTTTGGGCTTTGCGCGCTGATGACCTTCGCCGAAAAGTGCAAACTGCTCGGCACGCGCCGGAGCCCGCGCGGGGCTCCGGCCGTCACCAGCAACCGCCTGCGCGCAGCCCTTCTGCCGCAGCGCTGATCCCTCCCGCGAGAAATGCGGGGCCGATCACAGCGACGTGTGCACACAGCGCAAATCTTGACATCTTCGACCAGGGCACGATCTTCAAATATGAAGGGGACTTCTCTTAGTCGGCTGCCGCCGAAACCCGTGTATCCGCATGCCAAGTTTGAAAAGCCACGTCGTGTCCTTCGTGCTCAGGCACAGTCGCAAGAAGGCGTTTTCCAGCCCGGAAAACCTGCAGCGCTGGATCGCTGCGGCGCGCCGGACGGAGGACCATCACCCTCCGGCGTCAGTGCAGCAGCGCTTCAACATCGAGACACGCACCGTCGACGGCTTTCCCGTCTACGAGATCGCCCCAAAGGCCGGCGAGCGGAAGCGGATTCTCTATCTGCACGGCGGCGCCTATGTCTTTGAAATCACACCCTATCATTGGCACCTGATCGCCGACATGGCCGACCGGCTGGGCTATGCCTTTACGGTGCCCATCTATCCCATCGCGCCCGAGCATGACTTCCACGCCATGTTCGGCATGGTCGGCGACGTCTATCGCCGGATGCTCGGCGAGACGGAGGCGGAAGACATCATCTTCATGGGCGATTCCGCCGGCGGCAACATGGCCGTGGTGCTCACCATGATGGCCGCCGAAGAAGGCCTGCCCTTGCCGTCGCGCCATGTGCTGATCTCACCCGGGCTCGACGTCTCGCTTGCAAACCCCGAGGTGTTCGAGGCGGAGCGGAACGATCCCTGGCTCGGCATCGCGGGCGGACGGGAGGCTATCCGGCTCTACAGTGCCGGAATACATCCGACGGACTGGCATATCAGCCCCGTCTATGGCGACCTCTCGGTGCTGCCCAGGACATTGCTCCTGACGGGCTCTCGCGATCTTCTCACGCCCGACAATCTGATCTTCGCACAAAAGGCGCGGGCCGCCGGCGTCGAGGTAGAGCTCGTCCACGAGGAAGGCATGTTCCACGTCTGGCCGCTGATCGACATGCCGGAATCACGCCGCGCGCGCGAACGGATCGTGGCGTTTCTGACCGAGAACCCCTCGCCCCTTGTTGAAGGCGCCGACGCAAGCTTCGAAGCGCCGTCCGCCGAGGCTTCGGGGCTGAGCCTCCAGTCGGAGCACCCCAGCTGATCAGAACTTGCCGGTTTCCCGGAAGAGCTCGAACGTCGCGCGAATGTGGTCGGCCACCGCCTTGACCGGCGCGCTGGCATCCGGCGCTACCACCATGGCGAGGTTATAGGTGCCGATATCGGGCATGCCGTCCTTGGGGCAGAGCTCGACCATGTCGTTGCCGAGGAAAGACTTCGGCAGCGGCGCCACGGCGAGATCTGACATGATGGCGGCGCGCTGGCCCGCCGTATGCGCGCTCATATAGGCGATGCGGTAGTTGCGGCCCTCGCGGCTCAGCGCTTCGAGCGCCCCTGCCCGCCAGGCGCAGCCCTCTTCCCACAGCGACACCGGCAAGGGTTCGCGCAGATGCGCGCAGCCACCCTTGGCGCCGGCCCAGACGATCGGCTCCGTCAACAGCACCTCGGCGCCGAGCGCGCTGGTCTTGTAGGAATTGGTGAGCAGCGTGATGTCGAGCGCCCGGTCATCCATGCGCCGGCGCAGATTGCTGCTCTGGTCGATGGTGACGTCGACGGCGATCGACGGATGCGACTGCGCAAAACGCTTCAGCACATGCGGCAGCACGCGCTCGCCATAATCATCCGGCGAGCCCAGCCGCACCACGCCGACAATGTCGGGAACGATGAACTTGGACACCACCTCGCGGTTGATCGACAGCAGACGGCGGGCATAGCCCAGCAGCATTTCCCCATCTGTGGTCAGCGTCACCGAGCGAGCATCGCGCGCGAACACCGAGCGGCCCAGAATATCCTCCAGCTTCTTGATCTGCATGGAGACCGCCGACGGCGTGCGGAAGACGGCATTGGCCGCGGTGGTGAAGCTGCCGGTTTCGGCAATCGCCACGAAAGTGCGCAGCACGTCGAGGTCCAGCAGCGGCAGCGGATGATTGAGTGGGGCGTTCATGACGATCGACCTTCAATTTTTCTGATGCAAACTATCATTCCATTTCGTTTGATTGAACATCAATTCAGGCGCATAGTCAACTCCATCGAAGCAGGATGCTGCCAAGGCAGCCACGAAACGATCACGACACAGACCTGCCTTCGACATGAAATGAAGCTGAAACAGACCTGACGTAACGCATTTCTGGGCACTTCCGCCCCGACATGAGGAGATCGAAATGTCTATCCTGTCATCCATCGGTCGGCTTGCGACCGAAATCAGCGCGGCCCGCGCCCGCTACCAGACCGAACGCGCCATCCGCTCCCTGCCGATCGAGCTGCAGAAGGATATTGGCTGGCCTGAAGCGGCCGACACGAAGGCCGGCACGCGTACCGGCGTCGGATCCTGGGCTGGAGCAAAGTAAACCGTGTGTATCATGCATTGAAGGCCTGCCGCGCAAACCGCCCGGCAGGTCTTCTTGTTTTACCGACCTGTTTTGCCGTTTTATTTGCGTTCACATGAATTTCGGAGCCATGCTACCGCTGCATGGCGCATATGAACAAGCCGCATAGCGGCTTGGTTTTGAGCTAACCATCTGTAAATTATCGAAAAATCCGGGAGCGCCTGAAAAGTCTCCCGCCTTGCGTGTCGCTTTTCATATCAAGTGCTTCGCTTTTGCGATTTAGTTTTTACTTACACAAGCCTATATCCACGCCAGCAAACGAGCTGCCCCACTCCATCAAGCGAAGGCGACCCGTCTGAGCAACCGATTGGAGATGAACATGAAGCTTTTTGCCCGCCTTTTCCCTCGCCGCGAAATGAACCTGACCACGGCCCTCGAGCGCCAGCGCCTTGCCAACACCATGCCCGGCCAGACCGGCGCCATGGCTGCCGCCCGCCTTGGCTTCGTCGCCTGAACCGATGCAGGCAGCGCTCCCTCGCGCTGCCTGAATAGATGACGTCGCCCGGTTCCGCCGAGGCGGCGTTTTGTTTGTACACTCTTTGCCAGCGCTTGCGCCATGACGGCGGTGCGGCGCGGCGGCGGATTGCCCATTTGCGACGCATGTCGCAAATTAAATCTTGCTAAAGCTCCTTAGCCGATTGACAAGGATGGTTTTTCCTGTTGTCGCTATGCTATTCGCGACATTCTGTTCGCGCCATGGCTGCGTGAGGTTCCCGTGAACGCCGTTAAGCATCCGATCAAGCGATCGTTTGTATTTTTCCTCATCCCCGACTTCACCATGATCGCCTTTGCGACGGCCCTCGACCCGCTGCGCTCGGCCAATCGCATGCTCGGCTACGAGGCCTATCGATGGCGCCTCGCCAGCATCGACGGCAAGCCGGTGCGCGCTTCGAACGGTGTCGAATGCGCGGTCAACACCTCGCTGGAGGAGGAGCGCAGGAAGATGGGAGGGCCGGATCGCCCCAACATGGCCATCGTCTGTAGCGGCACCAATGTCGAGCGCTACCAGAACAAGTCCGCCTTTGCCTGGCTGCGCGAGGAATACAATCGCGGCGTCTCCGTCGGCGGCCTGTGCACCGGAGCGCATGTCCTGGCCGCTGCCGGCCTGTTGTCCAACAAGCGCTGCGCCATCCATTGGGAGAACCTGCCAGGCTTTTCCGAGGCATTCCCGAAAGCCAATGTCTTTGCCGACCTGTTCGAGATCGACCAGAACATCTACACCTGCGCCGGCGGCACCGCCGCGCTCGACATGATGCTGAAGCTGATCGGCGACGATTTCGACGAGAATCTCGTCAACCGCGTCTGCGAACAGGTGCTGACCGACCGCGTGCGCAGCCCCACCGACCGCCAGCGCCTGCCGCTGCGCGCCCGGCTCGGCGTACAGAACTCGAAAGTGCTGACCATCATCGAACTGATGGAAGGCAATCTGTCGGAGCCGCTGTCGCTGATCGAGATCGCCGACCATGTCGACCTGTCGCGTCGCCAGATCGAGCGGCTGTTCCGCACCGAGATGGGACGCTCGCCGGCCCGTTATTACCTCGAAATCCGCCTCGACCGTGCAAGGCATCTCTTGATCCAGTCCTCGATGCCGGTGGTCGAGGTGGCGGTCGCCTGCGGCTTCGTCTCGGCCTCGCATTTCTCGAAATGCTACCGCGAGCTCTACGCCCGCTCGCCGCAGCAGGAACGCGTCGACCGCAAGCAGCTGCTAGCGGCGTAGAGGCGCGCCTCAGAGCACTTCTGCCGTTCGCATCGCCTCGACGCGGATGTCCTCGGTCAGCCGCGCCTTCAACACGGAGAATTCCGGACTGGTCTTCAGCGTGTAGTGGCGCGGGTGCGGCAGGTCGATGGCGACATCCGACTTGATTCGGCCGGGCCTGGCCGTCATCACCACCACGCGCGACGCCATGAAGATCGCCTCTTCGATGTCGTGTGTGACGAACAGCACCGTCTTCTTGCGCCGTTCCCATATGCCAAGCAGCAGTTCCTGCATCAGCCCGCGCGTCTGGTTGTCGAGCGCGCCGAACGGCTCGTCCAGCAATAGGATCGCGGGGTCGTTGGCCAGCGCCCTGGCGATCGCCGTGCGCTGCTGCATGCCGCCCGAGAGTTGCTTCGGCCAGTGATTCTCGAAGCCCTTCAGCCCGACGAGGTCGATATAGGAGGCGACGATTTCGCCCCTCTCCCGCTCGGCCATGCCGCGTTCGCGCAGGCCGAAGGCGATGTTTTCGGCGACCGTCAGCCACGGAAACAGCGTATAGGACTGGAAGACCATGCCGCGATCCGGCCCCGGCCGGGTCACCGCCTTGCCGTCGAGCAGCACGCGCCCTTCGCTCGGCGCCTCAAGCCCGGCGACGATGCGCAAGAGGGTCGACTTTCCGCATCCCGAAGGTCCCAGGATGGTGATGAAATCATTGGCCGCGACCGCCAGGTCTACAGGCATCAGCGCCTGGACCGGTGAGCCGCCGCGCACACCGGCGAACGTGCGCGAGACGCCCTCGATGAGAAGCTTGCTCATGCCAGGCTCCATGGGAAGAGCCAGCGATTAAGCGCCTTGAAGGCAAGGTCGGACAACAGGCCGATCAGCCCGATGACGATGATGCCGAAGATGATCTGGCCGGTTGCCAGTCGCGATTGGCTGTTGATGATCATGTAGCCGATGCCCGACGACGAGCCGATCAGTTCGGCGACGATGACATAGGTCCAAGCCCAGCCGAGCACCAGCCGCAGCGTCTCGGCGATCTCGGGCGCATTGGCGGGCATGATCACACGCTTGACGATGCCGTTGTCCGTGGAGCCGAGCGTGTAGGCCGCCTCGACGAGATCGCGGCGCGTGGAGCCGACCTTTACGGCGATGATCAGGATGATCTGGAACACGGAGCCGACGAAGATGACCAGCAGCTTCTCCAATTCGCCTATGCCGGCCCAAAGGATGAGCAGCGGAATGAAGGCCGAGGCCGGCAGGTAGCGGGCGAACGAGACGAACGGCTCCAGGAACGCCTCGACTGGTTTCCACGCGCCCATCGCAATGCCCAGCGGCACGGCGACGGCCGATGCCAGCACGAAGCCCCCGAAGACCCGCCAGATGGTGATCAGTATGTCGAGCCAGAATCGGTCCTCGACCAGCAACCGCCAGCCATCCCGCAGCATCGACAGCGGATCGGCGAGAAAGATGCGGTTGACGTGACCGCCAAGCGTGATCCACGCCCAGAAGACGACGAACAGCACGAAGAAGGAAATGCCGAGCACGGTTCGCGTGCCCGGCGAGATCGGATGCAGGGGGCGCGGCATTCACAACGGTCCTTGTGGAAGCGAAACGGCGGCGCGGGGCGCCGCCGCGAGACAGCGGCCGGTCAGTTCGCCACGGCGCTGGTGTCGGCCAGCGTGGAGACGTCAGGCGCTTCCTTGATCAGCCCCATCTGCAGCAGAAGCTCGCCGGCGGTCTTGGAGAAATCCTGGAACTCCTTGGTGAAGAACTGCTTGTTCTCCGCCCGGTCGGCCCATTTCAGGTACTTCGCCGAATCCTCGAACTCCTTGGCCGACTGTTTTACGTCCGCGCCCATGATGCCGTAGGATTTCTGCGGGTCTTTCTTGATCAGGTCGAGCGCGTCGAAATAGCTGTCGGCAAGCGCCTTGGCGGCGTCCGGATTGGCTTTGAGGAATTCGGGCGTGCAGCCGACCGTGTCGAGAACCATCGGGTAGTCGAGCGTGGTCGCCAGAATGTGGCCCTGGTCGGCCTTGTCGCGCACCGCCGAGATGAACGGTTCATAGGTGACGGCGGCGTCGTTCTGGCCGGCAAGGAAGGCTTGCGCCGCCGCATCCGGCTCCAGGTTGACGACCGTGACATCCTTGGTCGACATGCCGTTCTTGTTCAGCACCCAGGCCAGCAGGAAATAGGGCGAGGTCCCCGGCGCCGAGGACGCGACAGTCTTGCCCTTGAGGTCGGCGACGGTCTTGATGTCGTTGCGCACGACGATGCCGTCGGCGCCGTAGGACTTGTCGAGCTGGAAGATCTGCTTGGTGGTCACGCCGCTGGCGTTCCACACCTGCCACGTCTCGACCGTGGTGGCGGCGCATTGCAGATCGCCGCTGGCGATGGCGAGCGGCCGGCTGGCCTGCGGCACTTTCTTCAAGGTCACGTCGAGGCCGTGCTTCTCGAAGAGACCGGCCTGTTTGGCGAGCGTCAGCGGCGCGAAGCCGGTCCAGCCGCTGATGCCGATAGTGACCGATGTGGCGGCCATCGCCGGCGCGGACAGGCCGGCGGCAAGCGCCAGCGTAAGGATAATGGTCCTGTTCATGTCAGTTCCCCTTTGTTTTCTCTGGGGGAATGTTCACGGACGCCGCCCGGCTGTCAATGAACAGGGCCGTGTTTGCCCACATCGTCTGCGACAAAGGTCCTCGGCCTTGCCGCGATAAAGCGGCAAGGCCGAGGACCTTTGTCGTCAATACTGGTCGCAGTAGCACTCCGCGGACGAGATGCGATCGTTCCAGTCGCTGCCGCCGAAATCGCGGACCCTGCGCCTGATCTCGATCGAACGGCCTCCCCTGCGCGAATCCTCATAGGCAACGAGAGTGCAGCCCCGGCGAACGATCACCGACGACACGCGGTCGTTCCAGAACTCGCGGCCGCGAAAATTGACTGAATCGTCGGCCCCGAGCGCGATCGACCGCCCACGAAAATTCGCATTTTCGAACATGATGCAGGCGGCCTGATCATCGTATTGGGCGCTGGCGCCGTCGGCGTAGAGCATGGACGCGACCGCAGTCAGGATAGCTAGACGTCTCATCTGGTGTTTCCTCGGTTTGACCGCGTCACCCCGTCCGCCGGATGGCGCGGCAAGTTCAGTTTGCCACTGCTTCTGCCGGACTGGCAAGCCTGGAGCAGTTCGGCATTTCACGGAAACGCCGAACCGCTTTAACTATTTTTTTCAATCAATTCCAAAGGGAAAGCGTTACGCGCGTACCGGCAAAGCGCTATGCGCTTTTTCTGGAATTTCTCAGCGGCTATCGAGCATCCAGTTGCGGTTGCGCCACATCTTTTCGCCGACAAGGCAATCGCTGGCTCGTTCGGCCTGCGCCAGCACCACCGTCGGACGATCGGCCTCTTCACCCGAACGCGGCGAGGCCGGGCCGGCGAGCTCCAGCACAAGCTTGCGGCGGATGGCTTCGGGAAACTGCGTCCAGTCGTTGACCGGAACCATGAAGGCTCCGGGACCGCCAATGACGCAGTCGCTGTAATAGCGGTCGAGATCGTTGACGTCATAGGCGCTGGTGAAACCGCCGCGAGTCATCAGCGGCAAGCCGTTGATGACGATGCCTTGCTTGACCACCTCGTCACGGATGATGTCGACCGGCGCGCCCTGGTTGTTGGGGCCATCGCCGGAAATATCGATGACCCGCTTCGTCCCTTGAAAGCCACTTTCGGCGAAAAGGTCCGCGCCGAATTCCAGCGCGCCGGAGATCGACGTGCGCCGCGCGCTGTTGGGCGGCTGGGCGGACAGCCGCGCCACCACCCGCTCGGCGTCGGCGCGAGTGGCAATCACCGTCCACGGCACGATGACGTGCTGCGAGTTGGTGCCGGCCCATTCGACATAAGTGACGGCGATCCTGCCATAAGCGCCGGCGGCGATGGCTTGCAGCACATGATCGTGCGTCAATGCAGCCGCGTAGCCGCGACGCTGGATCTCGAGCTCGTCAGCCGACATCGACAGCGAGACGTCGACCGCCAGCACCAGCTCGACGTCGACCGGCTCGTCCGCGAGCGACGCGGGCGCCAGCCACAGCATCAGCGCCAGGGCGGCGGCGCCTGAAAGCAGATGTCTTGCGCGAGCAAAAGCAGACATGCCGCAAGGTAAGCCAGAATCGCCAGCCGAAAAAGAGAAAAGCCCGACCATCGCCGCCGGGCTTATCCAAAATTTGCTCAGGAGCCCTGCTGGGCGGTTGCCTAGCTTCTCGGCTTCAGATTCTCCGGGTCGTAGAGCGGCTTGTAGCCGACCCCGGCGACCTCGACCGGATAGGTCTCGCCGAAATACTCCACCTTCAGCTTACGGCCCTCTTGGGCATAGGCCCAGGGCAGATAGGCGAGCGCGATGTTCTTGCCGATGGTCGGGCCGTAGGCGACCGAGGTGGTGAAGGAACGGCGGCCGAGTTCATCGACCAGCGTCTCGCCGGTCTCGGGGTCCAGTACCGGCATCGTACCCACCGGGTAACGCGCCACGCCCTTGGAATCGGTGTTTTCGGTCATCACCAGCGTGCACAGCATCGCCGGCTGATGCTCGCGGGCGCGGTATTCCAGGTGCTTGGCCTTGCCGCAGAAGTCGTTCTCCTTGACTTTCGGGCGGGCAAGATCGGCCTCGAGCAGATTGTATTCGGTCAGGAGATCGGCGTTTTGTAGGCGCAGGCTCTTTTCCATGCGCCGCGTGTTGGCATAGGTCTCGACGCCGAACGGCATCACGCCGGTCGAACGCAGCGCATCCCAGACGGCCAGCCCGTCCTCGTAGCGCATGTGCAGTTCCCAGCCCTGTTCGCCGACATAGGAAATGCGGAACGCGGTGACATCCTTGCCGCCGATCCGTATCGGCTTGATCGCTGCGAACGGGAAATTCTCCAGCGCAAGGCCGTCGGGATTCTCGACCACCTTCTGCAGGGTTGCTCGCGCGTTCGGACCCCAGATGCCGATGGTGACGAATTTTTCCGTCACATCGGTGATGGTGACATCGAAACCTTTATCCTGCGCGGTGCGGCGCATGTACTGGAAGTCGCGCGGGCCGGCGTCCGCGCCGTCGATCAAACGGCAGCGGTCGGCCATGCGGATGACGGTGAAGTCGGCGCGCACCATGCCTTCCTCGTCGAGGAAGTGGGTGTAGATGCCCTTGCCGATATTGTTGTCGCCGCCGATCTTGGCCGCGCACAGCCACTCCAGCAGCGCGACGTGGTCGGGTCCCTCGACGTCATACATCGAGAAGTGCGACAGGTTGACGATGCCGCAGTCTTCGCTCATCGCCAGATGCTCGGCATTGGAGACGCGCCAGAAATGGCGGTTGTCCCATTCGTTCTCGCGCACCGGTACCCGGTTGGCGTATTTCTCCAGAAGATGCTCGTTGGCGGCATAGCCGTGCGCGCGCTCCCAGCCGCCGAGCTCCATGAAGTAGCCGCCGAGTTCCCTCTCGCGCTCCCAGAACGGCGAGCGCCTGATGTTGCGGCCCTTGGAGAAGGGCTCGCGCGGATGCACGGCGGGATTGTAGACCTTCATCGCCGTCTCGGTGCAGCGATCCCAGATAAACTGCTCCTTGGTCTGGTGCGGATAGAAGCGCGCATAGTCGATGGCGTGATGGTCGATCGAGGTGCGGCCGTCCGTCATCCAGTCGGCGATGAGCTTGCCCATGCCCGGGCCGTCCTTGACCCAGATGGCGACGGCATACCAGAGACCCCTCACCTTCTGGCTCTCGCCCATGGACGGGCCGCCGTCCGCCGTCACCTGCAGCAGGCCGTTGAAGGAGTGGCTTTCGTTATAACCGAGTTCGCCCAGAATCGGCGTCAGTTCCATGGCGCGCTCCAGCGGCGCCAGGATCTGCTCCATGTCGAGGTCGCGCTGCGAGGGCGAAAGCCGGGCCTGGTCCTTCTCGAGCAGGTCGCGCGGATGGCAAAGGCGCGGATTGGTCTCTTCGTAATAACCCCACTCGATCTGCCCGCCCTCGGCGGTCTTGGGGTCGCCGGTGTCGCGCATATAGGCCGAGTTGCCCTGGTCGCGCAGCAACGGCCAGCCGATCTCCTTGCCCGTGCCGGCGAACTCGTTGTAGGGGCCGAAGAAGGTGAGCGGATGGTCGATCGGCATCACGGGCAGGTCCTCGCCCACCATCTCGGCGATCAGCCGCCCCCAGATGCCGGCGCAGACGATGACGTAGTCGGCCTCGATGGTGCCGCGGTCGGTGACCACGGCGCTGATGCGGCCGTCCTTGACGACGAGCGACCGGGCCGGCGTGTTGGCGAAGGATTTGAGCTTCCCGGAGGCTTCCGCCTGGTCGACGAGCTTGCCCGCGACCGTCTGCGAGCGCGGAATGACCAGACCGGCGTCGGGATCCCACAGGCCGCCCTGCACCATTCCCTCTTCGATGAGCGGGAATTTCTTCTTGATCTCGGCCGGTTCGATCAGGCGGGCGCGCGTGCCAAAAGCCTTGGCGGAGGCGATCTTGCGCTTGATTTCGTCCATGCGGCCGTCATCGCCGACGCGCGCGACTTCGAGACCGCCGATGCGTGCGTAATGGCCCATCTTCTCGTAGAAGTCGATGGAGTACAGCGTCGTCCAGCAGGACAGGAAATCGTGGCTGGTGGTGTAGCAGAAGTCGGAAGCGTGCGCCGTCGAGCCGATGTCGGTCGGGATCCCTGATTTGTCGATACCGACAATGTCATCCCAGCCGCGTTCGATCAGGTGATGGGCGATCGACGCGCCGACAATGCCACCCAGGCCGATGATGACGACCTTCGCCTTTTTCGGAAACTCTGCCATTGCCCGCGACTCCAGGTGCTGTTGCGGGCGGCGTCGGCGCCCGTTTGATCGGCGCACAATATGCAGAGGACGGTGAGCGCGCTACCGCCTGTTTGCGACACGCCGCGGATGCGCCGCGACCCGATTTGGATCAGGAAAATCACTGCCGTCAGGCGAAGGCCCAGATGTCCTCCGCCTGGAAACCGACCTGGTAGCCGGCGGTCTTGAGCTTCACCACGACTTGGCCGATTTCCGCGGCGGGCAGTGCGCCGACCTCGACCTTGATCATGCCCGGACGGTAGCGTTGGAGATCGAGTTGCTCGAAGACCATCCAGTCTGCGCCCTCGCAATCGACGAGGAAGGCGTCGATATGGTTGATGCCGTTGCGGTCGAGCAATGTCTGCAAGGTCTCGGACGGCACTTCGATGTCCCTGAGATAGGGCGCGAACTTATTGAAATTCACGTCATCCTCGCCCCAGGCATTCTTGCCCGACATCAGGTTCGTGTCGGTGACCGAGGAGCAGCCGATGAACTCGATCGGCAGCGTGCCCGCCTCGAGGGCTGCGGCATCGAAGGTGTGGACGGTGATCGTCCCCCTTGTTTTCGTGACGGCAACCGGCTCGATGATGAAGCGGCTGATATCGGGATAATTGGCGCGCAGGCGCTTCTGGTTATAGGGGATCGGCTCGACCAGCAGGGCACGGGCGCCGGATATGCGATGCAGCCACGGCGTGACGTCGTCGAACAGCGCGCCGTCGCAGGCACCGATATTGACCATCTGGAAAGGCCGCCTTGTCCCGCCGAAGCGCGCTTTCAGTGCCGCCCCGGCCAGGAATTTCGTGCCGCGCAGCGACGGACCGCGGTCGAGCAAACCGGCCGGAAGGCCAAGCGACAGCGCGATGCGCGTCAGGCTTGATAGCGAACTCATGGCGTGTCTCCGGGAATGGCATGCAAGGCGACGCGGTGCTGGCCGGGGGCGATCGTCGCCCACAGCGCCATGAAAGGGGTGGCCAGCAGCAGGAATGGCGGGACCAGATGCGGGAAATAGATGCGCGTGTCGTGGATCGGGAAGACGGTGAATTTAGCCAGCGCACCGAGCACGAGCGCCGCGAACAGAATGCCGGCGCGTCGGTCGAGCCGGAAGCCGGCACGACCGGCCGCGTACCAGCCGGCCAGCGCCAGCACCGAGACGCCAATCCAGCTGTTCAGGCTGACGGCGCGCAGCAGCGATGCGGCAAACGCCTTGAGATAGGCAAGGACCGAGAACGGCGGCTCGAACCCCTCCATATTGTAGTGCTGCGCGACGCTGGAGAACCACAGATGCGGCCACCAGCCAGGATGATGCGCCCAGTGCGAGATGGCGAAATAGGCGACGAAGGACGCCGCAAAACCGGCCAGCGCGCCCCATGCCTGCTGCCGGAAGGCGGTGAGCAGAACGGCGAAAACGGCAAGAAAGACAATATTGTCCGGCCGCACCATGAAGGCCAGGAAGAGCAGGATCGCCGTCGCCGCCTCGCGGCCGCGGACATAGGCATAGAGTCCTGCGAGTAGCAGGGCCGAAGTCAGCAGATCCGGCGTCGAGGCGCGCGCCGCATCGCCGAAATCGGCCATGATCAGCACCGCGCCGATCACCGGCGCCAAGGCCAATGCCTTTTCCGAGCGCAGCCACAGCAGCGTGGTCGCGCCGAACAGCAGCACCGAGGCCACCTGCACCAGGCGCATCGCTTCGACCGGCGACATGACCGCGCTCAGCGTCGACAGGATCTCGGCGTAGAGGAACTTGATCCGGTACATGCCGAGCAGCGAATGGAAGTCGGCGGCATTCTGCGCCATGTGGCTGCGGAAGCCGCCGCCATCATCGGTCAGCGTCTTGTAGTCACCTGCCGATACTCCGGCCTTGACGGTGTTGTAGGCATAGTCATGCAGTGCCTGCGCATCGGGATAGGTGCCTTCCTCTGATATGGCGAGATAGGGCAGCATGTCCCAATTGGCATCGGGCATCACCCAGGCCGTCAGCGCCGTCAAAAGGATGTAGAGCGCGAAAGCCGCCGCGCCGATGGGTGCCGCCAGCCGCGCATAGGTCCCCTCACCCCACGCCAGGCCGGCCGCTGTGAGCCGGTCGAGCGGGTTTTGCGGAGTGGGCGACTTGGTCAGCATCGTCGTGGTGCTCAACGAACCTGGCTTTTGACGAAATCCTTCACGATTCCCACAATGCCGCGCGACAAGAGGCTGTCGAAAGCATCGACGAACCGGTCGACATGCTCGCGCCGGCAGATCAGCGGTGGCTCGAGCCGAATGACGTTGCGGTTGTATTCGGTGAAGGCGACCAGCACGTCGTAGTCACGCAGCAGCAGCGCTCCGGCGAAGCCCGACAGCGAACCCTTCAGCTTCTCGTCAAGCACGCTGACCACCGGCCGCAACACCGTCGGCAAGGTCTGCGAAAAATCATGGAACTCGAGCCCGATCATGAGCCCCTTGCCGCGCACGTCCTTGATGATCTTCGGGTATCTGTCCTTCAGCGCCTGCAGGCGCTGCAAAAGGTACTCACCGGTGGCGGCGGCGTTGTCGATCAGGCCCTCGTCATAGAGAACGTTGAGCGCTTCGATCGAGGTGACGCAGGCCTCGCCCATGCCGCCGAAAGTCGCCATGGCATGGATCATCGCCGTCTTCGGCGTGCCGTAGGCCTTCATATAGATCTCGCGCCGGGCGACCATCGCGCCGACCGCCGCCTTGCCGCCGCCGAGCGACTTGGCGAGCGCCGTCACGTCGGGAACGACGCCATAATGTTCGAAAGCATAGAAGCGGCCGGAGCGGCCATAGCCGCACTGCACTTCATCGGCCACCCACAGCACACCGTACTGATCGCACAATGCGCGCAGCTTCTGCCAATATTCCGCGGGCGCCTGGATGATGCCGCCGCCGCCCTGGATGGTTTCCAGCACGATGACGCCGATCTCGGGATCGGCGCGGAATGCGCGCTCGACCGCTTCGATGTCGGCGAAGGGAATGCGGACCGCATTGTCGGCCACCTTGAAATCGGCGCGGTAGAGCTGGCCGTCGGTGATCGCCAGCACACCCTTGGTCTTGCCGTGGAAGGAATTCTCGGCATAGACGATTTTGGGCCGCTTCGGGCCGGCGGCACGCTCGGCGAGTTTTACCGCCGCTTCCATCGCTTCCGAGCCGGACGAGCCCAGAAACACCATGTCGAGATCGCCCGGCGAACATTTGGCGATGTTGTGCGCCAACGCGGCCGCATATTGCGACATGAAGGCGATGGCGATCTCCTGGCGCTTCTCCTCCTGGAATTTCTTGCGCGCTTCGAGGATGCGCGGATGGTTGTGGCCGAAGGCCAGCGAACCGAAGCCGCCGAAGAAATCCAGGATCTTGCGGCCGTTCCGGTCGATATAGAACATGCCCTCGGCGCGCTCGATCTTGATCTTGTGGAAGCCGAGCAGCTTCATGAAATGCAGCTGGCCCGGGTTGAGATGTGCCTTGAACAGGTCGGTCATCGCAGCGACGTCCATCGCCTTGGCCTGCTCGACGCTGATCAGGTCAGGCTTGGCGATGGTGGCTGGCGACAGCGCCGGCGCGCTGACCATGGTGCGCGCGCTCGCCTGATCGGGCTTGGCCATGACGGTCATTTTCAATCTCCTGTCCGCGCGCAGGATCGGGGATCGTGCGCAGATGAAACTGTTGGCGGGCTGCTATTCGGCCGGCACATGTTTGGTGGCGACGGCATGGCCGGCCTTCCTGGCGCGGTATTCGCTGTAGGCGGCGATCAGCATGTCCTCGTCGCGATGTTGCGGCACCCAACCGAGCTGGCGTCCCGCTTTGGAGACGTCGAGCACGCAGTCCTCGTCGGCGATCAGATATTGCTCCGGATCCATGATCGGCAGGTTCATGAGGTCGAGCAGGTCGAGCGTGCGCTTCACCGCCCAGCCCGGCGTCGGAATCAGGATCGATTTCGAACCGGCATGCCTGATCAGGTCGCCGAGCAATTTCCTGACCGGCGGCGGGTTGAGCGAACCCAGATTATAGGCCTCATCAGGCACGCCGGCCTTCCAGGCCGCGCGGGCAGCTTCCGCACAATCGAAAACAGAAATGAACTGGTATGGATTCCGGCCCGAGCCGATCATCGGCACTGGAAGGTTCCAGTCGATCAGCTTGAACAGCTTTTCAAGGATGCCGAGGCGGCCGGGACCGATGATCAGGCGCGGACGAAACAGCGAGATCGACATGCCGCGCTTGCGCCATTCGCCAGCCAGTTCCTCCGTCTTCTGCTTCGACCAGCCATATTCGCCGAGCGGCGCGACCGGATGCTCTTCGGTCATCGGCTGGGTGACCGTGTGGCCGTAGATCATGTCGGTCGTGTAATGCACGAGCCTGGCCGCGCCGGCCTTGTCCATCGCCTGCATGATGTGCTCGGTGCCATGGAAGTTGACCGGAAAGAAGAAATCGTGGCGCTTGGCGCGCACCTGGATCGGCGACAGCATCTTTGCCGACAGATTATAGACCATGTCGTCGGCCTTCAGCCCAACCGCCGTGACAGATGCAGCGTCGGTGACATCGCATTGGACGAAGCCGACGTTGCGGTAATGCGCCAGGTCGCTCTTGACGATGTCGGCAACGACAACCTCTTCGCCATCCGCCACGAGCTTCGGGGCAAGGTGGCGACCGACAAAGCCGTCGCCGCCGAAAATCACATGTCTCATCGAACGATCTCGCTGGTGCCGATCTTGTCGGGAGTGATGGAAACGGTCTGCTCGTCATGCCCGCGGGCACCCAAGTCTCGGCCGCTTTGGGCGATCAGCACTGTGCCCACGCAGATGCAGGCGATACCCGCGACGCGCCAGCCATTGAGGTCCTCTCGGAAGACGAAATAGGCGAAGACCGCGACGGCGACATAGGCGAGGCTAAGGAACGGATAGGCAAAGGAAAGCTCGACCTTCGACAGCACATAGAGATGCGAGGCCATGGAAATGACGAAGGTGCACAGGCCGAGGAACACCCAGGGGCTGAAGACGATCTGCAAAAGCTTGATAAGCGGGTTGGCGCCTTCGAACGAGATCGGCCCAAGCGACATCATGCCTTGCTTCAGCATCAACTGCGCGGCCGCATTGGTCATGACCGTAAAGAGAATGAAGGCGATATATTTCATGTCAGCTCACCCACCCGTGAGGCCTTCTATTACAAACCCGAAAAGATTTCGTGAACTCACAAGGATATTTTGAGTAAATCTCCTCGTTAACCACTTGCTAACCAAGATCCATTTCAATTTTATCTATTCGGCGGCCTCGGCACCCCGTCTTCGCAGGTCGATGTTTTTCGCGGTGCGCGCCCAGAAATCGGACATGAAGGCGGGATCGCGCTGCGCCTCCAGCCGTGACCACTCCGGAAAGGACGCGGCGAAGGTTGCGGCGCTCATGCGCGCATCCTTGTAGGGGTTGACCGCTCCGCCGGCTCCGATGGCGATGCGGTCAAGTTCGTCCAGCAACGCCAGGGTCGCGGCTCCCCTGTTGGGGAAATCCAGCGTCAGCGTGTAGCCAGGCCGCGGAAAGGAGAGCAGCGCCGGGGATCGGACGCCGCCGAAGCGTTTCAGGACAGTGAGGAACGAGCCCTGCCCGGCCCGCCTGGCAGTCGCGAGCAGCGTCGGCACCGCTTCACGCGCGGCTTCTTCCGGCACGACGCTTTGATGCTGGAACAGCCCGTTCGGGCCGTAAAGCCGGTTCCAGTCGCGCACACCGTCCAGCGGGAAGAAGAAGCCCTGGTAACCGACCTGGCGCGGTGCGGCGAAGCGGCCTTTCCTCCATCGGTAGGCCGCATTGAAGGCGCTCAGGAACGGTCGGCTGAGCACATTGAACGGCGGCTGGAACGGCACCGCGAAATTGCCGCCGGCGCGCGCGGCGCTATGCGAGCCATGCTCGGCGTGATTGCCCGTGAACAGCAGGCCGCGCCCGCTGCCCCGGCCGCCGGCGAGCTGATCGATCCAGGCGACCGCATATTCATTGGCCTGGTCCGCCGCCTCGGCCAGGTCGAAGAACTCGCCCAGGTCGCGAAACGGCGTCACTTTCTCGATGATGTCGAGGGAATGCACCCGCATCAACCGGATCGAGGCCGACAGGATCAGGCCTGTCAGCCCCATGCCGCCGATCGTCGCCCGGAACAACCGCGGATTGTCCGTCGCGGAGCAGCGGTAGGTCCGTCCATCGGACCGCAGCAGTGTGAGGCTTTCGACATGGCAGCCGAACGTGCCGCGCCGGTGATGGTTCTTGCCGTGGACGTCGTTGGCGATGGCGCCGCCGAGCGTGACGAACTGCGTGCCCGGAACGACTGCCGGGAAGAAGCCGTAGGGCGCGGCGTGGGCAATGATGTCGGACAAAAGCACGCCCGTATCCGCTTCGAGAAGGCCGGTCTCGGCATTGAAGGCGCGGATGCGGTTCAACGGCCGCATGTCGACGACCGCGCCGGCCTCGTTCTGGCAGGAATCGCCATAGGATCTGCCATTGCCATAGGCAAGCAGCGAGGCGTGCCTGGCCTGGCCGCCCCTCAGCAGCACGATAGCATCATCGACGCCGATGGCGCGCGGCGCGGGCGGCGTCGCGCGCCCGAAGCTGTCGAAGCGCTCGCCGGCCATGTCTACCAGCCCCCGATCACCAGCAGCACGGCGCCGATCAGCACCACGATCTGGCTGCGCCAATCGCGGATGATGAACACGACCGGATCGTCATGCATCTCATCGCGACGCGCCAGGATCCAGACCCGCATGGTGAGATAAAGCACGATCGGCGGCAGCGGCCAGATCAGCCAGGGATGCGGGTAGAGCTCACGCACCGCGACACTGTCCATGTAGAGCGCCAGCACCAGTGCCGAGGAAAAGGCCGAAGCCATGCCGGCCTGGGCGACGATCTCCTGGTCCTCGGTCCGATATCCGCGCCCGGCAATGCGCTCGCCGGGTGGAATGGCGGTGGTGCGCAATTCGACGAAGCGCTTCACCAGCGCCAGCGACAGGAAGAAGAAGATCGAGAAGGCGAGCAGCCAGAACGAGACCTCGACGCCGGTCGCGGCCGCGCCCGCCAGAACGCGGATCGTGTAGAGGCCGGCCAGCGTCAGCACGTCGACCAGCAGCATGCGCTTGAATGACAGCGAATAAGCCGTGGTGACAGTCAAATAGCCGCCGAGCACTGCGAGGAATTCGGGCGACAGAAACAATCCTGTGCCGATGCCGATCGCCAGCAGCACCGCGATCGCGCCGATCCCGAACGGGATGGAGAGCGCGCCGCTGGCGAATGGCCTGTTACGCTTGGTGGCATGCTTGCGGTCGAGCGCCAGGTCGAAGAAGTCGTTGAGGATATAGATGGCCGAGGCCACCGCGCTGAACGAGATGAACGCCAGCACGCACTCCCAGATCATGCCGGCGTTGAAATATTCGTGCGAAAGCACCATCGGCACCGCGATCAGCGAATTCTTCAGCCACTGATGCACGCGCAGCATCTTGACGATGGTCCGCAATGTCGGTTTCGGCGCCGACATGGTTTCGGCGCCATGCGCCGCCTGCCAGCGCGCGGCGTGGCGATCCGGCGCCACCACGATCGCGCTGCGTGCCGCATCGAAAACCTTGAGATCATGGCGGCTGTTGCCGGCATAGTCGAAGCCGCCATCGCCATAGGCCGCGATAAGCGAGGCACGTTTCTTGCCGGAAGTCAGATTGTCGACCCCGTCCGTCGCCAGCACCCTGTCGAAGACACCGAGGTGGCGAGCGATGGCGTCGGCGAATTTGCGTGGCGTGCCTGTCGCCAGCACGATCTTGCGGCCTTCGGCATGCTCGGCCCGGATGCGGTCGAGCAATGGCGCGCGGTAAGGCAGCGACGCGGGATCGATATCGACGCGCTGGGCGATGGCCTGCTTCAGGCGGGCCGGCCCGGCGGCGGCCCAGAAAGGCACGAGGAAAATGTAGAGCGGGTTCTTCTTGAGAAGGATGAACAGCCCTTCCCATAGCAGGTCGGTCGCGATCAGCGTGCCGTCGAGATCGACCGCAAGCGGTATTGCGTTTCCGTCCGACCGCGCGTCCATGTCGTCCTGTCCTGCCTCGAACCCGTCGCGCCGTTTGTCGGCGTCTTCGCAGGACGTATAGCGGGGAGGTGGCGTAACGAACGTTAAAACGCCCGGTTGTGGGCGGCTGTCGCCGCGGTATTTCCCGCGTCATTGTTAAACAACCGCTACGGGAAACAATAAAAGGCCGGACAAACGCCCGGCCTTTCAAGGCATGCCGTCGAAATTACTTGATGCGGGCGACGCCGCCCGAGATCTCGACCGTTTCCGATCCGGTCAGGGCTTCGAGGTCGCCATTGGGCAAGGTGACGAAGCAGCCATTCGGGCAGAATTCCACGGTTTCACCGGCGGCCAGCGCCAGGTCGGTCTTGCTGCCGCCTTCCGTCACGATCAGCGTGCGGGTCTCGGCGTCCTTGTTGACCGCGCTGGCGGAATGGGCCGGGCCGCTCACGGCGAGCAAGGCGACGGCGGCGACGAGCGACTTCCACATGTGCAGTATCGGTGTTCCCACCGCCTCTGTTGCATTTCGCAAGGCATCCTCGCCTTTGCATGGGAGCTTATATGAGATGGAAGCTGAACCGCAACTGAATGCCGCATTCATGCCGCAATTGGTTTGACCGCCTGAAACCTTCCGATCGCCAATCTAATCCGGGTCAGGCTTCTTCGCCTTGCGTCCCGATCTGGCGAGACGTTTGGCCTCGGCCGCGGCCTCCAGCTTCGCTTGTTCCTGCTCGGCGAAATCGGCCTCGATCTTGTCGTCGTCGGTCGGCCAGGCCTTCGCATTCTTGGGCTCGACGACCGCGCGTGGCGTCGAGGGTATCTCGATATGCTGGTCGCTGAATGTTGCCAGTACGGTGAAGCGGATATCGTTCTGCACGATGTTGCCGTTCATCACATCCGCCAGGAACACGCGGATCTCGAATTCCAGCGCGGCAGGCCCGAAATTGGAAAACAGCACGAACGGTTCGGGGTTCTTCAGCACCAGCGGATGACCGCGGGCGATCTCGAGCAGCACGGCGTGCACCTGCTTGACGTCGCTGCCATAGGCGACGCCGACCTTGATGTCGATGCGGCCGAGCTTGTTGCGGTGCGTCCAGTTGCCGACGGCGTTGTTGATCAGGTTCGAATTGGGCAGGATCACCGACTGCCGCTGGAAGGTCTCGATCTCGGTGGCGCGCACGCTGATCTTCTTGACGGTGCCGCTGATGTCGCCGGCGACGATCCAGTCGCCGACCTTGAACGGCCGCTCGGCCAGCAGGATCAGGCCCGAGACGAAGTTCGACACCACGTTCTGCAGGCCAAAGCCGATGCCGAGGGAAAGCGCGCCGGCGACCAGCGCGAGGCTGGACAGGTCGATGCCCGCCGCCGAGATGCCGATCAGTGCGGCAAGTGCCACGCCGGCATAGCCGACGGCCAGCCGAATCGAGTTGCGCACCCCCGTGTCGACCTTGCCGCGCGCCATCACCGAACCGTCGAGCCAGCCCTGGAACCAGCGCGTCAGGAAATAGCCGATGATGAAGACGACGATGCCCGACAGGATGCCGGTGACCGAAATTGTCACCGAACCGATATTGATCCCGGTCGCCAGCTTGTAGGCCCAGGCCTGGATGTCGCCCAGTTGGAAGCCCCACATCAACAGGATCAGCGGCAGGAAGACCAGGACGATCATCACATTGATGGCCACGCTGACGACAAGGCCGAGCTGGTCGAGCGCGGTGTCCTCGTAGCTGGAATTGGCCGACAGCCAGCGTCCGACCGATGTGTTGGCGAAGGCGCCCTCGTCGCCGATCGCTTGTGCCGACAGGAAGCCGATATAGGCAGTGACCAGGGCGGTGCCCGTGACCACGACCTGCAGCGACACGAAGAGCGCAAGGCCGATATAGCCGAGCAGCGCCGCGATGATGGTGAAGAACCCCAAAGCCAGCGCCAGGTAGCGCAGCCATGCGGGCCAAGGCCGCCAGCTGCCGTCACGGGCCTTGAACGGCCGCAGCATCGCCATCAGGATCAGGATGATGCCGACGACGATGGTGGCCACGAAACTGCGCGCGATCGTCAGCGACAGCGGCGATCCCATCTTGTCGTTGATGACGGACAGGAAGGTGTTGACGCTGATGACCACGGCCATGGCGGTGGTGAGCCGCACCAGCCAGCGCGCCGGCCCGGTTTCGACCGGGATCAGGCGCCAGTTCGGCAGCCGCGGCTCGAGCGCCGCATTGGCCAGCCGGTTGACGCAGAACACCACCCCGATGACGGTCGCCAGCGCATTGAGGAAGAGGCCAATGTCGCCGCGCAAAACGTTGTAATAGTTGAAAAAGAAAATCGTCGATCCAAGAAATGCGCCGACCGCCAGCGTCGGCAGCAAGGTCGACCAGAAGGCCACCGAAAGGCGACTGAGGTAGGACGGGTCCTCGTTGGACGGATCGGCTTCGAACACCCGTCCAAACAACCGCCTGCCGCCGACCAGAAGCACCAGGGCCAGCCCGAGTGCAACAAACGTTGCCGCCAGAATGGCCTGGAACTTGAACCTGAAGGCGAAGCTCAGCCAGGACGAGACCGCCTTGTAGAAATTGCCGAATTCGTCGCGGGCGTCGGAAAAGACCTGTGGGCTCAGCGCATCCGACAGCACATAGCGCTTGGTCAGGAGATTGCGGAAGAGCGCGCTGCGCATGTTGCCGATCTTGTCGATCAGCCCGCTGATGCGGATCGACAGCGTCTGCGCCTGCGCGATGACGGCGTTGATCTCGGCCTTTTCGGAGACCAGCGCCTGGCGCTCGGAGCTGACGATATCGGGTTCCGGCGGCTGGCCGGCGGCGGGTGCCGGGCCAAGCTGCTCGAGCCGGCTGTTGATCTCGCTAAGGCGGGTGCGGAAGGCCAGCGCGCTATTCAGCGATTGCCGCGACAGTTCCTCGAGCTGAAGGCGGATATCGACGAGGGTGGCGTCGTCATCGCCGTCCTGCTGGATCTTCTTGTCGAGATTGTCGGTCTTGGTCGTCAGGTCCTGGAGGATTTTCTGCTGGTCGGCGACCAATCCGGCAGGCGCCTGGCCAAGCCCCTGCGCCGACGCGTCGAAGGAGAGCGGCGCCGAAACGACAAGCGTCAGGATCAGAACGAGGCGAAGCAATTTGAAAAACATGATTTGTTGGCGACTCAAGGCGGCAATGGCAATGAATTTGCCTGTCCTTGATAAAGACGGCCATATCATGGGGCAAGCCGTCGCATCCGACCGCCAGGGCTCCGAACCCGGGGCAACCAAGACCTGACGACGGCCAGTCCCTCTGCGCCGGCAGCTTTTGCGATAGGAATTTTTTCTTGACTGGGTGAAGGCAGCTATGGTAGATATTCAGCCATGGTGCTGACTCGCGCCAGGGACCGCCGCACAGGCGGGTTTTTTCGTTCAACAGCGCGCCGACGAGGACTCCGTCACCCGGATTCGTCGCCTGATCCGACCGCCACCTGGGCTGATCTGGCGGTGGCCGGAGCGTCGGCCAGTCGAAAGGCGATGGCGCAATATTGGCTTTGCGCGTGCGGCCTGCTCTATAGTCTGCCGCATCGCCCGAAACGGACATCATATCCATGGCAGAGTACTCGGCCCTTTCGCTGCTCGCGAACGCGCTCAAGGGAAACAAGGACTGGAAGCCGGCCTGGCGCAAGCCGGACCCGAAGGCATCCTACGACGTCATCATCATCGGCGGCGGCGGACACGGGCTGTCGACCGCCTATTATCTCGCCAAGGAACACGGCATCACCAACGTCGCGGTGCTGGAAAAAGGCTGGCTCGGCTCCGGCAATGTCGGCCGCAACACCACCGCCGTGCGCTCCAACTATCTGCTGCCCGCCAACACCCGCTTCTACGAGCATTCGATGAAGCTGTGGGAGAACCTGTCGCACGATCTCAACTACAACGTCATGTTCTCGCAGCGCGGCTGCCTGAACCTGGCGCACACGCCGGCCCAGTTCGACGACTATGCACGACGCGGCAACGCCATGCGCCATCTCGGCGTGGACGCCGAACTGATGACGCCGGCGCAAATCAAGCGCCTGATCCCCGCGCTCGACATTTCCAATGATGCACGCTTCCCCGTGGTCGGCGGCCTGATGCAGCGGCGCGCCGGCACCGCCCGCCACGACGCCGTGGCCTGGGGCTATGCGCGCGGCGCCGACCGGCGCGGCGTCGACATCATCGAGAATTGCGAGGTCACCGGCTTCCTGCGCGACGGCGACCGCATCACCGGCGTGACCACATCACGCGGCGACATCCGCGCCAAGAAGGTGGCGGTCGCGGTGGCCGGCAGCACCGGCCGGGTGATGCAGCTTGCCGGCATCGAGACGATGCCGATCGAGAGCCATGTGCTGCAGGCCTTCGTCACCGAATCGCTGAAGCCCTTCATCGATACGGTCGTCACGTTCGGCATGGGCCATTTCTACATGTCGCAGTCGGACAAGGGCGGCCTCGTCTACGGCGGCGACATCGACGGCTACAACAGTTACGCCCAGCGCGGCAACCTGCCCATCGTCGACGAGGTGATGAGCGAGATGCTGGCGCTGTTCCCGGGGCTTGCCCGCGTGCGCATGCTGCGCTCCTGGGGCGGCGTCTGCGACATGTCGATGGACGGCTCGCCCATCATCACCACCGGCCCGCTGCCGGGCATGTATCTCAACTGCGGCTGGTGCTATGGCGGCTTCAAGGCGACGCCCGCCTCCGGCTGGTGCTTTGCCTGGACCATCGCCAAGGACGAGCCGCACGACCTCAACGCCCCCTTCACGCTCGACCGCTTCCATCGCGGCCTGGTGATCGACGACAAGGGCCAGGGCGCCAACCCCAGACTGCACTGAACAAGATCTCACTAAGGCTCCGTTGAGCAAGGCTGCACCAGGAATATCCGATGTTGATCACTTGTCCCTATTGCGGCCCGCGCGACGTCATCGAGTTCACCTACCAGGGTGACGGCAACCGCGAGCGTCCCGACCCCGCCTCGCAGAACTTCGAAGCCTGGAATGCCTATGTCTATGACCGGCTGAACCCGGCCGGAGACCACAACGAGATCTGGCAGCATTCCGGCGGCTGCCGCGTGCATCTCAGGGTCGTGCGCAACACGCTGACGCACGAGATTTCCAGCGTCGCCTTCGCGCGCGGCGATCACGGCTCGGTCGCGCGGCGCAAGGCGGAGGGCAAATCGTGAGCCCGCGCCGCACCGAGACCGGCGGCCGCATCGACCGGCTGAAGGTCATCCGCTTCACCTTTGATGGCGAGCCCTACACCGGCCATGCCGGCGATACGCTGGCTTCGGCGCTGCTGGCCAACGGCGTCACGCTTTACGGGCGCTCGTTCAAATACCACCGCCCGCGCGGTCTCCTGACATCGGGCGTGGAAGAGCCGAACGCGCTGGTGACGGTGCTGAAGGGCGAGGTTCGCGAGCCTAACGTCGCGGCGACCATGGTCGAGCTTCATGACGGGTTGGTCGCCGTCAGCCAGAACCGTTTTCCCTCGCTGGCCTGGGACGTCAGCGCCGTGAACCAGCTCGGCGGCAAGCTCCTGTCGGCCGGCTTCTACTACAAGACCTTCATGGGTCCGGTGATCGGGCCGCTGAAGGGCACGCGCTTCTGGATGTTCTGCGAGCATTTCATCCGCCGCGCCGCCGGGCTCGGCCGTGCCGGCTCCGCAGCCGACCCGGCGCGCTATGAGCGCATGAACGCCTTTTGCGACGTGCTGGTGGTCGGCTCCGGCCCCGCCGGCCTGATGGCAGCCAAGGCCGCCGCTGACCAGGGAGCGCGTGTCATACTTGCCGAACTCGATCCGCGTTTCGGCGGCTCGGCCAACTGGTCGAACGAGACGATCGATGACCTGCCGGCGGCCGACTGGGCCAGGCGAACCGTGGCCCAGCTCGAGGGTTACGATAATGTCCGGCTTCTGCCGCGCACCACGGTCTGGGGCTACTACGACAGCAATACGCTCGCCGCCCTTGAGCGGGTCACCGATCACAAGGAGACACCCGGCAAGGGCGAACCGCGCCATCGCTATTGGGCGATCCGCGCCCGATCGGTGGTGCTGGCCACCGGCGCTTTCGAACGGCCGCTTGTATTCCCGGGCAATGACCGCCCGGGCGTGATGCTGGCGCATGCCGCGGAGCGCTACGCCAACGAATTCGGCGTGCTGGCGGGGCAGACGATCGCTCTGTTCACCAACAATGACAGCGCCTATCGCTGCGCCCTGGCGCTGAAGAAGGCCGGCGCGCGGATTGCCGCGATTGTCGATGTCCGCCCCGAGCTTTCGGGCGAAATGCGCAAGCTGGCCGAGGAAACCGAAGCCGAGATCTTTCCCGGCCATGCCGTGATCGCCACCGAGGGGGGCAAGGCGCTCTCCGGCGTCAAGCTGCAGCGCTTCGACATGGCCAACGGCGCGCTCACCGGCGACGCCCGCAGCATCCATGCCGACTGCCTCTTGATGTCGGGCGGCTGGTCGCCAACCATCCATCTGGCCAGCCAGGCCGGCGCCAAGGCGGAGTGGAATGCCGCCCGGCAAGCCTTCCTGCCGCCGAAGCCGACACAGAACTGGATTGGCGCAGGCGCCTTCACCGGCAGCTTTTCCACCGCCGAAGCGGTGAGCGAGGGCCGCGCCGCGGGCCTTGCCGCGTCAGGCGCGCAAGCCACGCCGGCCGCGCTGCCTTCGGTCGAAGCCGTACCTTGCGATCCCGACCCGGCGCCGGTGTTCGAGATCAAGGCCAGCGGCAAGAGCTTCGTCGACTTCCAGCACGACGTGACGTCGGAGGACGTGCGGCTGGCGCACCGCGAAGGCTTCGTCTCGGTCGAGCATCTGAAACGCTACACCACGCTCGGCATGGCGACCGACCAGGGCAAGAATTCCAACGTTGCCGGCCTTGCCATCATGGCCGAGGCGCTGGGCACGCCGATCCCGGAAGTCGGCACCACGCGCTTCCGGCCGCCTTTTGCGCCGGTTTCGATCGGATCGCTGGCGGCGGAGCGCTTCGGCGACCTGAAGCCTGAACGGCTGACGCCGATGCATGACTGGCATGTCGCCAATGGCGCGACCATGTATTCCGCCGGCCTGTGGTACCGGCCGATGATCTATGGCCTTGCCGGCGAGACGGTCGAGCAGGCCTATGTGCGCGAGGCCAGGGCGACGCGCGAAAGCGCCGGCATCGTCGATGTTTCGACGCTGGGCAAGATCGCCGTGCAAGGTCCGGACGCCGCCGAATTCCTCGACCGTGTCTACACTAATATGTTTTCCACGCTGGCCATCGGCAAGGCCCGCTACGGGTTGATGTTGCGCGAGGACGGGCTGGCCTTCGACGACGGCACCACATGGCGGCTTGGCGAACAGGATTTCCTGATGACCACCACCACGGCCAATGCCGGCAAGGTGATGCAGCATCTGGAATATTTCCTCGATGTGATCTGGCCGGAGCTCAAGGTTCATGTCACCTCCGTGACCGACCAGTGGGCGGGTGCAGCGATCGGCGGGCCTAAAGCCAGGCAGATCCTGGCCGGCTGCGTCGCCGGCACCGCTGTCGACAACGCGGCGCTGCCGTTCATGGGCATCGTGCATGGCCAGATCGCTGGCGTGCCGGTGATGATCTGCCGGCTGTCCTTCTCCGGCGAAATGGCGTTCGAGGTTTATTGCGGCGCCGACCATGGCACCCATGTCTGGGAAGCGCTTGTCGAGGCCGGCAAGCCGTTCGGCCTGGTAACCTACGGACTGGAAGCCCTGGGCACGATGCGCATCGAGAAAGGCCACGTGACGGGCGCCGAGATCGACGGCCGCACCACGGCGCGCGACCTGCATCTCGACTGGATGCTGTCGAAGAAGAAGCCGTTTATCGGCTCGGCGATGATGGACCGCGAGGGCCTCATCTCCCCCGACCGGCTGGAACTTGTCGGCCTGGTCGCGCTCGACAACAGGCCGCTCAACGGAGGCGCGCATATCGTCGAGGAGCTTGACGAGTCCAACCCGCACGGCTCCATCGGCCACATCACGGCCTGCTGCTATTCGCCGGCGCTCGGCAAGCACATCGCATTGGCGCTGGTCAAAGGCGGCAAGGCCAGGCACGGCTCGCGCGCCCATGTCTCCGATCCGCTGCGCAACCGGTTCGGGCCGGTCGAGATCGTTTCCAACCATTTCTACGATCCGGACGGGAGCCGCATGCATGGTTGAGCGCCTTTCACCGCTGGAACCGGAATTCCATGTCGGCTCGCACGGCGATTTCGAACATGGTGTCGAAGTCATCCTGACCGAGACGAGGCCGGGCTCGATCGTGCAGCTCGCCGCCTGGCCGGGCGAAGAGAAGAAACTGATATCGGGCATCCGCGCCGTCACCGGGCTTACGTTGCCCGACGGTGCCGGCGGCGGCGCCACCAATGGCGCCAAATCGGCATTCGGTTTCGCACCGGGAAAGTTTACCGTAGCCGACGAAGCCGAGGGGCTGGCCGCGGCTTTCGCGGGCGTGGTGACCCCCGCCATCGGCACGGTGACCGATCTTTCGCATGGCCGCGCCGTGATCCGCATCGCCGGACCGAAGGCCGAGTGGGTGCTGGCGAAATTCTTCGCCATCGATTTCGCGCTGCCGGCCTTCCCGCTCGGCGCCGGCCGCTCGACCACCCATCACGATATCTTCGCCCAGATCCAGCGCACCGGCGGCGACCAGTTCGACATCTACGTCTTCCGCTCCTTCGCGCGCTCATTCTGGAAGGCGCTGTGTCACGCCAGCGAGGAAGTCGGCTACGAGGTGCAGTAAGCGCGCCTCGACGGATTCTGGCATCAAGGCCGGCCGGCTCTGACGCTACAGCAATGCGCCGGGGGCCCTCATACTGGCAGGATACGACCGTCAAGCCGGTCCGAAGGGTAACAAAACCCATCTCCAGAATCCGCGCATCCGTTTGGTTCGAATATCTCCATGACCGCAGAAATATCCGCCGGCGCCACCGATCGCGCCGATGTGTCGGCCAGGGCCACGCTCCTGCTGCCGCTGACGGTTGCGTGCGGCGTGTTCATGACCAGCCTCGACCAGAACGTCGTGGTGACCGCGCTGCCCGGCATCAGCGAAAGCCTTGGCCGTCCACCAAGCCAGCTTGGCCTGCTGATCACCGTCTATGTCGCCAGCCTGATCATCTCGATGCCGCTTGGCGGCTGGGCCGCCGACCGCTTCGGCCTGCGCAACGTCTACTGCTTTGCGCTGCTGGTCTTCGCCGCCTCGTCGGCGCTGTGCGGCCTGTCGAACAATATCTGGACGCTGGTCGGCGCCCGCGCGCTGCAGGGGTTCGGCGGCGCGCTGATGGGCACGCTCGGCCAGGTCGTCATCCTGTCGACCTTCCCTCGAAGCCGGACGCTGAAGATCAATATGTATATCTCGCTGGCCGGCCAGTCCGGCCCGCTGGTCGGTCCGCTCGTGGGCGGCGCGCTGACCACCTACATCTCCTGGCGCTGGATCTTCTTCATCAACGTGCCCTTCGCGCTGGCGGCGGCTGTCCTTGCCGCCTCGCTGTTTCCGACGGTGACCAAACCCGTGCGCACGCCGTTCGATTTCCCGGGCTTCCTGCTGGTCGGCAGCGGCATGGTCCTGCTGGTCTTCGGCATGGATTCGCTGGCGGCGAAAGATGCGGCCGCCGGCGTGATCGCGGCCGAGCTTGCCCTGGCGCTGGTCATCCTGACGGTCGCCTCGTTCTATTGCCTGCGCGTGCGCAACCCCCTGCTCGACCTCAAGCTCCTGCGCATCCGCACCTTCCGCATCTCCTTCCTCACCGGCGGCGGTCTGGACACGATCGGCCTCAGCTCCGTCGTCTTCCTGCTGCCGCTGATGTTCCAGCTCGGCTTCGGCATGAGCGCGGTGCAGGCGGGCTCGCTGACATTCGTCGCCGCGGTCGGGTCGGTGGTGATGCGTGTCTTCATGCCACGCCTCCTCAACCGCTTCGGCTTCCGCCGCGTGCTGGTCTTCAATACCCCAGTCGTTGCCGCGATGGTTGCGGGCTTTGCCCTGATGCAGGCGACCACACCGGTGTGGATCGTGCTTGCCTATATCTTCATCTTCGGCGTCTTCCGTTCCGCGCAATGGGCGTCGACCGGCAACCTTGCCTATTCCGATATCGCGCCCGAGCAGCTCGCCCGCTTCAGCGCGCTCTATTACATATTGTGGCAACTGGCGGTGGCGATCAGCGTCGGCCTCGCCGCCGCGGCACTATCGTTTCTGGCCGGCGGCGGTCCGGCCGTCGCCAATGACTTCCGGATACTGTTCGTGATCGAGGGTGTCATCACACTGTGCGCGCTATCAGCCTATCTCAAGCTGACGCCGCAGGATGGCGCCCATGTCAGCGGCCATGGCGCCCCGATGAACACGGAATAGCGGATGTCGCAGCGCAGGCACAATCGGCCTACTCGCTGAACGTCACCCATTCCTCCAGCGGCACGCGGTCGGTGCGGAAGGCGTTTTCGGGCTTCGACGTATCTTCATAACCGAGCGCCATGCCGCAGACGACGATCTCCTCGTCGGGGATGCCGAGCACCGGCCTGATCTGCCGGTGATAGGGCGCGAACGCCGCCTGCGGACAGGTGTGCAGGCCCCTGCCCCGCGCGGCAACCATGATGTTCTGCAGGAACATGCCGTAGTCGATCCAGGAACCCTGGTTGAGGCGGCGGTCGATGGTGAAGATCATGCCGACCGGTGCGTCGAAGAAGACGAAGTTGCGGTCGTGCTGGGCGCGCATCTTGTCGACCTCGCGGCGGCCGATGCCGAGTGCGCCGTAGAGCCCGAAACCGTTGGCGCGGCGGCGGGTCAGGTAGGGTTCGAAGAACTGCGTGGGATAATAGCGATATTCGTCCCAGTCGGCCTTTTCGGCGCGGATGCCGGAATTCAGGATGGCATCCGATATGCGCTGCTTGGTGTCGCCCTTGGTGACATAGACCCGCCATGGCTGCATGTTGGTGCCGGAGGGCGCGCGCGCCGCAACCGCCAGTATGTCGCGGATCGTATCGTCGTCGACCATGTCGGGCAGAAAAGCGCGCACCGACCGGCGCGATACGATCGCGTCGTCGACGATATCGGCATCGTCAGCGATTCGAGCCTTCTTTTCCAGCATGGGCCGTCCCTTACCCTGTGTCCCGATCGGACGTCCCCACTCGCCGTTCGCGGCCGAGCCTTTGCATGAACCGCCAAAATCGCGCAAGCAAATCTTGTGCACCCGTGAAAATCCGCTTGATTTTTTCACCGCTCCGGCATCTCATGAAATTTGATTGGATTTTTTCACGAGGGCACGATTTGCCTCCAGCTACAGCGAAAGCATTGCAGGGAAATTACGAGCGATTGCTGGCCGGCGATATCAGGGCGCTGCGCAAGGCGCGTGGCCTGACGCTTGCCGAGATCGCCCTGAAACTCGGTCGGTCGGTCGGCTGGGTCAGCCAGGTCGAACGCGGCCTGTCGACACCGTCGCTCAGTGACCTCAGGGCCTTCGGCGAACTGTTCGGCGTGCCGGTCAGCCTGTTCTTCGGCCACGACGTCCCCGTCGAAAGCGAGCGCGGCGCGGTCGTGCGCGCCGGCAGCCGCCGCACCCTTGGCACAAGCGAATCCGGCCTCATGGAGGAGCTTCTGTCGCCCGATCTCGGCGGTAGCTTCGAGATGCTGCGTTCGGTCTTCGCCCCGGGCGCCGAACTCAGGACGGAGGCGCGTCGGCCGACCGAAGAGGCTGGATATGTCGTGTCGGGGACGTTCGACATCGAAATATCGGGGACATGGCATCGCCTCGGCGAAGGCGATTCCTTTCGCTTCGAGGGCAAGCCTTTCCGCTGGCGCAATCCGGGAATGGAGCCGGCGGTCGTCATCTGGGTGGTTTCGCCGCCGGTTTATTGAATGAAAATTGGACCAAGGGTTGGAGAAGAACATGGCCGGTTTGCCGAGCACGGCACGCGTGGTGATCATCGGAGGCGGTGTCGTCGGCGCCTCCTCGCTTTACCATCTCGCCAAGGCGGGCTGGACCGACTGCGTTCTCCTGGAAAAGAACGAACTCACCTCCGGCTCGACCTGGCATGCCGCCGGCAATGTGCCGACCTTCTCCTCGTCCTGGTCGCTGATGAACATGCAGCGCTATTCGACCGAGCTCTATCGCGGGCTGGCCGAGGCCGTCGACTATCCCATGAACTACCATGTCACCGGCTCGCTGCGTCTTGCCCACACGCAAGAGCGCATGCAGGAGTTCCAGCGCGCCAAGGGCATGGGCCGCTACCAGGGCATGGACATCGAGATTGTCGGCCCGGACGAGATCAAGCGCCGGTATCCCTTCATCGAGACGCATGAGCTGAAAGGCGCCCTCTACGACCCGAGCGACGGCGACATAGACCCGGCGCAGCTGACCCAGGCACTGGCCAAGGGCGCGCGCGACATGGGTGCCCGGATCATACGCTTCTGCCCGGTGACAGGCGTGCGCCGCGACAAGGACGAGTGGGTGGTTGTAACAGCGCAAGGCGAGATCCGCTGCGAGATCGTCGTCAACGCCGCCGGCTACCGTGCCGCCGAAGTCGGAAAAATGTTCGGCCGCGAAGTGCCGATGATGGTAATGAGCCATCAGTACATATTGTTCGAGGAGATCCCCGAACTCGCCGCATGGTCGAAGGAACAGGGCAGAAAGCTGCCGCTGCTGCGCGACGTCGACACTTCCTACTATCTGCGCCAGGAAAAGAACGGGATGAATCTGGGCCCCTATGAGCGCAATTGCCGCGCGCATTGGACTGGTCACAACGACCCGATGCCGGAGGATTTTTCCTTCCAGCTTTTCCCCGACGATCTCGACCGGCTGGAGCATTATCTGGCAGATGCCGTCGCTCGCGTGCCGATCCTGGGTACCGCCGGCCTGTCCAAGGTCATCAACGGCCCGATCCCCTATGCGCCGGACGGCAATCCGCTGATCGGGCCGATGCCGGGAGTCCCCAACGCGTTCGAGGCCTGCGTCTTCACCTTCGGCATCGCGCAAGGCGGCGGTGCAGGCAAGGTGCTGGCCGAATGGATCACTGAGGGCCAGACCGAATGGGACATGTGGTCCTGCGACCCGCGCCGCTTCACATTCTTCGCTTCGGCGCCGGATTATTGCGTTGCCAAAGGCATGGAGATCTACGGCAACGAATACGCCATCCAGTTTCCGCGCCATGCCTGGCCGGCGGGACGCGACAGGAAATTGTCGCCGATCCATGATCGCATCAAGGCGTTCGGCGCCCGCTTCGACGCCTATAATGGCTGGGAGCGCGCCACCTGGTATGCGCAGGATGGCGACGACGTCTCCGAGGAAGCAACGCTCACCTTCCGTCGCGACGGGTCGTGGCAGCACCGCGTGCGCGAGGAATGCCTGGCCGTTCGCGACGCCGCCGGCATACTCGACCTGCCGGGTTTTTCGCGCTTCAACCTCGAAGGTCCGGGCGCCGCCGAATGGCTGAGCCGGCAAGTGACCGGCCTCGTGCCGAAGCCCGGCCGCATCGGTCTCGTCTATTTCTCCGACGACAAGGGCCGCATCGTCACTGAAATGTCGGTCGTGCGCCATGGCGAGGAGTCCATGACGCTGATCACTGCGGCGGTTGCGCAATGGCATGACTTCGAATGGCTGGAATCGCACATGCCCAAGGATGCGACTTTCAAGCTGATCGACCGGACCGAGGAATTCTCCACCCAAATCCTGGCCGGACCCAAGTCGCGGGAAATCCTCGCAGCCGTCTGTGAGGCCGACCTGACCTTGCCGTGGCTGACGCATCAGGAAACTGATATCGCCGGGCGCTGGGCGAAGCTGGTACGCGTCTCCTTCGCCGGCGAACTCGGCTGGGAAATCCACACCAGGGTCGACGACACCGCCGCCGTTTTCGACACCATCTGCGCGGCGGGACAGCCGCACGGCCTGAAACCGTTCGGCATGTACGCGCTGGATTCGTTGCGGCTTGAAAAGGGCTACCGCACCTGGAAAGGCGACCTCTCGACCGACTACTCGATCCTGCAAGGCGGGCTCGAGCGCTTCGTCAAATGGGACAAGCCCGGTTTCCGCGGCAAGGTGGCACTGCAGAACGAGAAGCAGCAGGGCGTCAGGAAGCGCTTCGTCACGCTGGTGGTCGAAAACCCCGGCGATTGCGACGCACCCTACATGTCGACGCTGTGGCATGACGACCAGATCGTCGGCGAGACGACGTCAGGCGGCTGGGGCCACCGCGTCGGCAAGTCGATCGCGCTCGGCATGCTGCGCGCCGACCTGGCGGAGCCCGGCACATCGGTCGAAGTCGAGATCTTCGGCGACCGCTTCAAGGCGGTCGTGCAGAAGGACGAGCCCTTGTGGGATCCGAAGAACGAAAGGTTGAGAGCCTGATGCCAAAACCATCATCGCGCATTTCAGGCATCGTGCCGTCGGGCAAGGATGGCTGGGAAGTCCACTTCGCCGCATGGGCCCGCAAGGAGGCCGGCGAGGACATCATCATGCTGTCGGTCGGCGATCACGATTTCGATACGCCTTCCGAAACGATCGAGGCCTGCGTGACCGCGGTTCGCGGCAGCAATCACCACTACACCCCCCTGCCCGGCCTGCCGCGCTTGCGCAAGGCCATGGCGGCCGCCTCGGGCGCCTGCACGGGGGTCGAGACGACGCCGGACCAGGTCATCGCCACGCCGGGCGGCCAGGCGGCGCTCTACGCCGCCGTGCAGGCCGTGCTCGACCCGGGCGACCACGCCATCGTGGTTGCGCCATACTACGCGACCTACCCCAACACCTTCAGCGCCGCGGGCGCGACCTTCACGGTTGTCGAGACGCCGGCCGAGGACGGTTTTCAGCCCCGCGCCGACATGATCCGCGCGGCATTGCGGCCGAATACGCGTGCCATCCTGATCAACACGCCGAACAATCCGACCGGAGCCGTCTATTCGCGCGAACGGCTGGAACAACTGGCCGAGGTCTGCCGCGAGCACGATTTGTGGCTGCTGTCAGACGAAGTCTATTGGACGCTCGGCGGCGGCGAGCACATCTCGCCGCGTTCCCTGCCCGGCATGGCCGAGCGCACGCTGGTCGTCAATTCCATGTCCAAAAGCCACGGCATGACCGGCTGGCGCATGGGCTGGCTGACCGGCCCGAGCGAGATGATCTCGCTGCTGACCAACCTCAATCTGGTGACGACCTACGGCCTGCCGGCCTTCATCTCGATAGCCTGCACCGAGGCGCTGGAGAAGGGTTATGGCGTGAAGGAAATCGCCGAACGCTATGCGGCGCGACGCGCCGTCCTGCTCGACGCCGTGCGCGGCATGAACGATGTGGGCGTGCGCGGCTCCGAAGGCGGCATGTATGTCATGCTCGACATATCGGCCGTCGAATCCGACGACGAGAAGTTCGCCTTCGCCTTCCTCGACAAGGAGAAGGTCGGCGTCATGCCCGGCTCCAGCTTCGGCGAGGCCGCAGCCGGCCATATCCGCATCAGCCTGTGCCAGCCGGAACCCGTCCTGCGGGAAGCAGCACTCCGGCTGCGCCGCTTTGTCTCCAGCTATCGCCGCGAGGCCGCATGAACATCGCTTCCCCCCGGACCATTCCCGCCAAAGCCCGTGCGGTTATCATCGGCGGCGGCGTTTCCGGCTGCTCGGTCGCCTATCACCTGGCCAAGCTCGGCTGGACCGACATCGTGCTTCTGGAGCGCAAGCAACTGACCTCGGGCACGACATGGCACGCCGCCGGCCTGATCGGCCAGTTGCGCGGCTCGCAGAATATGACGCGTCTGGCGAAATATTCGGCCGACCTCTACGTCAAGCTGGAAGCCGAGACCGAGGTCGGCACCGGCATGCGCCAGGTCGGCTCGATCACCGTCGCGCTGACCGAGGAGCGCAAGCACGAAATCTACCGTCAGGCTTCACTCGCCCGCGCCTTCGATGTCGACGTGCGCGAGATTTCGCCCAGGGAAGTGAAGGAGATGTACCCGCATCTCAACGTGTCCGACGTCGTCGGCGCCGTGCATCTGCCGCTCGATGGCCAGTGCGACCCGGCCAACATCGCCATGGCATTGGCCAAGGGCGCGCGCCAGCGCGGCGCCACCATCGTGGAGAATGTGAAGGTCACCAAGGTCCACACCAGGGACGGCCGAGTCACCGGCGTGTCCTGGGCCCAGGGCGAGGAGCAAGGCACGATCGAGGCCGACATCGTCGTCAACTGCGCCGGCATGTGGGCGCGCGAACTGGGCGCCCAGAACGGCGTCACCATCCCGCTGCACGCCTGCGAGCATTTTTACCTCGTCACCGAGCCGATCCCGGGGCTGAGCCGCCTGCCGGTGCTGCGCGTGCCCGACGAGTGCGCCTACTACAAGGAAGATGCCGGCAAGATGATGCTCGGCGCCTTCGAGCCGGTGGCCAAGCCGTGGGGCATGGACGGCATAAGCGAGGATTTCTGCTTCGACCAGTTGCCCGAGGACATGGACCATTTCGAGCCGATCCTGGAAATGGGCGTAAACCGCATGCCGATGCTGGCCACCGCCGGCATCCATACCTTCTTCAACGGCCCCGAAAGTTTTACGCCCGACGACCGCTACTATCTCGGCGAGGCGCCGGAACTGCGGGGCTACTGGATGGCGACCGGCTATAATTCGATCGGCATCGTCTCGTCAGGCGGCGCCGGCATGGCGCTGGCGCAGTGGATCAACGACGGTGAGGCACCGTTCGACCTGTGGGAAGTCGACATCCGCCGCGCCCAGCCTTTCCAGAAGAACCGCCGCTACCTCAAGGAGCGCGTCTCCGAAACGCTCGGCCTGCTCTATGCCGATCATTTCCCCTATCGCCAGGTGGTAACGTCGCGCGGCGTGCGCCGTTCGCCCCTGCACGAGCATCTGAAGGCGCGCGGCGCCGTGTTCGGGGAAGTCGCCGGCTGGGAGCGCGCCAACTGGTTCGCGCGCGAAGGCCAGGAGCGCGAATACCGCTATTCCTGGAAGCGGCAGAACTGGTTCGACAACCAGCGCGAGGAGCACCTCGCCGTCCGCAACAAGGTCGGCCTGTTCGACATGACCTCGTTCGGCAAGATCCGCGTCGAAGGCCGTGACGCCTGCGCGTTCCTGCAAAAACTGTGCGCCAACGACATGGACGTGGCGCCAGGCAAGATCGTCTACACGCAGATGCTCAACCGGCGCGGCGGCATCGAGAGCGATCTCACGGTGTCGCGCCTGTCGGAGACGGCCTATTTCCTCGTCGTGCCCGGCGCCACGCTGCAGCGCGACCTCGCCTGGCTGCGCAAGCACCTGACGGATGAATTCGTCGTCATCACCGATGTAACCGCAGCCGAAAGCGTGCTCTGCCTGATGGGCCCGGACGCGCGAAAGCTGATCCAGAAGGTCAGCCCGAACGACTTCTCCAACGAGAACAATCCGTTCGGCACGTTCCAGGAGATCGAGATCGGCATGGGGCTCGCCCGCGCCCACCGTGTCACCTATGTCGGCGAACTTGGCTGGGAGCTCTATGTTTCGACCGACCAGGCGGCCCATGTCTTCGAGGCCATCGATGCGGCCGGCGCCGATGTCGGGCTGAAGCTGTGCGGCCTGCATACGCTCGATTCCTGCCGCATCGAAAAAGCCTTCCGCCATTTCGGCCACGACATCACCGACGAGGACAACGTGCTGGAAGCCGGTCTCGGCTTTGCGGTGAAGACCGCCAAAGCCGATTTCATCGGCCGCGATGCGGTGTTGAAGAAGAAAGAAAGCGGATTGAACCGCCGGCTGGTCCAGTTCCGGCTGAAGGACCCGCAGCCGCTGCTCTTCCACAATGAGGCGATCCTGCGCGACGGCAAGATCGTCGGTCCGATCACCTCAGGCAATTACGGCCACCATCTCGGCGGCGCGATCGGGCTGGGCTATGTGCCCTGCAAGGGGGAGAGCGAGGCGGATGTGCTGGCCTCGTCCTATGAGATCGAGATCGCCGGCGAGCGTTTCGCAGCCGAGGCATCGCTGAAGCCTATGTATGATCCGAAGGCGGAAAGGGTGAAGATGTAGCGCGGTTTTCCCTTCTCCCCTTGTGGGAGAAGGTGGATCGGCGCGCAGCGCCGAGACGGTTGAGGGGTGTTCCAGCGGAGTGAGACGCTGGCGTTCCCTGGAACACCCCTCATCCGACCTCGCTGCGCGAGGCCACCTTCTCCCACAAGGGGAGAAGGGAAGTTCGCCCCTCAAAACCGCTCCAGCTTTGTCCGCACTTTCGCCAGAAACGCCGCCCTCGTCTTCGGCGTCGAGGCGTCCATCAGATAATGCGCCAGGAAGAAGGTCCGGCAGCGCGTGGCGCAGAGCGCCCGCATGCCGCGCAGCAAGGTCTTGCGCCCGGGCTGGCCGACGACGACGCTCCACCAGGTCGGCGCGCCGCAGGTGGTGATGACGCCAACTTTGGTCACATGCCGCATCAGCGATTTGATCCGCCCCTTGCCTGCCGGCAGCTTGAAGGCGACGTCCGTCGCCCACACCCGGTCGAGCCAGCCCTTCAGCATCGCCGGCAGCCCGTACCACCAGGTCGGATAGACGAACAGGATCGCCTCGGCCCAGTTGAGCAGCTCGAAATGCGGCTTCAGCGCAAGGTCCTGCGGCGCCTGGTCGTTGTAGAAACGCCGTTCCTCGCAGCTCATCACTGGATCGAACTTCTCGGCGTAGAGATCGAGCAGCCGCACCTCCCAGCCCCTTCGCGTCAGCACCTCCACAGCGGTGTCGCGGATAGCGGCGCAAAAACTCTCCGGCACCGGATGGCAATAAACCACCAGCGCGCGCATCAGAATCTGTCCATGCTGGCAATGACCTTGGCCAAGAACGCCTTGCGCGTCTCGTCGGTCGAAAGGTTCATCGAATAATGCGCCAGATAGTAAACGGGAGCACCCGGCTTGACCGTGGCACGCAGCACGCGCTTGACCAGTTTGCGCGGCGGGTCGCCCATCAGCAGGGCGCGGAACCGGCTGCCGCCATAGGTGGTGACCGCCGCGATCTTCCTGATGTTGTGCAGCGACGGCTGCGCCTTGCCGTCGATCAGCTTGAAAGACACGCCGGGCAGGAAGACGCGGTCGAAGAACCCTTTCAGGATTGCCGGAAAGCCGTAATTCCAGACCGGATAGGAAAGCACCAGCGCATCGGCGCGCAGCAGGCGGTCGACATACGGCGCCGCAGGGTCGGCGGAACCGCGCGGATTGTGATAGTCCAGCCGTTCTTGGCGAGAGAGCCGCGGGTCGAAATCCTCGGCATAGAGATCGCAGTCGTCAATCGCATGGCCGGCAGCCGTCAGTCGCTCGACGATCGTCCGGTGCAGGCCGGCATTGAAGCTGGTCTCGACCGGATGGGCGTGGAGGACGAGGATGTTCACGGGAAGATATCTCGAAGGTCAGCGCGAGGCGCCCCCGTCTGCCCTGCCGGGCATCTCCCCCTCAAGGGGGGAGATTGGCAGCCCTTACGCCGCGCCTGTGCTTCCAACGTTGGAGATAGGCGAAAGCGGTGGCGCGAATAATCTCCCCCCTTGAGGGGGAGATGGCCGGCAGGCCAGAGGGGGGCGTTCAGGCGCGAACCTCTCCTCATCCCACCCTCTGCAGCCCCTTGAACAGAAAAGTCCGTCCCGAACGGTAGTCATAATCCGGGTTTTCCCAGGCGATCATCTTGCCGGGATTGAGCAGGCCTTGCGGATCGATCTCGCGCTTGAAGGCGAGTTGCACCGCATCGGTCTGCTTCATGCCGCCCTCTTCCAGCGTGTAACGATGCGGGTTGAAGATCGGACAACCATTCTCCTCATGCAGGCGGATGATCTCGTCGAGCCGTGCCTCGGTGGTGAACTTCACCAGCGGCAGGCCGAAGCAGGTGATGTTGCCGTCCAGCCGCACGAACTCCAGATGCGAGAACACTTCGCCCGGAAACATCGCGTCCATCTTCTCGACCAGCGCGAGTTGGTTGGGAAAGGGATAGAGCGATTGCAGATAGGTGATCGAGGAGTCGACCCGCAGCGCCCTGAGCGTTGTGTGGTTCCAGGCCAGCTCATAGGCTGGCGGCAGGCCCTTCTGCTCCTCCGCCGTCGCCGTGGCCGCGTTGAAAATAACCTCGCCGCCGGTGCGCCGCGTGAAAGCGAGGAAGGCGTCCAGCCCGTGCCGCGCCACCATGACGACGCAGATGCTCTGCCCATCCTTCAGGAATTTCTGGTGCCGTTTGAAATAGAGCTGCGGCACGGGTGCCGCGATCGGCGTTATCAGCTTGGTCAGGATGCCGTCCTGGCAGGCCAGCGCATTGCCGTAGCGCGCCGCGTCCATGAAGGCGTGGAAGCCGACGATGATGTCGACCCACTCATAGGCCGCGGTCAGCGGCATTTCGACTTCCGTGATGATGCCGTTTGTGCCGTAGGCGTGCGTCACCTTGTGCAGGTCCTCGCCGGTGAGTTCCAGCGCTCTCGGCTCGGCCTCCATGGTCACCACGCGCAGGCGCAGCACATTGCCGAAATCGCGCAAGCCGCCGAAATTGATCGAACCGACGCCGCCCGAACCGCCGGCGATGAAGCCGCCGATCGAGGCGGTGTTGTAGGTGGAGGGTGAGAGCCGCAATTCCTGCCCGGAATGCGCCCGCGTTGCCTTGTCGATGTCGGCCAGCACCGCGCCCGGCCCCGTCACCACGCGCCCCGGCGCGATCGACTTGACCTCGTTCATCTCGGCAAGGTTGAGCACGACGCCGCCCGAGAGCGGCATCGCCTGGCCGTAATTGCCTGTGCCGCTGCCGCGCGGCGTCACCGGGACGCCGCGCCGGTGACAGGCGGCGAGCACGCGGATCAGCTCGGCCTCGGTCTTCGGTGTCACGACCATGTCGCCGGTGACGTGATCGAGCTGCTGCTTCAGCACCGGGCTGTACCAATAGAAGTCGCGGCTCTTCTGCTGGACGATGGCCGGATTGTCGTCGAGTTTTATCCCGTCGAGATCGCGTTTCAGCGCGGCGATATCCATCATTCCACCATCAGCTCGTCGAGTTCGGCATAGTCGGGCAATTGTCGGTCGATCGCCCGCCCGGCGCGCACCACGATGCGATCCGATTCGGGCCGCGACAGCAATTCGGTCCAGCTGCGGCCCTTGAACACAATGAAATCGGCATCGCCGCCGGAGGCAAGCGTGCCGAAACCATCGAGCCGCATCACATCAGCCGGCGTCGCCGTGACGGCCTGCGGCCAATCGGCGACCGGGTGATCGAAATGCAGGATGCGCGTCGCCATGCGGTAGACCTCCAGCATGTCGAGGTCGCCATAGGCATAGAAGGGATCGCGCGTGTTGTCGGAAGCCACCGCGACCGGAATGCCTCTCGCCTTCATCTCGTGCAGCAGCGTCACCCCGCGCCAGCGCGGCGTGGTTTGACCGCTCCGCCGGTCCTGCAGATAGAGATTGCACATTGGCAGCGACACCACTGCCAGCCCGGCCTTCGCCACCTTGTCCAGCGTGTCCAGCACCTCGAGGTCCGGCTGGCGCGCCAGCGAACAGCAGTGACCGACGAGGATCTTGCCTTCGAACCCGTTCCACAGCGACGCCTCGGCGATTTTCTTCAGCGAGATCGCCGCGACGTCGTCGGTCTCATCGGCATGGAAATCGAGATCGAGGCCATGCTTGATGGCTTGGGCGAAGACATGGTCGAGCAGGTCTTCCAGGTCCGGCACCATGTAGGTGACGACGCCAAGCACGCCCTTGGCGTCGGCCACCCTTTTGGCCAGCCTGTCGAACCAATTCTTGTCGCGCACGCCCTCGATGCCGATCAGACAGGCGCCCTGCAACTCGATGCGGCCGCGCCACCTCTCGCGCATCGTCTCGAACACCGGCCAGGAGATTTCCTCCTGCGGCGGGACACTGTCCAGATGCGTGCGCAGTGCATTGGTGCCGTGCGCGTAGGCGCAGCGCAGCGAGAAATCCATGCGCCGCGCCACGTCCTCGGCGCTCCAGCGGGCAGCGCGGTCCGCACCTGCGGCATTCAGCGCGCCCATGAAAGTGCCGTCGGGATTGGGTTTTCGCGGCCAGATATGGCCCTTGTCGATATGCGTGTGGCAGTCGACGAAGCAGGGCATCACGATACGGCCGGCAAGGTCGACGGCACCGGGCGGCGCCTTCGATCCGGCATGCGCGGCGATGCCTGTGATCTTGCCGTCGGCGACCGAGATATCGGCGAGCGCAAAGCCGTCACCGTCGAAGGGCGCGACAAATCCTGGCGTCAGTGAGCGATGCAGGCGAACATTGGCGAGATGGTAAGAGCCGAAGGTTGGTATCAAGCGTTGCCCCCCTCTCCCCACTTGAGGGGGATATGTCCGGCAGGACAGAGGGCGGCGCCTCGCGCCAGCATCTCAATCACGTCACACACCCCTACCGCTCCTGCTTCAGTGCGCTCTCGTGCCAGCGCCGCAAAATGAGATGCGAAATCAGCGACAGCACGAGGAAGATCAGGATGCCGGTCAGGGAGATCAGGAACAGCGCCGCGAACAGCCTTGGCGCGTTGAGCCGGTAGCCGGCCTCGATGATGCGCGAGGCGAGCCCAGACGACTGGCCGGTAGCGCCGGCCACGAACTCGGCCACCACGGCGCCGATCAGCGACAGGCCGCCGGCGATCTTCAGCCCGCCGAGGAAATACGGCATCGCCGCCGGCAGCCTGAGATAGCGCAATTGCTGCCAGCGCGTCGCGCCGTTGAGCTTGAACAGGTCGCGCAGATTGCGGTCGACGGAGTTGAGGCCGAGGGTGGTGTTGGAGAGGATCGGAAAGAAGGCGACGATCCAGGCGCAGAGCAGAAGCTTGGTCGTCTGGTTGTCGACATAGATGTTGATCAGCGGGAAGATGGCCACGATCGGCGTCACTTGCAGCACGATGGCGAATGGAAAGAACGACATCTCCACCCATTTCGATTGTGCGAACAGCACCGCCAGCCCGACGCCGCCGATGACGGCAAGGAGCAGGCTGAGGAAGGTGATGCGCAAGGTGACCAGCAGTGCGGAGAACAGCAGGCCGGCGTCGTTGTAGAGCGTTGCCAGCACCACGCCGGGTCGCGGCAGTATGTATTGCGGAATTTCGTTCCACACGCAGATACGGTCCCACAGCCAGATCGCCAGGATCATTATCGCCAGCGGCAGGACCCAGCGGCCGATCCGCTCGAGCCGCTCCTGGCGCGCGCGGCGTGCTTCCTCGGGGTCGAGTTTCAACGCACCGTCAATGGCCGTCATGATGCGAACCTGCAATTGAATTGATGGCCTTGACCAGTACGTCGGACGTCTGCCGGCACAGCGCCGCATAATCGGGGGAGGTGCGAAAGGCCTCGTCGCGAGGATAGGCCGCATCGATGGCAAGCTCGTCGAACACCCTGCCTGGCCGCGCCGCCATCACGACAACCCTGTTGGACAAAAACACGCTTTCGAAGACGCTATGCGTGACGAAGACGACGGTGAAGCGCTCGTCCTGCCATAGCTCCAGGAGATCGTTGTTGAGCTTGAAGCGGGTGATTTCGTCGAGCGCCGCGAACGGCTCATCCATCAAAAGCACGCGCGGCTTGGTCACCAGGGCCCGCGCGATCGAGACGCGCATTTTCATGCCACCCGACAGTTCGCGCGGCACGGCGTTCTCGAAGCCGGTGAGATGAACCCTTGCCAGCATCTCGGTCACCACTGGTGCCGCCTTGGCACGGCTGACGCCTTTCAGTCTAAGCGGCAGCCAGACATTGTCGAAGACGCTGGCCCAGGGCAGCAATGTCGGCTCCTGGAACACGAAGCCGATGTTAGAGCGGTCGAGCGAACCGCCCGCACGCCAGTCGAGCATGCCGGAGGTCGGCGTTGACAGGCCGGCGATCAGCCGCAGCGCCGTCGACTTGCCGCAGCCGGACGGCCCGAGCAGGCTGAGGAAATCCCCTTCCCGGATCGTCAGGTCGACGTCGGCGAGCGCCGTCACGCCATTGGAAAAGACCTTGCCGACGCCGCGCAGCGCCAGCAAGGAGGCCGAAGCCTTCACCGGCGCTTGCGCCACCTTTTCTTGCATCATGCCGGAACGGCCTATTTCTTCAGCTCGAGTCCGACGCCCTTGTTGACGAAGGCCAGCGTGTAGGCTTTCGTGATGTCGATGCCGGCGGGCGTGACCTTGGCCTTGACCATCTTGTCGTAAAAACTCTTGATCCGCGCCTCGTTCATAGCGCCGATGCCGAGCTTCTCGGTGTCGCCGGAATCGGCCAGGCCGAACTTCTTCATCTGCTCGATCGAGAAAGCGATCTGCTCATCCGTCATGTCAGGATTGTCTTTCTTGATCAGGTCGTTGGCGGCCTTGTTGTCGCCGTAGAGATATTTGTACCAGCCCTTGGCCGAGCCATCGACGAAGCACTGGACCACCTCCGGCTTCTTGTCGATCGTGTCCTGCATCACCTCGATCGTCGTCGAATAGGTGTCCCAGCCATAGTCGGCGAGCAGGAACTGGTTGGGTACGAAGCCGCCTTCCTTTTTGACCGCGAACGGCTCGGAGGTGACATAGCCTTGCTGGATCGACTTCTTGTTGGCGAGGAAGGGAGCAGTGTTGTAGGTGTAGGGCACGCGCTTGGCCGCGTCGAAGCCGAGTTCGATGATCATCCACTGGAAGAAGGTCTGCGCGCCCTCGTCGCCCAGAATGTATTGCTCGGCGTTCTTCAGGTCCTCCCATTTGTCCAGCCCCTCGCCGGGATGGGACATGATGACCTGCGGATCCTTCTGGAAATCGGCCGCCACCACGCGCATCGGAATGCCTTGCTGGACGGCGTCGAAGGCCGACAGCAGGTTGCCGCCCATGTAGAAATCGATCTTGCCGGCCAGGAGCATCGGCCGGCCGCTGACCTGCGGGCCGCCCTGCATGATGGTGACGTCGAGGCCGCAGGCGGCATAGGTGCCGTCGGCCACGGCCTGGTAGTAGCCGCCATGTTCCGGCTCGGCCAGCCAGTTGGTGCCGAAGGTGACTTTTTCATTTGCCGCGGCACCAAGCGTGCTCGCCGCAAGCACGGCCACCGCCGCTACCGACATCTTCAGTTTTCCGTACATCGACACCACCACCCTTTGTTTGCTCCGGCGCGCCACGCGCCAGGCTCGACACCAGAGATTCAAGAAGCAAGACACATGCCACCGGCGTCTCGCACCGGGACCCGCCCGCCTGCACCACAGCCATCTGCGAACGCCGGAAAGGTCGTGCTGCACCGGAGGCATCGTGCCTATTTTTTAAACGCCTGTCCACAATCGCACCGGCGGCATGCACCGCCATCTTGATGGTACGAGGCATCCGGTCCTAGGCTGCCAGGAGACAGGAGATTGCCATGTTCAAATTTCTGAAGCCAAAGTCGATCAAGCCGCCCTTTGCGCGCTACAGCCACGGCGTCGAGGTGCCGGCTGGAAAGCGTCTGATTCTGTGCTCGGGCCAACTCGGCATCCGTTTCGACGATTTCGTTCCGGAAGACGCCGGCGCCCAGGCCGAGCTTTGCTTCGCCAACATAATCGCCATTTTGGCCGAGGCCGGATTGGGGCTGAAGGATATTGTGCGCATCAACGCCTTCGTGACCGATCGCGCTCATCTCCAATCCTACATGGATGTCCGCAACAGCCTGTTCTCCGATCCCGCACCGGCCTCGACGCTGATGATCGTATCGGGGTTTGCCCGGCCGGAATTCAAGGTCGAGGTGGAAGTGCTGGCGGCAGGGTGATCGACAGGCAGCCCGTCCCGCGCTAGGTCTGCCCGGACAATTGAAGAGGCACGACATGACTGCGAAGAAACGCGTGTGGTGGGGCGACTACCGGACAACCGAATATGCCTCGATCAATCCTGAGGCGACGATCGCCGTGCTGCCGGTGGCGGCGATCGAGCAGCATGGACCGCATCTGCCTGTCTCGACCGATACTTCGATCATGAACGGCATGCTCGACACGGTCATCGCTCGCCTGCCCGACGATCTCGACATCCGCATCCTTCCGATCCAGGCGGTGGGCAAATCGAACGAGCATCTGCATGCGCCGGGCACCCTCACTCTGCCAGCGACGACGCTGGTGGAGGCCTGGACCGAGCTTGGCGTTTCGATCGCGCGGGCCGGCGTGCGCAAGCTGGTCGTCGTCAATTCGCATGGCGGCAATGAGGAGATCATGGGCATCGTCACGCGCGAATTGCGGGTGCGCGAAAGGATGCTGGCGGTCAAGACCAGCTGGCAGCGCTTTGGCCGCCCGGCCGGCATGTACACCGAACTTGAAGACCGCCACGGCATCCATGGCGGCGACGTCGAGACGTCGCTGATGCTGCATTTCCGGCCGGATCTGGTCGACGTGAGCAAGGCCGACAATTTCGTGTCCAATGTCGCGAAGGCCGAGAAGGAATTCTCGCTGCTGCGCCACACCGGCACCCATGCCTTCGCGTGGATCGCCAGCGACTTGAATCCGAACGGCGTGGTCGGCGATGCCAGCATCGCGACCCCTGAAAAAGGCCGGCTGACCGCGGAATATCAGGCCGACGGCTTCATCGGCCTGCTGCGGGATGTTCACAAGGCGAAGCTGGCAGACTGGCTGAAGTAGCCGCCTAAATATCGATCTTCAGTTCGAAGGGCGTGCCCTCGAAAGCGTCGGCGCCGCGCCCGATCGCTTCGATCGCCGCGATCATGCGGCCGTCGCGTGCGAGCAAGGCATCGGCCACCGCGATCAGCCGCGGATTGGGCGTCGCCGATGGCGACAGCATCCGCAACGTCCGGGCCAGTTCGGCCTCGTCGCGTTTCGGTGCCAGCGCGGCGGCGATGATATAGGCGGAGGCTGTCGAGCGGCTGATGCCGGCATAGCAATGCACCACCATCGGTCTCGCCCGGTCCCAGCGGCGCGCGAAATCAAGCAAATTTCGCACATGCTCCTCGCCCGGCATCGTCATGCCATCCTGCGCCACCGCGATGTCGTGCATGACCAGGTGCAGATGATTTTCCCTCATGATCGAGGCTGGGCGGAGCACATCGGTACCCGCGGCCAACAGCGACAGCAGCCGCTCGGCGCCGGTCCTCGCCACCGTTTCCTCTACCTTTGCCAGCGAGCAGACATGGATCATGGTTTGATGCCTTTTGCTCGATCCTCGCGCCGCATCGCCCATTCGGCAAGGGCGGATTCCAGTCGCGCCCACTCCTCGTCGTTTCCCGGCAGGCCGGCCCGCAGGACGTGTGGGCGGTCGGTGAAATGGCGAAGCAGGATGCCGCGTTCGCCAAGCGCTGCAAACAAGCCGGCGGCCTCCGGCAGGCTGAAATAGCGGAACAATGTGGTGCCGCCCGCGACAGGCACGCCGAAACGACCGAACAGTGCGTCGAGTCGAGCCGATGCCTCCGCCAGCGACGCGCGCATTTCGTCCTGCCAGCCGATATCGCCAAGTGCGCGAATGCCATATTCCAGCGCCGGGCCGGCGACAGCCCAAGGTCCGAATTGCATTTCAAGCCGTTGGGCCGTCGGCGCATCGGCAAGCGCAAACCCAAGCCGCAGGCCGGCCAGCCCGAAAAACTTGCCGAAAGAGCGCAGCACGACGATGCCGCCCTGGCCGACATCGCCGGCAAGGCTGTGTTCGCGCGGGCCGACATCCATGAACGCCTCGTCGACGACCAGCAGCCCGCCCTTGGCGCGCAAACCGGCGGCCAGCGCCAGCAGCCGGTCGCGCTCGACGATGCGCCCATCCGGGTTGTTCGGATTGACCACGATGGCAAGGTCGGCGTCCGCCAGCTCAGCGAAATGGCCGACTTCGGTCACCTCGTGCCCCGCGATCGCCGCCGCGCGGGCATGTTCGGCATAGGTCGGCCCCAACACCAGCGCCTTGCCCGGCGCGACCAGCGAAGCCACGCGCGGCAGCAGGATCTGCGTGCCGGGCGCAGCCACGACGTTGGCTGGCGCCGGCGCGCCGTAGGTGCCGGCCGCGATCGCCGTCAGCTCACGCGCCCGCCCTGCTTCCGGCAATCGCGACAGCGAGGTGGCGGGCAGCTCGAAAAGCGGGTAGGAGTGCGGATTGATTCCGGTCGAGAGGTCGACGAAAGGCTGGGGGGCATTGGGGAAAAGCGCCCTTGCCCGGCCGAGACTTCCACCATGGTCCACCGCTCCTTCAAGAAGCTTCATGTCAGTCCTGATCGCTTTCCTGTCATTGGCCGTCGAATCCGCGCTGGGCTACCCCGACTGGCTGTTTCGCGCCATCGGCCATCCCGTGACGTGGTTCGGCAGGCTGATATCCTTTCTCGATCGCAGGCTCAACCGCGCCACTGATCCCGACGCACTGCGTCGCCAACGTGGTGTCCAGGCGCTTCTGGTCATCGTGCTGGTGCCGGCGCTAATTGGCCTGTGCGTGCAGATCTTGCTCTGGTTCATTCCCCTGGGACTGTTCATCACCGCCCTTCTGGCGACATCGTTCCTGTCACAGCGGAGCCTTTATGAGCATGTCGAGGCCGTCGCCGATGCGCTCGACTCGGGCGGCCTCGACATGGGCCGCGCCGCCGTTTCGCGCATCGTCGGCCGCGATCCCGAAACCCTCGACAGGGCCGGCGTCTGCCGCGCCGCGATCGAGAGCCTGGCCGAGAATTTTTCCGACGGCATCGTTGCCCCCGCCTTCTGGACGGGCGTCGGCGGCCTTGCCGGCGGCGCCGCCTACAAGGCCGCCAACACCGCCGATTCGATGATCGGCCACCGCACGCCCCGCCACGAAGCCTTCGGCTGGGCGGCGGCGCGCTTCGACGACTGGATCAACCTGCCTGCCTCGCGGCTGACGGCGCTGCTGATCGCGTTGGCGGCTTTCCTGGTCAAGGGAGCCGATCCCCGCAACGCGTGGGCTGCGGTGCGGCGCGACGCGAAAAAGCACCGCTCACCCAATGCCGGCTGGCCGGAGGCGGCGATGGCCGGCGCACTTGGCCTGGCGCTCGCCGGGCCGCGCAGCTATGGCGGCGTAACGGTCGACGACGCGTTCATGGGCGAAGGCGGCCGGCGCGAAGCCGAGAGCATCGACATAAGGCGGGCGCTGAAACTCTACCGGGTCGCCGACTACCTGCTGATCGCGCTGTTCGGGTTGGTTTCGCTGCTCGCGATTCTGGCGTTCTAGAACTCTATCCCTTGCTGCGCCCTCACGCCGGCCGCAAAATGGTGCTTGGTCAGCCCCATCTCGGTGACCAGATCGGCCGCCTCGACCAGCGCCGGCTTGGCGTTGCGGCCGGTGACGACGACGTGCAGGCCCTCGCGGCGCGCTTTCAGCGCGGCGACCACCTTGTCGAGATCGAGATACTCGTAGCGCAGCGCGATGTTGAGCTCGTCGAGCACGACAAGACTGATCGACGGATCGGCCATCAGCTCCAGCGCCTTGGCCCACGCGGCCTCGGCCGCCGCGATGTCGCGCTTCAGATCCTGCGTCTCCCAGGTGAAGCCCTCGCCCATCGCGTGCCAGACGACGCGGTCGCCAAACGCGGCGAAGGCCTCCTTCTCACCCGTATGCCATTTGCCCTTGATGAACTGGACGACGCCGACGCGCTTGCCGTAGCCGAGCATCCGCAACGCCAGACCGAAGGCAGCCGTCGTCTTGCCTTTGCCAGGCCCGGTGTTGACGATCAGCAGACCCTTTTCAACCGTCTTGCTCGCCACCTCGGCATCCTGCACCGCCTTGCGCTTGGCCATCTTGGCGCGGTGGCGCTCTTCGTCCTTTTCGTCGATGTCGGTCATGTCACTTCACCTTGAGCGGCAGCCCCGCCACCATCAAAAGCACGGTATCGGCAATCGCGGCGACCTGCTGGTTGAGCCGGCCGGCGGCGTCGCGGAACCGGCGTCCCAGCGCATTGTCGGGCACGATGCCTTGCCCGACCTCGTTGGATACCACGAACCAGGGCCCGCGCGGCCGCGACAGCATGTCAGCCAGCCGCCGGCATTCGGCCTCTACATCATGATCGGCCAGCATGTGATTGGTCAGCCAGAGCGTCAGGCAATCAACAAGCACCGGCTGGTTGTCGGGCAAGGCCTCAAGCGCACCGACAAGGTCGAGCGGTGCATCGATCGTCATCCAGCCTTCACCGCGTCGCGACCGATGCAGCGCGATACGCTGCCGCATCTCGTCGTCATAGGCTTGCGCCGTGGCGATGTAGGCCCATGGCGAAGGCAAGGCCGTCATCAGCGTTTCGGCGTGGGCGCTCTTGCCGGAGCGCGCACCCCCGATGATGAAGGTCAGTCTTCCGCGATCAGGCAAAGCTGTCGCACAGGCTCGTCGCGCGGCCGGTGAAGCGTCCACGCACCACGCCGACGGCAGCGCCGAGCACGAGCCAGAACACCAGGTTGGTCACTGTCACCGCCACCACGAACTGATGGTGCAGGCCTTCCGGAATCGGCGTCTCGAAACTGTCCGGCTGCGGCGCGCCGACAATATGCGGCGCGACGATCAACACCACGCCCAGAATCGCCAGCGGCAGTGATTTGCGGAAGGCGATCAGGGCAAGGCCGATCGCCGTTGCCGCCACCGTTGCCGTCCACCAGATCTGGCGCGGCAGAAGCTCGGCGGCGGGCATGGCAGGCAGTTCCGGCGGCAGCCCGAGACCCGGCGCCAGCGTGAACACGGCAAAGCCGGCCAGTCCCCAGAACACGCCCTGGCGCCAGTTGCCAATGCCGCCGGCGAATTCCGAAACCGCGACCAGGACCAGCGCGAAGCCGATGCCGGTGACGATGTTGGCAAGCACGCTGAAGGCGAAGCGCTCGAAGCCGTCGGCCGGCGCCCAGCCTTCCTCTTCCGCCGGAGCAGCTTCAGCGGCTGCCGGCGCCGCGGAGCTCATGGCGTTGTTGTCGGTCGCGGCCGGTGCGGCATGGTCGTGGTGATGGCCGCCGCCCGCCTGTTCGTAGACTTCCGCCTTCAGGATCAGCGGCACGGTGGCATAGGCCTGCATGCAGGCGAGAACGACGCCGGCCACGAGCCCTGCGATCGCCGCGACGAACACGACGTTGCGAAACAGGTTCATGATGTCAAATCCCTATCAGTGGCAGGGAAACGCCATCGAGTGGCGATAGTCGTGCGCGGCATTGTGGACCGCGTCTATATGCGAGAAACCGACAAAGCCGACGACGAAAACGCCGAGCAGCGCCGCGAGCGCGAGCTGCAGGAGGCGCGACTGCGAGGAGATGGAGGCGCCGAGGGAGACGGAAGCGGTATTCATGTCTTGTCCTTTCGCCCTCCACCCGAGGGCATCGAAGTCAGTTTCCTGTCGCCGGCAGGTCTCCTGGCTCGCGGATCAGCGCCCTTCCCCACCTTCCCGAAGAAAATCTTCAGTGGCATATGGAGAGGACTACCGCACACAGTTGCGGGGGCAGCCACGGCATTGGGCAGCAAATCTGCCCGCACCGCATTCCCTCTTGGCTCCAATCGGAACCGACGACGAAGGTGACTATAGGGAAAATCGCCGCATCCGGCAAACCAAATTCCGACGACGACAAGCGCTTTAGCGCCGTCGGCCGCCTGCTCCGCTGCAATTGACAATTTCCGTGGGCGGGTGTCGGCTGCCATCCTCACAGGAGGCCAGCCATGCAGCCCGTCCAGAGCCAGCACGCCCCCTATAACGGCCTCACCCGGGCCGAGCCGACATTGCCGTCGTCGGCCTATTGGGACGTGGAGAGCTACCAGCGCGACCTCGACGCCATCTGGTACAGGAACTGGCTGCTCGTCTGCCGTGAAGCTGATCTCGCCCAACCGCTGGCTTTCCGCACCTTCCGTGTCGGCACTCAGGAGATCGTCGTGCTGCGCGACGACACCGGCGAACTGCGCGCCTTCCACAACACCTGCCGGCATCGCGGCTCGCAGCTTTGCCAGGAAAGTGCTGGCCGGTTGAAGGCGCGGCTGATCACCTGCCCCTATCACGCATGGTCCTATTCGCTGCGCGGCGATCTCGTACGCGTGCCGTCGAAAACGCTGCCCGACGGTTTCGACAAGGCGGACCATCCGCTCTATCGCGTCGCGCTGTCGGTCTGGCGCGGCTTCGTCTTCGTCAATCTCGCGGAAGATGCCGCCGGCTCGGCGCACTCATCCTTCGACCCGGCCTCCGGCGATCTCGGCAACTGGCCGCTGGAATCGCTGGCATCAGGCCATGTGCTGCGCAAGGTGATGGATTGCAACTGGAAGATCTTCTGGGAAAACTTCAACGAATGCCTGCACTGCCCGGGCGTCCACAAGGACCTGTCGCGACTGGTGCCGATCTATGGCCGAGGCCTGATGGGCCGGCACGACGATCCTGAATGGACGCGCCACGCCGATAATGACGCGCCGGAGTTTTCCGGCGGGCTGCGGGCGGGTGCCGAAACATGGTCGCGTGACGGTCAGGCTCATGGGCCGGTCTTTTCGGGCCTGACACCGGCCGAGCGCGCCGCCGGCCAGACCTATGCCACCAGCCTGCCCTCGATGTTCATCGTCGGCCACGTCGACTATGTCAGGTCCGTTCGGCTGGTGCCGCTTGGCCCCGAACAGACCGAGTTGACCGCCGAATGGCTGTTCGCGCCCGACGCGCTCGCCGCCACCGACATCGACAATATCGTCGGTTTCGGCACCCAGGTTCTGGAGGAGGATGCCGCGATCTGCGAGGTCAACCAGAAAGGGCTGCGCTCCATGCGCCACAAGGCCGGCGTGCTGATGCCGGAGGAGTACGACCTCCACCGCTTCCACGACTGGGTACGCGAACGGCACGCTGCGCTTGTGCCGTAAGCTTCACAGCGACTTCGGCAGATAACGCCAGGTGACATAGCCGCAGACCGCCGCAAGCAGGCCGAGCGTGACGAAAACCGAGCCGAGTCCGAAAAAGGCCAGCACCACCGAATAGACCAGCGGCGGCGTCAGTTCGGAAAAATCGAGATAGGTGCGGTAGACCGCAGCCATCTGCGCCCGCTCGTAAGAGCGCACCGAGCGCATGAAGGCGGTCGAGCCCAGCGCGTCGAGCGCGATGGTGAAGAAGGCGCCGCAGAGCAGGAAGGCGCCGGTGATGAGCGGCGCGCTTTCGCCGACGGCACCCGCTGCCAGCAGCATCGCCGACATGGCGAAATAGGCAAATGTCATGGTCCTGCGGCCGCCGAAACGCTTGCCCGCCTTGCCCCAGAAAATCGCCATGAACAAAAGCGCGTTGCCCGCCGAAACCAGAATGCCGCCGGCCAGTTCGCCCTCACCGGTGATGACCATGAACAGCGGTCCGTAGACGAAGAAGGTCGTCCAGAAGCAGGAGCGGCCGAAGGCGATCAGCCAGGCCAGCCTCAGCCTCGGCTGCGCGACGAAGCGACCGATATTGGCGAGCGGATTGACCGGGCGCGTCTTGCCCGGCCGGATGGAAGGATTGTCGCCGAGCCGGTAGGTCCAGAACAACGCCAGCAGGGCCAAGGCGAATACGGCGACCGCGCCATGCGCGGCATAGATGCCGAAGCGCGTGTAGAGAAAGATGCCGAGCGTCGGCCCACCCGTCCAGGCAAACATCGACCACGCCATGCGCAGCGATTCGGCCTGCATGAAATCGGTCTTGCGGATGTGGTCCATGATATAGAGGTTGAGCGTGATCGACAGCGCGCTGGCGCCCATGACACGGCACAGCATGCCGGCCAGTTGCCCGGCGAGCGTATGCGTGACGAAGAACAACGAGCCGATCGCCAGCAGGCAGGCGCCTGCCGTGTAGACCCAGCGCCGCGCGAAGCGCTGGATCAGCATCGGCATGAACAAGGTTACCGACAGGCCGAGCATCGCCACGATGGTGTAGAGGATCGAGACGATCTGCTCGTTGTGGAGGATCTCGTAGGCCTGGATCGGGATGACGCTCGACACCGTGGCGCGAGCGAAGGATTCGACCGCGTAGAGCGAGGCGAAGGTGCGGGCATCCGCGGCCTTGAGGGCCGGTAGCCAGATCGGATGGCGCACATGCGTGGACATTGCTTCCCCAAAGCAGAATCACCAGCCAAATCTGCGGCCATCAGTTCGCGACCGGTAACAGGAAACCGACGTGCCCCGGTTAAAACGAAGCCGGTCAAAGGCTTTCCCGTGCTGGCCTAAAGGCGTGCCTGACACAGCGCCGGCTGACCGTCCGTATCGAAGCTCACGGCCTTCTTTTGTCCGGCGTAACCGTGATAGTCCTCGTGCGGGGCTGAATCAGATCGCGAGACCATGAGCATCCAGACGCCGACCATGCCCGCCGCGGAGTTGCCGAAGACCAAGCGCATCGTCGCCATCGACATGCTGCGCGGCATCGCGCTGATCGCCATGGCGAGCTACCATTTCACCTGGGACCTGGAATTCTTCGGCTACACCGATCCCGGCCTGACCGCCTTCGGCTGGTGGAAGTTCTATGCTCGCTGCATCGCCTCGACCTTCCTGTTCCTGGTCGGCGTCAGCCTGTATCTCGCCCATGGCAAAGAGATCCGCTGGAACGGCTTCTGGAGACGCTTTGCCATGGTCGCCGGGGCGGCGATCGCCATTTCGGTCGCCACCCGTATCGCCACGCCGGACGGGTGGATCTTCTTTGGCATCCTGCACCAGATCGCGCTGGCGAGCCTGCTTGGGCTGGCATTCCTGCGTCTGCCGGCGCTGCTCACACTGCTGATCGCCGCGGCGGTCATCGCCATTCCCTTCTATTTTCGGCTGGAATCGTTCGATCACCCCTGGCTGTGGTGGGTCGGCCTTTCCGCGGTCAACCCACACTCCAACGACTATGTCCCGTTGTTCCCGTGGTTCGGTGCGGTGCTTGTGGGTCTCGGAGCGACCAAGCTCGCCTCCGGCTTCGGCGCCTTGGCGCGCCTGGCGGACGTGGCGCCCGGGCGCTGGTCCAATCCTTTGGTCTTCATCGGCCGGCACAGCCTGGCCTTCTACCTGATCCATCAGCCGCTGCTGATCGGCAGTGTCTGGTTGTTCTCGCAAGTAATGCCGGCCAAGGTCGAAACCCCGCAGGTGAACTTTCTCAAGACCTGCCAGATCTCGTGCGAACAGCAGCGCGACAGCAAGTTCTGTTCGAGCTATTGTGGGTGCATGCTGGACACGCTGGAGGGCGAGGCCACGCTTGATCGGCTCTACAAGAACGACCAGACCGCCGAATGGAGAGCGCATCTGGCGGATCTCGCCGGCACCTGCACGGCCCAGACCGATAGCAAGATGACGGAGGAAGGTGTCGAATGACCGAGACCCCGCCCAAACCTGGGCTGATACCATGGCCGCCGCTGATCTACATCGCCGCCATCGCCATCAGCATCGCGCTCGGCCTGCTCTTTCCCCTGCCCTGGATCGGCGACCTCCTGGGCGACCTCCTCTATGCGGCCGGCTGGGTGGCGCTGTTCGGCGTCGCCGCACTCTGGTTCACCGCCATCCGTACCATGACGCGGGCCAAGACCACGCTCAACCCCAACGCTGTGCCGGATCATCTCGTCACCTCGGGCCCATTCGGCGTCAGCCGCAACCCGATGTATCTCGCCAACACGCTGCTGTTGATCGGCGTTGCCTTCATCTCCGGGATCGTCTGGTTCCTGCCGCTCGCCTTCATCGCCGCCTTCGTCACGCAGAAGGTCGCGGTGGAAAAGGAAGAAAAGATGCTGGCGGCAAAGTTCGGCAAGAAATACCGCGACTACGCCAAACGAGTGCGGCGCTGGATTTGAGGCACGCCATGGTTTCCGCCGTGAATCGCACTTCGGCCATTAGCCGAAACGTCCATTCCGTCGTCTCCTAGGGTCTCCACGACGGAGCTTCGCTCCTGCTTCGCCCTAGGATGACGAAGTTCGGAAGGCTCGGCTAATCTCGAATGTTTGCCATGGCCGCTCAAACGCGGTCCGCTACGTGTTCACGCCCAGCTCGACCAGCCGCTCGACGCAGGATTCCTCGGCCTGATCGAGTTCGGCCAATGTCTCCTCGAGGTCGCGACGCTTTTGCCTCAGATCCTCGCGCTTTTCCTCGATGCGCTTGATCATCAGCTTCAGCTGGCCGACCTCGCCGGGCGGCTCCTTGTACATCTGGATGATTTCGCGGATCTCGTTGATCGAGAAGCCGAGCCGTTTTCCGCGCATGATCTGCCGGATCAGGTGTCGGTCGGATGGACGAAACAGCCGCGTGCGGCCCCGCCGCACCGGCTGCACCAGCCCCTCGTCCTCGTAGAAGCGCAAGGTCCGCGTCGACACGTCGAATTCGCGCGTCAGCTCGGTGATCGAATAATATTCCCGCATTCTCACCCCATAGCCGGAGATTGGCGATTGCTGCTCTCCGTCCGCCGCAGACCTGCCGGAATCGGCCGCAGTCTGCCTGTCGCCGAGCCTCGCACGGCATTTACGTAAAAGTCAATTGAGCCGGATCAACGGACGCCGAACCACCACGTGGCAAGGCCGAGAAAAGCGAAGAAGCCAACGACGTCGGTGACCGTGGTGACGAAGACCGCCGAAGCGACCGCAGGATCGACCTTGAAGCGGTCGAGCAGCAGCGGGATCAGGATGCCGGCAAGAGCCGCAACGAACATGTTGATGATCATGGCCGCGGCGATGATGCCTCCGAGATTGGCATCGCGGAACCAGACGGCGGCGACGATGCCGATCAGTATGGCGAAAACGATGCCGTTGATGAAACCGACGCCCATCTCGCGACGGATAATGCGACCGGCATTGTAGATGTCGAGATCCCTTGTCGCCAGCGCCCGCACGGTAACGGTCATGGTCTGCGAGCCGGCATTGCCGCCCATGCCGGCCACGATCGGCATCAGCACGGCAAGCGCCACGATGCGCTCGATCGTGTGGTCGAACAGGCCGATCACCGATGCCGCGAGGAAGGCGGTCAGGAGATTGACAAGCAGCCATGGAACACGCGAACGCGAGGTCGAAAAGATGCTGTCGGAAAGCTCTTCGTCGCCGACGCCGCCCATGCGCAGGAGATCTTCCTCGGCTTCCTGCTGGATGACGTCGACGACGTCGTCGATGGTCAGCACGCCGACCAGCCGCTCGTTCTCGTCGACGACGGCGGCCGACAGAAGGTCATATTGCTCGAACTCCCGCGCGGCCTCTTCCTGGTCCATCGTGGCCGGAATGGCATGCCGCGTCTCATGCATGACCTCCTCGACCTTGACCGAGCGCTTGGTGCGCAGGATCTGGTCGAGGTCTATGGCGCCAAGCAGCTTGAAGCTCGGGTCGATGACGAAGATCTGGCTGAAGCGGTCGGGAAGGTTCTTGTCCTCGCGCATGTAGTCGATAGTCTGGCCGACCGTCCAGAACGGCGGCACCGCGACGAACTCCGTCTGCATGCGCCGCCCGGCGGTCTCCTCGGGGTAGTCGAGCGAGCGACGGAGCCTGATGCGCTCGGTAAACGGCAGCTGCGACAGGATCTCGTCCTGGTCCTCCGGTTCGAGGTCCTCGAGGATGTAGACCGCGTCGTCGGAATCGAGTTCCTGCACCGCCTGGGCAATCTGCGCGTTGGGCAGATTGTCGACGATGTCCATGCGGATCGCCTCGTCGACCTCGGTCAGCGCGGAAAAATCGAAGTCGGCCCCCAAAAGCTCGACAAGGGCGCGCCGCTGGTCGGGATGCAGCGCCTCGATCAGGTCGCCCATTTCCGATTGGTGCAGGTCGTCGACCTCACGCTTGAGCGTGAGCGTATCGCGGTCGGCGATCGCCGCGCCGATCTGGGCGAGAAAGGACGAAAGGACAGCGCCGTCCTCACCGTAGATGTCGGCGTGGTGTTCGTCAGCGACCCCAGCGCCGGTCGTCCGTTCGTCCTGGCCTTCCACCAGCGCCTCCCGCCATTGCAATCCTGGAAAAGGTGCGTCTCAGGTCTAGAACATCGGACCCGAAAGTGGAAACCGGTTTCGGGAAAATCCGACGCTCAAAAAGAAACTGGCGTAACGCGCGGGAATATCAAACGAAATGCGCGGTGCCCCTAGGGCTGGAGGTGCCGCTACAAAATGAGATTCTGGGAAGAGAGAATGGTGCGGTCGAGAAGACTCGAACTTCCACGGGTTGCCCCACAGCGACCTCAACGCTGCGCGTCTACCAATTCCGCCACGACCGCACGTGGTAGGAGCCGGAACCGACCGGCTCGCGGCGTGTAGCAAATCGTTTCCGGCGAAACAAGTGCGCCCCGAGCATTTAATCGCTGGGAATTGCCATAACGGATCAAAGCGCCAAAATGCACCGCGAACTGGACGTTTCGGCCCGATATCGCCATATGGAGTACAACAAGAGACACCCCATGCCAGAACGCAGCCAGATCGCCACGTCGTTCCTGCCTTTGCCCGGTTCGGCGCCCGTCGAATGGGCGATCGAGCCCGGCCTCACCGCCTACCCCGAGGCGCTCGCCTTCATGGAGGCGCGCGCCGAAGCGATCCGCAGCGGGGCCGCCGGCGAAATGGTCTGGCTGGTCGAGCATCCGCCCCTCTATACCGCCGGTACCAGTGCGCGCAGCGAGGACCTGATCGACGCCAACCGGTTCCCGGTGTTTTCGGCCGGCCGCGGCGGCGAATACACCTATCATGGGCCGGGCCAGCGCGTCGCCTACGTCATGCTCGACCTGAAACGCCGCCGCGAGGATGTGCGCGCCTTCGTCGCCGCCCTCGAACAATGGATCATCGGCACGCTCGCCGCCTTCAACGTCAATGGCGAGCGCCGTGAGGATCGCGTCGGCGTCTGGGTGGTGCGGCCCGATCGCCCTGCCCTGCCGGACGGCTCTGCCGCCGAAGACAAGATCGCCGCCATCGGTATTCGGCTCAGGCGCTGGGTAAGTTTTCACGGCATCGCCATCAATGTCGAGCCGGACCTCGGCCATTTCAGCGGTATCGTGCCGTGCGGCGTGCAGGACCACGGCGTCACCAGCCTCGTCGATCTCGGGCTGCCGGTGACGATGGCCGATCTCGATCTGGCGCTGAAATCAGCGTTCGAGGACGTCTTCGGCCCGGCTACGGCCTTACCGTTGGAAACAGTCCGCGAGGCCGGCTGAACGCTTCCCGGACAGCTCAGATCAGCCGTGCCGACGCCCAGAGCACTCCATAGCCGTGGATGACGAACACCGCCAGCAGCGCGCCGGCGATGACGAAACGGTCGGCTGTCCGGATCGGCTTCAGTTCGTGGCGCGGCTTCACCCCGCTGCCCGCTGTCAGAAGGCTGAGGATTGCAAAGACCGCGCCGGCCGCGAGCAGAAAGCCAATGGAAAAGCCGGCCTGCCAGCCAAGCGCCAAAAAAGCCGAGAACAGGAAGAAGGAGGCCAGCGCCAGCGCGACCGGCCCCGGGCAGATCTGGCGCAGCACCTGGCCGCCATCGAATTTCCACACCGGCACCAGATTGGCGATGTTGAACAAGGCAGCACAGCCCGCCAGTGTCGCCAGCAATGTCGCGGTTAGCCAGTGCCCTTCCGCGCTTGCAAACGTACTGCCCATCATCGCCAACGGCACCAGGAAAGCAGAGAACCCGGCGCCCATCAGCGCCACGAACGCGACTTCGAAACGGCTGTCATAGGGCCGGCCGCCAATGGCGACGCCGCCGAGGAGCGGGATGAAGATCATGCGCGCCCTGCGATGGCCCATCAGGCGGAATGCCGCCATGTGGCCGAGTTCGTGCAGGGCGACAACGGAAGTCAGGATCGCGGCCAGCGCGAGCCCGCCGCGGTGAAGCCCGAAGAACGGCCACAGGATGAATGCCGAGAGAGCGGCGAAGCCGAGCTGGCTCAGCGGATGTTCGAACCAGCCGCCCTTGCGATACCGCCCTGTCCTGGCCCAGCCATCCAGCTTGGCGAGTTCGCGGCGCATGGCGAAATAGCGGAACACCAGGAATGCCACGCCGCGGTAACGGTCGGTCTGGGTGAGCGTCACCCGGGTGGCATCGCCAATCGAGACCAACTGCGCGGTTTCCCGATAATGCGCCCAGAAAGACGGATCGAGCGCCGTGTCCTCGATGACGCGCATCGAAAAGCACCTGCCGTGCACGACATTCTCGAGCAGGGCCTTGCGTTCGATCGGCTGGCCGTCCCGGCCCTCCCAGGACATCCTGGTGCGGACCAGTCCCTCACCCAGCATCTCTGCCGAGAGGATTTCGCCGGACCAGCCGGCATTGCTCCCGAGCGGCCACAGCGCCTGCCACAGGCGCTGCCGGTCGGCCGCGACCGTGCGGCTGAGCCTGATGGTGCGCAAACCAAGCGGCACGCTCATCAGAAGAAAAATCAGCCCGAGATTGCTGGCCACGAGGAAGGCGGTGACGATGGGCGACACGCGGCGCTCCTGCTTTCAGGAGCGATACCCTAGCGCCATGGCGGCAAGAAAGGCTTAACGGCAAAGCGGACTTTCGCCCGCCGTAACAGCGACGGCAGACACCGTCACCTCACATGGCTCCGATCCAGATCGCCATGGAAATGAGGAAGGTGCTCATGCAAACCAGCGAGACGACATCCTGAACCAGATCGGTCATAACTCTCTCCTGTTGTTGATATGTTCGCAATTTGTTCTAATTTTGTTTCAAAGTCAACGAGCAGAATCCGCCCGCAGCCGGAATTTTCGAGCGATCAAACCGGCACGGTTAAGAAAAGGTTGACGGCGCGGGACCATCAACAGGTCAGGAAGATGTCGGCGACGCTATCGTCCCTTGGCGTATGGGATGAGCGCCTGCTTGCACTCAATCCTAGTCGAGACAATAGTGGGTAAGCTGTCCGGCTACCGAGTGATGGACGTGGGGCAACACGAAGGCGCCAATCAAGCTGATCGCTGGCGAAAGCGCATGAGACAAGGCCGCCGGTGGCGCCTCTCGCGCAACTTTGTAACCTGGCTGCTCATCCTGGTGATGATCGCGATCTCATCCACCCTGATCGCACTGAAGGCTCATTGGCGGTTCTGATCCTGAGGGACTCCCGGAGAGATCAGTATCCCTGACGGTAAACCAAACTCGCGGAAATCTCGCTGGACGTTGTTAAGGTTGGACGCAATCTCGCAGCGGACATCGAGGTGCCCTTAGAGCGGCACCACTTTGCCCTCTGCCAGGGTGACGCGCCGGTCCATGCGCTCTGCCAGCTGGTGATTATGGGTGGCGATCAGCGCCGCGAGGCCCGATTGCCGCACCAATGCCTCCAGCGCCTCGAACACATAGGAAGCGGTCACCGGGTCGAGATTGCCGGTGGGCTCGTCCGCCAGCAGCACCAGCGGCGCATTGGCGACCGCGCGTGCGATTGCCACGCGCTGCTGCTCGCCGCCCGACAGTTCGGACGGCCGATGCGATGCGCGCTTGCCGATCTGCATGTAGTCGAGCAGCTGCGCCGCGCGCTCGGCCGCCTCCTTGCGCGGCAGCCCTTTGATGAGCTGCGGCATCATGATGTTTTCCAGCGCCGAAAACTCCGGCAGCAGATGGTGGAACTGGTAGACGAAGCCGACATCGTTGCGGCGGATCGAGGTGCGCTCGTCGTCCGATAGCCGGCCGCAGGCCCGGCCGGAGAGAATCACGTCGCCGGCATCGGGCCGTTCCAGGAGCCCTGCCGTATGCAGCAGCGTCGATTTGCCGGTGCCGGACGGCGCCACCAGCGCCACCATCTCGCCGCGCTTCAGCGAGAAGTCCGCGCCGTTCAGGATGGTGAGCTTGCGCGGCCCCTGGACATAGTGCCGCTCGACGCTCTTCAACTCGATAATGGCCTGCGCCATCACTCGTACCTCAGCGCTTCGACCGGATCGAGGCGGGCCGCCCGCCATGCTGGAAACAACGTCGCCAGGAAGGACAGGCCGAGCGCCATGATGACGACATAGGTCGTCTCGCGCGGATCCATTTTCGCCGGCAACTGGCTGAGGAAATAGAGCTCCGGATTGAACAGCACCTTGCCGGTCATCCAGGAGAAGAACTCGCGGATCGATTCGATGTTGAGGCAGATGACCACGCCGAGCAGCACGCCGGCGATGGTGCCGGTGACGCCGATCGCCGCGCCCGTCATGAGGAAGATGCGCAGGATGGCGCCGCGCGAGGCGCCCATGGTGCGCAGGATGGCGATGTCGTGCCCCTTGTCCTTCACCAGCATGACCAGCCCGGAGATGATGTTGAGCGCCGCCACCAGAACGATCAGGGTCAGGATCATGAACATGACGTTGCGCTCCACCTGCAGGGCGGAAAAGAAGGTCTCGTTGCGCTGCCGCCAGTCGACGAGGTCGATGGGTCGCTGCGCCGCCTCTTCCACCTTCGGTTTCAGCGCGTCGACGTCATCGGGATTGTCGACATAGATCTCGATCGTCTGGGCTCGCCCATCCATGTTGAAATAGAGCTGCGCCTCCGAAAAAGGCATGTAGACGATGGAGGCGTCATATTCCGACATGCCGACTTCGAAGATTGCCGCGATCTTGTAGCCCTTCATGCGCGGCGTCGTGCCGAGCGGCGTCACGTCGCCGTCCGGCGAGATCAGGGTGATCGTGTCGCCGGGCGCCAGGCCGAGATTCTCCGCCATGCGCTTGCCGATGGCGACCCCCTCGCCTGTGTCGAAATCGGCGATCGAGCCTTGCTTGATATTGCTGGCGACGATGGCGATCTTGCCAAGGTCTTCGCCCCTGATGCCGCGTACCAGCGCGCCCGAGCCGCCGCCGATATTGCCTTGCGCCAGCACCTGGCCGTCGATCAGCGGAATGGCGTATTTCACGCCGGCCACGCCGTTGATGCGGCCGGCGACCTGCGCATAGTCCTCAAGCGGCGAATCCAGCGGCTGCACGATCAGATGGCCGTTGACGCCGAGAATGCGGGTGAGCAGCTCGGCCCTGAACCCGTTCATGACGGCCATCACCACGATCAGCGTCGCCACCCCCAGCATGATGCCGAGGAAGGAGATCGAGGCGATGACCGAGATCACCGTCTCCTTGCGTCGCGAGCGCAGATAGCGCCACGCCACCGTGCGTTCGAAGATGGAAAACGGTCCGGCGCCTGCCGGTCTCGCTGCCGCCGCCTCGCTCATGCGGCGGCACCGAAGCGTTTTTTCGCATCGGCGATCGGCAGCGTCACGCGCTCGCCGGTCTTGCGGTTCTTGATCTCGACCTCGCCGGCGGCCACGCCGCGCGGTCCGACGATCACCTGCCAGGGCAGGCCGATCAGGTCGGCGGTGGCGAACTTGCCGCCCGGCCGCTGGTCGGTGTCGTCATAGAGCACATCCTTGCCGGCGGCGGTGAAAGCTGCGTTGAGCTCATCGCAGACGCGGTCGCAGTCGGCGTCGCCCACCTTCATGTTGATCAGGCCGATATCGAACGGCGCCACCGCTTCCGGCCAGATGATGCCGTTCTCGTCATGGCTGGCCTCGATGATCGCCGCGACCAGCCGCGACGGGCCAATGCCGTAGGAGCCGCCGGAGGCGAAATGATCCTTGCCGTCGGGCCCGGTCACCTTGGCACCCATCGGCTTGGAGTATTTCTCGCCGAAATGGAAGATATGGCCGACCTCGATGCCGCGCGCCGAAACCTTGTCGCTGTCGGGAACCTCAGCCCAGGCCGCTTCGTCATGCATTTCGTCGGTGGCCGCGTAAGGCGTCGTCCAGGTCTTGACGATGCCGGATATCTCGGCGTCGTTGGAGAAATCGGTGTCGGCTCCGGGCACGCCGAGCGAAAGATAGTCGCGATGGCAAAACACCTGGCTTTCGCCGGTGTCGGCCAGGATGATGAATTCATGGCTGAGATCGCCGCCGATCGGGCCGGTGTCGGCCCGCATCGGGATCGCCTGTAGCCCCATGCGGGTGAAGGTCCGGAGATAGGACACGAACATCCTGTTGTAAGCGGCTCTCGCGCCTTCGAAGTCGAGGTCGAAGGAGTAGGCATCCTTCATCAGGAATTCCCGGCTGCGCATGACGCCGAAGCGCGGCCGCACCTCGTCGCGGAACTTCCACTGGATATGGTAGAGGTTGAGCGGCAGGTCCTTGTAGGACTTAACATAGGCGCGGAAGATCTCGGTGACCATTTCCTCGTTGGTCGGCCCGTAGAGCATGTCGCGGTCCTGGCGGTCCTTGATGCGCAGCATCTCCTTGCCATAGTCGTTATAGCGGCCGCTTTCGCGCCACAGATCGGCCGACTGGATGGTCGGCATCAGGATTTCCAGCGCGCCGGCGCGGTTCTGCTCCTCGCGGATGATCTGGCAGACCTTGTCCAAGACCCGCTTGCCCAGCGGCAGCCAGGAAAAACTGCCCTGCCCCTGCTGGCGGATCATGCCGGCGCGCAGCATCAGCCGATGCGAGACGATCTCCGCCTCGCGCGGATTCTCTTTGAGGATGGGCAGGAAATAGCGCGACAAACGCATGGACTGGTCCGTGAATGAGGAGGCCGCGCCAGAATCGGTGCGACGCAGGCTTGCTTGCCCCGGCTTCATAGCCATTTCATGGCGCAATGGGAACCCGGACGCATCGACCCGGAAATCGGAAATTCAGCTTACGAACGGCGTGGCGCGCGGAAGGAAAAGGTTTTGAGCACCCCTCGCGCGCGCCGCGAATGCTGGACGATCGAAGGAGCCACGGTTGCATAAAACACCCTGCTGATGGTTTCCCAAGCAAAGGCTGCCACACTATTGTGCAGTGCAGCACGAGAATGCCCGTTTCAAGGCAAAATTCTTCGTGACATTTTCATTTCCGTTGGGCTAATGTGCCCCGATAACCGAGAGAGCAGAGAAAAATCTGTTCTCCTACGCGGTCAAAGTCTTGGGAGGATGCGATCTAGGCGCGGTTACTCGCTGCCGCCGGAAACCGGAAACAGATCGGACGCGTTTAAATTGCAAGGCCTTGTGCCTTGCATTTTTTTTGTGCAATCATCTGCTTAGCGCAATGCGTTGCCAAACCACCTTACCCCCGCGTCATGACTTTTGAAGCCTGAACGCATGCGCCGGCGCCGAATGGCGGCGCGGCCTCGCCCGAAGCGCAAAAGCCCGGTTTGAATGCTGCTATTTTGCCGTGGCCTGGCCGAATTCCGGCACGATGTGCGGGATGTCGTTGAGGCTGTATCCCAGCCCGTGCGTCAGGCCGTAGAAAATGCCCATGAGCACCGCCGTGGCGACGGTGGTGCGGATCACCGCACGCAGCATATGCGGTCCGCGCGGCGCGCTCGGCACCGTGCCCAGCGTCACGTCACGATCGTCATCCTGCGTCCTGACGCTGAACGGCAGAACGGCAAACAGCACCACCCACCAGGTCGCGAAGAACAGTGCGGTGAACGAAACCCAGCTCATGATTGCTCCAGTTCGATCAGCGTGCCGAAGAAATCCTTCGGATGCAGGAACAGCACAGGCTTGCCATGCGCGCCTGTCTTCGGCTTGCCGTCGCCCAGCACCCGGGCGCCGGCCGCCTGGAGCCGGTCGCGCGCGGCAAGAATGTCGTCGACCTCGTAGCAAAGATGGTGCATGCCGCCCGACGGGTTCTTCTCGAGGAAAGCCGCGATCGGCGAACCCTCGCCGAGCGGCTCCAGCAACTCGATCTTGGTGTTGCCGACATTGACGAACACCACGGTGACGCCATGCCCCGGCAGCGCCTGCGGTTCGCTCACTTCGGCGCCTAACGTGTCGCGATAGGAAGCGACAGCCGCGGCCAGATCCGGCACCGCGAGCGCGACATGATTCAGGCGTCCAAGCATAGAGCGCTCCGCTTTAGGGGAGTAAGGCAGTAGGGAAACAAGACAGAAGAAAAGCAACGGCTCATTCTCCCTACTCCCCTACTGCATCATTCCCCTATTCGTCACCGCGTGACGAATACAGTCACCAGCGGTTTCTTGCCCCAGGCTTCGTTGGCGGCGCCGCGTACGGCACGGCGTACCGCCTCCTGCACCAGGTCGAGGTCTTTTCGGCGCTGACGGGGGATGGAGTCCACCGCGCCGATTGCCGCATCGATCATCAGGTCCTCCAGCGTCTCGCCCCTGGCATCGGCCTCTGCAACGCCGATTGCGACCAGATCGGGATCGCCGGCGAGCTCATACTTCTCGTCCAGCACCACATTGACCGCGACATGGCCGGCAAAGGACAGTTTGCGACGGTCGCGAATGCCCATCGCCTGGTCGGTGCCGATCAACCTGCCGTCCTTGTAGATGCGGCCGAACGGCACCTGGTCGATGATCGTGGCAGGGCCGGGAGCGAGCCGCAGCATGTCGCCGTCGCGCACCTGCGCCACCTGGCCGATGCCCGACGTCGACATCAGCGAGCCCTGCGCCACCAGATGCGCGGCCTCGCCATGCACGGGGACGCCGATCTGCGGCCGTACCCATTCATACATCTTGCGCAATTCACTGCGCCGCGGGTGGCCGGAGACATGCACCAGCGCATCGCCGTCCTCGATGATCTTGATGCCGAGATCGACCAGGCGGTTCTTGATTTCGAGGATCGCCTTCTCGTTGCCGGGAATTGTGCGCGAGGAAAACACCACCGTGTCGCCGGCGGTCAGCGACACCGACTTCATCTCGTCGCGAGAAAGCTTGGCAAGGGCTGCCAGCGGCTCGCCCTGGCTGCCGGTACAGATGACGACCAGATTTTCACGCGGAATGAAGCCAAAATCCTCCTCGGCGATGAACTCCGGCAGACCGTCCATGTAACCGAGTTCGCCGGCGACATCGATGACGCGCTTCAACGAGCGGCCGAGTACCAGGCACTGGCGGCCGGCATCTCGCGCGGCCTTGGCGATGGAAACGATCCGGCCGACATTGGAGGAGAAGGTGGTGACGGCGACGCGGCCCTTGGCGGCCTGGATAACCCCTTTCAGCCCCTCGCCGACCGCGACTTCCGATGGCGATTCGCCTTCGCGCATCGCATTGGTCGAATCGCAGACCAGCGCCAGCACGCCCTTGTCGCCATAGGCGCGGAACCGCGCTTCGTCGGTCTTGGGTCCGATCGTCGGCGCCGGGTCGATCTTCCAGTCACCGGTGTGGATGACGGTGCCTGCCGGCGAAGTGATGGCCAGCGACATCGGTTCGGGAATCGAATGCGCGACCGGGATCGCCTCGATCTCGAACGGGCCGACGGTGAATTTTTCGCCCGCGCGGTAGATGGTCAGCGGGATCTTCGGCGCGCCCTGCTCGCCCTGGCGCTTGGCTTCCAGCAGCCCGGCGCTGAACGGCGTCATCCACACCGGCGCCTTGAGCCTCGGCCAGATATCGAGCAGCGCGCCATAGTGGTCCTCATGCGCGTGGGTGATCACGATGCCGCGCAGGTTGGCGATGTTCTCCTCGATGAAGCGCGTGTCGGGCAGGATCAGGTCGACGCCCGGATGCGCCGCGTCGGGAAAGGTGACGCCGACATCGATGACGATCCACTCGCGCGCGCTCGGCGGGCCATAGCCGTAGAGAGCGAAGTTCATACCGATCTCGCCGACGCCGCCCAGCGGCACGAAGACGAGTTCGGCGTTTTCCGCTTTCGCCATGATTTTTTCCTTCCTGGCCCTCAGGCCAAGCCATTGAAGCAATTCCGCGAAAAGTCTGTAACGGTTTTCCGTCTGGAATTGCGCAAAAACAAAACTATGCCCGGGCGGATGCGACCGCGCCGAAATGCACATCGCCGGCGGCGATCGTCAAAACCGAGCCCTCATCGTCGCGGATCACGAAACGGCAGTCCTCGTCAATGGTCTCGAACACCCCGCGCACCACATTACCGTCAATTCTGACAGCAACCTCGCCGCCAAGCCCTGCCGCGCGTGCCAGCCAGCGTCGCCTGACGGCGGCAAGTCCGCGCCCGTCGTCCCACAGGCGGGCGTTCTCGCTCCAGGCATCCGACAGCGCCAGGAACAGCGTTTCGGCATCGCATGCCGCACCCAATGCGTGAAGCGACGTCGCGGGATACGGTAAATCCTCAGGGTATGCCACAACATTGACGCCGATGCCGACCGCCACCGCGAAACGGCCGCCGTCCAGCATGGCCGATTCCAGCAAGATACCGGCGAGCTTGGCGCCGGACGCGAGCACGTCGTTCGGCCATTTCAGCTCGAAACGGTTCTTGCCTTCACTGCCGCCGTCGAGGCCGATGGCGATCCGGCCCTTCGGCACCACGGCGTCGAGTGCATCGGCCAGCGCCAGGCCGGCGACGAAACCGAGCGTCGCGGCGAGTCGAAGCTCGCCCCCGGTGAGGACGAGCAGCGTCGCCGCCAGATTGCCCTCGGGTGTCGCCCAGACGCGGCCGCGCCGCCCGCGCCCGCTTTCCTGTTTCTTGGAAACGACCCACAATCTACCGGGGTCGCCGGCCCGGGCATGATCCAGCGCCAGCGCATTGGTGGAGCCGACACTGTCATGCGCCTCCAGCCGGAACCCTTCCGACGCCGAGGTAGGAGCCAGCCGAAATGCCATCCCGTCAGAAAAATGTCTTGGCGGCGGCTTCGGCATAGGTGCCGATCGGCCCGCCGATCAGCACATAAAACAGCACGAAAGCGCCGGAGACACCGAGTACGAGGCGCAATTCACTGGCCATCGGCACGAAGCCGCCGACCGGTTCGTCGAACCACATGATCTTGATGATGCGCAGGTAATAATAGGCGCCCACTACCGAGGCCAGCACGCCGATGATCGCCAGCGCGTAGAGGTTGGCATTGATGGCGGCGAGAAAGACGTACCACTTCCCCCAGAAGCCGGCGAGCGGCGGGATGCCGGCCAGCGAGAACATCAGGATGGTCAGGATCGTCGCCATGATCGGGTTGGTCGAGGACAGGCCTGCCAGGTCGCTGATCTGCTCGACATTGCCTTCCTTGCGCCGCATGGCGAGGATGAAGGCGAAGGTGCCGAGCGTCATCACCAGATAGATCAGCATGTAGATTGCGACGCCGCGCACGCCGGCCTGGCTGTTGGCGGCAAGGCCAACCAGCGCGTAGCCCATATGGCCGATCGAGGAATAGGCCATCAGGCGCTTGATGTTGGTCTGGCCGATCGCCGCGAAAGAGCCGAGCGCCATCGAAGCGATCGAGATGAAGACGATGATCTGCTGCCAATCGGAAGCGATCGGCTTGAACGCGCCCATGGTGACGCGCACGATCAGCGCCATAGCCGCCATCTTGGGTGCCGCCGCCAGGAAGGCCGTCACCGGTGTCGGCGCGCCCTCATAGACGTCGGGCGTCCACATGTGGAACGGCACCGCCGAGATCTTGAAAGCGAGGCCGGCCAGCACAAAGACCAGGCCGAAGACGAGGCCAAGCTGGCGCTCACCGCCGCCCAGCGCCGTCGCGATCTCCTGGAAGCCGGTGTTGCCGGTATAGCCATACACCAGGCTGATACCGTAGAGCAGCATGCCCGACGACAGCGCGCCGAGGACGAAGTACTTCAGGCCCGCCTCGGTCGAGCGCAGGTTCTCGCGGTTGATCGCGCACAAGACATAGATCGCCAGCGACTGCAGCTCGAGGCCGAGATAGAGCCCGATCATGCCGTTGGCCGAGATCATCAGCATCATGCCGAGCGTGCACAAAAGGATCAGCACCGGATATTCGAACTTGTCGAACCGCTCCGCCTTGGCAAAGCGCATCGACATGATCAACGTCACCGCCGAGCCCACCAGCGCCAGCAGCTTCATGAAGCGGGCGAAGGAATCCTGGATGAAGGCATTGCCATAGGCGCTGCCCTGCCCGGTGGAGAAGATCAGCCAGGCGCCCGATATCACCAGCACGGCGACGGCAAGGCCGGTCACGGTGTTGGCGGTGTTGGCGCGCGAGTAGGCCCCGACCATCAGCAGCGCGAGCGCGCCGATGGCAAGGATCAGCTCGGGCGTCGAGAGCGACAGGCTGGAGAGAAGGTCCGGCGTCATGGTTCGCAAAACCCCTGGGTCAGTTCGCCGCCGCGGTCTGCGCGGCGCCGATGGATGCGGTGACATTGGTGACGAGCGACTTGACCGACTGGGCCGTCGCGTCGAAGACGGGAGCGGGATAGACGCCGAAGAAGATGACCAGCACGACCAGCGGATAGATGATCGCCTTCTCGCGTGTCGACAGGTCGAGCAGGCCCTTCAGGCTGTCCTTGGTCAGCGCGCCGAAGATCACCCGGCGGTAGAGCCAGAGCGCGTAGGCCGCCGACAGGATGACGCCTGTGGCGGCGAAGAACGCCACCCAGGTGTTGACCCGGAACACGCCGAGCATGGTCAGGAACTCGCCGACGAAGCCTGACGTGCCCGGCAGGCCGACATTGGCCATGGTGAAGATCAGGAACACGGTGGCGTATTTCGGCATGTTGTTGACCAGGCCGCCATAGGCGGCGATCTCACGCGTGTGCATGCGGTCATAGATGACGCCCACGCACAGGAACAGCGCGCCCGAGACCAGGCCGTGGCTGAGCATCTGGAAGATCGCGCCCTGCACGCCCTCCTGGTTCATGGCGAAGATGCCCATGGTCACGAAGCCCATATGGGCGACCGACGAATAGGCGATCAGCTTCTTCATGTCCTCCTGCATCAGCGCCACCAGCGAGGTGTAGATGATGGCGACGACCGAAAGCGCGAAGACCAGCGGCGCGAACATCTCGGATGCCAGCGGGAACATCGGCAAGGAGAACCGCAGGAAGCCGTATCCGCCCATCTTCAGCAGAATGGCGGCCAGGATCACCGAACCGGCCGTCGGCGCCTCGACATGCGCGTCCGGCAGCCAGGTGTGCACCGGCCACATCGGCATCTTCACGGCGAAGGAGGCGAAGAAGGCGAGCCACAGCCATGTCTGCATGTTGGCGGGGAAATTGTGCGTCAACAGCGTCGGGATATCGGTCGTGCCGGACTGGTAGAACATCGCCATGATGGCGAGCAGCATCAGCACCGAGCCGGCCAGCGTGTAGAGGAAGAACTTGAAGGAGGCATAGACACGCCGCTTGCCGCCCCAGACGCCGATGATGATGAACATCGGGATCAGGCCGGCTTCGAAGAAGACGTAGAACAGCACGATGTCGAGCGCGCAGAACACGCCGATCATCAGCGTCTCGAGCAGCAGGAAGGCGATCATATAGGCCTTGACGCGCTTCTCGATCGCTTCCCACGACGCCAGGATGCAGAGCGGCATCAGGAATGTCGTCAGGATGACGAACAGCATCGAAATGCCGTCCACGCCCATATGGTAGGAGATACCGGAATCGAGCCAGGCGACCTTCTCGACGAACTGGAAGCCGGCTTGCGAATTGTCGAAGCCGGTCCAGATGAACAGCGAGACGATGAAGGTGAACGTCGTCGTCAGCAGCGCGATGGCGCGGATGTTGCGGCGTGCGTTTTCGCTGTCGTCGTTGATGAACAGGATGAGCAGCACACCAACCAGCGGCAGGAAGGTGACCAGCGACAGAATTGGCCAAGCGGTCATCAGAGCATCATCCAGGTGACGAATGCGGCAACGCCGATCAGCATGGCGAAGGCATAGTGATAGAGATAGCCGGTCTGCAGCTTGACGACGCGGTTGGTGACATCGACGACGCGTGCCGAAATGCCGTCAGGCCCGAGACCGTCGATGACGGTGCCGTCGCCGGTCTTCCACAGGAAGGAACCGAGGCGTTTGGCCGGCCGCACGAACAGGAAGTCATAGAGCTCGTCGAAATACCATTTGTTGAGCAGGAAGGCATAGAGCCCGCGATGCTGGGCGGCCAGGTTGACCGGCATTTCCGGCGAGCGGATATAGAACTTCCACGCCAGCGCCAGGCCGATCAGCATGGCGATGAACGGCGACAGTTCCACCCACAGCGGCAGTTCGTGGATGTCATGCAGGATGTGGTTGTCCGGCAGCGTGAACAGCGACGCCTTCCAGAATTCGGCATAGCCTTCGCCGATGAAGGCACCGTGGAAGATGATGCCGGCAAACAGCGCGCCCGCAGCCAGGACGAACAACGGCACCAGCATCACCGGCGGCGATTCATGGACATGGTGCATCACCTCATGGCTCGCCCGCGGCCTGCCGTGGAAGGTCATGAAGATCAGCCGCCAGGAATAGAAGGAGGTGAAGCCGGCGGCGATCACCAAAAGCACGAAGGCGAGGCCTGCCACGGAATTATGCCCGGCAAAGGCCGTCTCGATGATGGCGTCCTTGGAGAAGAACCCGGCGGTACCGATCACGGTGACCGGAATGCCGACGCCGGTCAGCGCCAGCGTGCCGATTACCATCATCCAATAAGTGGTCGGGATCAGCGTCCTCAGTCCGCCCATCTTGCGCATGTCCTGCTCGTCGGAAACCGCGTGGATGACCGACCCCGAGCCGAGGAACAGCAGCGCCTTGAAGAAGGCATGCGTGAACAGGTGGAAGATCGCCGCGCCATAGGCGCCGACGCCGAGCGCCACGAACATGTAGCCAAGTTGCGAGCAGGTCGAATAGGCGATGACGCGCTTGATGTCGTTCTGGACGAGGCCGACGGTCGCCGCGAAGAAGGCGGTGAAGGCGCCGATGAAGGTCACCACCGTCAGCGCCGAATGCGACAGCTCGAACAGCGGCGACAGCCGCGCCAGCATGAACACGCCGGCCGTCACCATGGTGGCGGCATGGATGAGCGCCGAGACCGGCGTCGGGCCTTCCATGGCATCCGGCAGCCAGGTGTGCAGCGGCACCTGCGCCGACTTGCCCATGGCGCCCATGAACAGCAGCAGGCAGACGATCGTCATCGCCGCCTGCTTGTCCAGCGCATGGCCGAGGAAGGTCAGCACCGCCGCGCCCTGCGGGGCGCCTTCAGCCGGGATGAACGTCGCCGCATTGGCGAAGATGGTGCCGAGATTGACCGAGCCGAACAGCACGAACACGCCGAAGATGCCGAGGGCGAAGCCGAAATCGCCGACGCGGTTGACGACGAAGGCCTTGATGGCCGCGGCGTTGGCCGAGGGCTTCTTGTACCAGAAACCGATCAGCAGGTAGGACGCCAGGCCCACCCCTTCCCAACCGAAGAACATCTGCACGAGGTTGTCGGCCGTCACCAACATCAGCATGGCGAAGGTGAACAGCGACAGATAGGCGAAGAAACGCGGCCGGTTCGGATCGTGGTGCATGTAGCCGATCGAGTAGATATGGACCAGCGCCGACACGGTGTTGACCACCACGAGCATGACTACCGTCAGCGTATCGATCCTGAGCGCCCAGGACGCCTCCAGGCCGCCGGACTGGATCCAGCGCAGCACCGGCACGGTGAACACCTCGCCATGCCCGAAACCGACGGTGAAGAAAGCAACCCATGACAGCGCGGCCGCGATCACCAGGAAGCCGGAGGTGATGTATTCGGACGCCTTGGCGCCGAGCGACGTGCCGAACAGGCCGACGATCAGGAAGCCGAGCAGCGGAAGGAAGACGATGGCCTGGTACATGGTGGTTCCGTCAACCCTTCATCATATTCACGTCTTCGACCGCGATCGAGCCGCGGTTGCGGAAGAAGACGACGAGAATGGCAAGTCCGATGGCGGCCTCCGCCGCCGCGACCGTCAGCACGAACAGCGCGAACACCTGGCCGACCAGGTCGCCGAGAGCCGCCGAAAAGGCGACGAAATTGATGTTGACCGCAAGCAGGATCAACTCGACCGACATCAGGATGACGATCACGTTCTTGCGGTTCAGGAAGATGCCGAACACGCCGAGCGTGAACAGGATCGCCGATACCGTCAGATAATGTGCGATGCCGACGACCATCTCAGACTCCTTCGCCCGACTTGACCTTGCGGATTTCCATGCCCGTCGCCGCAGTGCGGGCGACCTGGGCCGCGATCGACTGCCGCTTGACCCCTTCCTTGTGACGTAGCGTCAAAACGATGGCGCCGATCATGGCCACCAGCAGCACGAGGCCCGAGATCTGGAAGTAGTAGAGGTAGTCCGTATAGAGAATGTCGCCCAGCGCTGCCGTATTCGAGCGCGCCGCGAGATCGGGAATCGGCTTCGATACCGTCGAGGCGAGCTGCGGCGCGAATGTATAGCCGCCGAGCACCACGATCAGTTCCGCCGCCAGGATCAGTCCGACCAGCGCGCCGATCGGCGCATATTGCAGGGCGCCTTCCTTCATCTCGGCGAAATCGACGTCGAGCATCATGACGACGAACAGGAACAGCACCATGACCGCGCCGACATAGACGACGAGCAGGATCATCGCCAGGAACTCGGCGCCTGTCAGCATGAACAGGCCGGCGGCGTTGAAGAAGGTCAGGATCAGGAACAGCACCGAATGCACGGGGTTGCGCGACGAAATCACCATGAACGCCGACGCCACGGCGACAAAGGCGAAGAGGTAGAAAAAGGCCGCCTCTAGTCCACTCAGCATTGGGGTTCCCCCGGGTTCCTGTCCAAACAGGACGTTCGTCCTGTTTGTTGTCTGTGGCTTCGTTCCGCCTCCGGTGCGAAGCCGCGTTGTCCTAGCCCATGTTCCAACCGGGTTGAAAGACCCGGCGCAAAGAAACATGGGCAACTCTGAAGTCCTGAGGGATGACTTTGCCTGAAATGCCTCGGGCCATCCCCGGACAAGGGCCCTCGCCCCTGTCCATGCGATATCAGCGGTACGGTGCGTCCAGCGAGATGTTGCGCGCCAGTTCGCGCTCCCACCGGTCGCCATTCGCCAGCAGCCTGTCCTTGTCGTAGTAGAGTTCCTCGCGCGTCTCGGTCGCGAATTCGAAATTCGGCCCCTCGACGATGGCGTCGACCGGGCAGGCTTCCTGGCAAAAGCCGCAATAGATGCATTTCACCATGTCGATGTCGTAGCGCACCGTGCGGCGCGTGCCGTCATTGCGGCGCGGGCCGGCCTCGATGGTGATGGCCTGCGCCGGGCAGATCGCCTCGCACAATTTGCAGGCGATGCAGCGTTCCTCGCCATTGGGATAACGGCGCAGTGCATGCTCGCCGCGGAAGCGCGGGCTCACCGGTCCTTTCTCGTGCGGATAGTTGATCGTCTCCTTCGGCGCGAAGAACTGGCGCATCGACAAGAAGAAGGCGCCGACGAAATCCTTCAGCAGCAGCGATTTGGCGGCCTGGGACAGAGCGGACATCACGCAAACCCCGTGATCTTGAGAAAGGCGGCGGTCAGCACCACCATGAACAGCGAGATCGGCAGGAACACCTTCCAGCCAAGCCGCATCAGTTGGTCGTAGCGGTAACGCGGCACGAACGCCTTCACCATGGAGAACATGAAGAACATCAGGCAGATCTTGAGCACGAACCAGATCACCCCCGGCACCCAGGTGAAGGGCGCGAAGTTGAACGGCGGCAGCCAGCCTCCGAGGAACAGGATGGTGGCCAGCGCGCACATCAGCACGACGGCGACATATTCGCCGAGGAAGAACAGCAGGAACGGCGTCGACGAATATTCGACCATGTGGCCGGCGACGAGTTCCGATTCGGCTTCGACGAGGTCGAAAGGCGGGCGATTCGTCTCGGCCAGGGCCGAGATGAAGAAGATGACGAACATCGGCAACAGCGACAACCAGTGCCAGTCGAGGAAGGTGTTGGGCAGGCCGAGCTTGGTGCCGAGCCCATCCTGCTGCGACAGCACGATGTCGGACAGGTTGAGCGAGCCGACGCAAAGCAGCACGGTGACGATGACGAAGCCGATCGAGACCTCGTAGGACACCATTTGTGCGGCCGAACGCAGCGCCCCGAGGAACGGATATTTCGAATTGGACGCCCAGCCGCCCATGATCACGCCATAGACCTCGAGCGAGGAGATGGCGAAGACATAGAGGATACCGACATTGACGTTGGCGACGGCCCAGCCCTGGCTGACCGGAATGACCGCCCAGGCCGAGATCGCCAGAACCGCCGATACCAGGGGCGCCAAAAGGAACACGCCCTTGTTGGCGCCGGACGGGATCACCGGCTCCTTGAAGACAAACTTCAACAGATCGGCAAAGGCCTGCAGCGTGCCCCAGGGGCCGACGACGTTCGGACCGCGGCGAAGTTGCACGGCCGCCCAGATCTTGCGGTCGGCATAGAGCAGATAGGCGACGGCGATCAGAAGCACGACGATCAGCACGACCGACTTCAACACGATGATCAGCGCCGGCAGCACGTAAAAGGAGAAGAAGGTGTCCATGCTTATTCCGCCGCCTGCTTGAAGCCGCTCTTGGCCAGCGCAGAGCATTCCGCCATCACGGCAGAGGCCCGCGCGATCGGGTTGGTCAGGTAGAAGTCCTGGACCGGCGACGTGAACGTGCCCTTGTTTAGCCGTCCGCCGAGCTTCGCCACATTGGCGATATCCTCGGCATTGCCCGTAGCAACCTGGTCGATGCGGGCAAGATGCGGGTATTCGCCGTAGAGTTTAGCGCGTAGCTGCGGCAGCGAATCGAACGGCAATTTCTTCCCCAGTACATCCGACAATGCCCTGACGATGGCCCAATCCTCGCGCGCGTCGCCCGGCGCGAAGCCGGCGCGGTTGGTCTGCTGCACGCGCCCTTCCGTGTTGACGTAAGTGCCCGATTTCTCGGTATAGGCGGCGCCCGGCAGGATGACGTTGGCGCGGTGCGCGCCGGCGTCGCCATGGGTGCCGACATAGACGACGAAAGCGCCGCCGGTCTTTGCCATGTCGATCTCGTCGGCGCCGAGCAGGAACAGCACGTCCGTCTCGCCCAGCATGCCGGCGACGTTCCTGCCGCCCTCGCGCGGCACGAAGCCAAGGTCGAGGCCGCCGACGCGTCCAGCCGCATTGTGCAGCACGGCAAAGCCGTTCCAGTCCGCGCGCGCGGCGTTCACGGCCATGGCGAGCTTCGCTGCCTGGCCGAGCACGGCCGCGCCATCAGGGCGCGCCAGCGCGCCCTGGCCGACGATGATGAGCGGATGCGCGGCTTTCTTCAGCACCTGGAAGAACTTGCCATTGCCGTCGGCCAGATCCTTGAGCGATTCCGGTCCTGCACCCAGCAGTTCATAGTCATAGCGTGTATCCCCGACATCGCCGATGACGCCGACCGGCAGATTGCTGACCCGCCAGCGTTTGCGGATGCGGGCGTTGAGCACCGAGGCTTCGAAGCGTGGATTGGCGCCGATGATCAGCACCGCGTCCGCCTGTTCGATGCCTTCGATGGTGGGGTTGAAAATGTAGCTTGCCCGGCCAAGCGACGGGTCGAGCGCGGCGCCGTCCTGGCGGCAATCCATGTTCTTCGAACCGAGTGCGGCCATCAGGAGCTTCAGCGCGTAGATTTCCTCGACCGCGGCAAGATCGCCCGCTATGGCGCCGATCTTCTCGGGCGTAGTCTTCGACACGGCGTCCTTGATTGCCGCGAAGGCCTCGGCCCAGCTCGCCGGGGCCAGCTTGCCGTCCTTGCGCACATAAGGCCGGTCGAGGCGCTGCGTGCGCAGGCCGTCCCAGATGAAACGGGTTTTGTCGGAGATCCATTCCTCGTTCACCGCCTCGTTGACGCGCGGCAGGATGCGCATCACCTCGCGGCCGCGGCTGTCGACGCGGATCGCCGAGCCGACCGCATCCATGACGTCGATGGATTCGGTCTTGGTCAGCTCCCACGGCCGTGCCTGGAAGGCGAAAGGCTTGGAGGTCAGCGCGCCGACGGGGCATAGGTCGATGACGTTGCCCTGCAGCTCCGAGGTCATCGCCTGCTCGAGATAGGTGGTGATCTCGGCATCCTCGCCGCGGCCGATCAGGCCGAGTTCGGAAATGCCGGCAACCTCGGTGGTGAAGCGAACGCAGCGCGTGCAGTGGATGCAGCGGTTCATCACCGTCTTGACCAGCGGGCCGATATACTTGTCTTCGACCGCGCGCTTGTTCTCGTGATAGCGCGAGGAATCGACGCCGAAGGCCATCGCCTGGTCCTGCAGGTCGCATTCGCCGCCCTGGTCGCAGATCGGGCAATCCAGCGGATGGTTGATCAGCAGGAATTCCATCACGCCTTCCCTGGCCTTCTTGACCATCGGGGTGTTGGTGAAGATTTCCGGCGCTTCGCCGTTCGGACCGGGGCGCAGGTCGCGCACGCCCATGGCGCAGGATGCTTGCGGCTTGGGCGGCCCGCCCTTCACCTCAATCAGGCACATGCGGCAATTGCCGGCGATCGACAACCGCTCGTGGAAGCAGAAGCGCGGCACTTCCGCGCCCGCGTCCTCTGCCGCCTGAAGCAGCGTGTAATGGTCGGGTACAGTGATCTCTTTCCCGTCGACCTTGAGCTTTGCCATTCGCCTCAAACCTCTGCGGATTTCCCGCAATCTCATTTTCCGGACGCGACAGACGCGGCGCCCGGCATTTCATTCACTTCTTCGCGGCCAGTACAGCCGCTTGGGCAATCCAGTCGTCACGCACGATGCGGCCGTTGAACGACAGGTAGTCGTCGACCCAGGCGATCTCTTCGGGCGACCAGTCTGCGATCTGGCGGAACGTCCAGATGCCGAGCCCGTTGAGTACCGTCTCCAGCTTCGGGCCGATACCCGATATCTTCTTGAGATCCGAAGGCTTCGCCGGCCTGTCCACAGCCTTGGGCTGCCTGAAATCCTCCGGCAGCAGCACATCCGGAAGCTCGTCCGCTGACCGCCCGGCCTGTGCTGCCGGCATCGTGGTGGCGGCCTCCCTGGCGGCAATGTCGGTGACTTCCTGCGCGAAGGACTGCGCCTCGGCGATCAGGGTCTTGGCCGTCGCCCGCGCTCTGGTGGACGAAAGGCTCGCATCCTCGAATTGTTCGACGCGCGCCTCGAAATCCTCGATGAGCGGCTGCATGAGGCGTTGCGACGCCTCGGCTGCGCCCGACAGCGCACCCAACCAGACGCCGAAAGCGTGGTTGGCGAGCCCAAATCCCAGAGCCGACATCGCCGCCGCGCCCGCGACAGGGTGCGCCAGAAGGTTGACGGCGCCGGCCATCTCCTTCGGCACCATCCTGATCAGGTCCTGGTTCATCTTCTCGATCTGGTCCAAATTGGGCATCAACGGGTGGGGTGTCGAATACGGCGCCATAGAATTCTCCTGGTCGTTTCTTCGTTCGCCCCGCCCCGTTCTTCTCGCTTCGGGCTTTCGCCCCATTCAATGCTTCTCTATTCCGCCGCCACCAGCACCGGCTCGGCCCGGTGCGCGTTGCGCGAAAACTCGTCGATGCGCCGCTCCACCTCGCCGCGGAAGTGCCGCATCAGACCCTGGATCGGCCAAGCGGCCGCGTCGCCCAGCGCGCAGATCGTGTGGCCTTCGACCTGCTTGGTCACGTCGAGCAGCATGTCGATCTCGCGCTTCTGCGCCTCACCACGCACCAGACGCTCCATCACCCGCCACATCCAGCCGGTGCCTTCACGGCAGGGCGTGCATTGGCCGCAGCTCTCATGCTTGTAGAAGTAGGACAGCCGCGCGATGGCTTTCACGACATCGGTCGACTTGTCCATGACGATGACGGCCGCCGTGCCGAGGCCGGATTTGAGGTCGCGCAGCGCGTCGAAATCCATCGGCGTATCGATGATCTGCTCGGCCGGCACCAGCGGCACCGAAGCGCCGCCAGGAATGACGGCGAGGAGATTGTCCCAGCCGCCACGGATGCCTCCGCAATGCGTCTCGATCAGCTCGCGGAACGGGATCGACATCGCCTCTTCGACGGTGCACGGATTGTTGACGTGGCCCGAGACGCAGAACAGCTTGGTGCCGACATTGTTGGGCCGGCCGAAGGACGAGAACCAGGCCGCGCCACGGCGCAGGATCGTCGGCGCCACCGCGATCGATTCGACGTTGTTGACCGTGGTCGGGCAGCCATAGAGGCCGACATTGGCCGGAAATGGGGGCTTCAGCCTGGGCTGGCCCTTCTTTCCCTCGAGGCTTTCGAGCAGCGCCGTCTCCTCGCCGCAGATATAAGCCCCGGCGCCATGGTGCATATAGACGTCGAAATCGTAGCCTGAAGTGTTGCCCTTGCCGATCAGCTTGGCCTCATAGGCCTCGTCGATGGCACGCTGCAGCGCCTCGCGCTCGCGGATGAACTCGCCGCGCACATAGATGTAGGCCGCGACCGCGCCCATGGCGAAGCCGGCGAGCAAGGCGCCTTCGACCAGCGTGTGCGGATCGTTGCGCAGAATGTCGCGGTCCTTGCAGGTACCGGGCTCGGATTCGTCGGCATTGATGACGAGATAACTCGGCCGGCCGTCGCTCTGCTTGGGCATGAACGACCATTTCAGGCCGGTCGGGAAACCGGCGCCGCCGCGGCCGCGCAGGCCCGACGCCTTCATCTCGTTGACGATCCACTCGCGCCCCTTGGCGACGATGCCGGGCGTGTTATCCCAGGCGCCTCGCGCCATTGCGCCGGCCAACGACTTGTCGAAGAGGCCGTAAATGTTGGTGAAGATGCGGTCTTTGTCCTGAAGCATTGTTCGTCCCTCAGACCGGCTTCTTGCCGAAGACGCGGATATATTCGGCGACACCGCCCTTGGCGAGCGCTTTGGCCTGCTTGACCCAGTCGTCTCGCTCGATGCGGCCGCGGAAGGCGAGATAGCTGTCCACCCACTCCCGTTCGGCCTTCTTCCAGGACGCAACCTGGGCGAAGGTGAAGATGCCGAGCGAATGCAGGATGCCCTCGGTCCTCGGGCCGACGCCGGAGATCAGCTTGAGATCATCGACCAGCGCCGGCCTGGCGATGCCGGCCGGCCGGTTCTTGTCTTCCAACGAAGGCTTGGCCGTTTTGGCGGGAATCTTGGTTTCCGGCGACTTGAACGCGGAAGCCGGCTCAGCCTTGTTCAGGGGGCCGCTGCGCGGCTTCGAAACTTTCTCAACCTCGGGCGCCGCCTTGTTGGCGTTCGTCGCCGAGTGGCGGGGGGCTGCGACGCTCGACGCTTTTTCCGTTGCCGATGCGACCTTGGCCGGCGACGGCGTTTTCAACGCCGGGCTGGTTTCAGCCGCGTCGGTTTTCGGCTTGCTGGCATTGGACGGCGCGACAGGGGTGGCGGCCGGCGTTGGCACCGGCGCCGCGATGATCGCGTCGGGTGCCGCCTTGGCGGCCTTGGCGGCTTCGATGGCGTCCTTGTCACGGGTCGACTTGAGGATCGCCTTCTCGCTTTTCAGCGTCGTGAGGCCGGTGGCCGGCTCCGAGCCGGTGCGGCCGTTCTGCGGCCCCGGCGTCACCGAGGCGCCCTTGCCCGCATCGTAGAGATCTATGATTTCGGCCAACCGTTCCGGCGTCAGGTCTTCGAACGTGTCCTTGAAGATCATGACCACCGGCGCGTTGACGCAGGCGCCGAGGCATTCGACCTCTTCCCACGACAGCGTCCCCTTGTCGTTGGTGTGGAACTGGTCATGGTGGATCTTGGAGCGGCACACGTCCATCAGCGCTTCCGAGCCGCGCAGCATGCAGGGCGTGGTGCCGCAGACCTGGATGTGCGCCCGCGTACCGACAGGATTCAGCTGGTACTGCGTGTAGAAGGTCGCGACCTCGAGCCCGCGGATGCGCGGCATGCCGAGCATGTCCGAAATCGTCTCGATCGCTGCCTTGGTGACCCAGCCTTCCTGCTCCTGCGCCAGCATCAGCAGTGGAATGATCGCAGACTGTTCCCGGCCCTTCGGGTACTTCTTGATCCATTGCTTGGCCGCGGCCGCGTTCGCCCGGTTGAAGGCGAAGGATGCTGGCTGGACGCTGGCTTCTGCGAGACGACGGACTGACATTTAGCGATCGACCTCACCAAACACGATGTCGAGGGAGCCGAGGACGGCGGTGACGTCGGCCAGCATGTGACCGCGGCACAGAAAATCCATGGCCTGGAGATGCGCGAAACCGGGCGCGCGCAGCTTGCAGCGATAAGGCTTGTTGGTGCCGTCGGAGACCAGATAGACGCCGAACTCGCCCTTGGGCGCCTCGACCGCCGCATAGACCTCGCCGGCCGGCACGCGGTAACCCTCGGTGTAGAGCTTGAAATGATGGATCAGCGCTTCCATCGAGCGCTTCATCGCTTGGCGCTTCGGCGGCACGACCTTGCCGTCGAGGTTCGATACCGGCCCGGTGCTTTCCTTGCCGAGCAAGAGATCGATGCACTGGCGCATGATCTTCGCCGACTGGCGCATCTCTTCCATGCGCACGAGGTAGCGGTCGAAACAGTCGCCGTTCTTGCCGATCGGAATATCGAAATCGAGCTCCGAATAGCATTCATAGGGCTGCGATCTGCGCAGGTCCCAGGCAGCGCCCGAGCCGCGCACCATGACGCCGGAAAAGCCCCAGGCCCAGGCGTCGGCCAGCGAAACCGTGCCGATATCGACATTGCGCTGCTTGAAGATGCGATTGCCGGTCAGCAGCTGATCGAGGTCGTCGATCGACTTCAGGAACGGGTCGATCCACTTGCCGATGTCCTCGAGCAACTTCTGCGGCAGGTCCTGATGAACGCCGCCCGGACGGAAATAGGCGGCATGCATGCGCGAACCCGAGGCGCGCTCGTAGAACACCATCAGCTTTTCGCGCTCGACGAAGCCCCACAGAGGCGGCGTCAGCGCGCCGACGTCGAGCGCCTGCGTCGTCACGTTGAGGATGTGCGACATGATGCGGCCGATCTCGCAGTAGAGCACGCGGATCAACTGGCCGCGCTTCGGCACCTCGATGCCGAGCAGGCGCTCGGCGGCCAGTGCGAAGGCATGCTCCTGGTTCATCGGCGCGCAATAATCGAGCCGGTCGAGATAAGGCACTGCCTGCAGATAGGTTTTGTGCTCGATCAGCTTTTCGGTGCCGCGATGCAAGAGCCCGATATGCGGATCGACGCGATCGACGACCTCGCCGTCCAACTCCAGAACCAACCTCAAAACACCATGCGCAGCAGGATGTTGAGGTCCGAAGTTGATGTTAAAATTGCGGACGGAGGTTTCGGCCATTACTGCTTTGCCTTCTCATCCCCTGGCAGCACGTAATCGGTGCCTTCCCATGGGGACAGAAAATCGAAATTGCGGAATTCCTGCTTCAGTTCCACCGGCTCGTAGATGACGCGTTTGGCTTCGTCGTCGTAGCGCACCTCGACGAAGCCGGTCAGCGGGAAATCCTTGCGCAGCGGGTGACCGTCGAAACCGTAGTCGGTGAGGATGCGCCGCAGATCGGGGTGGCCCGAAAACAGCACTCCATAGAGATCGTAGGTCTCGCGCTCGAACCAGTCGGCGCCGGGATAGACGCCGGTGATCGACGGCACCATCGTCTCCTCGTCGGCCTGCACCTTGATGCGGATACGCACGTTCTGCTTCGGCGACAAAAGGTGATAGACGACGTCGAAACGCTTGGCCCGCGACGGATAGTCGGCGCCGCAGACATCGATGACCGAGATGAACTGGCAGCGCGGATCGTCACGCAGGAAAGTCACCACTTCGATCAGATCGCGCGGTTCGACATGGATGGTGAGTTCGCCATAGGCGAACACCGCTTCATTGACGCGGCCAATCAGTTTTTCGCCGAGATAGGTCGACAGTTCGCTCAGGGATGCGGCCATGGATTTACCGTTCGATCGTGCCGGTGCGGCGGATCTTCTTCTGGAGCAGAAGAATGCCATAGAGCAGCGCTTCGGCGCTCGGCGGACAGCCGGGCACATAGATGTCGACCGGCACGATGCGGTCGCAGCCGCGCACTACCGAATAGGAATAGTGGTAATAGCCACCGCCATTGGCGCAGGAGCCCATCGAGATGACGTAGCGCGGCTCCGGCATCTGGTCGTAGACCTTGCGCAGCGCCGGAGCCATCTTGTTGGTCAGCGTGCCGGCAACGATCATGATGTCGGACTGGCGCGGAGACGCGCGAGGAGCAACACCGAACCGCTCCGAATCGTAGCGCGGCATCGAGGTGTGGATCATCTCGACGGCGCAGCAGGCGAGGCCGAAGGTCATGAACATCAGCGAGCCGCTGCGCGCCCAGGTGATCAGCGCTTCGGTCGAGGTGACGAGAAAGCCCTTGTCGGCGAGTTCGTCGTTGATCTCGAGGAAAAACGGATCATCGGACCCAACCGGCCTGCCGGTATTGGGATCGATCAGACCCTTGGGCTTCGGCGCGACGAGCGTGCCGGAACTGTCGCTCAATCCCATTCGAGCGCTCCTTTTTTCCATTCATAGGCAAAGCCGATGGTCAGCACCGCCAAAAACACCATCATCGACCAGAAACCGAGCATGCCGATTTTCGAGAAAGACACCGCCCACGGAAACAGGAAGGCCACTTCCAGGTCGAAGATGATGAACAGGATCGACACAAGGTAGAAGCGGATGTCGAACTTCATGCGGGCGTCATCGAACGAGTTGAACCCGCATTCGTAGGCGGAAAGCTTTTCCGGGTCGGGATTGCGATAGGCCACCAGGAACGGCGCCACGATAAGCGCAACGCCGACAGCCGCCGCCACTGCGATAAACAGGACGATGGGCAGGTACGAACTGAGAAGTGCGTTCATGCTGCGGCTTTCCGTTGGCGCCAATCCATTTTGATTACAGCACCAGACCCTATTGCGGAAGCGTGACAGTTTAACCGCTGAACCGTTTTAAGGGGCCTTTGCTGCAACGCGGCGAGGGTTAGCGCAGGGCTTCCGGCGAAGCAAGTCAAACCTTGTTCAAAACACCGGCCTGGACGGCATAAGGGAAGAAACTGGTCCGATCCGCTCTTGTTTGATTTCCTTCGCTTTTTACTCCACTTTTCTCTCCTGACAGAGTTGCCGCCAAAACCCTGCTAGCATCGCTGGAATCAACTGTCCGAACGACGCTCAACAAGCCTCAGAGTCGCATCCGAATGAAGGAAAAGATCTCGCTCGCCATGGCCCGGCGCATCGCGCTCGCCGCCCAAGGGTTCACTGATCCCCGCCCCGCCGGCACGCCCGACCGACGCCACTTCGCCCGTGTGCTCTCGCGTACCGGCCTGCTGCAGATCGATTCCGTCAGCGCTGTGGTGCGCGCTCATTATATGCCGCTCTATTCGCGCCTTGGCCCCTACCCGTTCACCTTGCTCGACAACGCCGCCGTCACGCGCAAGCGCACGGTGTTCGAGTACTGGGCCCACGAGGCCTCGTTCCTGCCGGTCGAGACCTACCCGTTGATGCGTTGGCGCATGCAGCGCGCCGAGCGCGGCGATGAAATGTACCTGGGACTGGCCAAATGGGGCCGTGAGCACGCCGCCTATATAGAAGAGATCTACCGCGAGGTCGCGGAGCGCGGTCCGATAGCTGCGTCCGCGCTCGAAGGCCAGAAAGGATCCGGCGGCTGGTGGGGCTGGAGCCACGCCAAGCATGCCTTCGAATGGCTGTTCTGGGCAGGACGCATCACCACCGCGCACCGCCGTGGCTTCGAACGCTTCTATGATCTGCCCGAGCGCGTGCTGCCGCAGGCAATCCTCGATCTGCCGGTGCCATCAGCCGAGGACGCGCATCGGGAATTGCTGCGGATCTCCGCCCGCGCCCATGGCGTCGCGACAGCAAGCGACCTGCGCGACTATTTCCGCCTGTCGCCGGCCGACATGAAGGGCCGGCTGGAGGAACTGGTTGAAACAGGCGAGCTGGTGCCGGTGCGTGTCGAGGGTTGGAACAAACCGGCTTACCTCCACAAGGAGGCCCGCATTCCCCGCAGGATCGAGGCCCGCGCCCTGCTGGCGCCGTTCGATCCGGTCGTCTTCGAGCGCTCGCGCACGGAGCGGCTGTTCGATTTTCACTACCGCATAGAAATCTACACCCCTGCCGAAAAGCGGCAATACGGCTATTACGTCCTGCCCTTCCTGCTCGGCGACAGGATCGTGGCGCGCGTCGACCTCAAGGCCGACCGGCCGGCCGGCGTGCTACGCGTCCACGCGGCCTATGCCGAGCCGAGCGCGCCGCCTGAGACCGCCGCGCAACTCTTCCAGGAATTGACGCAGATGCAGGGCTGGCTCGGCCTCGAACGGATTGAGGTTACGCCCGCCGGCGACCTTGGGCAGCCGCTCGCTGACATTGCCGTGTCGTAGACGCGCGTTGACACCGCCGCCTGCAAGAGCCTAAATCCCTTCCAGACGGTCTCCTCTCGGCAAAGGGAGGAGCCAAGAGGGAATGCGGTGCGAAATCTCGATTTCAAATCCGCGGCTGTCCCCGCAACTGTAAGCGACGAGCCAAGGCCGAAAACCACTGGGACGGTCCCGGGAAGGCGGCACGAAGGCGATGACCCGCGAGCCAGGAGACCTGCCGTCTGAGACATAAGAATCCGATCGCCCGGCGGGTTTTCCGGGCAAGGAGCCCGATTTGGAACGCGACAGCAGTTTCCCGGCTGAAACAGCGGACATTTTGTCTGGCGATAGCGACGCCTTGGCCGGCGTCACTGTCATCGTCTGCGCTTCCTGCCGCGACGAGACCGGTTCCGATGCCCATCCCCGCGCCGGCGAAGTTTTGGCTCAAGACACGCGCCAAGCCGCAACGGCCGACAATGTCCGCGTCCGCACGGTCGAATGCCTTGGCAACTGCAAGCGCCGCCTCAGTGCTGCGATCCTTCGCGACGGCTGCTGGAGTTATGTCTTCGGCGACCTGAACATCGCCAGTGGCGCCGACCTCGTCACCGGCGCGAAACTTTTCGCCACTTCGACCGACGGCCTTATCCCCTGGCGTGGCCGGCCCGATTCCCTCAAGCGCGGCCTCGTGGCCCGCATTCCACCCCTTGACCTGTTGAAGGACTGACCATGACCGCCGCAGTTTCCGCCGCCACTCTCTCCCGCGTCCCCTGTACCGTCGTCACCGGCTTCCTGGGTGCCGGCAAAACCACGCTGGTCCGCCACCTCCTGGAAAACGCGGGCGGCAAGCGTATCGCCATCATCGTCAACGAATTCGGCGACATCGGCATCGACGGCGAGATCCTCAAGGGCTGCGGCATCGACACCTGCCCGGAGGAAAACATCGTCGAACTGGCCAATGGCTGCATCTGCTGCACCGTCGCCGACGATTTTGTCCCGGCGCTCGACCAGATCCTGTCGCTGAGGCCGAAGGTCGACCACATCCTGATCGAAACCTCAGGCCTGGCTTTGCCGAAGCCGCTGGTCCAGGCCTTCCAGTGGCCGACGGTGAAGAGCCGCGTGACGGTCGACGGTGTGATCGCCGTGGTCGACGGTCCGGCATTGGCGGAGGGGCGCGTCGCCAACGACATGGACGCCCTGCGGGCGCAGCGCGCCGAGGATGAGAGCCTCGATCATGACGACCCGGTCGAGGAGGTGTTCGAGGACCAGATCGCCTGCGCCGACCTCATCATCCTGTCGAAGAGCGACCTGATGGATGCCGCAGGTTCGGCTCGCGCCAACGCCATCATTGGCGAACACTCCGCTCGCGCCGTGAAGGTTGTGCCGACGGCTCATGGCAAGGTCGATCCGTCCGTGCTGCTCGGGCTGGGCCTCGCCGTCGAGGACGACATCGAGAACCGCAAGTCCCATCATGACGGCGCCTTCGACCACGAGCATGACGACTTCGACACCTTCATCGTCGACATTCCCTCGATCGCCAACCCGGACGACCTGGCAAAGCGGGTCGCGACCGCCGCCGAACAGGAAAACGTGCTGCGGGTGAAAGGCTTCGTCGAGGTCGGCGGCAAGCCGATGCGGCTTTTGCTGCAGGCGGTCGGTCCGCGCGTCAATCATTACTACGACCGCGCCTGGACGGCTGACGACGACCGCCGCTCGCGCCTGGTCGTCATCGGCCTCAAGGGGCTGAACCGCCCGGCGATCGAGCATATCCTCGCCGGCTGACGCAACACCGATCGCGATGCACATCCTCGCCACCACATCCGCCTCGCTCGACGATCTCGCCGAGCCGGTCGATCTGCGGCAGACGCCGGCGGATATGGTGGCGCTGTCCTTCACCGACAGCGACCTAGCCGGACTGGCGGCGGCCTGGAAAGGCGACGCCGATCGGCTGCCCACGATGCGGCTGGCCGCGCTACGCGACCTGCGCCACCCCATGTCCGTCGACCTCTGGATCGACAGCGTCGCCCGTCACGCCAAAGTCGTCCTGGTGCGTATTCTCGGCGGTTACGAGTGGTGGCGCTACGGCTGCGACCAGTTGGCCGTGGTTGCCCGCGAGCGCGGCATAAAGCTGGCGCTGCTGCCCGGCGAGAGCCATGACGAGGATATCAGGCTGATCGAAGCCTCGACGCTGCCGCGCGAGGAACTGGACGGGCTGCTCAATTATTTCCGCGAGGGCGGCCCGGCCAATATGAGCGCGCTGGTGCGCCGGCTGGCGCGGTTGGCGGGATCGGATGCGGCGGTGGCCGAGCCCGTCAACGTGCCGAAGGCGGGTTACTACGAGCCGGGTCGCGGCGTCGTCCCCCTCCCGCTCGAGGGAAGGGTTCGGGCGCAGGCCGGGGGTGGGGTCGCCTCTGAAGTGCGCCGACTTAAAGAGGCGCGGAACCCAGTCGCACCGACCCCACCCGGCCCTGCGGGCCACCCTTCCCTCGATGGGGAGGGAAAGGTCGTGCCCATCCTCTTCTACCGCTCAATGCTGCTCGCCGCCGATGTCGCGCCGATCGACGCGCTTTTCGATGCGCTACGGCAGCGCGGCATGCTCCCCGTCCCCTTCTTTGTCTCCAGCCTTAAAGACCCGGAATCCCTGGCGTTTGTCGAGACCGCGATTGCCCAGCTCAAGCCCGCCGCCATCATCACGGCGACCGCCTTCGCTTCCGGCGCCGAACCCGGCGTCGAAACCCTCTTCGACCGCGCCGGCGTGCCCGTCTTCCAGGTCATCGTCGCCACCACCCGCCGCGACGTCTGGGAAACGAACCAGCGTGGGCTGGCGCCGGCCGACCTTGCCATGCATGTCGTGCTGCCCGAACTCGACGGCCGCATCCTCGCCGGCGCCATTTCGTTCAAGGGCGAAAGCGAGACCGACCCGGCGCTCGGCCACCGCGCCTTCGCCAACCGGCCGGAACCGGATCGTGTCGGGCAAGTGGCTGACCGTATGGCGGCGTTCATCACGCTGCAGGAGACGCCTCGTGCGGAACGCAAGCTTGCGATTCTGATCCCGGATTATCCCAGCGCGCCAGGCCGCACCGGCTATGCCGTTGGGCTGGATGTGCCCTCCAGTGTGCTGGCCATGCTGCAAGACCTGAAGGAACAGGGCTATGCGGTTGATGGGATTCCGAAGACGCCGCGGGAATTGCTGGATTTGCTGGAGTTGAGCAGCGACGGGCTGGAACTGGACGACTATCTCGACTTCTCAAGGGGGCTGCCGACAGCGGCAATCGCTGCGGTCGAAGCCGCATGGGGCAAAGCGGAAGACGAGACAGGTTTGCGCGAGGCGCCCCCCTCTGTCCTGCCGGACATCTCCCCCTCAAGGGGGGAGATTGAGCTGTCATCTCCGCTTTCGCCAATCTCCAACGTTAGAGAATGGGCAACGACGGCGAAGCCGCCAATCTCCCCCCTTGAGGGGGAGATGTCCGGTAGGACAGAGGGGGGCGCCTCGCGCCAACCTTCGCTATCAAGCAAAAAGCGCTTCCCCTTCCGCACCGCAACCTTCGGCAACATCACCGTGGCCCTCGCCCCGGATCGCGGCCGCTCGGCCGACCGCCGCGCCGACTATCACGACCCGACGCTGCCGCCGCGCCATGCGTTGCTCGCCTTCGGCCTGTGGCTGCGCAAATCGCTCGGCGTCCATGCGCTCATCCATGTCGGCGCGCATGGCACGCTGGAATGGCTGCCGGGCAAGACGGTTGCGCTTTCGCAAAGCTGCTTCCCCGAGATCGTCACCGGCCCCCTGCCCGTGATCTATCCCTTTATCGTCTCCAATCCTGGCGAGGCGGCGCAGGCGAAGCGGCGGATCGCCGCCGTCACGCTCGGCCATCTGCCGCCGCCGCTGACCGGCGCCGGATTGGACGAGAACCAGCACAGGCTCGAACGGCTGGTCGATGAATACGCCCAGGCCGACGGGCTCGACCGCCGCCGCCGCGACCGTCTGGCCAGGCTGATCGTCGAAACCGCGCAGACGACGGGCCTCGCCGCGGAGGCCGGCGTTGCCCGCACCGACGCGCCGGACGAGGCCCTGCGCCGCATCGATGCCTGGCTCTGCGACCTCAAGGATTTCGCCATCAAGGACGGGCTGCATGTCTACGGCCGCTCGCCCGAGGACGAGCCCGACCTTATGCGCCGGCAAAGCGCCAAGACCGAAAAGGCCGCCCTTCTCGACGCGCTCGACGGCCGCCACGTCACGGCAGGTCCGGCCGGCGCGCCCGCGCGCGGCCGCTCCGATGTTCTGCCCACCGGCCGCAACCTGTTCACATCGGACCCGCGTGCCATGCCGACGCCGACCGCTTATGAGATCGGCAAGGCCGCCGCCGAGGAAGTGGTGCGCGCCTATATGCAATCGCATGGCGACTGGCCGCGCTCGCTGGTGACGGACCTCTGGGGATCGGCGTCTTTGCGCACCGGCGGCGAGGAGATCGCTCAGGGGCTTTCGCTGATGGGCTGCCGGCCGCAATGGGACACTGCCACCGGCCGCGTCACCGGCATCGAGGTGTTGGCACCGGCAGCGCTTGGCCGCCCGCGCGTCGACGTCACCTGGCGCATATCGGGCCTGTTCCGCGACATGTTCCCGACCCAGATCGCGCTGATCGATGCCGCTGCCAACGCCGTTGCCGCCCGCGACGAAGACGATTGGGAAAATCCGCTCGCCGCAAGGACCCGCGCCGACGGCAAGATCAGCCCGCGCATCTTTGGCACCTCGCCCGGCACCTATGGCGCCGGCGTCGAGGAAATCCTGTCGAGCGGCGACTGGGTGGCGCGCGAGGAGATCGGCCGCGCCTATCTCGATGCCACATCGCACGCCTATGGCGGCGCGGGCGGTGAGGGGATCGCCGCGCCCGGCGCTTTCGAGAATCGCATCGCCGAAGCCGATCTTCTCGTCCACACCGGCGACGATCCCGGCCGTGACATTCTCGAAGGCTCCGCCGATGTCGCCTTTATCGGCGGCTTTTCAGCCGCTCTGGCAGCGCTTGGCAGGAATGCCGACGTCATCGTGCTGGACACGACGGATCCGCAAAGGCCGAAGCCGCGCTCGCTCTGTGAGGCCGTGACGCGCGTCGTGCGCGCCCGCGCCGTCAATGCCCGCTTCATAGCGGGCCAGATGCGTCACGGCCCGCGCGGCGCCTCGGAATTCGCCGAAACGGTCGACCGGCTGGTAGGCTTCGCCGAAACCACGCAGGCCATACCGGGTGCGCTGCTAGAGGCCGTGCATGATGCCTATCTTGGCGATGCGGACGTCCGCGCCTTCATCTTGCGCGAAAACCCGGCCGCCGCGAAGGCCATCGCCGAACGCCTCCTGTCGGCGCGCCGGCGGGGCCTGTGGCATCCCTTGCGCAATTCGATCGACGACGATCTCGCGGCACTGATTGCCGAAGCCCAAGGAGTGGCGGCATGAACGCCTACACGCGCCGCGGCGCCTGCCCGGCCCTTTCGGCGCCGATGCAGACCGGCGACGGCCTGCTGGTACGGCTCAACCCGGTCGCCGGAGGCCCATCTTCTGGCGGATTGTCGCCGAAACTTCTGATCGGGCTGGCAGAATCCGCCCTGCGGCACGGCAACGGCATCATGGAAGTGACAGCGCGCGGCAGCTTGCAAATACGCGGATTGACTGCGGAAAGTGCCACCCTGCTGGCGAAGGAAGTCGATGCACTGGGCATTGTGGTCCGCACTGGCGTACCAGTGGAGACCGGACCACTGGCTGGCATCGATCCGCATGAGGTCGCTGATCCTCTCCCTTTGGCGGAGCGGATCCGGGTGGCGACCGACGAAGCCGGGCTGGCGCAACGGCTGGGGCCGAAGGTTTCGGTGGTCGTCGACGGCGGCGGGCAACTGACGATGGATGCTGTTGTGGCAGATGTGCGGCTTGTTGCGGTGAGCGCTAATGCGGGTATCCGGTGGCGGGTTTCGGTTTCCGGTGACGGGCGGAGTGCAAGGCTGCTTGTCACAGTAGAAGACGATGCCGCGCGCGATATTGCCGTCGCTGCGCTCAGGATGGTCGCCGAGAAAGGCCGCGAGGCACACACACGGGATTTATCGGCGCGGCAGTTGGCCTCGCTCGCAAGCTGGCATTCTGTGGCGCCCCCCTCTGTCCTGCCGGACATCTCCCCCTCAAGGGGGGAGATCGGCAGCTTCGACGCTGTCTCCTCCTTAATAACGCTGGAGATTGGCGAAACCATCGGTGACAGCATAATCTCCCCCCTCGTGGGGGAGATGTCCGGCAGGACAGAGGGGGGCACCTCGCGCAAACCTATCGGCCTTTTCCCCTTAGCAGGCGACACTTTCACCCTCGGCATCGGCCTCCCCTACGGCAGCATGCCGGCGGACAAGATCATCGACCTCACAAAAAACGCCCTCACCCTCGGCACGTCAGAAATCCGCCTCGCCCCGCGCCGCGCCCTGCTCTTCCTCGGCCAGCCACCAGCCGCCAATCTCTCCCTCCAACACACCGCCGCCGCCCTCGGCTTCGTCACCTCTCCCACGGACCCGCGCACGCGCATCGCTGTTTGTCCCGGTGCGCCGGCTTGCGCCTCGGGTCGCATCGCCACGCGCGACATCGCCGAGGCGATCGCCACCGAAAACGCCGATAGTCTCGACTTCACCTTGCATGTTTCGGGCTGCGCCAAGGGTTGCGCGCATCCCGGCCCGGCGGCGCTCACGATAGTCGGCGGCGAAAATGGAGCCGGACTTGTCGTGAACGCGACGGCAAAGGCCCTTCCTGCCGGCTACAGGCCGGGCTATGACGCCGCGCGCGGCATCGGCCGCGTCGCGGCGACAATCCGCAGCGCACGCTATCAGGGCGAGACCGCCGCCGCCTGCCTGGCAAGGCTCGGGCCGGCGGCAATCGCAGAGGCTTATCGACAGGAATGACAATGGCCGCCTACGACTACATCCACGACGGCACGGCGATCTATGAACGCTCCTTTGCCATTATCCGCGCCGAGGCTGATCTCGCGCGCTTTTCCGAAGCAGAGGCCGATGTCGCCATCCGCATGATCCATGCCTGCGGCCAAGTGGAAGCCGCCAAGAATTTTGTCTTCTCCAGCGATTTCGTTGCCGCCGCACGGGCCGCGCTTGCCGCCGGCGCGCCGATCTTCTGCGACGCCGAAATGGTCTCGCACGGCGTCACCCGCGCCCGCTTGCCTGCCGGCAACGAGGTGATCTGCACGCTGCGCGATCCGCGCACGCATGAAATCGCCAGGACGATCGGCAACACCCGTTCTGCCGCCGCGATCGACCTGTGGGGCGAGCGCATGGCCGGTTCGGTCGTCGCCATCGGCAACGCGCCGACCGCACTCTTCTATCTCCTGGAAAAGCTGCGCGACGGTGCGCCGAAACCGGCCGCCATCATCGGCATGCCGGTGGGCTTCGTCGGTGCCGCCGAATCGAAGGACGCGCTGGCGCAGAATTCCTACGGCGTACCCTATGCGATCGTGCGCGGCAGGCTTGGCGGCAGCGCCATGACCGCGGCAGCCCTCAATTCCCTGGCGAGGCCCGGACTGTGAACGCGCTCCCCAAAACCGGCTCAAGGGGCCGCCTGGTCGGCGTCGGTACCGGTCCCGGTGACCCCGAACTGTTGACGCTGAAGGCCGCGCGTGCCCTGGCCGAGGCCGATGTGGTGGCGTATTTCGCCAAGCGCGGCAACAACAGCAATGCGCGCGCCATCGTCGAAACGCGCTTCCGGCCCGACATGCTGGAACTGCCGCTGCTCTATCCCGTGACCACGGAGATCGACAAGGATCACGACGACTACCGCGCGCAGATATCGGCCTTCTACGGGGAGTCCGCCGAGACCGTTGCCGGTCATCTGGATGCCGGTAGGATGGTCGCCGTGCTGTCGGAAGGCGATCCGCTCTTCTACGGCTCCTACATGCATCTGCATGTGCGCCTCGCCCATCGTTTTCCGACCGAGGTCATTCCCGGCGTTACCGCCATGTCGGGCTGCTGGTCGGCGACCGGCCTGCCGATCGTCCAGGGCGACGACGTGCTGACCGTGCTGCCGGGCACGATGAGCGAGTTCGAACTGACCCGGCGCCTCGCCGACACCGATGCCGCCGTCATCATGAAGGTCGGCCGCAACCTGCCCAAAATCCGACGGGCGCTGGAGGCCACCGGCAAGCTGACCCGCGCCGTCTATGTCGAGCGCGGCACCATGCCGGGCAGCGTCTCGATGCGGCTCGCCGACAAGCCGGACGACAAGGCGCCTTATTTCGCCATCGTGCTCGTCGCCGGCTGGTCCGGACGCCCCGTCGCGCCGGCGGGTGGCGCATGAGCGGCCGCCTCACCGTCATCGGGCTCGGACCCGGCAACGCCGATCAGGTGACGCCGCAAGCGAGCCAAGCCGTCTTCGAGGCAAACTACTTCTACGGCTACAAGCCCTATCTCGACCGGCTGGAATTGCGCCCGGACCAGACCCGCATCGCCTCCGACAATCGCGAAGAACTTGCCCGCTCCAACGAGGCGCTGGCGAAAGCGGCCGAAGGTCACCATGTCGCCGTCGTCTCCGGGGGCGATCCAGGCGTCTTCGCCATGGCGGCGGCCGTCTGCGAGGCGATCGAAGCCGGCCCCTCCGAATGGCGCGCCATCGACCTCGCAATCGTGCCTGGCGTCACCGCCATGCTCGCTGTCGCTGCCCGCATCGGGGCACCGCTCGGCCATGATTTCTGCGCCATCTCGCTGTCCGACAATCTGAAGCCATGGGACCTGATCGAACTGCGCCTGCTGGCGGCCGCCGGCGCCGGCTTCGTCATCGCGCTCTACAATCCGATCAGCAAGGCGCGCCCCTGGCAGCTTGGCCGCGCCTTCGAATGTCTGAAGGCCATTCTGCCTGGCACCACGCCCGTCATCTTCGGCCGCGCCGCAGGCCGGCCGGACGAGCGCATCGAGGTGTTCCTGCTGGCGGATGCCGATGCCGACAAGGCGGACATGGCAACCTGCATCATCATCGGCTCGCCGGAAACCCGGATCATCAGGCGCGGCGACAGGCCGGCGCTGGTCTACACGCCGCGCTCCGCGGCAGGCTCGACAAGATGATCGACCATGTTGGCAAGCTGGTCGACGGTCGCAGCCGAAGGAATCTCCGGCAGCGCAGGCCTGCGCACCATGACCACGTCGAGGCCGAGCCCCCGCGCCGCGGCGATCTTGCCATAGGTCGCCGCGCCGCCGCTGTTCTTGGACACGACGATGTCGATGCCGTTCCGTTCGAGCAGCGCGCGCTCCTCCGCCTCGCGAAACGGCCCGCGCGCCAACAGGTAGGTGGCATCGGGCACTGCCAGTTGCGGCTCAACCGGATCGACGCTGCGGATGAGATAGTGGTGCTGGGGCGCGGCCTCAAAAGCCGCGACCTCCTGCCGGCCGAGTGCCAGGAAAACACGGCGCGGCGCCGATCCAAGTGCTTGCACCGCATCCCCTGGCGTGTCGACCAGCGTCCAGCGATCACCCTCGACAGGCTCCCAGCCGGGACGACGCAGCGCGACGATCGGAATCCCGGCTATGCGCGCGGCTTGCGCCGCATTGGCGGAGATTCGCGCCGCGTAGGGATGCGTGGCGTCGATCAGCAGGTCCGTGCCCGTCTCCCTGAGATATGCGGCCAACCCTTCAGCACCGCCAAACCCTCCACTGCGCACCGGGACCCCCTGCGCCACCGGGCTTTCGGTGCGGCCCGCCAGCGACAGCATCACCGAGTGACCGGTGGCGGCCAGGCTTCCAGCCAGTTGCCGGGCTTCGGTGGTTCCGCCGAGGATCAGAATGCGGTGGGTCATCATGCCTGCTAAGGGTCCGCGCGGCGCCAAGCTCAACCAGAAATGGCTCACGATCGTCGGCATCGGCGAGGACGGTGTAGCGGGTCTCGGCGACGAGGCCAAGCAGCGGATTGCCGATGCGGAAATCATCTTCGGCGGCAAGCGGCATCTGGCGCTCGTCTCATCGTTCGCCAAGGGCGATCCGCGTCCCTGGCCGGTTCCTTTCGATACCGAGATGCACGACGTGCTGGCATTCGCCGGCAAGCCCGTCTGCGTCCTTGCTTCCGGCGATCCCTTTTTCCACGGCGTCGGCGTCACCCTCGCCCGCAAGGTCAAGCCGCGGGAGATGCATGTCATTCCCGCGCCGTCGGCCATTTCGCTGGCGGCCGCTCGCCTGGGCTGGGCGCTGCAGGACATCGAAACGGTCTCGCTGCATGGCCGCCCCATCGACCTGATCCGTCCATTGCTGCAACCCAACGCACGCATCCTGGCCCTGACATCCGATGCCGATGCACCAGTGGCGATCGCCCGTCTGCTCACCGAGCTTGATTTCGGCGCCTCGCGGCTGACGGTCCTGGAGGCGCTTGGCGGGTCAAAGGAGAACCTGCGCTCGGCCCGAGCCGATGCGTTCGACCTCGAAAACATCAATCCGCTCAATGTGCTGGCCATCGAAATCGAATCTGGTCCGGATGCGCGTATCCTGCCGCTGACATCAGGCCTCGCCGACCACCTGTTCGACCATGACGGCCAGATCACCAAGCATGACATCCGCGCCGTCACGCTCTCGGCGCTGGCGCCGAGGCGCGGCGAATTGCTGTGGGATATTGGCGCCGGCTCCGGTTCCATCGGCATCGAATGGATGCTCGCCCATCCTTCGATGCGCGCTGTTGCCATCGAAGCCGACCCGATCCGCGCCGCCCGCATCGGCCACAACGCTGCTGCCTGCGGCGTTCCCGGCCTCATCGTGGTGGAAGGCAGCGCACCCAAGGCGCTTGCAAGGCTCGAGACACCCGACGCCATTTTCATCGGCGGCGGCGGCAGCGATGCCGGCGTGCTGGCCGCCGCCATCAAGGCGCTGCGCTCGGGCGGCCGGCTCGTGGCCAATGCCGTGACGCTGGAAATGGAGACGCTGCTTCTTGCCCGTCATACCGAGCTCGGGGGCGATCTCACCCGCATCGCCATATCCCGCGCCGCGCCTGTCGGTTCGATGCAGGCCTGGCGGCCGGCGATGCCGGTCACCCAATGGAGTTGGATAAAGCCATGATGGTCGCGGGCATCGGCAGCCGAAAGGGCGTGAGCGTCGAGGACGTGCTTGCCGCGATAGAAACCGCGCTCGAAGCACATGGACTGGCGATGACGGCGCTCTCGTCGCTCGCCACCGCCACGCTCAAGAAAGACGAACAGGCGATCGCTGCCGCAGGTCGCACACTCAACCTTCCAGTCATCGTCGTCGATGAAGCAGTGCTTAAAGCAGCGTCGACGAAGGCGCTCAGCAACTCCAGCCTCTCGCAGGATCTGGCCGGCACAGCATCGGTTTCCGAAGCATCGGCGCTGGCCGTCGCCGGCGAAGGCGCCAGGCTGCTGGGACCCCGCACCGTGCTCGGACCGGTCACCTGCGCCATCGCCATCAGCGGAGACGCGGCATGACCGTGCATTTCATCGGCGCCGGCCCCGGCGCCGCCGACCTTATTACCCTACGCGGCGCGCGGCTGCTGGCAAGCTGCCCGGTCTGCCTCCATGCCGGTTCGATCGTGGCGCCGGAATTGCTGCAGCACTGCGCCCCGGGAACGAAGCTGATCGACACCGCGCCGATGTCGCTCGACGAGATCGAAGCCGAGTATCTGGCCGCCCACAAAGCCGGCCATGATGTCGCGCGGCTGCATTCCGGCGACCTGTCGGTGTGGAGCGCCGTCGCCGAACAGATCCGCCGGCTGGAGAAGCACGGCGTTCCCTACACGCTGACGCCGGGGGTCCCCTCTTTCGCTGCCGCGGCGGCTGCTCTGCGGCGCGAACTGACCATCCCTGAAGTTGCGCAGAGCCTGGTGCTGACCCGCGTCTCCGGCCGCGCTTCAAAAATGCCGCCTGGCGAAACGCTGGCCGGCTTCGGCCGCACCGGCGCCACGCTTGCCATTCATCTAGCCATCCACGCCGTCGATCGCGTCGTCGCCGAGCTGACGCCGCTCTATGGCGGCGATTGCCCGGTGGCGGTCGTCTTCCGTGCCTCTTGGCCGGACGAGCGCGTGCTGACCGGCACGCTGGAAACCATCGAGGCACAACTGGCCGTCGATCCGATGGAGCGCACGGCCATCATCTTCGTCGGCCGCTCGCTGGGGGCGGAAGGTTTTGGCGAGAGTTCATTGTACGACGCCCACTACCAAAGGCGTTTTCGCGGACGGGACGGATTGTGAGCGGCAGCACCAAAAACAACGGCGGAAACGCCCCGCTCCAACAGGCGCTTGCCCGGCTGAACTTCAAGCCGCGGACGCTTGAGCCCGGCCATGTCTGGCTCGTCGGCGCCGGCCCCGGCGACCCCGGCTGCCTGACGCTGGAAGTGCTGGCGGCGCTGAGTGAGGCGGATGCGCTGGTCTACGATGCGCTGGTCTCCTCGGACATCGTCGCGGTTGCCGAAAACGCCGAGCTTTTCTTTGCCGGCAAGCGCGGCGGAAAACCCTCGATGAAACAGGACGACATAACCGCCCTGCTGGTCCGGCTGGCGCGCCAGGGCCGCCGCGTCGTCAGGTTGAAGGGCGGCGATCCCTATATTTTCGGCCGTGGCGGCGAAGAGGCGCTGGCCCTGGCGCGGGAAAACATCCCGTTCCGCGTCCTGCCCGGCCTCACCTCGGGCCTCAGCGCGCTGGCCGCCACCGGCATCCCCGCCACCATGCGCGGCATCAACAAGGCGGTGATCCTGGCGACCGGCCATGCCGCCGGTACCGATGACGATCTCGACTGGGCCGCGATCGCGCGCACCGGCCAGCCTGTAGTGGTCTACATGGGCATGGCCAATCTGCCCGTAATATCGGCCGCACTGCTCGATGGCGGGCTGGCGCCGTCGACACCCGCCGCGGTAATCGTCGCCGCGACGACGCCGCAGGAACGCATTGTCGTCGCCACGCTGGCCACCATCGCCGAGAAAGCCGCCGCCGCCGGCCTGTCCGCGCCGGCGCTGATCGTCGTCGGCGGCATCGTCGCCATGCGCGCGGCACTGGCGGGTGGGGCATGACCGCTCGCGCGATCATCATCGGCGCGCCGCGCTCCGGCTCGGGCAAGACCAGCGTCACCATCGGTATTTTACGCGCACTCACCCGGCGCGGCCTGAAAGTGCGCGGCGCCAAGTCCGGTCCCGATTACATCGATCCCGGCTTCCACACCGCCGCCACCGGCCTGTCCGGCGTCAATCTCGACAGCTGGGCGATGTCGCCGTCGCTGCTCAACGCACTGGCCGTGAATGCCGCCGACGACGCCGATTTCGTCATCCTCGAAAGCGCCATGGGCCTGTTCGACGGCATTCCGGCCGCGCCTGGGCGCAGCGGTTCGGCGGCCGATCTGGCGCGGCTCTACGGCCTGCCCGTGCTGCTGGTGCTGGACGTTTCCGGTCAGTCGACCACGGCGGCGGCCGTCGCCAAGGGGTTCGCCACCTATGATCCGGATGTGCGCATGGCGGGCGTCGTGCTCAACCGGCTGGGCAGCGAGCGCCACCGCCGGCTGTCCGGCGACGCCGTCGAGGCGATCGGCCTGCCGGTCGTCGGCGCCATCCTGCGCGATCCCACGCTCAACTTGCCCGAGCGCCATCTCGGCCTCGTCCAGGCCGGCGAATATGATGACCTGATGGCGCATCTCGACCGGCTGGCCGACATGGCCGAAAAGTCGCTCGACCTTGACGCGATAATGCGGCTGGCGACCCCCCTCGCTCCTGCGAAAGGCGGCTTCGATGATGCGCTGCCGCCGCCCGGCCAGCGCATCGCACTTGCCGAGGATGCCGCCTTCACCTTCCTCTATCCGCACGTCGCGGCCTACTGGCGCAAGGCCGGCGCGGAGATCGTTCCGTTTTCGCCGCTCGCGGACGAGGCGCCTGAGGGCAGCTGCGACGTCTGCTGGCTGCCCGGCGGTTATCCCGAGCTTCACGCCGGCCGTCTCGCCGCCGCTGCGAATTTTCGGAGAGGAATGGCAAGGTTCGCCGGGACGAAGCCCATCCATGGTGAGTGCGGTGGCTTCATGGTGCTTGGCGAGGCCCTGGAAGATGCATCTGGCGAAACGCACAAAATGCTCGGCCTGCTCGGCCATTCAACCAGCTTCGCCAGGCGCAAGATGAACCTCGGCTATCGCGAAGCGCGGCTGCACGCCGACTGTCCGCTAGGCCCGCGGGGCGCGTTGATCCGCGGGCACGAATTCCACTATGCGCAGATGCTTGCTGCCGGCAATGACGAGCCCCTGGCCGACCTCGCCGACGGGCAAGGCAATCCGATCGGCGCCTCGGGCTACCGGCGCGGCCAAGTCAGCGGCACCTTCTTCCATGCCATCGCAAGGGGCTGAGGCATGAAGTTCCCGAAGGTCACCCTTTCGCCCCGGCAAATCCCCAGCGATATTGCCCTCTGCCTAGTGTTCTTCACCAGGCTGCCCTTGCCCGTCATTGACTTTCGCGGCCGCAGCCTTGCCACCGCGATCTGGGCCGCCCCGGTCGCCGGCCTCGTCGTCGGCCTGATCGGCGCCATCGTCTTTGCCACGGCGGAACGGTTTGGCCTTGCCATGGGACCGGCGGCAGCCCTTGCCCTGGTTGCAACCGTGGTCACCACCGGCTGCCTGCACGAGGACGGCCTGTCCGATGTCGCCGACGGTTTTGGCGGCGGCAAGACGCGCGGCCGCAAGTTGGAGATCATGCGCGACAGCCGAATCGGCGCCTATGGCGCCATGGCACTGGCGCTGTCGCTGCTCATCCGCTGGAGCGCGCTCTCGGAATTCGTCGATCCCACACAAGCCCTCTTCGCGCTCCTGGCCGCCCATGCGGCGTCGCGCGGCGTATTCGGCGCTTTCATGCATCTCTTGCCCCCGGCGCGCGACGATGGCCTCTCGGCCGGCGCCGGCACCGTCTCGCGGGGAATCGCCATCGCCGGCGCCGTGCTCGGCGCCCTCCCACTCCTCCTGCTCGGGATCGGCGGCGCCATCGCGGCGCTTATCCTGCTTGGACTGCTGTTTGCCGCCTTCCACGCGCTTTGCCTCAACCAGATCAGCGGCCAGACCGGCGACACGATCGGCGCCTTGCAGCAGGTGAGCGAAATCGCGGTGCTGCTCGTCGCCACTGTCGCCCTTTCCTGACTCTGTCTCGGAGAACTTCTTTCCATGCCCTTCAAATCACTGCATGAATTGCGCGCCGCTTGCCTCGACCTGCCTGATGGCGATGACGCCGCCGCGAGCGCGGTCGGCCGCCGCCAGGACACGCTGACCAAGCCGCAAGGCAGCCTCGGCCGGCTCGAGACCATAGCCGCGTGGCTGGCGCGCTGGCAGCGCCGCGACATGCCCAGGCTCGACCGCGTGAAGGTGTTCGTCTTCGCCGGCAATCACGGCGTTACCGCGCAGGGCGTGTCGGCCTACCCTTCGGAAGTCACGGTACAGATGGTGGCGAATTTCGCCGGCGGCGGTGCGGCCATCAACCAGCTCGCCCGCATCGCCGGCGCCGAACTCGACGTCATTTCGCTCGATCTCGACCATCCGACCGGCGATTTCACGCAAACACCGGCGATGGACGACAAGGCGTTTCTTGCCGCCGTCTCGGCCGGCTACGATGCGGTGACCGACGATCTCGATCTCGTCTGCTTCGGCGAGATGGGCATCGGCAACACCACGCCGGCCGCCGCGATCTCGGCGGCGCTGTTCGGCGGCGGTGCGGAAAAATGGACCGGACGCGGCACCGGCATCGACGATGCCGGCCTGATGCGCAAGGTGGTTGCCATCGAATCGGGCCTGAAGCGCCATGCCGCCATTCTTGCCGACCCGCTGGGGGTTGCCGCGGCACTTGGCGGCCGCGAACTCGCCGCCATCTTCGGCGCAACGCTTGCCGCCCGTCATCTGGGCATACCGGTGCTGCTCGACGGTTTCGTCTGCACCGCCGCCGCGGCGCCTTTGGCAAAGCTGCATCCGGCCGGCCTGGCTCACACCGTCGCCGCCCACGTCTCCGCCGAGTCAGGTCATCGCGGCCTGCTCGAAGCCCTCGGCCTGCCGCCGCTGCTCGACCTCGGCATGCGGCTCGGCGAAGGTTCCGGCGCCTGCCTCGCCGTCAACATCGTCCGCTCGGCGCTGGAGTGCCATGCTGGCATGGCAAGCTTTGCCGAGGCGGGCGTGTCGGAGAAGTGACATCTTCCGGTTGTAGCGATTCTCGAATAGATCTGGTGGATGAAAAAGTTTCACCCGGTTGCCGCTGCTGTGACTATCGCCGTGCTGCTTGCTGGTGTGCTTCGGCACAGTGAATATTCAACTTATGGCCCGATCGACACCGCAATTCTCGTTGTTTTCCTGGTTTTCTTCTGGTGGCTCATCAGCGATTTCTCAGGCGGAAAGGCCGCCATTGATGCCGGCGACGGTCGGAGCGCTGACAACGGCATGGCTTTTCGGTTCGGCAGGTTTCTGAGCCGCGTTTTTCGGCGCGGCCAATCGTAGTCTTTGACCAAGCTGCAAAGTCCTACAACTCTCCTGGCCAAAGGCGGCCGGGCGGCGAAAGCAGCCAAACACTGATGAACGAGCGCGGCAATTGAACCGGCCTATTCAGGGTCTTTCCACCAAGTCTTTGAAGAATTTGGTGGGTGCGCACAGGATTGAACTGTGGACCCGCTGATTAAGAGAAGACAGGGCGCATAGTGAAATCAACCACTTAGGTTTTGGCCACGTGGGATTTCCGCGAAAAATCAGCGGGTTTTCCCAAAGCTTATCCGGTCTTCGGACAGCTTCTCCAGCCGCTCGCCGAGCTCGTCGATCGCCTTCACCAGGCGCGCCTCCATGTCGCGCAGCGCGGCATAGCCGGCGTAGTGCTTGGCGACGTCGAGCTTGAACTCGGCGAGCTCATGAGCGCTCTTGGAGCGCACATCCTCGATGCGATCCTGGATGATCTTCAAGCTGCCCTGCATGGCGGCGATCGCCATGTTCGTGGCGTTGTGCTGCGCCTCAAGCGCTTTCTCGTGGCGTGTGTTGGCCACCTCGAGCGCGGCGACGCGCCAGCGCAGCGTGATCCATGCGGCAATGCCGCCGGCGATCGCGAAGGCGATCGTCAGAAGATGCGAAAGATTGATGGTCCAGTCGATCTGCACGTCAGGGCTTCCATCCGCAAAGTTGCTGGCCCTTGCGATTGTGCGCCAGCAGCGCCCGGGCCTGGGCGTCGGTGAGCTGGTCGACGGCCGCGGCCGAGATCCGCTGCGGCGAGGAGACGGCGCAGAAATCGCCGGCGGCCGTGACGCAGCCCGAAAGCGCGCCGAGCAGCAGCAGCACGATCACTTTTCCCATGTCTTGAGCTCCTGGCGCACCTTGTCGGCCGGCAGGGCGCCGACATCGTTGTCGACCTGGTCGGCGATGTCGCGCGCTTTGGCCTCCGCTGCGGCCTGCGCCGCCTTCTGGTCGGCCTTGCCCTTGTACCAGGCGCGGACCAGGCCGAACACGGCGGCGAGGCCGATCATGATGTAAGGCCATAGCTTGGCGATCAGCGATAGCAAAAGCGCGCCCACGTCAGTGCTCCCAACCGAACCGGCGTGCGAGGTAATGCCAGCCTTCCACAGCCGCGCCGATCACGACGCCGGCGCCGGCCTCGATCGCCAGCTGGACATCAGGGTCAGCGGAGAACGACGCGGCGTCGTCGGCGCCGAGCAGACCGCGCGCCACCAGGACGCCAGCGGCGTAGCGCAGGGCGATGCGGATGATCAGGCCGGTCATACCTTCCTCCGGAAAATGATCGCTACGATCGCGTTGATGAGCCTCACCAGCCAGTTGGCAGATGCCGGCGCCTGGACGGGCACAGGCGGCCCTGGAGGCGAAGGCTGCGCCTTGGGCGCCGGCGCTGCGCCCGCGGGTGCTGGCGGTGGCTGGACGGGCGCGCTGGCGGGCAAGGACGTCATGAGAACGGCCTGCTTGCGCACGCCGGCCACGCGGCTGGACCAGCCCTTGCCGAAAGTCGGCCAGGTTGGCAGTCGTTGCAGGAAGCCCATGCGGGCGTCGCAGAGATCGTCGATGATAACGCTGGCCGGCTTGGCGCGCACGGCGGCAAGCGTCGCCGGTCCGATGCGACCGTCCTGGGTGACGCCGGCGACGCCCTGCAAGTATTTCGCTGCCCTGCCCGGGCCGCTGTTCACCGCGAAGTCGAACACGGCGTAATCGACGCCGGCCGGCAGCTCGGCGCCGACGACGGCGTCCCAATAGAAACGGCGGTAGACCGTCGCCACCTGGTCGTTTGAGATATTGCGCAGGTCGGCCTTGCTGGCGTCGGCCTTCACATAGCGGCGGAAGTTGGCGAGCGTCACGCCCTTCATGGTGGCGCCGCCCGGATCCGCCGGATTGTCCGACCAGCCGCCTTCGGATTTGAGCACCAGCGCCAGAGCGAGCGAGAAATTGCCATCCATGCCCGAAACCTCCTATGGTTGCGGGCAGGATAGCGGACCGCTAGTATCGTCAACTCGATCGGACAACCATACTGGGGGGGGGGCAAATAGACGGCCATGACCAAGCTCGAATATTTTGCCGTTGCCCTTGCCATCACTGTCTTGGTCGGGTGGAGCGGTCGGTATTTGAACGCCGGAAGGCACGTTGATGCCCTCTGTGGCAGCGACGCCCTCATAAGCATGAACGCCACTACAGCCCCGACAGGCGCGACCTTCGATGCGATGCTGGCCCAGTGCAGGGCTAGCTACGCCACCGCCAAGGCTGATACCCCGCAGTAAGATGTTCCGCCAATCGCCAACGGAGCCGCTGGATTAGCCGTAATAGTGCCAGCCGCGTTCCAAAGCGCCGGTACATTTCCGACACCTGGAAAGCTTATGATCACGGAAGTCTGCCGCCTTGGGTGGAGAGGCGTTGTGCAGAGAATGTCGCCTACGGCCACACTGCCGGACCCGACGAAATTGAACCCTCCCTCGATGGTAAGGAAACGCCCCATCTGCACTACACGGGCTGGCGAGCCAGCATCGAGAGCAAATTTCGCACCCGGAACGGGGTTCGAGTCCTTTGTGCCCACAATGAAGTCCGGGGACCAAGAAGCCGCGTTGCCGTAACGAACGCGACCGACTAGGCTTGCTGCTCCCCATTCCTCCTGTCGGACAACTCCGCTGGGCGCGCGTTCGGTTGTTTGAGCGCCCGGCTTTTCCAACCAATCTGACGTGCCAAGGGTAACGGTGCCTTCCGTCCCGAAGTGCCCAAAGTCCTGCGGCAACGACGCCTTAAGCGGAGCGTATCCGGTGTTGATCTCGCTGATCCAGCGGTAGGAGTTCCGTCGTATAGCCGCCATGATGCCGGGGTCAGCTATCGCTTTGGCAAGGCCGCCCCAAATCCAGGCATTGTAGTTGTTCCCCGGATGGACGCCGGCATCTGCGCGATACGGCGGCCCTGCACTCGCCAAACTGTCCAGCCAGAAGGCATCATCAGGATCACGTGCCTTGAAAGCAGAGTATGTGTCGTAGCGAGCGGCCTGATAGTCCAAGCACGCCTCTTTCTCGATCTCACAGATACTTTCCACCCATGCTTCGTCCCGATTGTGTATCCCGCCATCGGTGCCATAGCTGTCGGTGATGACATTCGGTGAGGCTAGGACAAGGGACATGTACGGGCCGTAATGAGCGCGAGCAGTGGCGAGCGCCGCACGCACACCGGTCCTGTATATCGATGCGTCGCGCAACGCCGCGTCATTGACGCCATACTTGATGACGACCATATCGACGGGGCCTTTGTACCCGAAGAAGAACGTGTCAGGGTCCCACGCGCCGTTGGGATGAATGGTGGCGTCGTAGAACCAGGGGTTTCCAGTCGGCTCCAGGGCCGGGTTGCTCACGCCGGACACCCAGCCGGTCTTATCGGTAAAGCCGAGACCCCCGATGATCGTGCCGCCCTTGCCGAAGTTCGACACATAAACAGCGGGCAAGCCGGCATCCAGAAGTTCTGCCCGCAATATGTCTTCCGGATAGAACGGATGCGTTATCCACGGTCCGCCCTCAACGGTGCTATCGCCGTGCAGCACAATGTGCAGTCGCCCTGCGGTTGACATGCGATAGTGCGCGTACCACAGCGCTTTATAATTCCAGATCCCGTTTTTCTCGACAACGCGCCGGTTCATTTTCTCGCCAGACGGAAGCCGCATCACGCCGTTGCCAGTAGAGCCAAGCGCCATCAGCTCCGAACGGGGCGTTTCAACCGCGTAGTCTCCGGCCGGAACATTGATCATCCCGTTCGGTGCTGCCAATGCGACGGCTTGCGCGACCCGGCTGTCGTTGTCGCCTTGAAATTGGGCGATGCTGACCGACGCGACCTTGTTGTCGCTGTAGGCCTTCACGCTCTGCTGCGCCGGAACTTTTGCCGGGCTGTTCGAGTGCATGTCGGCTTCGTTGAGGACCTGGACTAGGCCGAGAAGCTGCATCAGTTTGTTTTCAAGCGCGTCGCCGGTTTCGTTCCAACCGAGGAACATATCAGGAGAAGCTGGAGGCAGGTCGATGTTGGCGCCGTATGGCCCCTTGAGTGCCCGGCCTATTTCCCGCTCATGTTCCTGGGCGATGATCATCAGTCGGTCGAGATCCTCGTCGGTCGCGGTCGACTTGTAGCGCCCGCCCCGCACGATCGAGAGGACACGCTCGAGCACGGCGTTGCCGATCGGCATGTACTTTTCGCCGGCGACCGCCGGCACGGTCAGAGCGAAGCTGCCGCCGGCGGGCTCTCCGGCGCCGGCGACGATATAGTGCGTCGGCCGGGCCAGCGTCGTGACCGTGCCGTCGAGCGCCACTTTCAGGATGGCGATGTCGTCATCATCCTGGAAAGGAAAAGGGATCGAGAAGACGGTTTGCGCCGCTGCCGCCGTGTAGCTGCGCCAACGGGCATCCGGATTGACTGGAAAGACTGCGCTCATGGTTCGGGTCCCGATTGTGATCGGGCCGATCATGAGGCACCCGCAGTGCCGTCAACTTCACGGCACCAAAGCGGGTTTTTGCTTGCGCTTGATCTTCATGCCACCTTCGATCGGGTTGCCGGCCGCCTGCACCTGGCCGACCAGGTCGAGCACCGGCGCCCGGGATCCCTCATCGAGGACGCGTTGGCGCAGATCCGGCCATGCCTCTTTCACCGCATCGTAAGTCCAGACTTTCTTGGTGTGGAAAGCGTCCGCCAGCCGTTGCGTGAGCTCCGGAGAAACGGCCGCGAGCTCGCGATAGAAGCCGTCTTCCGGGATCTCCTGCCGCTGCGCCCAGCCGGGCACGCCCGTCAGCGCGAGAGCGTTCCGGGCCATCGCCATGCCGAGCGTCGACAGGATGTCGTCGGCCGCGGTGCGAGCGGCCGAGCCGACTTCGATCGGATTGCCCTCGGCATCGGTCAGTCGGTTCATCGCCAGATCGCGGCGGATGGCGCCGATCGCCTGGATTGCGCCGCGTGCCCGGATCAGCGGGTGCAGCCGGCGCGCCTTAGCCTCCATCGCCGAGACGCCCATATACGCCTTGGCTATATCGTCCTGTGAGGCGTAGTAGTCGGCGGCGCCGGCGGGATCTCCGCTGTCCGCCATCGCCTGCCAGCTCTTGGCCTTGCCCTCGAGCGTGCCTTCCCGCTCGCCGGCGGTCTGCCAGAACATGGTGACGGATTGCGAGCCCTTGGCGGAGTCCTTGATGAACCGCCGGGAGATCGGCGCATCGTCCCAGGCAAAACCCGGAGCGTCAGGCTGCGCGAGGTCATATAGGGAAAGCGCCGATCGGCCCCAGGAGCCCAGATGCGCCGTGATCAGGTGATCGGCGATGACAGGCGAAATGTTGAAAGCACTGCCAAGCTCTTTCGACAGTTCGGACGTCCGCGCAGTATACTGGAGGAAAGGCTCGAGGCCTTGCAGCTGCTCGGGCACGATCGGCGCGCCGGTAAAGAAATCGGTGTTGGTCTTGATCTCGAAATATGAGGTGATGGCTGGATTGCCTTCGAGGATCGACGGCGGCGCCAGCGTGTAGAACAGGCTGTCCAGCCAGCGGCCGCCGGCGGCCGGGTCTTTCTGCACCATTGCGTCATAGGACGCTTCAGCGAGGTTGATGACGGTCGCGAGCTCGAACGGCTTGGGCACCGCGACCCAACGGCCGCCGGCCTTAATCATCCAGTGCGTCGCCTTGGTCTGCGCCGAGATCTCGTCATGGTCCTCATTGCGGCTTTGCAGCGCGTAGAGTGACATCGAGCCGACCGTCAGCGCTGCCAGATAGGCCCAGCTCTTGGCGGCCGCGCCGAGCGCGCGCGTGTCTTCCGGCGACAGCGTCTGGCCGAGCATCTTCTTGGCGATCGGCGCGATCATGTGGCGCGTCACCTTGTCGGTTCCCTGTAGCGCGACGTTGAAGAACGGGATCACGCGGGCGAGCGCGGCCATACCGGATCCGCGCCGGTCGAAATCGAGATAGTCGCGGGCGCGCCAGCTCGCCTCGAGCGCCGCCTCCATGTCGTCGAGGCCGCGGGCTTTCGCCTCCTGGGCGAAAGTGCGGAACAGGCCGAGACGCGTCGCCGTTTCGGAAACCTCCGCGACCGACAGGATGCCATGCCAGGACGTCAGGCGGTTTGCCAGCCATCCCTTGCGGCGCAGGCCTGCGAGATCCCGCTCCGCCATCACCTTGGACAGCGAAGCCGTCTCTTGGCCGCCGGAGAGGCCGCCAACGCGCGAATAGAGCCGCGCCGTCTCCGAGCCAAGCAGATCGTCCGCCGCCCCCTGTAGCGAGCGCCCCAGCCGGCGCAGCGGCTTGCCGTAAAGGATGGCGGCCATGGCCTGGTCACGGACGAAATTCGCACCGACGAACTCGAATGCCGTCGTGATGCCCATGCGCAGGATCCGCGCCGGCACCGCCACCAGCTCGAGCCAGAAATTGCGCTCATGTTGCGACATGGCCGCCAGCGTGCCGTACATCGCCTTGCCGAACTTGCCGTCCGCCAGGCGTAGCGCCTGCAATTTGCCGCCGTCGCGGAAGAAAACGATAGGCTCGCCCTTGTCGTTAATGATCGCCGGCCGGAAGATCGCCGCCTTCTCGTCGCCGATCGCGCTCTCGACACTGTCGCGCAACATCATGATGTCGGGCTTGGCCAGGCCGGCATTGCGCGCGGCCGTCTCGACCGCCTCGAGCGGATCGACCATAGCCGCCTTCATTTCCTTGGCTGGGATCCGCTCGGCGATCGCGCCGGCGCCCTGGCCTGCCGTCAGTGCCAGGCGATCGAGCGCCTTGACGACGTCGTTGCGCGCGATCGCCATGGCCGTTTCGTAGGCGTCGGCGGCCATGCTCTCGAGCGGATTGATCACGTCGCGCTTGGAGCCCCGGAAACGGCTGGCAAAGCCGCCCTTCGCGGTCTTGCCGCGCGAGCCGCCGGCCGGCACCTTGGCGTCGGCGTCCGACGAGAAGTCACGCAGGCCGGGCACATAGTCGACGATCTTCAAGCCGTCTTCATACGTCACCTGGTCGATCAGACCGGCGTCGAATTTCTTCTTCCAAAGCGCACGGCCGAATTCGTGCACCTTGTCGGCCGCACTGACGAATTGCGGGTTTGCCTTGGCGAGCTCGGCGACGTTCTGCTTGTGGTCGCCATGCGTCAGCTTGTCCGGTGGGTTCGGGATCTCGCCGGCGCGAAACCGCTCCCATTCGCCAAGCGCACGGCGCGACCAGAGATAGGAGCCGAAGTCGCGGATCTTCACCGGGTCCCAGCCGGACAGCGCATTCGGCTTGCCGGTCGCCTCGACGATCGCGTCGCGCAGGCTCGGGCTTTCCGGATTGATCCCACGGTAAGGCGCCACCCCATACATTACGTCCATGTGCCCGGCCGAGTAGGCGCCGCGCGACATGCGCGCCAGCTTATAGGCGTCGCTTGAGACGTTGATGTCCAGCGGCTTGCCCTTGTTGGCAACGTGCACCGCCTGCAACTCTTTCACCGCCCTGGCCAGCGGATTGAGATCGTCGAAGGTGAATGTGTAGATCCGCTGCAACACGTCGTGGATGCTGCCGGCGATGCCGTATTTTTTCAGGTCGGCACTGGTCTTGCCGACCCAGCCTTTGCGCTTGGCGGAAACGATGGTGGAGGCGACGGCCGCCGTCGACGGCGCCGACAGGAAATCCGACCAGGCTTTCGAGGCATCGGCGATCGCGGCCGAGATCTCCGGATGCTTGGCGAGCTCGGCTTCAAACGCCCTGGCAAATTTCGGCGCTTCCTTCTGCGCATAAGGCCGGTTGGTCAGCCACAGGCGAAAGAACTCGGCAAAGCCCTCCGTGTCGCGGCCGGAAACGGGATCGTAGTCCAGCTTGCGCAACTCGGCCGAGTGCGCCTTCATCAGCGCGGTCATGCCAGGCACGCGCTTTTCGACCGAATGCCCGTATTCGTGGGTCAGCACGTCGAAATCATCGAGCGATTTCACACGCACGACACCGCTCGGCGATTTGAACACGCCGAGCACCTTGCCGCCCTTTGCCCTTGGCAATCGCCCCTGCCTGGTCGCGGCGATGTCCAGCGCGGCCGCCAATGTCTCGGCCGTCTCGCGAACGCGGGCGATGTTGTTGACCGCCTTCGATGTCGCGGCCGAGCCGCCGGCCGGCCGTTGCATCTGCCCGCGCAGCGCGCCGGTCTGCACCGGCGTCGCCATGAAGGAATTGACCGCCTGCGCGTCTGCCTGGGTGGTCGCAATCCGATCCTTTGCAGACAATACCGGGCTTGACTTTGCCGCCGCGAGGTCGTCCGGCGCGACATAGGACAGTGCTTCCGCCAGATGAATGCGGCCGATCGTTTTGGCGCCGTCGCTCGCTGCAATAGAACCGGCAATCTTCTTGGCGCGGTCGATCACGCCTTGGTCGAAATATCGCAATGCGTCCTTGGCCAACGCATCCGCCGCCGGTTCGGTGGCCGTTACAGCGGGTGCATTTGCCCGTCCCTGTTCAACGCGCTTCAGGATCGCGGCGGAGGGCTCACGACTGCCACCGCCATATTTGGCCGCCTCCTCCGGACCGTCCAGCTTGATCCTTATATCGCCGTCCGGCCTTATCGTTGCGGGGTCACCACCGGCGCTGCGGAAGGCAGCGGTCAGAGCGTCGGTCAAATCCTTCGGACCATCCAGTGTGACGGTGTGGCCGCCGATCGCCGCCATTTCAAGCGCACGCTTGGCAGACTCCTGGCCAGGGATCGAAGCCATATCATCAGCGGCCGGTGCAACATCGGTCGACGCCGGTGGCTCGACCTCCCGCGCCTCGCTAGCGCGGGCAGAAAGATCATCGCCCAGCGTCACCGCTTCCGGGCTTTCAGAAGGCGGCGGTGCGGCCTGCGCCTTTGCTTTCTTTCTCTTTGGCGCCGCCGCCACTTCCGGCTTTTTAGGAACAGGCGCCGCCGATGCCTGCGCCTCCGCTCCGGTCACGATCTTGCCCGGTTCGGCCGCTGGCGCCGGCGCATCGTCGAGCTGATCAAAGACATTGGCGAAAGACCCGTTGATCGCCTTCTGATCCTTGGCCGCATCGAACAGTTGGCTTACGGCCTTGCCGCTCGATCGGACTTCTACACCACGCGCAACGGCACCACCGCCGCCGCCGGCGACGCCGCCGAGCAGAACGCCGGTGAAATACTGCCAGGGGTCAAACCCCTGGCGATTGCCGCCGAGATTTTCGACGCCCTGGATAGCGGCGTCGGCGACGGCATTGGTGGCCGCGCCGTCGACGGCGCCGGCGAAGATCTTCGCCCAGAGCCCGGTGACGGCAGCCTTGGTGCCGACCAGCACCTTTTCACCCAGACCGATCGGGATGAAATTTTCCGGGCTCGCGGCCGTGCCGGCGACTTGGCCCGCCAGCGCCGTTGTCCCCTCGAGAAAGCCCTGCCAGGTCGGGAACGTCTCGAACTTGGCATCGAAGCGCCGGCGGTCCTCGCGGTTGCGTTCTGTCTGCGCATCGTTGATCGCGCCCAACACCGTGTTATAGCGCTGGCCGGCCTCGAAATTCAGTTGGAACCGTTCGGCGTAGCCTGGCGGCACACCAGGCTGCAGCAAGGCGGCCGGCCCCTCGTCGGTGCTGTCCAGCGCGTCGAAGGGATTAACGTCGGCCATTCGGAATAAACCCTTCGCTGCCATCCGGGGCTGTCGTCGCCGTGCCGCCGGGAACCGGTCGTGCCAGGCCGGGATCCCGACTGCCGAGCACCTTGCGGGCGGCGCCCGGGCCGAACTTCTGGTCGAACTGCGGCGCCAGCTCCGGATTGGCGAGCAACATCTGCTGTTGCTTGAAATTCGGCATCGGCGTGGCGTCCGTCGCCTTGGGGGTGCCGGCCTGGTCGGCGGCGGCCGTTTCGGTCATGACGCCGCCGGCGCGCCGATCGCCAGCCGTAGGCACGCCGCCGCGGTTGAGCCGCGCGAACAGGCCGGCGCCATAGCCGGCCATTTCCTTGTCGATGCCCTGCACTTGCAGGATCTGTTTCAACACCGCGTCGGCATGCGGCCCATACGTCGCCTGCACCTGGTCCACGAGCTGGCCCATGGCTTGCGCCTGCTTGCCGGGATCCGGCTGCGCCGATACCGCCCGCGCCAGGGCGCGTGCTTCCTGGTTGGTAAGCGGCGACTGGCCGAGCTCGGCAATGCCGAGTGCCGTTTGCGCGTGCAGGCGAGCCGAAACGAGCGCCTGCATGCTGTCGGGATCTTGCGGATTGGCCTGCGCGGCCATGTCCTTGACGTCCGGAAAGGCAGCTTCCACGGCTGCGGCGGGATCGTCCGCACGAGCCTTGATGACGGCCTGCGCCTTTTTGGTCGCGGCATCGAATACCTTGGCATCGCCGACATAGCCCGGCGTGCCTGCCTTCGGCGTCAAGGCGGCGAGGCGATCGGTGATTTCCGCAGGCGTTGCCGTCTCGAGACCCGACGTCGCTTGCCACGTGCGCTCGGCCTGCGCCCGGTCGGCGCGCCATGCGTCGAGCTTTTCCGGACCGAGCATCGTCGCGACCTTGTCGACCGACAGGCCGCTATCCTTCGGATCGAGCCCCTTGCCGGTTGCGGCAACGCTGGCGATGTCATCCTTGACCAGGTCTTCGGTGCGCGCGGCCTCGACCTTCTGCGCCGCCGTCTTGCGGTTGATCTCGGCGCGCGCGTCGTTCCACAGCGTCGACGACAGGCTTTTGACCGTGTCGTAAGGCAGCTTGGCCAGCGGCCCCTTGCCGGCCGTCCACTCGTCGAGCAGACCGGTGGCGAACTGTTCCTTTTTTTCGGGCGTGTCGAGCGCCTGATAAACACCCTGGACGCGGCCGGTTGCAGCCGTTTCCGCCAGGTCCGCCTTGGCCTTGGCCGCCTGCAACGGCGTCAACGTGCCATTCGCCAGAGCGCCCTCGATCGAGCGGCCGCCGCGCTCGAGCTCGCGCTGCATGATCGCGTCGCCTCGCGGGTTGGCGCCCAGCGCGATGGCCTGGCGCTCGATGCCTTGCCGCTGCGCCGCGATGCCCTCGAAGGCTGCGGCCTGTTCGGTCTCGCGCATCTTTGCCGCCGCCTTGCTCTGCGCGTCGAGCATGAACGCCTGGCTGCGCTCGGCGAAGCGCTTGTCGAAGGCTTCCGCCAGTTGCGGATCCGCAAGGTTGGTGTCCTTGGCGAACTCGGAATGCACTTTGCCAAGCGCGTCGGCGAGCCCTTGCGGGTTGTCCGGGTTGGCCTCGTAGGCCGCCTGCATCTGGGTTTCGAGCCCGGTCTGCATGCGCCAGCCATAGGCGCTCGAGGCGGACCGGTTGTAGGCTTCGCCATAGACCGTGTCGCCGCGCTGCAATGCCAGCGGCGTCGTCGGCAGGACGGGCACGATCGGACGGCTTCCGGACTGCGCGCCACCATAGTAGGCGGCCTGGCTTTCGTGCAGGTTCTTCGCGTAAGCGGTGGCGCTCTTGGCGCTATCGAAGATGCCCAGATGCTGGCCGGTGCGATGGTAAAGCTTGATCGCGTCGTCGTCGCTCAACAGCTTGCCATCGGGCGAGACGGTCGGGATCAGGATCTCCTTGCCGTCCTCTTCGAACGATATCGATCGGACGGTGCTGATCGAACCATCTTCATTCTTGACGACCGGCCGGTTGCCCAGATCGATGTTGCCGGCCTGGACCAGACCCTTGGGCGGTTCCGCCGGCGCAGGTCCGGCCGCCGCCGGTGCCGCTTGAGCGCCGCGAATGATGGACGCCTCGCGCTGCCGGCGGTCTTTGTTGGCCGAAAGGCCAGCTACCGCGTTCGCGATTGCGTTGACGTCGCCCGAGCGCACTGCGCCTGCAACTGGTTTCGGCAGGGATCCGTAATTGTACGCCACCGACAGCAAAGCTGATTTTGCGGGATCCGGAAGCTTGTCGAACGCGCCGCCGGTCTGTTGGCTAGCAGTCGAGGCAAATTCCCCGAGACGCCTGGTAAGATCGCGTTCGGCATCCTCGCGCGTGATCTTCATGCCTTTCACGACTTTTTTGACGCTCCCGTCAGGGAGGGTCACCGTGTCGGAGCCGTAGCCGACACGGAACGCATTGACGTCCCAATAGGGCGTGTCGCGAAAGCCTTCCTCTTTGCGTAGCACTGCCGCCGCTGACGACGGCGACGGCGATCCGGAGGCCTTGCCCGCAGCGGCCGACTGCGAGGCTTGCATTTGCAGATAGGCAGCGCCAGACGAGGCGCCGGCGGCAAGACCGGCGAGCGCGCCCTCGCGCGACGCCGCATCGTCAGCCATCTTGCCCAGGCGATCGGAAAGCTTGCCGGCGACCGAGCTCAACGCGCGCCAGGCGTCACCCGTGTCGACGGCATAGGACGGCGCGTCGCCGATCTTTGCATACTGGTCGAAGCGGCGGAGCTCGCCTGGATCGCGCGACTGCCGGTTTGCCATCAGGACGCAATCCTCATTCCCGCCCATGGATCCGAGCTCGCAGGGCTGGCACCGCCGCGCTGCCCGATGTCAATCTGGGTGTTCAACAGCCCGCCGGCGGCGCCGAGCAGCGCCCCGCCGACCGTCGAGCTCGCCCGCCGCCGGTAGCCTTGCGCGCGCATCTTCGCCAATGCAGCGCGGAAGTCGCTGTCTCGCCGGTCGATCGTCAACTCGTCGGCCGCGCGCTTGCTCGCGGTCTGGCGGGCGTCCTGGGCGATGCCGCCGGTGATATCGATGCCCGCCGACGCGAACGTCACGTCGTTGTCGCCGAGAACCTGGAGCAGCGTGCGTTTCATCTGCGTCTGCCGCTGCGTGTCCTGGACCTTGTCCTGCCCCGCTTGCAGCTCGACGGCATTGGCCTGGTCCTTGTCCGCTTGCGCGCTGGCAAAGCCGGCGCCGAGCGTTCCGATGGCCGACAGCACCGAGACCAGCGTTTGCGCGCCACTAAGGCCGGCCGCCGTCGCGCCCGTGGTGCCAGCGGCGCCGGCGGCCGTGGCGGCCGCCGAACCGCCGCCGAAGATCGAGGCTATTGCCGCAAATGCCGCTTGCATGTCTGGGCCTCCCTAGAGTGCCGCTTCGATGGTGATCGACCGAACGGTCATGCGACCAGGCCGAGTTTGCGTAACAGTGACATACGGATCGTCGTGGTAACCGGTCAGCCCGCGCAATTTGAGATCTCCGGTGAACGGTGCCTGCAACTCGGGCAGGTCAGCGACCGCCCCGTAGCGGAGCAGATCGATGTCAACCGGCGCCTTGCCGTTGACGCCGATCGCGATCGACGTCGTATCGAGCACCGACAGGATGACGGAATGGATCCGCGCCCGTCGCTTCAGGACGATGTTTGGCCCGACTGTGCGCGGCAGCGGCAGCGTCTGCACCACGGGCGGCGCCCAGGTTCCCACTGTGACCGCCATGACGCCCACCGGAAGCGTGATCGCGCCGGCTGCGACATGGAAAGGCCCGAACACGTCGTCGTCGCCGATCGCCCAGACGTCGCGGCCGTTGAAACGCGCCAGGCCGGCTATCGTCTTTGTCGGCACGCCGTAGGCAAACGAGATCGCCGCATCGAGCAGCAAGCCATTTTCGAAGCGCTCGAGGCGGCGCGCATCCGGCCGGTCCACCAGCCAGCTCATTTCGTTGCGGCCGTTGACCGAGACCGCGATCGGCGTGCCGGCCGTCGTCATGCGCGTAAAGGCGGTGACTTCCTGCTCGCGCAAAATCGTCACCAGACGGGCGGCGCCATTGTCCTGGATCATCGCCAGCAAATTGCCGCTGGTAGAGTTGGTGGCTCGGCGCACCGCCTGGTCCTTGACGTGACTGACCAGATGCGGTGCCAGCAACGAAATGTCGGTGGCGACGAAGTTGCCCTCGACGTCGGTGTAGCGGTTCTCGCCGAGCACATCGCCGTCAGAATGCAGGAACAGGGCGGCGCCCTCATTCTCGGCGATCGGCACGCCACGCCGGGCACCGTGCCGTGACGACTGGACATGGTTCGGCGCTGTGGTTTTCGAGAGCGCGCGCTCCGCCAGCCAATATTCGGCCTGGGTCGTGAAGATCAGCAGGTTGCGGTTCGGCACGATCCGCTCGATGCGCTCGCCTCCCGAGACGTCCATCGGGACCAGCGTCGGTCCATTTGCCTCCGCGAAGCGCTTGTCATAGTTGAAATAGTCGCCGACCTTGGAAAACATCCATGCGTTCGGCAGGGACTTGAAGCCGCCGATCAGCAAACGCTGGCTGTAGAACGCGCCGCAATGCGGCCAGCCCTTCGTGGCCGATATCAGATCCTCGCCGGGTTCGACGCCAGGCGTGACCTTGAACGCCAGCACGGCCGCGTCAGCCTTGTTGATCACTCGCCCGCTCACCGCCCAGCCGTCGCCTTCATTGCCGGCGCCGTCGAAGGTGATCTTGACTTTGCTTCCTGTGGCATCGCCGCTGGAGGAAACAACAGTTATGCCGGGGGCGACATTGGGAAGGTCAAGCACGGCATCCTGGACGCGCGCCGCCATCAGCAACATGTCGTCGGTATAGTCGATCGAAAGCGTGTCCTGGTTGGAGACGGTCAGCACGAAGAAGGACGTGGTGCCGTTGAGACCCGCAAACTCGATCTCCCACACGGCGGACACGCCATTGGTGTAGACGCCGCCATAATCATAGGTCGGGATGCCGACGAACGGCACGTCATCGATCTCCCAATTGTTCGGGGCCAGGATCTTGATCCGCTGCGGTTTCAAGTCGGTGTGGAACAGCAGCATGGTGTCGAGCTGCTGCGCCACCGTGAAGGTTGCCAGCATTTCGGTGGCAAGTCCGGTGACGAGGGTGTCGAGCTCGGCCGTCTCGCCCCAAATCGCGCAGCCCAGCGGCTTGAACACAAGGTCGTAGGAGGACCCGTCCGATGCGTCGAACGGAAACAGCCGGGAGGCCGCGGCATCCACTGCGCCGACGTCGCGCATGCCGTCCCGGTTTTTGAACCCGCCCTGGGGGATCACCTGGACGTTTTCCATCCACCGCGAACCGGTGGCGAAGTACTTCAGCTCCCAGCGGTCGTGAAGCGAGGGATCGAGCTCGCCGGCGGTTGTCGCCGATTGCATCCTGCCCGGGCGCGCGACCATGTCAGCTCTTCCAAGCGCGTTCGAAGGGATTGTTCGACCAGTCAGGTTTGCGCGGCGGCGTGGCCTGGGCGTCCTCATTGATCGCCGCGCGCATCTGGCCGCCACGGAAATTCTCGATGGGGCTGCCATAGGCAACCTGTGTCAAGCTTTCCATGGTCGCCCGATCGAACGCCAGCGAGAAAGCGAGCCGCCCGGCGACAGCGCTGATCGTGCAGGATTTGAACGTGGCGCTCCAAAGATGCGGCGCAGGGATGATCTTGATCATCGCGAACAGCGGTTCGCAGCTTGCGTGCACCGTGGCGTCGACCAGGCTGTAGCGGTTGAAGCGCCGGTCGGGACTGGTGATGTCATCGGTGACGTAAATCGGCGGCCCGATGCGCTCGGGCGGCAGATCGAAAACATAGGTCCAGCCGGACAACGGCACAGCGTCGCTGACGCGGGAAAGCTGGCGCAGCGACCGGCAGAACGAAAACTGGTAGACGCCGCAGTTGAAGCCGACGACGTCCTCATAGATCGAAATCGCCGCACCGCCGGCCTCGCCGTCGAAGGCCTCGAGCGGATCCTCGCCAATGACAGCGCAGGCGGCGTTGACGATATCGAGAGGCTGAAGCAACGACATATTCGGCTCCTCACATTGGCAAAAACCAGCCCCGGCGACGTGACGCGCCGGAGCTGGCGACGAAGCGCAAAAGCGTCAGGCGACGTTCTGCGCCGCGATCGTCACGACCGTGCCGTCGTTTGCGGTGACGAGGTAGTTGCGCAGCATCGGCGCGCCGTCATTGTCGAGCGACATCATGATGATATCGCCTTTCTTCAGCCGGGCAGCGAGGCTGTTGAAATAGCCCACCGTGATAACGGCGGCCGTGTCGTCGTTGGTGACATAGGCGTGCAGGCAGACATTGGTGCCGGCAGCGCCGTTCACATCGGGCGTGCCGATATGAGTGAGCGTCTTGAAGCCTTTGGCGTTGAAAGCCATGGTTCGGATCTCCGGTTGCGGTTGAGGAAAAACCGCCCGGCGGACTCTCCGCCGGGCGTAGGCCGGTCAAATCAGACGATGGCGATCGCGCTGTTCGAGCTGGTGGTGAAGCACTTGATGCCCTTGCCTTCCTGCATCGTCGTGGCGCAGCCCTTGGCCTGCATGTTGATGGTCCACCAGTCTTCGTAGTTGTCCCACTGCGGGATGACGCGAAGATCGGTATGGTTGCCCCAGCCGAGCGCCGATTTGTGCCAGATCATCAGATCCTGCTTGTTGGCCGCCGGCACGCGATAGAAGTCGCCGGGATCTTCCTCGACCTGGAGGAACCAGTTGACGCCATTCCAGAAGCGGGTGTCGGTCGCCTCCGTGAACGGCAGGTTTTTCACATGGTCGGCAGAGTTGACGACCTTGTTGGCAAGGAGCTGGTTCCACTGCAGCGAAGGCAGGCCGCAATAGACCTGGCCGTCCCACGGCACCTTGTCGTTTTGCAGCGCCGAGCACAGCAGCAGGGCATTGGCGGCGGAGAAAGCGCCGGCCGAGAAGTCCAAGCCAGCGTCAGCCGCGGGCTTGGCCGCCTTCATGACGGCGTAGACCTCGATGTCGGTGGCGCGGCCGAGCGCCATGGCGCCGGACTGGTAGACGATTTCCTTTTCGTCCACCGACATGCGGTCGAGGTTGTATTCCTCGACGGTATCGAAGGCGACCCAGGTGGCGAGTGGAACCTCGAATTTCTTGCGATCCGCGCCGCCGGGAACGTTGCGTTGGTTGGCGGCAGTCTTTTTGCGCGCCACCGTTTTGCCGGCGAGCCAGAAGACGGCCTTTTCGGCGCCTTCGATGCGGGTCGCGGCCGTCACCATGGGGCGAAGCCGGTTGCCCTTGTTCTGATAGATGTGCATGGCCCGGTTCGCGTACTGGGTCGGGAACCAGGTAGGTGCATTCACGGTCATGTTGGAACTCCGATGTTAAAGGGAAACACCGGGGTGGAGAGGCCGCGAACGCGCCGGCAGGTCCGCCTTGATCATCGCAAGGGAGGCGGAGAGGCCACCGGCGGCGCAGGTCCGCCCGAAAGTGCAGGAGAAGCCTAATCGGGCGGCGATGCGGTCAACTCGTCGCCAATTACCAGGCCGTCTTGTTGGCCGGCGCGAGGCGCTGATAGGCCTCGTCGTACTTCTTGCGCAGATCCTCGTCGAAGCGCTTCGCCGGATCCGTGTGGTTGCGGTTGGCCGGGTCGATGCGCGGGTCGTTGTCGAGTTTCTTCAGGTCCTCGGTCGTTAGCGCGCCGGCGGCGTTGCCGTCGCCACCGATGCGAATGCCGTTTTCCGCAAGGCGGCCCGACAGCGCGCGCAGCAGCACGTTGCCCTCCGCCGTGTCGGTCAGGCCGAGCAGTGCCGCCTCGACCTTTGGCTTGAGCTTTTCCGGGACATCCTTCAACTGGGTCAAGAGCCCCTTGGCGAAGGCGTCGGTTTCGGTCAGCGCCTTGGTGGCACCGGCCGCATCGAGGCCGAGCTCGCTCGCGAAAGTCTTCAGCTCGACCTTCGGATCGAATACCTCGCCGAGCAGCCCCTTTTCCGCCAGCGGCCCATACAGGTCCTCGATGACGCCGGCGAAAGCCTGCGCCGGTATGCCGTGCTTGTGGAAGGCCTGCCGCGCCTGGTCGAAAACCGGATTGGCCTTCAAGTCGCCGAAATAGGGCTTCAGCTTGTCGCTCGGCTCATAGACGTAGCCGTCCGGCTTTTCCGGTGCCTTCGGCATGGTGGCCAGCTTTTCGCGCAGCCCGCCGAAACGGGTGTTGACGTCGTTGTACCCGCCCAGCAGCTTGCCCAGCACCTCGTCAGCCGTCGCGCCCTTGAATTCGTCCGGCAAGCCCGCCGGCGGCGTCCAGGCTCCGCCACCGCCACCACCACCACCG
>NZ_JAIUHS010000011.1:0-220659 GCF_020165235.1 Mesorhizobium sp. CA13 | reverse complement strand
CACCACCACCGCCACCATCGCCGCCGCCACCATCGCCGCCGCCGGCGCCACCACCTTCCGGCGCGCGCAGGTACCTGTCCAGTATGTTTCTCATGTCACGTTCTCCGGTTAAGTCACGTCTCTCGGAAGGAGGGTTTCGCCCTGGCCTTTGGCGACCTGGCGAAAGATTTCATGCGCGAGCGCGTTCTGACCCTCACGGAACGCGCCGAAAACGGCCATGGACACCGGGTCCAGGCCGAGATTGACGAAGAAAACGGTTCGATCGAGCGTTGCCTTTGCCATCGCGAGGAGCGCTTTCTCGCCGCCGGGCGTGGCCGCGAAGTCCGCCCAGGCGCGGGAAACCGCCCTGGCATCTTCCCCCTCGAGGGACTGGCGCACATCCAAGCGCTCGCGGATCTTCTCGTCCGCCCCATCGAACCATTCCCAGCCGCTGCGCGCGGCGCCGGATACGACATCCTGGACGTCCCTGTCTCTCATGCTGTCGGCATCCCACCCGCTGCGCCCGTTGCTGCGGCGGCCGCCGCCAACAGGGCTTGTTGCTGTTGCTCGGCCTTGTCCATTTCGGCCCGTTCATCCGTCGTCACGACGTATTTCGACGGCACGCCCATGTCGCCGGCGATATCGGTCAGCAGCAATTCGAGCTTCGCGATGCGGTTGACACCCTGTGGCGCGCCAACGGACGTCAGAATGGCGATGACCATTTCCAGCCACTGGACGATCTTGCCGATGCGCTCCGCTTCGCGAGCGAGCGCCAGCGGCGACTTGACCTTGACCCGCACAAGCAGCTGGTCGATCGGGATCTCGGTGCTGATCAGCCCCTTGTTGTAGGCGAGCTCCATGCGCCGGCGAACGGACGGCACAACGATTTCCTTCACCAGGCGGCCGAAGGCGCCGATATGATCGGCGGCAAGGCGCTTCACGCGCTCGAGGATCTCGGTCGCCGACTTCACCGCCGCGCTGTCGGGCGGCAGCGTCTGGTCCATCATCGTCGCCTTGATCTCGGACTGCATGTCCCTGACCACTAGGCCGGCCAGGTCGAGGCGCGGATCCGGGAAGCGTGAGACGGACGGGCCGAGCGTGCCGCCGTTGCGGGCGACCTTCCAGAAAACGCCGGGCTCGAGCGGCGCAAGGTCCGGATTGAACACGCCATCGTCGACGGCCGTGTAGATGCCGAGCATGGCGATCGCGCCGGCTTGCAGCATCAGGCGCTTGGCCGTATTGGCGGTCTTGATGGTCGGCATGGCCAACATCACCAGGCCGCGACCCTTGGTTTCGCCGGGCACGCGCATATAGCGCGGCGTCAGCCATGGGCATGTGCGCGACTGCGACGTGTAGATGATCGTTTCCTGCTTTTCGCACCAGATGAGCATCATCCACCGGCGCTTCTGCTTGTCCCAAACGGTGTCGCAATTGACATCGATTTCGGTCTCGGGCTTCGTTCGATAGAGCTCGGTGAGCTCGTAGCCGAACTTGCCTTCCGGCCACGTGTCCCAAAGCACCCGCAGGCACATCTTTTGGGTCCAGAAGATGGCGGAGATCTTGTTGTTGCGGCCCTTCTCGAGCAGCAATTCGTCGACCGAAACCGAAATCGGCTCCCAAAGCAGGTCGGGATCGTCTGTCGAGTTCATCAGCATGGCGCCGGTGCCGGCCGACAGCTCGAGCGCCATTTCGTGGAACGCCATATCCCAATCGCCGTCATCGTCGAAGGCAGTGAGCACCTTCGATATCGGCTCGAGGTCGGCGCTCATCTGCTCCCGTTGACGCTGGTCAATGATGATCGGCCCCGGCTCGAGCTCGAAATTCTGCTGGCCGGTGGGCCAGAGATCTTGCTGCAGCTTGCCGGCGAAGCGAAACGCGCTATCGATCGCCGTCTGGTCGAACACCTGGTCGACGCGCTTTTCGCCGGTGCTGGTATCGCGCGTCGATTTGCGGTAGGGAATGGCGTACTGGAACGCCTCGTCGACGAGCGGCTGAAAAGTGTCGTGCTCGCGCTTGGCGGCGTTGCGCCGCTCCTTTAGGCGTCTCGTCTCGTACATATCAGCCGAACGTGTCCTGGCCGGTACCCGACAGGAACGTCAGGAGGCCGCGTCCCTGCTTGCGGGTGCCGCCGGCCGGAGCGGCCGCCGCCTGGTCGATCTCACCCTGCTGTTTGGCTAGATCGGCGAGGCTCCGGCGCTGCTGCGCCTCGAGTTGCTGCTTTGCGGCGTCGTTTCCGCCACCAAAGAGGGTTGGCATGACCAGACTTCTCCCATTTCGGTTCGTTCGAAAAACTGCATGCCGGCTGCGGCCGCGATGCGCTTTCCAGCATCGGAGGTGCAGACCGCCACGATTTCACGGTAGCCGCTCGCCCGTATCGTCAACTTGATCGCCCTACAGATCGCCAGCATGTGCCCGGCACCGGCCGGCCGGACATTGAACCAGCATTCGCCGCAGTCGGGTTTTAGAGGGTAGATGCCGGCCAGGCCGATCAGCTCGGCGCCGTCCCGGATCGCGAACGTCGTTCCCGTTGCCCACATTTCGCGCGCCACCGCCCACATCAGGCGCGAGCTGGCGCCCGAGAGCTCGGCCATGTCGAACAGCGTCGCCGGCGAGGTGATCGTTATCGCCATGGTCAAAACTTGTGCGGGTTGAAGCCGCCACGCTCTTTTGGCGCAGGCCGCCGATCGCCGCCGGCGGCCTGCGAGCCCCATCGGCGCCCATCGCCCTGGCCACGCCCGGTCGCGGCACCCCGGATTGCGGCGGCGCGGCCGCGAATGCCGAGCGTCACATATTGGCCGGCGTCCTGGAGATCGGACCAAGGATGCAGCTTTTCGGGAATGTCGTCGTATTCGTTGCCCGAGTTCTCCGGCTTCTTGCGGAAACGGTACTTGCCGGCAGCGCCCTCGAGCCACAGCGGACACTTTTCCGGACAGACGATCAGGTGCGAATGTGGCTCGAGATAGCCGCGCAGTTCCGAATTGATCGCGTCGATGCGCATGCCGAGCTCGTTGGATCCGTTGGCCGGCACCATGATCGGCAGGCCGAGAATGACGGACAGCAGCTCGAGAGCGGCCAGCTGGCCGCCTTCCTTGTCGGCGCCGTACTGCGCCGCAGGGTCGACATAGACCTTCAACCGAGCGTCCGGATATTCGGCGTCGATCTTCATTTTCAGCGCTTCGCCAAAGCGCGCCGTCCCGACGCCGTGGCCGAGATAGAACTCGTCCAGGAAGGCGAGGCGCGGTGTCCATGCCTGGGCGAAAATGGCCGCGGGCGACAGGCCCGACGTCGAGGCATCGACGCCGATGTAGAGGTCCAGCTCCGGCCGCCAGATGAGACGGCTAGAGGCAACGTGCTTGAAGTAGGAGAAGCTGCTCAATACCGGCTTGCCCGAGCGCGAATAGCCGAACTCGTTGTCGACCATCCGCTTGACGAAATGGTCCTCCTGGTTGCGGATGATGCGGTCGTAATAATCGGCCTCGAGGTTGAAGCGGTTTTCGGCGTCGACCGATCGGCCGGACGGCTGGCGAAACAGCAGCCGGTCAGGTTTCTTGTTGGTGACAAAGGCCTTGTAGGTCCAATTGTCGATGGTCGGCGCGTTCATGTCGCCGATCACGAAGCGCAGGCGTGGCCCGGACACGATCAGCGCCTTGCCCAACTCCCGGGCAAGCTTCTCGAGCTCGGCCTTGGTCAGCAGGATGTCCGACTTCGGATAGCGGCCGACACGCTGCTCGAGATCGTCGAGCGCACCAGGTGCATGGGTGTCGAGCTCGTTTGGCCAGGCGCCCGAATATTCGCGGCCCTTCATCAAGGTCTCGATCGAGGCCTCGCCAAGGCCGGCGAATTCCGTGATCGCCTCGATCCGGACGCCGTCGGCGCCGATGAAGCGAAGCACATGGGTCACAGGGCGGTCGTTGCCGCCGGTCCAGGTCGAGCCCGGATAGCCCTTCGGGAACCACTGCTTCCAGCTTTCCAGCACGGTCTTTTCGGCCGAGCGGAACGTGTCGCGCAGCACGATCCAACGGCACATGCGCGTCGGCTTGCCGTCCTCCGGATGCCGCGCCACCGGCGCCAGCGTCGCGGCGTAGATCCGCGCGAAGGCGCAGGTTGTCGTCTTGCCGCCCCCGAGCGGCCCCATGATGACCTTGGTCAGCGCCGTCGACAGGATGAACGCCTGCGCCACAGGACCAGGCGGCACATAGCGGTACGGATCGAAGTGTTCGGCGAGCTCGTATTTGGCGACGAGCTTGCGGACCTCTTCCTCCGCCAGGATGGTCAGATCGTCCCGGCTGATGAGGTCGGAAATGTGCCCGCTCATGACAGCGCCACCCGCTTTGGCCGCATTTTCCCGACCTTGGCCCTGTGCTGCACCGAGATCGGCACGCCAGGCCGTTCCCGGAACACTTTCGCCAGGACCTCGAGCACCAGGTCAGCACCAGGCGCATCCGTTGCCAGGATCATCAGCGCGGCATCGGCCAGCGCGTCACGGACATTGCGCGTGTTCGGCTCGACCGCGCCGGCGCCGGCGGCGGCCCGCGCCCTGGCCCGGCTCCGCCGCCGGGCGACCCGGAAATATTCCCGCCGCTGGTCGGCCGACAGGCTGGTGAAGCTGCCGGCCTTCGGCGCGTTCCGCTTTGCCAGCAGCTGGTAGAGCTCCATCAACGCGGCATCTGCTTTCGATTTGGACGCGTCCAAACTCTGCGGCGCAGGTTTCATCACGCCATGTCCCCATACCCCGGACCCGCGCCCCGCAGCACCACGTCGACCCGCGCCCTATCTCCCCTGCCACCGCCGGCCTCCGGCAGATGCAAAAACGGCAGACGGTGTGAGAACGCCTGCCCCTGTATGGGGGGTCGGCCCCCCTTTCGGGGGAGGCCTTGTCCGCGCGCCATGGTTGCACTGCCCTGCGCCGGGCGCATGGCTGCGGCGGCCGCCTGGTCGAGGCCAGGTCGACCTTGCCAAATGAGGGGGACCCCTCCGCTGCCCCGCTGATTTTCGATCAGCGGGGTTGATGCCTGATAACGCAATGACATCAATGGCTTGGCTGCGCCGTGAGGCGCGATGCCGTGAGGCGCGCTCATTTGTCCTCCGCTAAGTCATTGTTTTCGTTGGTGTCGGCTGTCTCGCCCTCGATCTCGATCGGCGCGCCGACCGACAGCGCCCGCTGCTCCGCCAGGCGGCGCGCGTCGGCCAGCTGATTGGTGCCGAGATCGACGATCAGCGTCGGCAGGCGCTCGTCGATGATCTCCACCTGGACGGGCTTCTTGCCATGCAAGTAGGGCTTGAGCGCATCCGAGCGCGCGTTCTGCTCCCGGATGATCTCCCACAGGCTCGGCCGCTTCTTCTTGTTCGGCTCGTGCTCCTCGAACCACGCCACCAGCGCCACCGGATCGGCCGAGTAGAAGTGAGCGTCGCCGACCAGCGGATCCTTGAAGCCCATTGCGGTGTAGTAGCGCTCGAATTCCTTGGTCTTGACGTTCAGCGCGCCGCTCGGCCGGCCGCGCCCGCGCCGCTGCGCCTGCGCCGGGGCGTCGGCGAACGGGTTGCCGATTTCCAGCCGTGCGCGCGCCGATCGCGCCTCTTCCTCGCTTTCGAACAGGTCCCGATCGCCGCTCATGGCGCCACCCGGGAATATTTTATTGGTTTCGGCCGCGCCAAGGTGTCTTGGAAGTGTCTAGGCCGGTGTCTTTCGATTTCCGCAATGAAATCAATCGCTTGCAGAGAAATAGACACATAAGACACTTTAGACACATGGAAATTCGTACATGCGCGCGCGCGTATGCGTATGCGAGGCCCTATGGTGTCTAAAGTGTCTAACGTGTCTGAAATCATGGAAATCGCTTTGTTTTCAACAGCTTGGCGTCTAGACACGTCGAAGACACTTGCTAGACACCGCAGCACCCCAGACCCGTCAGAAGGGCGAGAAACCGCGCGATGAGGAGAGCCTACGACGCCGCCGCAGCCGTCAACCGGTCCCCTTCTTGATCCCTGCGGGGTGAGGGTCAGGGAAAATGACGCGCGCAGATCGGTCCGGGGTGCGGGTTTGAGATCAATCGCACTTGGTGCGATCGATAGGGAATTGGCGCTGGCCTGCCGGCCAGCAAGATTTTTTTTGATGCGACGTGTAGGTTTGAAGTATTGCGAACCAGCCATCGTAGTAATCATCCGTGCTTGTGCAGCCAGCGGCGCAGCTCGGCGGCACGAACGAGCGTGCAGCGCCGCTGGTGGCCGGCGATCGTGATCCGGTTCTTCGACTTGTCGATGATGAAGATGTCGCGCGGCCCACGGCGCAGCGCCCAGCTCCACGACGTGGTTGAGACGCCGATCGGCGCGTAGGCCGTGCCGGCCAGCATGCGTTGCAGGATGTCGCTTTGGTGCGGCACGGCGAGGTAATAGCCCTCCACCAGATCGCCGCTGTCGACCAGGCCGAGATCCGCCGAAGCCAGCCGCTCGGCCGCGTCGACGAAGGACAGCTGCTTGTTTTGCAGGTCCTCGAGCACCTGCGCCGGCGTGTGCCTGGTGCCGCCCTTGAACTGCTCTATCGGCCTGGTCAGGATCTTCTCGATGCAGTCCAGCCAGGTGGGCTTGACGTTCTCGAGCTCGGGCACCGCGTCGGCCGCCAGCAGCGAGCCCCAATGATCGAGGTTTTCGAACTCCAGACCGCAGGCCTCCATGCCCTCGTCGCCGAGCACCAGGTGCGCCGCCGCCAGGAACGTGCCGAACGTGTTCTGGCCGCGCGCATTGTGGCCGTGCTCGCGCAGCGTGGTGCGGTAGGCCTCGTAGATGTCGGGAAAGTCGTCGAAGTGATCAGCCACTCGGCGCAGCAGCCGTGGCCCGACCGTCTCCGGCGCTTTCAGCCGCGGTGCCTTACCCTCCGCCGACGTCAAGGGATTGAGCTGCAGCACGGCCATGCGCGACATCGAGGCCGGCGGAATGCCCGGCGGATTTATGGCTGAAAAGCCGAAGGTCGATTGCGCGGCGAACTCCACGCCCTTGTGGTCGCTACCGCCGCGTATGCGCACCGATCCGGACGCCGCGTCGCGCGCCATCTTGACGATCTTCTGCGCCTGGTCGGGATTGTCGTCGCCCTCGAGCTCGTCGATGAAGATCGGCAGGCTGTCATGCCCGACGATCTGGTAGAGGCCGGCCTCGCTGGCGTTGGTGGTCGAAAGCATCGAGCGGCCGAGCGCCGTTCGAAACAGGCCCGTCTTGCCGGAAAGCTCGCTCTTGCCGGCGCCGCTGTCGCCGACGATAAAGATCGACGGCCGCCACTCCAGCGCCGCGCCCATCTGCGAAACCACCATCCAGCCGAGCGCGATCATCACGTCGACGTCGCCACGCTCGAAATTCCAGGTGCGCAGATGCTTGACAATCTCGACCGCCGGATTGATGTCGAACGTCACCGGCTCCGCCCAGGGCACGAGCGAGGCCTGCCGGCGGACGTAGAAATAGTCGCCGAGCTCGCCCGTATCCTCGAGCCTGCCGTTGACCCACAGAAACTCGCCGCAATGCAGGATCAGCCGGCCCTCATTGTCGAGCCAGGCGCCACGGCCGCGCACGCGGTCGGTCGGCGTCCAGGGGCCACGCGTGCGGCAGGCGGCGTAGAGATCGCGGCGCACTTCCTCCGCCTTGAAGCCCGTAACGCGGCGGTTCTTGCCGGCCGACCAGCTGGGCCAGGCCCAGTAGAGAAAATCCTCGCAGCCGGCGAACAGCTTCTGCACGCGCTCGACGCCGAGCGCCTTGTCGCCGCTGTTGAACACCTGGCCGGACGTGTCGATGAAGTAATAATCCTCGCCGGAATAGCCGAGCGGCCGCACCGGGCAGTCGGCGGGCAGATAGCCCGTCGTGTCGAGCTCGCCCTCGTCGCGCCAGGCACCGGGCGTGATGCCCTCGTAGGGCATGCCCTTGAGCGGCCAGCGGATGGTCTGGCGCTTCAACGCATGCTCGATCCTCCCGATCGATGCGCCGATGACGGCCGAGACCTTCTTTTTGCCCGCAGATTTTTTTTCGGGTCCGCTGCCGAACCCGTCATTTTGGCCTGTCATCACTGCTCGCGGTTGACAATTTTCCGGAAAATTTCAGGTACGCGCCCCGGGTCCGGGAGCCTCGAGGCGCGCATCTGGCGCGATCAGCGCCGTTTTCTGTTGCCACGGCCGCCGCGATTGACGGGCGCCGCCGGCGGCGCCTCGCCGATCGACATGGGTGCCGGCGTGCCCTTCATTTCGCCGACCCGTCGCGTGACCGTGACGGCGCCCGATTGCGGCCTGGTCGCCCGCTTCGCTGCATCCGCCAGCGCCTTGGCCTCGCGCTTGGCTTTCCTGTCGGCCTTCTGCGCCTGGTCGTACGCGGCAACCTGCTTCTGCGCCTGGACGGCCTCCGGCCGCAGCGTGTGCAGGCTTTCCTCCGTCTCGAAAATCGTGTCCTCGAGCGCGATCGCGGCCGCCGGCGGCCTGGTCTCGAGCTCCAGTGCCTTCTCGGCCTGCGCCTGGGCGGTCAGCAGCTTCGAAACGACGCTTGCCGCCGTCGAGGCGAAAAGGTCGTAGGCCATCTTGATCGCCGGATCCTCGCCGCCCCAATCGGCGGCGTTGCGGCTGCGATAGAGCGTTTCACCGATGCAGAGACGGCGCGAGACATAGGCCGCCATCGCTTCGATGTCGGCCGTCACGTCGTGATCTTCGGCGATGTCGCCGACAGCGAACCAGGTCGGGAACGGGCGAACCTCGCCGAACTTCAGCAGGCCGGCGAGCTCGGCCGCCGCGACATGCGCGACACGGCCGGCAAAGCTCACGGCATCGATTTCCAGAATGTCCATATCACTTGCCCTCCGCAGCGAGCTGCTCGCGTAGCCGGTAGCCTTCTAGCGGCCACATCTGGCGCAGGCAGTCCTCGCGCGCGAACTTCTCGCCGAGCTCCTGGTTGAAATTTGCGGGATCCGCCGGCGCCGATTTGCCGACGATCACGAAGCCGTTTTTTAGCTTCATGAGGCAGACCGTGAGCGTCGGCTCGATCGCATCGTTGATGTAGGCTTCGGCGGCGATCTTCTCGAACATCGAGGCGAGCGTCACCCGGTTCGGTGTCTTCTGCACTGCGGCCGAAGCCGCGTCGCTGGTTTCCAGGCTGTCCATTTTTTTCAGTCCTCTTGGTTGAGTGCATCGTTGACGTCCTTGCCCCAGTCCGCCGGCATCGCCAGCACTTCCACGGGCTTCTTGAACGACCGGAGCCGCGCCACGGCGCGATCGAACAGCGCGGCCGCCTGCGGCTTTCCCCAATCGTTGTCCTTGAAGATGATCCAGGCGCTGACCGCCGGATGGTCATGCACGTGCAGCAGGCCCGACAGCGAGCCGGCGGCCCACATGCGCAAGGCCGGATGCGCCACAGCCGCAGATAGCGCGTCCTCGATGCCTTCGGTGATACCGCAGATGCCGGCGACGCCCGCCTCCGCCGCGCGTTCGGCCGACAGTCCCGAAGGCCCGTTCGTGCAGCGGATCACGAAGCCCTGGACGTCGCCCTTGAACAGCTTTGCGCTGAAGTCCCTGGGATCGAGCCCTTGAGCGGCCGCCAGCGTCTGGACGGGCGCCTTGCGCAGGCCGTCATGGTCGAAGAACGTCAGATGCAACGCGCCGAGCCGGCCGTCGCCCGACACCATCGCCGACACCATGGCGGGAAAGAGCGGGCCGCGCCCGAGCCGCTGACCCTCGCCGTCGACGGGGGCCAGCGGCCAGTATTCGCAATCCGGCCGATAGCGAAACGCCGGCGTGATATGCGGCACGTCCGCCAGCACCACGCCGCGCGTCGCCAAGTAGGTTTCGACGGGCGTGCCCAGGATCTTCGCCTGGCAGGCGTAGAACGTCTTGCGCACCCGATCGCGCTGCTCAGCCTGGCTTTCGACCGCCGCTTTCTCGGCGAGATCGCGCCGATCGGCGGCTTCCTTGTCCATTTTCGCGCGCGTAGCCGCATCGAGCTTGCGGATCCCGTAGCGATCCTCCGCCCACTCGATCACGCGCATGCGGCTGTCCGGATTGACCGAGCCTTCCTTGCCGAACGCCACCAGGTCGATGATGTCGCCCGTCTCGCCCGTGGTGAAATCCTTCCAGCCGCCGGCGCGGGCGCCGGTCAGATAGACGTGCAGATTGGCGGACTTGGAACCGGCCCAGGGATTGATCAGCGCCCAGCGCAGCCGCTTGCGCCGCCTGGGATTGGCATTGATCGAGCCGAAGACATCGGCGATCACCGACTTGATGTCGCCTTGCAGCTTGTCCTTCACCAGGGCGAAGCGCGAGCTCATCAGTTCGAGCCGGGCGACAGTCTAAAAACACCCGAGGCCGCATCGAAGCGGAAAGGCACGCCATCCGACCAGAAATAGGCCAAGATCTCGTATTCGCCTGCCTCGAGCGGCATGCCGAGATCCCCGCTGGCTACAAGCTCACCCAAGCTACCGGCGAGCGCGTCGAAATCGCCGGCCAGACATACATGCGTTGTGTTGTCAGGGATCTCGCGATCGAGTGAAAAGGTGCGGTCTACGTTCACCGTCAGGATACGAGAGCCGTAGCCTTCGTGCCACATAAACTCGACGACCTGGCCGTCCTCCAGGTCGCGGCAATACCAATCGATCTCGCGGTCGCCGCTGTCGGCCGGAGGGATCAGCTTCCACTGGCCGTCGATCCGGTCCACGAAGCGATCCGGGCTGGATTGCAGCGATGGCATGATCTCGTCAGCCCATTCGCATGGACACCATAGCTTTCCCGCTTCGTTGGCCATCAGTGCCCGCCCGTCCGCAGCGCGACGAGGCGCGGCAGCTCACGCTCGATTTCCTTGATCTGCATGTGCCTGGCGAAGCGCGACGGCTGCATAGCGATGAACTCGGCTTGCAGCGACGTCAGCGCCGCCATCACCGCATCGATGCCCGGCCGGCCGCCATTGGCCGCGATCTCGAGATTGACCGTGTTGAGCGCTTGTTTCAGCGCGTCGCGAAACTCCCGCACCTGGCTTTCGTGGTCGAGTACCGCGGTCTCGGCCGACGTGTCTTCATCGACGCTGTCGGGAGCGGCACCTTTGTCAGCGTTGTCCATCATGTTCCTCCAAAGAGCTGCTGTTCCAGCCGCTCGAGCGCCTGGTCGAAAGTCGCGTCCTCGCGCGCGTCCTCGACGCGGCGCAGATGCTTTGAGACGTTCTGCTTGGTGCAGCCGGCGATCGCGGCCACCGTGGCGCCCGGCAGGTTGCAGCCGACCGTCAAGAGGTAGAGCGCCACCGGCCGGCGCAGGTCCGCCGCCAGGCCGGAGGCCTCCACCACGGCGTTGACGCCAACCGCCGCTATGTGTCCCGCGCGCTCGATCAGGCGGGTCACAGCGTCTCGCCTTCCGCATCCTGCTCGCGGGCGATCGTGCGCAGTGCGTATGTCAGCGCCCGGATATGGCGCGGGAACGCCCGCTTATGCCGGCGCATATTGGTGAAGGTCCGTTCGGTCAGGCCGGCGCGGCCGGCGAGATCCGCCAGCGTGACGCCCAGCCGTTCGCGTTTCTCCTCGATCCGCTCGAGCGCGGCCGTGGCATCAGGCCGATACGGCGTGCGCTTCGGCCTTTCAGCGTTCTTGTTTCTGCGCGGCATTTGTCCCACCCCATGACTGCCTGAAAGGGGAAGTGGGCCGGCTTTGGGGTAAAGCCGGCCCACAGGAGCCGCCGGGCAAGCAGTCGAAACCGGCGGTTCCCAAGGACGCACACGCAACACGCTACGAAGGTCAGATGTCGATCGACGGCGGCCCCTTCGCTGCAGCGAGGCGATCGACCAGAGGCTTGCTTTGCACCGGCGCGCCGGCGGCGTAGGCGGCGAGCTCGGCGCGCAGCGTCTCGAGCTCGAGCGCGATCGCGCCCGGCAGGCCGCCGGCGGCCGAGCGCACCATGCGCATGGCATTGGAGCGCTGTAGGACGAACAGCTCGCCGGCGGGAAAGTGCTTGCAGGCGTTGAGAAACACCGTCTCGTACTTCAACATCAGCGCGTCGGGGCAGCGCAGCAGCACGTCGGCACGGTCGCGATCGCCATCGGCATTGTGCAGCTGGTCGATGATCGGGATCTTGTTGCTCATGATGCCTCCACCTGGCGCACGAACGCCCCCGAGATTTCACGCAGGAAGCGTTCCGCCAGATCCTCGACCGGGACGCCGGCGGCTTTGGCCATCTTGTCGAGCGTCGCGTGGATCTCGGCGGGCAACACCAGCGCCAGCAGTTTGTTTTTTGGAGCGGGCTTGGCCATCACGCGCTCCGCCTTTGCCGGGCGACGGTTTTAAGGCCGCCCAGGATGTCGACGACCAACCCTTCCGCCAGTCCCGTCACCTTGGCGATCGCCGCCGTCGAAAATTCGCCTGATAGGCAGAACACCGCCCGCACGGCTTCATCGAGATCCCGATCGGTCGACGGTGTCTGCTTTTCCCTGCCGATGCGCGCTAGATAGGCTGCTTCGGTCAGCATGCGGATATAGTCGACGGGCTTCTTGCCCATCGCTTGGGCGCGGCGCTCGAGGCCGGCATACATCGCCCTGTCCAGCGAGAAGGAGATAGGCACCCGTTGATCGGCGAAGCTCATGCGGCTTTCCTTTCCGCCCGTTTCTTGTCGATGAGAAATTGCCGCACGTCGGCGACGGTCGCCGCGCCCTCGCCGGGGCGCAGCGAAATCACCGCCATGGGCGGCTCGCCCGTCTTCTCGATCCAGTCGGCGTCGTAGAGCTGGGTGCCGATCCAGCCGTCCTGCAGCGCCGCCACCTGGAGGCGCCCGAGAATGGCGGCGATGAACGTCTTCGGATCCTTGTACTGACCGGTGAAGACGTCGGCGGTAGCGAAGCGAAGTGACGTTCTCATGCGGCGCGCCTCGCCGCAATTCGCGCGTCGATCGCATGGCCGTCGTCATCGAACCGCTTAGCAATCGCCTCGCAGCAGGGCACGCAGACGTAGAAGCGCCCCACCTGGTTGTCTTCGCGATTGACCTCGGACTGCGCCCGGACGCGCGTGCCGGCCGGGATCGTCTCGGCGCAGATCACGCAGTCGTGCGGCTTGCGCGTCAGCAGCATCTTGTTGGCGAGCAACACCGTGTCGGTTTCGTCGCCAGCGAACAGCTCATAGTTGAGAACGAGGCTATCGAACATGTCGGCCTGCCCCCCCCTGCTGCGCCGGCTTTCGCGCATTTGCGGCGACCAGCTCATGAGCGTTTCCGCGCCGGCGTCAGTCGGCCCTCATTGAGCGATCGCGACATGTGCAAGGTGCGCGAAACCGCGTCCTCACGGAAATTGAGCACCTGGGCGATTTCCAGCGTGCTGAACTGGCCGGAGGCCCACAGCACGATCGCCGCAAGGCCGGGCTGGCCGGAGAGCACCGCGTCGGGGTTCGGTTCGGGCGCCGGCGTCGTCATGAGCGGAGCCTCTTCTCGAGCTCACGCTTCACGTCCTGCATCGAGGTGTCGCGCGCCCGCCAGCACCCGAGCGCCAGGCCGAGATTGAACGCGAAGTCGCAAAGCCGCCGCCACCAGGTGCTCATGCGGCCGTCACTTCCTCGCGGGCGCGCCACTCATCTTCACTGTCAGACAGCCGCACATTCATCTGCTCCCGGCTTTCGGGGAACAGGTGCGCGTCATTGACCACCATCAGGTAGAATTTCCGCCACCACTCGGCGATCCAAGGTGTTGGGTGCTCGTAGCCGATGATCTCGGCGGCATGCATGAGGTGCAGTTGGAAATGGTGCGGCAGCTCGTCGACGTGGCGCAGATAGAGCTCGCGCGACTTGTCGAAAGCGTCGCGCTTGATGATTTGCCAGGTCGCATCCCGCTGTTTGATCGGCACGTCCCACCAGCTTGTCTTGCCGAGCATTCCAAAGTTGTGCGCGTGCTCTGGCGTAAACGGGCCTGTGAAACTGCCGCCGCCGGCTTCGAACGGATCGACGAAGGCGCGACCCTCAAAAGCGCCCTGCAACACGCTGCGCCGGTACCAGCGCATCAGCACCTTCACCGGATGGTCCTTTCGGATCCCGTCCGGTGCGCGCACGGCGGCAAAGAGAACTGCCTGCTGCATCCACGACAGGTTGACGACCCATTCCTGTTGGCACGGAAACCCCTTCATTCGCTCCCCTCCTGTTGGCCCGTCGGCAGCACCGGCGCGTTCATGCAGCCTTCCCTTCCGCGAGTGTGGCCAGCAGGTTCTTGTCCGCGATGTCCGGGTGCAGGCGAACCAGTGACAGCAGCAATGCCCGTTCGCGCGCCACGAGAACCTTCTGGACCTTGCGCAGCGAGCCCGAGTTTGACCCGCCTGTTTTCCAGCGCGAGACGGTCGACGCGGCGAGGCCGGCCTCGGTCGCCAGCTTCGAAAGAGGAACGCCGATGGCGTCGGCGCGGGCCGTTATCGCTTCGCTGCTAAGGATATCAGTGCGATTGTCCATTGCGTTTTCGCTCGACGTGGGTGCATTAATGCAACCCAAATCTGATTTGCCTTTGTTGTGTCAAGTGTGTTTATGCAACGCGTGTCGGCTGTCCCCATAGCGCATCCTGTTGCTCCAATTGTTGGAGTAGGGCGGATGACGAGTGACGAGGGTTCAAGCAATGCAGCACGGGAGCTGATCCGGCTGCATCGAGACTGGGTGCTGGAGCTTTGCAGGCAGCTCAAGCTGACGCCGACCCAGATCGCCATACAGGCCGGCCTGGCTAAGACGACGCTGTCCAGACTGGCCGCCGATCCGGACCATCCTCACGCGCTGTCGTCGTCAACGATTGAAAAAATCGTGCGCAAGTTCGGCGTTTCGCCGCCGGTGGCGCCGGCCGAAATGGCCTTTAAGCACGCGATCGAGCAGACGGTCGCCGCGCTTCACAGTCGCCAGGCGCTGCAGCTTGCCTCGCCGGCGGACGTGGCTCGCGCCGTCATTGAGCTCGCCGACTGGCTCGCCAAGGCCGGGGACGGCAAGGCCGAGCAGTTCGAGGGCGTAGTGTCCTTCCAGGTCGAGCGACTCAGGCAGAAGCGTTCCACGTGAAACTTAAATCACTTCGCTGTTGCATTTTTTAAATAGCTAGTTGCATTAAAGCTACTTTGAGGTCATTTTCCGCCTCGCAACTGATTTGCGAGGTGATTTGCAATGAAACAATCCGATCCCGCATCGCGGCGGCCGGTGCTTAGCGCCATCGAGGTGGCAGAGCTTTTGGGCTGGAAGACCGTCGAAAGCTTCCGCAACAACCGACGCAGGCTCGAGGCGGCCGGCTTCCCCAAAAAACTGCCTGGCGCGCCGGGCTGGTCACGTGCCGCCGTCATGCGCTGGATCGACAGCGATGCCGGCAGCGGCAGTGTGCCGGCCGAGCCTGCGATTAACATCGTGCGCGTGCCCGGCCCGACGCCGCTCGAGCGGAGGTTCGCGTCATGACGCCGGTTCATTTCAGTGTCCAGGAAGCCCTGGAAAAACACAAGCGCATGGTCGACGACATGGCCAAGCGCGGCAATGTCCCGGGTGTCGAAATCCAGGTGCGCGCCGCAAACCTCGTCGGCCGCGCCTTCGTCGAGTTCATCGTCGGCGAGCGCAATCTAGAAACGGCTGACATGCTGGTTGCGGGCGCAACGGCTGCGGCGGTCGCCAACATCATCGAAACTCTCACCCAGAATTTTCCGGGTCCGGCGACGGCCCTGATGTTCAGCAAGGTCTTGCAGAGCCGGGATCGGGTTCGTTTCGAGGACTGCGCAAAGGTTCATGGCACGCCGGGAGGCCGCGCATGATCGCCGCCGTCAACACGTCGGGCATGCTCGACCCGCGCGACCTCACCGACAGCGAACGCAAGGCCATGGTCATCATTCATGACTTCAGGTGCTTTGCCTCGCGCGGCGGCTATTACGGCCACGCGCCGCACCGCGTCACCCGCCAGCTGGCGCGCCAGCTGATCGGCAAGGGCGTCGCCCGCACCGACCACAACAGCCACGGCGACCAGCTGATGCTGACCGGCAAGGGCATGGCCGCCTACGCGGTGATGGAGCAGCGCCGCCAACGGAGGCAGTCATGACCAAGAAGCTGGACATTGCCCGCGTCACGCGGATGATCGACATCGTCGATGCCGGACTGGCGGTTCTCGCGACGAGGCCGAAACTGGACGACGCCTACGAGGAATGCCGGGCGCATGAACGTGCCGCCCAGGCAATCCTTCATGTCCTTGCAGACGAACACGGCGCGGCATGGACGAGCGGCGGCACCGGCTACACCCTGCGGCTGGCCGGCATCCAGTCGTCATGCACCGGAGGCCCCGGCGGCGTCTTGCGCAACTGGATCAATGCGGCCCGCAGGCGCCTGGACGCCGTCGCGGAGCATCGGCCATGAGCGCGAACCTCGCCGCCGCGTCTGGCGGCCCCTCTGTGGCGAGGCGTTTAAACGCCTGCCAGGAGTGCGGCACTGCGGCGCCTGCCAATGCCCGGTTCTGCTCGGCCGCCCATCGCCAGGCATGGAACAACCGCCGTCTGCAACGCGGCGCCGAACTCTACGACCTGTTCATGGCGCACCGGTTCGACCGCAGGAAGGCGCAGGAGCTGCGCGTCTTGCAGGCGATGAACCGCATGGCCTCGATCTGGAACGAGGACGACAAGGCCGCCGGCCGCCGCTCCTGGCGTCCGACCGTCGAGGTGTTGGAAGAGCGCCCGTATCTGCGCGGCGTCAGGGGGCAGGCATGACCGCGCCCGTCCTCATCATGCTGGCGGCCGGCGCGTTCACCGCCCTGGTGCTCGCCTGCGCCGTCATTCTCGCCTACTGGCAGCCGGCGCCGCGCCGCGCCGGCTTTGCCGTGCGCTACGAGCACCGCCCCGTGCGGCGCAACCGTTAGATCCCGTTGGGGGATCGGCCCGGCGGGATTGGCTCACCTCCCGCCAGCGTACCCGCCGGGCCTACTGCATCCGCCCTTTTGTTTAGTGGGGGCGGCAAACTGGCCGGGCGGCCGTGAATGGCGCCCGGCCGCATTTTTCAAACGAAAGGATGGCACATGGAAAAGATTGTCGACTGGACGGCACGCCGCGCGGGCGGTCGCATCACGATCAACGGGTTCGACGCTGAAACCCGCGTCCCGGTCAAGATCGTCGGCGTTGACGAGATCGTCGCCGGCCGAGACGGAAAACCGCCGATCGCGACCGATAAGGACGGCGATGCATTCTACCTTGGCTAACGGCGTCCACAGGCCATTTTGACAAGCGGAAGGGATTTCACCATGTTCAGCGGTTCCAGACTTCAACGCGAGGGGCGCCTTGTGGGCCGCGTCGAGATCAGCATTCCGCTTGTCACCTGGCGCGACGGCCGGCCGCGGTTCTTTGCGTCCAAGGTGCATCGGGATCTCGGCTACAAGGGCGAGGACCTGCGCCACGGCAAGGCCGGCCCCTGGTTCACGGTCGAGGAAGCGATCACCTGGTCAAAAAACCGTCAGGCCGAACTCGCCGAAAAGCGTGCGGCAATCGCCGCCGGCGAGACGACCGTGAAGAAGACAGCCAACGCGGCCGAGCGCGCACGCCTCGCCGGCGTCACCACCATCAGCCAGCTCGTCGAGGCTTTCCTCGACCAGAACCCGCGCATGAAGGGCGTGCCGATCATCGACGGCAAGAAGCGCCGCAAGCCGCTTGCCGCCGCCACCGTGCGCGGCTATCGCGGTTCGGCGCGCGTGCTCGAGCAGCTCGAGGACGGCGCGGCCTGGCACGAGCCGGCCGACGACATGACGCCCGAGGTGCTGACCGGCATCCTCGACAAGGTCGAGGTCAAGCACGGCCTGGCGCAGGCGCGCGCGCTGCGCGCCATGATCTCGGCGGCCTACGGTTTCGGCCGCTCCAAGGTCGGCGGCTACATCGTCAAGCACAATCCCGTCGCCGGCCTCGAGGACACGCTGCCGGTGCTCGAGCCGCGGATCCGCGTCGGCTCGATCGCCGAAATGGTGCACCTGGTCGCCGTCTGCGACGCGCTCGGCTTTCCCGATATCGGCGACAGCAACACGCTCGGCCTCTATACCGCGCAGCGCCAGGCCGACCGCCTGGCGCTCGAGGATAGCCGCATCACCAGCGAGGGTATCCTGTTTCACCAGCGCAAGAAGGGCGGACAGCCGCTCTTGATCCCGATGGTCGAGATCCTGCGCGATCGCCTGGTCGCGGCCAGCAAGCGTCGCGCCGACTGGCGGCTGAACTATCCGCATGTGCTGATCGACGAGCGCCTGCGCCGCCCCTGGGACGACCATCGCTATCGCAAGGTCTACCGCGTGCTGCGCCACGCCGCCGCTTTCGGCACGCTCGAGACGGTCAATGGCAAGGTGACGCGAACCGCCGAGCAGCTGCTCGGCAAGGTCGACGTTCGCGCGGTGATGGATGCGGCCGGTCTGAAGCCGATGCCGAGCCTGGCCGACTTCCACGACCAGGACCTGCGCGATACCGCCGTCACCTGGCTGGCGCTGGCCGGCTGCACGAAATGGGAGATCGCCTCGATCACCGGGCACAGCCTGAAATCGATCGACGAGATCCTGAAGCACTATTTCGGCCTGCATCCGGATCTCGCCAGGAGCGGCATGGCCAGGATGGAAAAGTGGCGGAGGACGGCACGATGAGCGCCGTTTATGCCGGCATTCTCTTCGCAGCAGGCTCGGTTGTCGTCGCCGCAATTGCAGCGGTCAGTGATAGCCTCATGCTCGGCAACGTCGCCTTGGTCGGCGTGCCAACCGGCATAGTGGTGTTCCTGGTCGGCTGGATGATCGAGGCGTACAACAACAAGGCTTGACGCCGCCGCCGGCGGCGCCATTCTTCAAGCCATGGCTAAGATACCGGCGCAAGCTGCCAAGGTCGAAATGGTGGATGGTCGCGTCTACTATTCCACGGACGACTGGCACACGGTTTTCATCGTCGAGCCGGGTCGCGCGAAAGCCCGTAAGCTGTCAGGCGAGGAAGCCGATCTTGCCCGCTTCCTCGCTCTCAATGCGGGGTGACAGGAAAATTTTCCTCCGCCGCTTGACGGAGATCGCGCGCGGAACGAAATCGGAACGATGGATCCGCTCTACGATGCCGTGCCCGGCAAGGCCTACTACGCCATCAGCTTCCGCGACGTGCCTCCGGATTACATCCTGGGCGGCCGCTGCATCCTCTGCCGGCATGTGGGTCCGGTCGATCGCCACCGCATTGAAAAGCGATGGGGTTCCGGCGAGCAGCTTCGCTACGTCGGCCGGCACCTGCGCTGCCTCGCATGCGGCAACATCGTTCGCAACCATTTCACCGTGGTCGGATGCTATCTGCGGCGCCATCCGGACTAGTCGCCGTCCAGTTCCGTCAGCGCCTGGGCCAACAGCCCTTTCAGTTTGCCGCGCGCATCGGTGCTAAGCTCGAATGAACCTTCCAGCCTGGTGACCACCTCTTCGTTCAGGCTGCGCCCGTTCTCGGCCGCGGCGACCTTCAGCCGCTTCTTGAGAGCCGGCGACAGACGGAAATGGGAATCAAGCGGTCGTTCGGTCATATCGATTTTATGGCCGAAAGCGCAACGCGGGGAAATCGGCCCACGACATGGGTAAATATGCCCACCACATAGCCCACTTGTCCCCATAGTTCACAGGCTGATACATGGTGATACATCGGGTGATTGAAATGCGTGTTCATGTCGGCCACTTTGGAGGGTAGCCCGCCGGTTCGAAGCGGGGCGAGCAAGACCAAGTGGCGGGGTCGTGCGGCTTCCCTTGGACGGGGAAGGAGCGGCGGGAATTTCGCGAGGTTTTAAGTTCGAACTCAACCAGCGTCGGCGGCTGCAAGAGAGGCCGCACGGCGCAGCCATGTGTAGTGGGAGTTACGAGGAAGAAATGACCAAGGAGTTAGTCGACGGGCATTCCAACATGATCGATCTCAACCTCTGCGAGGCAGAGGGGATCATCGACGTGTTGATCTACATCAGGGTCGAGGCCGAACCGGCGCAGCACCAGGCGCTCAACGAGGCTTGTGTCACGCTGCTGCACCTGGCGAAGGAACGGCTGCGAAAAGCCAGCGCCAAGCTCGACGAAATAAGGGCCGCCGCCTGAAAAGCCCCACATGGGGCGTGAGGCGCGAAAACGCGCGCCTCACGTTCTCGTGTTGTTCACGGGGTCTGTCCACCTAAGTCTTTGAAATCTTTGGTGGGTGCGCACAGGATTGAACTGTGGACCCGCTGATTAAGAGTCAGCTGCTCTACCAACTGAGCTACGCACCCACTCGGCCGGCAAAAACCGGCGTTGGCGGGCATATAGCCGCCGATGCCGGTCCTGTCCAGCCCTGCCGGAATCATTTCCCGACAAATCGCCGAAGTGACGCGGATGATCAGACGAACAGCTTGCCTTCCGCTACCTTGACCGCGTTGCCGCCGATGCGCGCCGATGCCAGTTTTCCGCCTTGCACGGCCAGTTCCAGGCGGATGCGCGAGGGCCGCCCCATCTCCAGCCCCTGTTCGATCCAGAGCTGCGAAACGCCATCCGTCGGAGCGTCGAAATGCATGATGGCGCCGGCGAAGGCCGCGGCCGCCGAACCGGTCGCCGGGTCCTCGTAGGAAGGAGTGCCGGGCACGATCATGCGCACATGGAAGGCGCTCTCGTGGTTCACCGTCTCCCGGCAATACACATAGGGGCTGGCGAAGGCCCATTCGCTCTTGCGCGGCGCCAGCTCCGACCAGGCCTGGTTGTCGAGCCGGATCCGGCCGGCCGCCTCCAGATTGGCCACCGGGATGGTCACGTAGGGCACGCCGGCTGACCAGAACGCGACGCGGTGATTCTCGAAACCGATCTCGTGCGGCGCCAGGCCAAGAGCGGCGCCGATCGCCACCGGGTCGGCTTCGAGCTTCAGCGGCTCCGGCAGCTTCGCCAGGTCGAATTCGGCGAATGTCGCGCCATCGTGCTTGCTGACGGCGCAGCGCACCGGGCCGATGTTTTCCTCCAGCACGAAAATGCTCGCAGCGCCGTCATTGTCGGCCATTTCAGCGAGCGCGATATCGGCGAGTTCCGCCAGCGCGATCGCCGAGCCCACGGTCGGGTGGCCGGCGAAAGGCATTTCATAGTCGGGCGTGAAGATACGGATGCGGGCGCGGTGCTTGGGATTGTCCGGCGGCAGCACGAACACGGATTCCGACAGGTTGAACTCGCGCGCGATGGCCTGCATCGCAGCCGTGTCCAGTCCGCCGCTGTCCAACACCACCGCCAGCGGGTTGCCGGCCAACCGATCGGTCGTAAACACATCGTAAAGCAAGTAATCGCGTCTCATGGAGGAAACCTTCCGCTTTGATCCGAATTTCTGCCTCAATCCCAACATGAGCGAAATTTAATTTGATATTCGAACCATTAGCACTGATCTGTGCACTCATAGGGACATATTGCGCTTCAGGGGGTCCGGCGTGGACCAGATTGTCAATCTGCCAAAGACGGAATCGGATTCCGCCATCGAGACGGCGCTCGGGCTCGACCAGACGGGGCGGCGCAAGAAACGCCGCCGCGGCTGGCTCTATGGCCTGCTGGCGCTGATCGTCCTTGTCGCGGCTTTTGCCGGCTACCAGTGGTATGCCGGCTCGCCGGTCAAGATCGACTATACGACGGCGCCCGCCGCCAGGGCCGACCTCACTGTCGAGGTTTCGGCGACCGGCACCTTGCAGCCCCTCACCCAGGTCGACATTTCCAGCCAGCTCTCCGGCATCATCCGTTCAGTCTCCGTCAACGAGAACCAGCAGGTCAAGAAGGGCGATGTGCTGGCCGCGCTCGACACCGCCAAGCTGCAGGTGCAGATCGAACGCGCCGAGGCATCCGCCAAGGCGGCCGCCGCCAATGTCGCGGATGCCACCGTGACGCTGGCCGAGAATGAAAGCGCGCTCGTGCGCGCAGCCGCCCTCACCAAGCGCGGCATGGCCACCGACCAGTCGCTCGAGGCCGCGACCGCGACCCGCGACCGTTCAAAGGCGGCGCTCGATAGCGCCGAGGCCAATCTCGCCATCGCCAACGCCGACCTGAAATCGCAGCAGACCGATCTTGCCAACAGCACCATCTATGCGCCGATCGACGGCATCGTGCTGACGCGCTCTGTCGACCCCGGCCAGACGGTCGCCTCCTCCTTGCAGGCGCCGGTGCTGTTCATCATCGCCGCCGATCTCAGGAACATGGAACTGGTGGCGGCAGTCGACGAAGCCGATATCGGCGCGGTCAAGCCGGGCCAGCATGCCCGCTTCACCGTCGATGCCTTCCCGGAGCGGCCGTTCGACGCCGAGATCCGCGACATCTCCTACGCCTCGGTCACCACCGATGGCGTCGTCACCTACAATGCGCGGCTCGAGGTCGACAACAACGAGTTGCTGCTGCGGCCAGGCATGACCGCCACGGTTTCAGTCGTCACCCGGCAGGCCAAGGACGTGCTGACCGTCCCCTCCTCCGCCTTCCGCTATCGTCCCGCGCAGCAGGCCGCCCGCGGCTGGAGCCTGAGCGACCTGTTCACCGGCCGCATGGGACGTCCCGGCGGCAATCGCCAGCGCCAGGCGGCAACGCCGCCCGCCGACGGCTCACGCACGCTCTACGTGCTGGAGAAAGGGCATCCGCATCCGGTCAACGTCAGGATCGGCTCGACCGACGGCGAACTGACCGAGATCACCTCGGGTCTGTCAGAGGGGGCGCAGGTCATCACCGCCTCGCAGCAGCGGAGCTGACGCCGTGGCGATGGGCGCGCCTCTCATCACCTTCGACAAGGTCTGGAAGAGCTATGGCCAGGGCGAAGCCAAGGTACATGCGCTGGCCGGCGTCGACCTTGCGATCCGGCGCGGCGAATTCGTCGCCATCATGGGCCCGTCCGGCTCCGGCAAATCGACGGCGATGAACATCATCGGCTGCCTCGACACGCCGACCGCCGGCACCTATTCCTTCATGGGCGTCGATGCCGGCCGGCTCGACCGCAACCGCCGCGCCATGTTGCGCAACCTCTATGTCGGCTTCGTCTTCCAGGGCTATAATCTGCTGGCGCGCACCACGGCGGCGGAAAATGTCGAACTGCCGCTGATCTATCGCGGCGTTGCCGGCCGCGAGCGCCGCGATCTTGCCATGCAGGCGCTGGCGCAAGTCGGCCTTGTCGGTCGCGAGCATCACACTCCGGCCGAGCTTTCCGGCGGCCAGCAGCAGCGCGTTGCGATCGCGCGCGCCATCGTCACCAGGCCGACGCTGCTCGTCGCCGACGAACCGACCGGCAATCTCGACACTGCCCGCACGCACGAGATCATGGAGCTGCTGACACGGCTGAACCGGGAGCTTGGCCTGACCATCACCATGGTCACCCACGAGGCCGACGTCGCCGAATATGCCGAGCGCACGGTGCGCTTCCTCGACGGCCATGTCGCCTCCGACACGATGACAGTCGAGGTGGCCTGAACATGCTCTGGGAAACCGTCCGCCTCTCCTTGCGCTCGATCCGCCGCAACATGCTGCGCTCGTTCCTGACCTTGCTCGGCATCGTCATCGGCGTCGCCGCGGTCATCGCCATGCTCACCATCGGCGCGGGCACCACCGCCAAGGTCAAGGGCGACATCGCCAAACTCGGCAGCAATCTTCTGGTTGTGCGTTCCGGCCGCCCGGCCGGGCCCGGAGGCCCGGGCGGGCTCGACCAGGTGGTCCGCCCGCTCGCCGAAAAGGACCTTGCCGCGCTGGTCACGCACCTGACTGGCGCTCGCGCGATTTCGCCGGCCTCGCAGAAGCAGGTCCGCGTCATCTTCGGTACCGAGAGCCTGACCTCCGGCGTCACCGGCACCGACAGCGCCTATCTCGACGCCCGCGACTGGAAACTGGTCTCAGGCCGTCCCTTCAGCGAGTCCGAGACCCGCGCGGGCACCGGCGTGTGCCTGATCGGCGAGACGGTGCGCCAGCAGTTCTTCGGCGCCGGCGACCCCGACGGCGAAATCATCCGCGTCAACCGCACCTCCTGCAAGATCATCGGCCTGCTCGAGCCGAAGGGCTATACCGGCTTCGGCCAGGACCAGGACAATGTCGTCTTGATGCCGCTGCATGCCTATCAGCGGCGCATTGCCGGCAACCGCAACATCGACAACATCTACGTCGCCGCCGACGACCGCACCCCGACCAGCGAGCTGCAGCCGCGCGTCGAGGATATTTTGCGCGACGCCAGACGCCTCACGCCCGACCGCGAAAGCGATTTCGCGATCCGCGACATGACCCAGATCGCCGACGCCATGGCCAGCGCCACCACCACCATGACCGGCATGCTGGGCGCGGTCGCCGGCGTCAGCCTGCTGGTCGGCGGCATCGGCATCATGAACATCATGCTGGTGTCGGTCACCGAGCGCACCCGCGAGATCGGCATCAGGCTCGCCATCGGCGCGCATGAGAAGCACATCCTCATCCAGTTCCTTGTCGAGGCGACGGTGCTGTCGCTGCTTGGCGGCATCATCGGCATCCTGATCGGGCTCTCGCTGGCCGGCCTCGCCTCGGTGACGCTGACCATTCCCTTCGCGCCGAGTCCGGCGGTCATCCTGCTCGCCGTCGGCTTTTCCGCGCTGATCGGCATGGTCTTCGGCTTCTTCCCGGCGCTGCGCGGCGCCAGGCTCGATCCGATCGACGCGCTGCGCCATGAATAGGGCGCGATTGGAAAGCTTGCGGCGTCCATAGTCGCCCTGACATGCTTGGGCTTTTGCTTGCTTACGGCTGGGAGGCGCGGCTACGACGCTATTTCCCACGGATTGATGGTATTCAATCCGGCGGCCGCGAATGGGCTGGTGTCGAGTGTGGCGACCGTCAGGCCGTTTGCTGCGGCCGTGGCCGCGATGTAGCCGTCCGCATTGCTGATCGCCTTGCCTGCGGCTCTCGCTTGCACCATGAGCTTGGCATAGGCGCGCGACGCCTCGAGGTCGAAAGGCAGAATGCGGCCTGCAAACAGCGGCAACGCATCCTGCTCTATTGATATCATCCAAGGTCACAATGATGTCATTGATAGCAATATGGAGAATTTGCCATCAACGCACAACAGTCCGCGCCCCTGACAGGAGGGAGACATTCGATGTTCGCGGTAGCGGAAAGCCACTCAGACCGTCGCATGGCTGGCCAGACGATCAGCACGGAAGGGTACTAAGATTTTAGTCCCGGTTCGCAAAATGCCATTCGATCAGCGGCTTCATATGCGGCATCAGCCCGTGCGGCAGGTCGGTGGCATGGCGGATGATGACCGGACCCACGATCTCCGGTTCGGCCTCGGTTGCGACGAAGGCCGAGATGCGCTGCGCGATCTCCTCGGCGGGCTCGGGAACCCGGTAGCGGCGGAAGATCACCGTGCCGCTTGCGGTCGACAGCGCATGGTAGTGCAGGCCGCGTGCGGCGCCGGAAATGTCGAGGCCGGTTTCTTCCCGCACCTCGCGGATCATGTTGAAATCGACATCGACGAGGCCGTCGCGAAAATCGGCCGGTTCGAATGAGCCGGCGGCGAAATAGACACGGCCGGCAGTGACGGTGTGGGCGGCCATGCGGATAGCCACCAGCGCATTGTCGCCGGCCACAAGCATGGCATGGGCATAGGCGTGCTCGGCGCCGGAATTCTCGCGCCGCTTCCGCCAAAGCATGAAGGTGGAGTAGCTGACCGCGTGGCACCGGCCGACGAGGCGATTGTCGCGCCAGGCAAGTCGCGAAAGCAGCACCACGGGACCATCGAACAACGCGGGATTGGCCGCGATCTCGTGCTGCCAGTTCGCGGCGATCGCCTCGGCATTGTCCAGCGCGAAAGGATGCGGGCCGGGATCGAGCCGGACATCGACGGCGTCGACCGGCAAAATGACATTGCGCGGCAGGTCGAAGCTCACGGCTCAGGCCATGTCCAGCGTGATGGCCACCGGACAATGGTCCGATGCCTTCGGCCGGTCCCAGCCGGCGCGCGGGAAACGTTCAACTTCCTGGCCGGCGGGGAAGATCGTGCGCCAGGGCTGGCCGTTGCGGATGATGTCCGGGACGGCGGTGGCGTTCTTAGCCGCCAGTCCCTTGGACAGCAGGATATAATCGAGCTGGCACAAATGCCGCTCTTGCGGCCCACGCGTGTGGTAGAAAGTCCAGCGGTTCATTTCCGGCCGCCTCTCGACCACGTTTTCGCAAAAACCGCCAGCCGTCAGCACGTTGATGCAGGACAGGTTCTCGTCGACCACTTCGAAACGATAGCCGTCGAATTCGTCGCCGGCGATCTTCACGCGCTGGCGGTAATCGTTCATGTCGCCGCAGATCGCCCAGCGCTTGTCGGCTGCATGATCCGCCCCGAAGCGCTCCTCGATGATCCGGCGCACCGCCTGCGCCTCGGCGATGCGGATCGGCATCGTCGCTTCACGCCCGTCGAGCCCGTTGCGGGGCGAGCCCATCGACTTGAAGTGCACGAGATAGATGGTCAGCGGCGAGCCGCCCACGGTAAGGTCCACTTCCAGGCAGTCGCGCCGGAAGATGCGTTCATTGGGCTGGTTGCCGAGCGCCGCCAGCTCCGGCGTGTGCAGCCCGAACTGCTCATAGGTCACATAAGCGTGGCTGGTCATGCGCACGAAGTCGATGGGCTGGCCCTGCGCGGTCTCGCTGCGCATCATCACGGCGACGTCGATGCCGCGCGAATCATTGCCGGCGGCGGTGTATTTCTGGCGGTAGCCCTGACCCACCATCTTGAAAAGATAGCCATATTCGAACGCCTTCAAGGCCTCGATATTGTCGACTTCCTGCATGCAGATGATGTCCGCGCGCGTGGCCGCGATGGCCAGCGCCGTCAGCTGCCGCGTGTCGTCCGATTGCGCGATGGCCCGGGCCTGCTCCAGCATCTTGTACTCGGCCTCGCTCTGGATATCGAAGAGGGCCAGCGTCCGATCCTCGTTGAGCTGGTTGCGGTATCCGGAGAAATCGAACCTGTTCATCAGGTTCTCGACATTGAAGGTTGCAAGGCGCAGCGACATATCATGACCTTTGCCCGCAAGCGCGGCAGAAAACAAGGCCGGGCAACCACCAGCTGGGAGCGATTGATCCTGGCGGGCTTCGCGCCGTGGTTGACGGAACCTTTCCGTTCATCCGCCGTTCAGACGCAAAGACCCACAGTGCGCCCATCCAGGGTCGGCGTGGGGCCTGTTTTCTTGGAGAAGTGCAATGAACGCGCTCTTTTCTTCCACTGTAAAATCCGGGCTGATAGCGCTCGGTATCTTCTCCGGCATCACGGCACCTTCCGCTGCCGGACCGATCCTGCAGCCGGACCTGTCGATTCCCGCCAGCACAGCAGCGCCGACTGTGACGCCTGTTCGCGACAGCTGGGCCGGCGGCAACAACCGGAGTAGTTTCAACAACGACTGGAGATGGCGCCGGTCGGGCGGCTGGAACCGCGGCAACTGGAATCGCGGTAATTGGAACGGCCGCCACTGGAACGGTCGCCACTGGAATGGCGGCGACGATTGGCGTTGGCGCCGCCACCATTATCGCGGCCGCTACTATGACGACGGAGCCGGTGCCGCGATCCTGGGCCTTGGCTTGGGGCTTGGCCTCAGCAGCCTGTACAACAACTACAACTACTATGATGCGCCGCCGCGCCGCTACTATCGCGCCGGCCGGCTGTCGAGCGCCCATGTCCGGTGGTGCTACAACCGATACCGGTCGTATCGCGCTTGGGACAACACCTTCCAGCCCTATAACGGCCCGCGCCAGCAGTGCTACTCGCCCTATCGCTGAGCCAGGCCGCATAATCTTGCAATAAGAAACGGCGCCGCGCGGCGCCGTTTCCTTTCGAGCGTGGATCGCTCAGGACGTTCAAAACAAGGGACGTGGATCGCTCAGTTCTTGGCCTTGTCGACCAGCTTGTTCTTCGAGATCCACGGCATCATCGCGCGCAGCTTGGCGCCGACCTCCTCGATCTGATGGCTGTCGTTCATGCGGCGGATGCCCTTGAAGCGCGACAGGCCGGCGCGGTATTCCTGCATCCACTCCGAGGTGAATTTTCCGGTCTGGATGTCCTTCAGCACGCGCTTCATCTCAGCCTTGGTCTCGGCGGTGATGATGCGCGGCCCCGAGACGTATTCGCCCCACTCGGCGGTGTTCGAGATCGAGTAGTTCATGTTGGCGATGCCGCCTTCATAGATCAGGTCGACGATCAGCTTGACCTCGTGCAGGCACTCGAAATAGGCCATTTCGGGCGCATAGCCGGCTTCCACCAGGGTCTCGAAGCCGGCCCGGATCAACTCCACCAGGCCGCCGCACAGCACGACCTGCTCGCCGAACAGATCGGTCTCGCATTCCTCGCGGAAATTGGTCTCGATGATGCCCGAACGGCCGCCGCCGACGCCGCAGGCGTAGGAGAGAGCGAGGTCGAGCGCGTTGCCCGAGGCGTCCTGGTTGACCGCGACCAGGCACGGCACGCCGCCGCCCTTCTGGTATTCGCCGCGCACGGTGTGACCAGGGCCCTTCGGCGCGATCATGACGACGTCAACCGTCGACTTCGGCTCGATCAGGCCGAAATGCACGTTGAGGCCGTGCGCGAAGGCGATTGCCGCACCGTCGCGGATGTTCGGCGCGATCTCGTCTTTGTAGATGTCGGCCTGCAATTCGTCGGGCGTCGCCATCATCATCAGGTCGGCCCATTTGGCGGCGTCGGCCACGCTCATCACCTTGAGCCCGTCGGCCTCGACCTTCTTGGCGGTTGCCGATCCGGCCTTGAGGCCGATGGCGATCTCCTTGGCGCCGGAATCCTTGAGGTTGAGCGCATGCGCCCGGCCCTGGCTGCCATAGCCGATGATGGCGACCTTCTTGCCCTTGATCAGATTGAGATCGGCATCACGATCGTAATAGACGCGCATTTTTGTCTTCCTTCCCGTTTGAAGATCAGAGGCCTTGCGGCCCGGTTTTTGCTCCGAAAAGAGCGAGAAACTGCTGCGTCGCGCGGACGGCATCGCCGCCGATCGCCGCCTCAGTCAATTCCAGCCGGTCGCCGAGCAAGAGACGGATCTGCACGTCGCGGGCGACCAGCCCGAAAAAGGTGCGGAACGCCGTCTCGGCATCCGAAAAATCGAGCAGCCCGGCCCGGCGGCCGGCCTCCAGCACCGGCTTCAGGCGCTTGGCGAGGGCAAAGCGCCCGTTCTCCAGCACCACCGCGCCAAGATTGTCTTTGCCCGAACCGGCATGGCCGACCGCCACCCGGTTGAGCGCGATCGAAGTGTCGCTGGAAATGACCCTCAGCCAGTCGGAAGCAAATCGCTCCAGGCTCGCGGCCAATGAGGCAAGATCGAGTCCCTTGCCGTCGACCGCCGTCACCCGCACCTTCGAGGCCTGCCATTGCACCGTCGCGGTGAGCAGCCCGTCGCGGTCGCCGAACCATTTGTAGAGCGTTTCCTTGGAGCAACTCGCCCGGCGCGCCACTGCGGTCATGGTCAGATTGTCGCCCTCCTCGACCAGCAGGCGGAGTGCGGCATCCAGAACCGCCTTCTGACGCTCCGTCAGCGCTTCGCTGTCGTCGAGATCGGCGTTTGCCTGCAACACGTTCTGTTCCCGGTTGATGGTAGAGCCGCGGATCGCCGCGAGTCCGTACCGTACGTTACGGTTCGGCATATTGCGCAATCCGAACATCGGCGCAAGGGGAAAATGACGAAATGCCTTCCGGTGTCCCCGTAGCCGCGCAAACGTATGTCAGTCGCCGGCTGGCGGATCGCGCAACCGACCGAGCAAGGCCGATACCGTGTTCAGTTCTTGCGGCGAGAGCTTGTCGCCAACCAGTTCCGCGATCGACCTGCCGTAGACGGCCCACATACGGCGGCGCGTCTCCCGTCCCTTGGCCGTGATGCGGACGGTTTGGCCGCGGCCGTCATCGGCCACCGGCAGCTTCTCGACAAGCCCGTCGGTCTCCAGGCGGGCCAGCAAACGCGAAATGTTGTACTGCGCGAACAGGGTTCGTTCGATCAGTTGGAACGGCCGCAAGCCGCCCTCGCCCGCCTCGGCGAGTTCGTGCAGCACGTCATACCAGGCAAGCGGCGGCAGGCCGCCCTCCTTCAGCGCATCTTCGGCACGTTCCACCAGCTGGCGCGATACCCGCATCAGGCGTGCCCATGTCTTGATGGCCTCCGGCGATGGCATGGCTGTCTCGATCATGGCGGCATCATAAGAGATAGATGCAATTGCATCAAGCTTGACGATGAATGCATTTGCATCTAGATAGATGCGAATGCATCGATATCGAGAGGCAAATCCGATGAAGCATGCCAACACCCTCATTCTCGTCAGCCATCCCCTCTGCCCCTATGTCCAGCGTGCGGCGATCTCGCTGGCCGAGAAAGGCGTGCCGTTCGAGCGCGTCGACATCGACCTCGCCAACAAGCCTGACTGGTTCAAGGCGATCTCACCGCTCGGCAAGGTGCCGCTGTTGCGCGTGCGGCTGGGGAACGATGAAACGGTGATCTTCGAATCGCCCGTCATCCTGGAATTCCTCGAAGAAACCGAGGCCAATCCCCTCCACCCCGCCGATCCCTATGCCCGTGCCCGGCATCGCGCCTGGATCGAGTACGGGTCGGCCATCCTCAACGCTGTCGGCCGGTTCTATTCGGCGTCGACCGAGGCAGGATTCCTCGCCGAGTCGCGGACGCTGTCGGAAATGTTCGATCGTGTGGAGACCGAATTGGCGGGCGAAGCCGGCCGGACTGGACCATGGTTCGAAGGCGGGCGCTTTTCGCTCGTCGACGCAGTCTACGGCCCTGTCTTTCGCTACATCGATACCTTCGACCGGATCGGCGATTTCGGCATTCTGGACGGCAAACCGCTCGTCCAGGCCTGGCGCCAGGTATTGAGTGAACGCCCGTCGATCAAGCATGCCGTGGCGCAAGACTATCCGCAGCGCCTGCATGCCTTCCTGCGGGCGAAGGGATCGTATCTTTCGACGGTCATTCGCAAGAACGATCCGGCCAGCGCGCTTCTACCAGCCCAGTTCGCCTGAACGGATCGACCACCGTGCCGGCCACCATCGAGGCCAGGAGCTGCGGCGCCGGGGCCGGCACCGCCAAGCCCGTGGACTGCGGGATCAGCCCCGCCGGGTGAAATCTAGTCGCGCCTCTCGACCTTGTCAGGCTCAAGCCTTGGCGGCATCGAAACCGAGGCGCGCGTCGCGCACCGCGTCATGATTGAGCTCGGCCCATAGGATCAGTTGGTGCAAGGCACCGAACATCGAACGTCCGAGATCGGTCAGGCTGTATTCGACGCTTGGCGGCTTGGTCGGGAACACTTCGCGATGCACATAACCGTCGCGCTGCAAATCATGCAGCGTTTGCGTCAGCATGCGTTGTGAGATGTCCGGCACCAGCCTGCGCAATTCTCCGAAGCGGTAGGGCCTTTCGGCCAGCGCCATCATCAGCAGCGAACTCCATTTGCCGCTCACCCCCTGGATGACGTCGCGGACCGGGCAATTGGAAAAGTTGCCTCCGCCTGAGATGGCCTTGTAGACCTCCAACTTCGTTCTGAGATTGACGATCTTGCTGTCCACGGCTGGTTCCCTGGCTGTGCCTACCTCCCGAAAAACTGCCTTCTTTACGACCACGGGTCAATTCCTATTTTAGCGCTGGTCTCTTTTTGAGACCACCACTCGAACCGCGCTTCCGGCGCAATGTTGGGATTCTCCATGACCGCTACCCTTCTCGTCACCGGCGCTTCCGGCCAACTCGGCCGCGGCGTCATTCAGCATTTGCTGGACTCACTCAAGGTTCCGCCACAACGAATCATCGCCACCACCCGCAATCCGGAAAACCTTGCCGACCTGGCGGCGCGCGGCGCCACCATCAGGGCCGCCGACTTCGACGATACCGCATCGCTGGAGGCTGCATTCAAGGGCGCCGACAGGGTGCTGATCATCTCGACTGGCGAGCTCGACCTGCTTCACGGCAAGCGCCTGAGGCAGCATGAGAACGCGGTCGTTGCCGCGAAGAAAGCCGGCGTCGGCCATCTTCTCTATACCTCGATGCCCAACCCCGAACCGGTTTCGCCGGTGCTATTCGCCAACGATCACTACGGCACCGAGCAGGCGATCAAGGCGAGCGGCATCCCCTACACGATCTTCCGCAACGGCTGGTACCAGGAGAACCTGTTCATGGCGCTGCCCCACGCGATCGCCTCGGGGCACTGGTACACGTCCGCCGGCGAAGGCCGCATCGCCCATGGCGCACGCGATGACATGGCCGCAGCGATCGCCGCCGGCCTCGCTTCCGGCTCGACCGACAGCAAAACCTACACGCTGACTGGCCCGCAAGCGTATACGACGGCCGAGATCGCTGCCCTCGTCAGCGAAGTCACTGGCAAACCGCTCGATGTCGTGCAGGTTTCGGATGATGCCCTGACCGAAGGCGTAAAGGCATCAGGTGTTCCCGAGGATTTCGCCGGCGTCATCGTTTCCTTCGACGTCAACACGCGCGCCGGCCGCATCGCCATGGTGACAGACGCGGTCGAGATGCTTTCCGGCAGGACGCCAAGGACGTTGAGGCAATTCCTCGAGGCGAACAAGGCTGCCCTGGCCGGTTGAAATCCACGCGGCGGGAAGTCTGTTCTCGACTTACCGCCGCCCCCCTACTTCGATGTTTTGATCAGGCCGTGCCGGATAAGGCTCTCTCCGGTCGCCGCCAGCGCGTCTTCGCGCGAACGCGGTTTCCAACCGAGCATGCGCACCGCCTTGGCATTGGTGGCATTCTTGACCTTGCCCAGCTCAGGCACGAGCTGTGCGACTTCCGGATTGAACAGTCCCACCATGCGCACCAGCCAATCGGGAAGCTCTCTGGTCGAAACGCGCGCCGCCGCATTGCCGAGCCGCTTTCTCAAGGTTTGCGCGATTTCCCGCACGGTCATGAAATCGCCGGCGACCGCCAGGAAGCGCTCGCCGTTGGCAGCGGGATCGGTCATGGCGCGGACATGCAGGTCCGCCACGTCGCGTGCATCGACGACGCCGAAGGACAGGCGCGGCAGCCCGGGCATGGCGCCATTCATCATGCGTTGGACAAATTCGGTGGAGGTCGAATGGTCGGAGCCAAGCACAGGCCCGAAGATGCCGACGGGGTTGACGGCAGCAAGCTCCAACCCGTCCCCCTCGGCGGCGATAAAATCCCAGGTCGCGCGCTCGGCGAGCGTCTTCGACTTCACATAGGCGCTGACCCTTCCCATCGGATCGGTCCAGCTCTCCTCGGTGAACGCACGGCCGTCGGGCGGCAGCTTGCCGTAGCCGATTGCCGCGAAGGAGGACGTCAGCACGACGCGTCTGACGCCGGCATCTCGTGCCGCCCGCAGCACCCGCAACGCACCTTCACGGGCCGGAATGATCAGTTCGTCCTCATGCTTGGGCACGCCGGGCGGGAACGGCGAGGCGACATGCAGGACATAGTCGCAGCCGGCAGCGGCTGGCAGCCAGCCGGCATCGCTCATGAGATCAGCGATTGCAAAGGAGAGCCGGCCATCCGGCTCGACGCCACCTGCCTTGAGCATGGCCAGGACATCGGCTTGCCGCCTGGCCGAGCGCAGGGTCGTGCGCACGCGGTAGCCCGCCTTCAGCAGTTCAAGGATACAGTGAGCGCCGAGAAAGCCAGATCCGCCGGTGACAAGCACCAATTCGCCGCTCATGCCCGCCCCCCCAAGCCTCAGCCCAAGGCGATCGAGACTGTCAGATCGCCACCTGCGTGCCGATCTCTACCACACGGCCGGTCGGTATCTGGAAATATTCAGTGGCGTCGGCCGCCGTGCGCGCCAGCCCGATGAACAGCCGGTCTTGCCACACCGGCATGCCGGAATTGGGCGAGGCTTTCAGCGAGCGCCGGGACAGGAAGAAGGACGTCGTCATGATGTCGAACTTCCAGCCTTGCTTGCGGCAGATCGCCAGCGCGCGCGGGATATTGGGCTGCTCCATATAGCCGAAGGTCAGCGTCACCCGCATGAACAGCTCGTTGACCGTCTCCATCTTGACCCGATCGCTGTCAGGCACCACCGGCTGCGGCGCGGTCACCACCGAGAGGATCACATTCTGCTCGTGCAGGACCTTGTAGTGCTTCAGGCTGTGCATCAGCGCGGTCGGCGCGCTCAGCGGATCGCTGGTCAGGAACACCGCGGTCCCGGATACCAGTTGCGGCTTCTTCTTCAACAGATTGCCGGCCAGGAAATCGAGCGGGATCTCGTTGCGGCGGGTCTTGTCGAAGAGATAACGGCTGCCGCGCACCCAGGTCCACATCGCCAGAACGATGGTGAAGGCCACCGCCAGCGAGGCCCAGCCGCCTTCGAACACCTTGACGATGTTGGAAGCAAAGAAACCGACATCGATGAAACCGAACAAGGCTGTCATCGCGACCGCCACCCACAGCCGCCATTTCCAGATGCGGGTCATGACGACAAACAGCAGCACCGTGGTCACCAGCATGTTGCCGGTCACCGAGATGCCGTATGCCGAGGCCAGCCTGCTGGATTCGCCAAAGCCTACCACCAGCATCATCACCACCAGCGCCAGCAACAGGTTGACGCGCGGCATGTAGATCTGGCCGGACTGTTTTTCCGACGTGTGCAGGATTTCCAGCCGTGGCAGCATGTTGAGCTGCACCGCTTGCCTGGTCAGCGAGAATGCGCCTGAAATCACCGCCTGGCTGGCGATGACCGTCGCGGCGGTCGCCAGCACCACCATCGGGATCAGCGTCCAGCCTTCGTTCATTTCGAAGAAGGGATGTCCGACCACGCCGTTCTTGGCCAGCACGAAGGCGCCCTGGCCGGCATAGTTGAGCAGCAGGCAAGGGAACACGATCGCCAGCCAGGCGAGCACGATCGGCTTGCGGCCGAAATGGCCCAGATCGGCATAGAGCGCTTCGGCGCCGGTGACCGCAAGGAAGATGGCGCCGATGGTGACGAAGGCGACATCGGGCGAATTGATCAGGAAGGCGACGATATAGTGCGGGCTGATCGCCCACAGGATTTCCGGATCGGCGATGATATGGTTGAGACCGGACAGGCCGATAGCCAGGAACCAGACCGCGGTGATCGGGCCGAAGATCAGCGCCACGCCGCCGGTGCCGAAGCGCTGCACCGAAAACAGAACCGCCAGGATGACCAGTGTCAGCGGCACGACATAGGGCTGGAACGTCGGCGTGACGACATTCATGCCCTCGACCGCCGAGAGCACCGAAATTGCCGGGGTTATGACGGCATCGCCGAAAAACAGCGAGGCGCCGACGATACCGATGCCCAGAATGATCGCCGAGCGCTTCGGGAAACTGCCGCGCGCCAATGCCATCAACGATAGCACGCCGCCTTCGCCGCGGTTGTTGGCGCGCAGCACGAACATGATGTATTTGATGGTGACGATGATCGTCAGTGACCAGATGATCAGCGAGAGAACGCCAAGAATGTCGCCACGGTCGGCCACTTCGCCGCCCGACGACGCCACCAGCGCCTCGCGGAACGCGTAGATCGGGCTGGTGCCGATATCGCCGTAAACAACGCCGAGCGCGCCGAGCATCAACACCTTGGTGCTGTGCTGCTCGATCTCAGGATGGCTCGATTGTTCGACGGTTTCTGCCTCACTACCAGTGTTGGCAAGGGCCATGAACGACACTCCGATAAGCGGGCGGTGCTCTACGCTTGCTGCGATGCAATATCAAGTACCGTCGCGTTATGGCTGCCATGCTTTGCACGCGAGGCTGCCACCATTACCACCCGCAAGCCCTGAGAAATCGGCCCACCGTGCCGGCCATGCCATACTCCAACGCGTCGGCTGTCAACCCATGTCCGATCGACACTTCGGCCAATGCCGGAACGCGTCGCGCCAGGGCCGGCAGGTTGCCCACCGTCAGATCGTGCCCGGCATTGACCTCAAGGCCCGCGGCAACGGCCGCATCGGCGGTTTTTCCCAGTCTTTCCAGCTCCTTGGCCGCCTTGGCGGAATCGGCATGACAACTGCCATAAGGTCCCGTGTAAAGCTCGATACGGTCGGCGCCGGTATCGCGCGCGGCGTTTATGCCGGCGGGATCCGCATCGGAGAACAACGAGACCCGGAAACCGCACTTCTTCAGGCGTCTCACGATCGGTGTCAGGAACGCTGCATCGGCGATGAAGTTCCAGCCATGGTCCGAGGTTGCCTGGGAGGGATCGTCAGGCACCAGGGTTACCTGTTCCGGCTGGTGCTTTTCCACAAGCGTCAGGAAATCCTCGGTCGGATGGCCCTCGATGTTGAATTCGGCCCGCGGGAACTCATCGTCGATCAAGGCCCTGATCTCAGGCAGGTCTGAACGGCGGGTATGGCGCTCGTCCGGGCGAGGATGCACCGTCAGCCCATGCGCTCCCGCCGCAAGCGCGATGCGGCCAAGCCTGATCACATCAGGCCACGGCAGGTCGCGCCGGTTGCGCAGCATGGCGATGGCGTTGAGATTGACGGAAAGCTTTGCGGGCATGGCTTCGGATCCTGCTCGATTTCGGCGCATCTATACCGCCTTTGACGGGAACAGATAGGGGGTTTCCGGTGTTCCAGAAGATCGGATGACGTTTGTGAAAGGTTAGGATCCCTTGAATTTCCTCGAAGCCGTGCCGGCAATCCGGCGCATCGATACGGACCGTGAGGATCTCTTCGCCATCGATATCGTCGGCCATGTCTCGGCGGCCGACGCGGAAAACCTGTTCGGCCTGCTCGAAGCGGCCTACGCGCTTCACCCGCGAATCGATGTGCTGGTGCGCGTGATCGATCATGACGGTGTCGACTGGAACGACATATCGGACGAGACGCTGAGACAGGGCGCGGTGCAGGCCGTGGAGCATGTCGGCCGTTGTGCCGCGATCGGCGAGCCGGACTGGACGGCGCAAGCGCGAGACTTCCTCCCTACCCCGCCGCCAGTCGAACTCAGGCACTTCAAAGACGAGGACGAGGCCGATGCCTGGCAATGGCTCGGCGCCAGGCAACTGAGCTCCGCTACCTGACGATCGTCAACCGTTCGGCCGCCCGGGTGATCGCGGTGTAAAGCCAGCGCTGGCGCGTCTCCTTGAACGCCCAGCTCTCGTCGAACAGCACGATCTCGTTCCATTGCGAGCCCTGCGCCTTGTGCACGGTCAGCGCATAGCCATAGTCGAAATCGTCGAACCGCTTCTTCTGCTGCCACGGGATATCGGCGTCGGGATCCTCGAAAGCCGCCTTGAGCAGCTTGATCTTGGCGACACCGCGGTCCGGATCATCCTCTTCCGGCGACACCAGAAGGTTGATGCCAGGTTTTACTGTCTCGCGCGACGAGGTCATCACCTTCCACAGCGAGCCGTTGAGCAGGCCCTTGGCCGGGTCGTTGCGCAGGCACACCAGCTTGTCGCCGGCCTGCGGATAGTCGGCATTGAACCCCTTGAGCTCGCGCAGGCGCTGGTTGTAGCGGCGGCGCGTGCGGTTGGTGCCGACCAGCACCTGGTCCGCCCTCAGCACCAGCTCCTGGTTGACGTCTTCCTTGCCGATCACCTGCGCCGTGCCGTAGTCGCCGCGCATGAATTCGCGCCCCTCGCGCACGTCGAGCGCCAGCCGCAGGATCGGATTGTCCCGCGCCTGCCGGTGGATTTCGGTGAGCAGGAAATCCGGCTCGTGGTCGGTGAAGAAGCCGCCGCCCGAGATCGGCGGCAACTGGCCGGGATCGCCCAGCACCAGGATCGGCGTGCCGAAGCTCATCAGGTCACGGCCAAGCTGCTCGTCGACCATCGAGCATTCATCGATGATGACCAGTTTCGCACGCGAGATCGGGCTCTGCCGGTTGAGCGAAAAGGTCGGCGACATCGACGTCTTGCCGGTCACCTCGTCTTCGACCGATTCCTCGCCCTTGGGCCTGTAGATCAGCGAATGGATGGTGCGGGCATTGACCGCGCCCTTCGAGCGCAGCACCTGCGCGGCCTTGCCGGTGAAGGCGGCGAACTGCACCTGCCCGTCGACATGTTCGGCGAAATAGCGCGCCAGCGTCGTCTTGCCGGTGCCGGCGTAGCCGAACAGCCGGAACAATTGCGGCTTGCCGGCCTTGAGCCAGCGCGCGACCGCTTGCAGCGCCTCGTCCTGTTGGGGTGAAAATTCCATCTGATCGTGTGACCGGATTCGCGAGGGAAAGACAAGATAGCCGCCATCGCCATCGACGCAGCCTGGTGGCGAACGCCCTGCGCTTCAGCCTATCAGGCGAGCACGGGAACGTAAAGGGAACAGGGGCGCCATGTACGCGCGATCAGATGACGGCGTGCGGATCGTTCTCCAGCAGGATCGGCTTGCCGTGCGGGGTGGCATGCGCTGCGCGCTCCCAGGCCCGCGCCATTGCATCGACATCGGGCTTGGCGGCCAATCCTTTCGACGCTAGTAGCCCTTCCAGCGCCGCCAACCAATGTTCGTAATAGTCATGGCCGTCAGCCGCGGCACCGGGTTTCTTCACTTCGGCTGACAGCGCCTGCGCCCACTCGCTCCACGAAAACAGGCCCTTGTCGTGCAGCGCCACCGTCATCGCGAAGGCTTCGGCCTGCCAGGGCTCGGCGAAGATGGGCGCATCGAGGCCGGCGGGCAAACCGGCAGGCCCGGTCGCCTCAGGCCGGTTCAAGATAGCTCTCCCAGGCATCGATGGACACGGTCAGCGTCGGATCGGCCCCGTCACCCCAGATCTCGGCTCCGTCGAAGACCACCGTATAGACCCATTGCGGGTTTTCGCCTTGCCCATGCGCGTTGGTGTCGGGGAACACAAAGCCTTCGCGCACCGCTTCAATCCTCCCACGCTTGCCGCGGGCGTAGCGCGGCAGCCTGGTGTGGCCGGTCGGGTTGAAATTCCTGGTTCGTATGCGGTCGCCGGCCTTGAAGCGTGGGGTCGTCCCCACAGGCCGGTTGCACGGAGCGCCCTTAGCCAGAACGGCCGGAACGTCGTCGGCCTTCAGCACTCTTTTGGGCGTCGCCGCTGGATCGATCGCCTCGCCTGCCTTGAGATCACGCTCGCTTACGAAACCATGGCGCTTGAGCAGGGTTTCCAGCGCCTTGATCCATATCTGGTAGTAGCTGGAGGCATAATAGTCGGCCGGATGCAGCGATTCCCGCGCATGCCGGCTCTCATCGATATTCCAGGCACCCATTGCGCCGGCGGTGAGCGTCACGCCGAGCGCCCGCCGCTCCCAGTCGGCATGGAAATACGGCTCGTCCCGCTCCGGCGCCACCGGCCCGAATCCCATTTGTCCGCCGAGGTCCTGCGGCCCGTTCATGCCGGCTCCCCCCTTTATTCCGGTACTTTGGCCAGCGCGGTGCCGATCATGGCATCACGGCTTACCAGTTCGGCCAGCCGCTCCTCGCTCCAGCCTTCGGTTCCTTGCGGCCGCATCGGGACGACGAGATAGCGCAACTCCGCGGTCGAATCCCATACGCGTATCTTTGTCGAGGCCGGTAGCGTCAGCCCGAATTCCTCAAGCACGCCGCGCGGATCGATGACCGCGCGCGAGCGATAGGGCGGCGCCTTGTACCAGACCGGCGGCAGGCCGAGCACCGACCACGGATAGCAGGAGCACAGCGTGCAGACGACGAGATTGTGCGTCTCTTCGGTGTTGAACACCGCCTGCATGTGCTCGCCCTGGCGGCCGGTGTAACCCAGCGATCCGATCGCTGCCGTCGCATCGCGCTTCAGCCACTCGGCAAAAGCGGGATCGCTCCAGGCCTTGGCCACCACCCTCGCGCCGTTGCGCGGACCGATCTTGGTCTCGTAGGTATCGACGATGACATCGATCGCGGCCGGATCGATCAATCCCTTGCGGGTGAGAATGGTTTCCAGCGCGCGCACGCGGGCGGCAAACGGATCGAGCTCGTTGTCGTGGTCATGATCGTGGGACATGGCGACAAATTATGGCTCTCCTATCCGTCGGCCGCAAGCATGACGGCTTGGGCCAGCGGGCGCGATGCGGATCCTACTCCGCAGCCGCCTTCTGCGGCTCGCCCTGCCTCTCGTCATCGCCGTCGAACAGCGAAGGCTGATCCCCCCCTTCGACCAGGTGCAACTCGGCCTTTCGCTTCGGAAATAGCCCCAGCAGCCAACCCGAGAAATGCTCCATGTAGACATAGATCACCGGTGTGACGAACAGGGTCAGAGCCTGCGAGGCGAGCAGGCCGCCGACGACGGCGACGCCCAACGGCTGGCGCAGCTCCGCGCTGGCGCCCGTGCCGAGCGCGATCGGGAACGTGCCCATCAAGGCGGCCAGCGTCGTCATCATGATCGGCCGGAACCGCATCAGGCAGGCCTTGTGGATGGACTCGGTGGCCGACATGCCTTCTCGTCGCAATTCGAGCGCGACGTCGACCATCATGATGCCGTTCTTCTTGACGATGCCGATCAGCATCAGGATGCCGATCACCGCGATGACGGACAGGTCCATGCCGGCGAAGCGCAAGGCGACAACCGCCCCCAGCACAGCCGATGGCAAGCCTGTGAGGATCGTGAGCGGATGGATGAAGCTCTCATAGAGAATGCCGAGCACGATATAGATGGTCAGGATCGCGCCGCCGATCAGCAGGCCCTGGTTGGCGAGCGAGTCCTGGAAGGTCTTGGCCGTGCCGGCGAAGCTGGTCGAGATCGTCTCCGGCATGCCGATCTGCTCTTTGAGCGCGTTGATGCGGCTCACGCTGTCGCCGAGCGCCACGCCTTGCGGCAGATTGTAGGAGATCGTCACGGCCGGAAGCTGGCCGAGCTGGTTGACCGTCAAGGCGCCGGCCGTGCGATCGACCCGGGCGAAGGCGCCAAGCGGAACCAGGGAGCCGCTCGCCGTCCTCATCTGGATGGCCAGCATCCGCTCCGGCGACCACTCGATCTTGGGATCGAGCTCGGTGATGACTTCGTAGCTGTCGGCGGAGCCGAAGATTGTCGAAACCTGGTCGGTGCCGAACCCGCCATACAGCGCCGAGCGCAGCGTGTCGGTGTCGATGCCGAGCTGGGCCGCCTTGTCGCGATCCACCACCAGCGTCGCCTGCAGCGCATTGTTCTGCAAGTCGCTGGTGACGTCGGTGAAGGTCGCATGATCGGCCGCCATCGCGTCATTCAGTTTCTGCGCCCAGATATCGGTCTGGCCGGTGTCGAGGCCCTGAACCACGAGCTGGTAGGCGCTGGCCGACGAGCGCGAACCCAGCCGCAAATTCTGCACCGGCTGCATGTAGGTCTCGATGCCCGCCACGCCGGCCAGTTGCTTGCGCAGATCCGCAAGCACCTTCTCGATATTGGGCCGCTGGTCCTTGCCCTTGAGCTGGACGAAAAGCTGCCCCTGGTTGAGCGCATTGTTGCCGCTGCCCGCCGACCAAGCCACATGATCGACATAGGGCGAATGCGAGAAGACGCTGGCCACCTGCCCTTGCAGCTTTGCCATGGCGTCGAACGAGATGTCCTGGCGCGCGATGGTCGTCACCGATATCTGGCCGATATCCTCCTGCGGGAAAAAGCCCTTCGGCGAGACCTCGATCAGCCACACCGACGCCGCCGCGGTGCCTATGAAGACCAGGAACACCAGGAAGGTGTGCCGCAGGCAGAAGCTCAAGACCCGGTCGTAGCCGCGGGTGATGAAATCGCGCCTATGGCCATCGCCATGCGCCTCCCGGTCGGCCTTAGTCACCGACAGCAGCCGCGAGCACAGCATTGGCGTCAGCGTCAGCGACACGAACATCGACGCCAGGATGGCGACCGTCACCACGACGGCGAACTCGTTGAAGATGCGCCCGATCACGCCGCCCATCAGAAGCACCGGAATGAACACGGCCACCAACGAGATCGAAATCGATATGATGGTGAAGCCGATTTCGCGCGCGCCCTTCAGCGACGCATCGAACGCCGACAACCCATCCTCCTCCATATGGCGGAAGATGTTTTCCAGCATCACGATGGCGTCGTCGACGACGAGGCCGACCGCGAGTGTCAGGCCCATCAGCGAGATGTTGTCGATGGAAAAGCCGAACAGGAACATCGCGCCGAGCGTGGCGATCAACGATATCGGCACCGCCACGGCCGGGATGATTGTCGCCGTCACGCGGCGCAGGAACACGAAGATCACCATGACCACCAGCGCGATGGTCAACAGCAGCGTGAACTGCACGTCGTCCACGGCCTGGCGGATCGAGGTCGAACGGTCGTTGAGCAGCTTGATCTGGGCGGCGGCCGGCATCTGGTCCTGGAAGGACGGCAGCATCGCCTTGACCTTGTCGACGACGTCGACAGTGTTGGCGTCGGGCTGGCGCTGCACCGCCATGATGATCGCGCGCGTGCCGTCATACCAGCTCGCAGTCGTCGTGGTCTGCACCGAATCGACGACGCGTGTCACCTCGCCCAGCCGCACCGGATGACCGTTCTTGGTGGCGATGATGAGGTTGGAGAATCCGGCGGCGTCGGTCAGCTGCGTATTGGCCGTGATCGTCAGCTGCTGTTTGTTGTTCTTCAGAACGCCCAGCGGGGTATTGGAGTTGGCGGATGCGATCGCCGCCTGCAGCTGGTCGATCGAAATGCCGCGCGCGGCAAGCGCGGTCGGATCGATCTGGATGCGGACTGCATATTTCTGCTGGCCGAAGATGGAGACCTGCGCCACGCCGTCGATGGTCGACAGCGACGGCGAGATGACGTTTTCGGCGAAAGCATCGAGATCGGTCAGCGGAACCGTATCGCTGACCAGCGACATCAAAAGGATCGGCGCGTCGGCCGGATTGACCTTGCGGTAGCTCGGCGGCGAGGTCATCTGGGGCGGCAGCGATCTTTGCGTGCGCGCGATCGCTGCCTGCACGTCCGCGGCCGCGGCATCGATGTCGCGGTTGAGCACGAACTGGATGGCGATCGAGGTCTGGCCGAGCGAGTTGGTGGTCGAGATCGAATCGATGCCGGCAATGGTGGCGAACTGCTTGATCAGCGGCGTCGCCACCGACGTTGCCATCGTTTCCGGCGAGGCGCCGGGCAGCTGTGCCGAGACGTTGACGACAGGGAATTCGGCACTGGGCAGCGCGGCCACCGGGAGGAACTTGTAGGCGAACAGCCCGCCTAGAACGAGGGCGAACGACATCAGGAGGGTGGCGACAGGCCTGCGAATGCAGAACTCGGAGATCATTGGGCGGCCTCGCCGGCCTTGTCAGCTTGCGCAACCTTGGGTGCTGCCTGGTCGCCGGATCTGGCCGATGCCTTGCCTTCGTGCACGGCAGCCCCGTTCTTCAGTCGCGTCTGGCCTTCGATGACAACCTTCTCGCCGCTTTTCAGGCCATCGCTGATGGCGCTGTTCTGACCTTCGGTCAGCGCCACTTGCACCGGCCGCATTTCGACTGTGTTGTCAGGCTTGACCACGTAGACGAACGGCCCCTTCTGGCTGGGTTGCACCGCGACCGTGGGGACGGACGTCATCTGCGGCATGATGCCGGCGTCGAGCACGACATTCACATATTGGCCCGGCCACAGCGACAGATCGGCGTTGGGTATGCTGGCTCGTGTTGCGATGGTGCCGGAAGCGGTATCGACGCTGGAATCCACGAAATCGAGCGTGCCCTTGCCGATCGGTGTCGGGTCGCCGTCCTGGGTCAAGGTCACTGCCCCTTGCTGTGGCTTTGCCAGTGCCTTGTGCAGCAGCGCAAGGTTGCTTTCGGGCAGGTTGAAGTTCACCTGCAGCGGATCCATCTGGGTGATGGTGACGAGCGGGGTCGAGGTGCTGCTGCTGCCATTGCTGGTGGTCACGAGATCGCCCACGGCAACGTTGACCGCGCCAAGCCTGCCGGAAATCGGCGCGGTAATCGTGGCAAAGCCAAGCTGGACATTGTCTGCATCGATTGTCGCCTTGTCGGCATCGACAGTCGCTGCCGCCGCCTTCTGCGTGGCAACGGCCTGGTCGTAGGTCTGCTGCGTACCGGCCTGCTTGGCGACAAGATCCTTGGCGCGCTGAAGATCGGAATTCGAACTGGCAAGCAGCGCCTGATCCTTGGCGAGCGTCGCCTGATCCTTGGCGAGTTGCGCCTTCAAGGCACGGTCATCTAGCGAAAACAGGAGGTCGCCGGTTTTCACCATCTGCCCGTCCTTGACGTCGATCGACACGATCTGGCTGGACACCCGCGCGTTGATGCTGACCACGGCGGGAGAGGAGACGAAGCCGATGGCGTAGCGCCGGACCGGGAAATCGGCCGTCGTTGCCGTGGCCGAGATGATCGAGGCCGAACGGGCGCCAGTGCCGCCAGCCGCCTGCTTGGCCCCTGCCTGCGGATCCTGCCTATCCGGCGCCGGCTTGTCCGACGCGACCTGCTTTGCACCGATGGTCTGCCGGGCCCTGCTCAGCGTGTCGGGAGACAGATAGAGCCAGGCCGCGCCTGCGCAGGCGACTGCAAGCAATGAAAGAATGACTTTTCCACGCATCGACAAAAGACCCTCTCCGTCCGACACGCCATAGCCAGGTGGTCGTATTCTAGCTCAAATCACGGCTGCCTGCCGCGATTTCGCTGAATAGATAGGACAGGGCTTTGGCGGAAAAGGGCCAAAACACGGCATTACGAAGATTTAATGTGCACTGCACAATGGATGGGCAGCCCACTATGATCGCGTGCAAAAGCCCGATCGCGAACCTCGACAGCTCACCGCAGCATCGGCCAAAGCGTCGCGGCCAGCAACACGCCCATGGCGATGTTGAACCATTTCAGCCGCACTGGATCGGACAGGAAGCCGCGCAGCGCGGTACCGAACCCTGCCCACACCGAGACGCTCGGCAGGTTGACGATGGTGAAGGCAATCGAGATCAGGGCCACCGACAGGAACGGATGCTCGGGGTTGGAGTAGACGGCCATGGCGGTGATTGCCATCACCCAAGCCTTGGCATTGACCCACTGGAACGCCGCCGCCTCGATGAAACGCATCGGACGCGCCTTCGTTTCGCCTTTGCCGCTGAGCGAGCGCGACATGGCGATCTTCCAGGCAAGATAAAGGAGGTAGGCAGCGCCGGCGATCTTGAGCGCGGTGTGGAGCGCCGGGAACGCGGTCAGCACGGCGCCAAGACCCAGGCCGACCGCCAGCAGCAAGACAAGAAAGCCGATGCTGATGCCGAACATATGCGGCACGCTCCTCACCAGGCCGAAATTCACACCTGAGGCGAGCAGCATCAGATTGTTAGGCCCGGGCGTGATCGAGGTCACGAAGGCGTAGACAAGCAAGGCGAGGAATGCGTCGAGCGACATGATATCCTCCCGGATAAGCCAGTATTATTGTCTCTTTCCAACGACCGCATAAAGGCCACCCTCGGCCGGTGGCCGAGCCCCTCGTCACGCTGTGGGGAAACTGACCGGTGCTACATCCCCTGCGGGCCACGGTTCATCGCCGCCACGCCGGTGCGGCAGATCTCGACCAGGCCGAGCGGCTTCATGATGGCGATGAACTGGTCGAGCTTGGAGCCCTTGCCGGTGATCTCGAAGATGAAATGCTCGGTGTTGGCGTCGATGACGCTGGCGCGGAAGGCGTCGGCGAGCCGTAGCGCCTCGACGCGGGCCTCGCCGGTGCCGGCGACCTTGACCAGCGCCAGTTCCCGCTCCAGCGGCCGTTCCTGGCCGAATTCCTGCGAGCGCACGGTGAGGTCGACGACGCGGTGGACCGGCACGATGCGCTCGAGCTGGTGCTTGATCTGCTCCAGCACATGCGGCGTGCCGCGCGTTACGATGGTGATGCGCGACAGATGTTTCTCATGCTCGGTTTCCGAGACCGTCAGGCTCTCGATGTTGTAGCCGCGCCCGGAAAACAGGCCGATGACCCGGGCAAGCACGCCCGGCTCGTTGTCGACCAGCACGGAAAGCGTGTGGTTCTCGGGCTTTTCCGTTTCCTTGGCGATGAAATAGGCGGAGCCGGTCGGTTGTAGCTGTGCGTTCATGATGTGAATCTCGACTTCAAACTCTAGGGTCTAATCTCTGTTTACGCACGGCTTCTCGCGACAGCCCTGCCTCTGTCCGCTGCTACACCAGTTCCCTGCCCTTGGCGTCGATGGCGTTGGCCACCGCCTCGTCCGTGGCCTCGTCCGGCAAGAGCATCTCATTGTGCGCCTTGCCCGACGGGATCATCGGGAAGCAGTTGGCGAGCGTCGCCACGCGGCAATCGAACAGCACCGGTTTCCTGACCGAGATCATCTCCTTGATGGCATCGTCCAGTTCGTCCGGCTTGTCGCAGCGGATGCCGTGGCCGCCATAGGCTTCGGCCAGCTTGACGAAATCAGGCATCGCCTCGGTGTAGGAATGCGACAGCCGGTTGCCGTGCAGCAGCTGCTGCCACTGCCGCACCATGCCCATATACTGGTTGTTGAGAATGAAGATTTTGATCGGCGCGTCGAACTGCACCGCGGCACTCATCTCTTGCATCGTCATCTGCACCGAAGCGTCGCCGGCGATATCGACGACCAGCGCGTTCGGATGAGCGATCTGCACGCCGAGTGCCGCCGGCAGGCCGTAACCCATCGTGCCGAGCCCCCCGGACGTCATCCAGCGGTTCGGCTTCTCGAAATGGTAGTGCTGGGCCGCCCACATCTGGTGCTGGCCGACCTCCGTCGTGATGTAGGTGTCCATGTCCTTGGTCAGGGCGTAGAGCCGCTGGATGGCATATTGCGGCATGATCACGTCGTTGTTCATCTTATAGGCGAGCGAGTCGCGCGCGCGCCATTTGGCGATCTGCTCCCACCAGGGATAGAGCGCCTTCTTGTCGGCCTTGGCGGTCGCCCGCCACAGCCGCACGAGATCCTCCAGAACCCGGCCGACATCGCCGATAATGGGCACGTCGGTGTGGACGTTCTTGTTGATCGAGGACGGATCGATGTCGATATGGATCTTCTTCGAGTTCGGCGAGAACGCGTTGAGCCGGCCGGTGATGCGGTCGTCGAAGCGCGCACCGATGCAGATCATCACGTCGCAGTCATGCATGGCCATGTTGGCTTCGTAGGTGCCGTGCATGCCGAGCATGCCGAGCCAGTTCTTGCCCGATGCCGGATAGGCGCCGAGCCCCATCAGCGTCGAGGTGATCGGGAAGCCGGTGAGGTCGACCAGCTCGCGCAGCAGATGGCTCGCTTCCGGACCGGAGTTGATGACGCCGCCGCCGCTATAGATGATCGGTTTCCTGGCACCGGCCAACAGCTCGACCGCAGCCTTGATCTTCTCCAGATCACCCTGCACCTTCGGCTGATAGCTGGTGCGTGGCGCGGTTTGCGGAGAAACGTAAAAGCCCTTGGCGAACTGCACGTCCTTCGGGATATCGACCACGACAGGACCGGGACGGCCGGTGGTGGCGACATGGAAGGCCTCATGGATGGTTGCGGCAAGTTCGTTGACGTCCTTCACCAGCCAATTGTGCTTGGTGCAAGGGCGCGTGATGCCGACCGTGTCGCACTCCTGGAAAGCGTCCGAACCGATCAGCGAGGTCGGCACCTGGCCGGTCAGGCACACCAGCGGGATCGAATCCATCAGCGCGTCCTGCAAAGGCGTCACCGCGTTGGTCGCGCCCGGACCCGATGTCACCAGCATGACGCCTGCCTTGCCGGTCGAGCGCGCATAGCCCTCGGCCGCGTGGCCTGCGCCCTGCTCGTGCCTCACCAGGATGTGCTCGACGTCGTCCTGCTGGAAGATCTCGTCATAAATCGGGAGAACCGCGCCGCCCGGATAACCGAACACATGCTTGACGCCATTGTCCTTCAGCGCCTGCACCACCATTTCGGCGCCAGTCATTTCGCGCCGCTCGCTCTGTCCGTTGCTCATCGGTTTGGTCCCGTACTGTCCGCCATCTGGCGATTTGCTGGTCGTTTAGTCGTGTTTCAGGCAATAAAAAAGGCCCCCGAGGGAGCCTGTGTGTGCGCATGGGAGGTTTTCGCCCGGCGGTTACACCGCCTTGCCCACGCGCCTTCCTACGAGAATGAGTGCCTTTTTCATGGTGGCGAACCATAAGGGTGAAAGCGGCCGTTCGTCAATGGGGTCGATTCCGCTTTCATGGCGGCTTGCCCGGTGCATGGCACGAAGCAGGCGCACGCCGTCATTTAGACCCGGCTCGACGCCGGGTTGCTGGTCAAGCTACTGAAAACAAAGCGAACTATTTGGCGACGTGACGCGGCCCATGGTTTGCCGCGATACTGCCCGAGGCCGGACCCCAAGCTCGGCAAAGGCAGCTCGCAACGAGGCCGATCAACAAAAACGCGGAGGAAACTGATGCTCGACAAGGCCCCGAACAGGAAGCTTTCCGACCTTCTAGAACGATTTGGCGCGGCCCTCGCCGCCGGCGACATCGACAAGGCGGTCGAATGCTTCCAGGAAGATTGTTATTGGCGCGACCTCGTCACCTTCACCTGGAACATCAAGACCATGGAAGGCCGCTATCAGGTGCGTGACATGCTGGAAAGCCAGCTGTCGAAGACGAAGCCCTCGCATTTTGCGATCGCCAGGGGCGAGGACGCGACCGAGGCGAACGGGGTGATCGACGGCTGGATCAGCTTCGAGACCGACGTGGCGCGCGGCTTCGGCCATATCAGGTTGAAGGACGGCAAGATCTGGACGCTGCTGACCACAATGGTCGAGCTGAAAGGGCATGAAGAGCCGGCCGGCTTCGCCCGGCCGATGGGCGCCAAGCACGGCTCCGGCAAGAACCGCCCGACCTGGAAGGAAGAGCGCGAAAAGGAAGCGGCCGAGCTTGGCTTCAAGACGCAGCCCTATACGGTCATCATCGGCGGCGGCCAGGGCGGCATCGCGCTTGGCGCGCGGCTCCGGCAGCTCGGCGTGCCGACGATCATCATCGAGAAGAATGAACGTGCCGGCGACAGCTGGCGCAAGCGCTACAAGTCGCTCTGCCTGCACGATCCGGTATGGTACGATCATTTGCCCTACATCGATTTTCCCCGGAACTGGCCGGTGTTCTCGCCCAAGGACAAGATCGGCGACTGGCTGGAAATGTACACCAAGGTGATGGAACTGAATTACTGGTCCTCAACCGAGGCCAAGAGCGCTTCCTATGACGAGGAGAAGAAGGAATGGACGGTTGTCGTCCGCCGCGACGGCAAGGACATCACGCTGAAGCCGAAGCAGCTGGTGCTGGCGACCGGCATGTCAGGCCGTCCCAACCTGCCGAAGTTCAAGGGCATGGAGAATTTCAAGGGCGATCAGCACCACTCCTCGAAGCACCCCGGCCCCGACCAATACGCCGGCAAGAAGGTCGTCGTCATCGGCTCGAACAATTCCGCGCACGACATTTGCGCGGCACTGTGGGAAGCCGGCGTCGACGTCACCATGGTGCAGCGCTCGACCACCCACATCGTCAGATCCGACACGCTGATGGACATCGGGCTTGGCGCTCTCTACTCGGAGCAGGCGGTGCAGAATGGTATGACCACCGCCAAGGCCGACCTTATCTTTGCCTCCCTACCTTACAAGATCCTGCACGAGTTCCAGATTCCGCTCTATGAGAAGATGAAGGAGCGCGACGCGGCATTCTACAAGGGCCTGGAAAAGGCCGGCTTCATGCTCGACTGGGGCGACGATGGCTCCGGCCTGTTCATGAAATATCTCAGGCGTGGCTCCGGCTACTATATCGATATCGGCGCTTCGCAGTTGATCATCGACGGCGCCATCAAACTCAAGAGCGGCGTCGACGTGGCCGAGATCAAAGAACATTCCATCCTGCTCAGCGATGGCACCGAACTGCCGGCGGACGTCATCGTCTACGCCACCGGCTACGGCTCGATGAATGGCTGGGCGGCCGAGTTGATCTCAAAGGAGGTTGCCGACAAGGTCGGCAAATGCTGGGGGCTCGGCTCGAACACCACCAAGGACCCCGGCCCATGGGAAGGTGAGCAGCGCAACATGTGGAAGCCGACGCAGCAGGAGGCGCTCTGGTTCCATGGCGGCAACCTGCACCAATCACGCCATTATTCGCAGTTCCTGTCGCTGCAGTTGAAGGCGAGGCACGAAGGCATTGCGACGCCCGTCTATGGGCTGCAGCAGGTTCACCACAAGGCATAAGCCCGTTGTGGCGGCAAACAGCCGAGGGAGGCGCGGTTTGGACCGCACCTCCCTTTCCCGAGCACATCGGGGCATTTTCTGATCAAGGCACCGATCGCGCAACTGACCGGTGCCGGAGCAGGATTTCCGCCAATGGCTGCTGTCGCGTCTCGGCGAGCCGTCTCCGGCATGAGGTCATCGGCCGATGCGCTTCCAGTAGATGAGCGTGCCGGTCAGCCCGCCATGGGGCTTCAATGCATAGTCCGGTATTTCCCCGGTCAGCGTGAAGCCCAGCCTCTCATAGAGCCCGGACGCCCCCTCTTCGGTCGCCGTATCCAGAACCAGAAGTGTGCGGCCCCTCTCCACCGCAAGGGACTCGGCCACTTGCATCAGGCGGGTCGCCACGCCTTTGCCTCGACGATCGAGGCGCGTCATCAGCTTGGCGATCTCGGCCCGGTGCGGCTGGTTGGGCGGACAGTCGAGCAGCAGCGTGACCGTGCCGACCAGCGTGTCTGCCTCCCACGCGCCAAGCACCACCCGCTCGCCTCTTGCGGCCGCCGTCAGCGACGTGTCCCAGAACCTGCGGGCGGTTTCCGGCGCCAGCGGATGCATGAAGCTCACCGACCCGCCCGCGGCAACCGTTTCGACCAGAAGATCGCCAAGCAACGCCTGTGTTCGCGCGTCCTGCGTCAACATTCTGATCTCGATGGAATGCATGCTCGTTCTGCCTGGCTGAGATGGAAGGATCGATACGGTCGAACTGGCGTCAATCGAAAGCGCTGAATCGCCTTCGCTTGCGTGCCGCCTTGATCGCGGCGATGCGTTCGGTGTCCTCTTCCTGAAGGTGGCGTCCACGCTCGAGGAGCTCGAGCGTGTATTCCTCATAGGTGAGTCCCAGCCGTTCCGCCTTGTCCACGCGCATCAAAATGACGTCGCGGCTCGGTGCTTTCCACGCCTTGGCATGCGCGGCCTGCCAGGCCAGGAAAACATAAGGATCGCCCTTGCCCCATGGCGGTCCCTTGTAGTCGTCGAGCGGCGGTCCCCCATTGTGGGAGCGCTTCGGACGTCTCGCGGCCATGATGTCAGCCCTTGACCAGCGCGACGAGGTAGTCGGCGCCCGCCTCGAGTGCATGGAAGGTGCAGTCCGACGGCGCGCCGAGCGCCAGACAGTCGCCGGGCTCGAGCCTGTGCACCAGATCGCCCTCGGTGAATTCGAGCCGTCCGGAGATCAGCCATATCTGCTGTTTGATGAAAGCGTAGGACGCCGCGGGCAGGCTGACCTTGGCGCCCGCCGGCAGATGAACCCTGATCAGTTCGAGCGGCATGTCGCCGGCCGGCGAAAGATGCCGCCTGACATAGCCGGTGTCGGGATCGCGCCAGACGGGCTGCGCGTCAGCCCGCAGCAAGCCCCCACCCTGCAATTCCGCGCGTGCGATAAGGGTCGACAGCGTCATGCCGAAGGCGGCGGCGATCCGCACCAGGAGCGCTGCCGTCGGGCTGGTCATGCCGCGCTCGATCGTGCTCAGCATGGCTTTGGAGACGCCGGAGCGCTCGGCGACCTCGGCCAGGGACCAGTCCCGTATCGTCCTCTCGGCGTGTATCCGTCTGCCGATTGTCGAGGAGATGTCGTTCGCTATATCGTCCATTCGTCTATTATAACGAAAACCGATCGCTGGAAAAGAGCCTTGTCGCGACAATTTTCGCCGGCTTCTTAATCCTCCCTACACCATCCGGCCACACTCGACCTTAACCCCGTTCCTGTAGGCTTCGACGTGAGGGAAAATGGGGATGGCCTGTCCATGTATGTCGAACGCGAAGCCTCGGTCGGAGAACCGACATCGCAGGAGCGCCGCAACGCCGAACAGAACGACAGGCGCATCCTGGGCAATGTCGTGCAATGCGACGGCGCGCGGGCCACCATCAGCGCCTTTGCGGACGACGTCGACGGCGCGGTGACCGGCCTGTGGACGGTCGGCAAGATGATCTCGGTCAATCTCGGCACGACGCGCACCGTCGGCCTGGTCTATGCGATCGGCAAGTCGGATCGCGCCTGGAACAGCGAAGGCCAGAACGCCATCGAGGTCAGCATCGAGCTGATCGGCGAAGTGCGCGACGGCGCCGAACCCGGCTCCAAGCCGATCTTCGACCGCGGCATCACCACCTATCCCCATATCGGCGCCATCGCGCACCGCATCCGCAGCCGTGACCTGCAGGCCGTCTACGATCTCGCCGGGCGTCATTCGATCACCATCGGCTCGCTGTCGCAGGACGAGGCGATCGCTGCCAACATCGCCATCGACGACACGCTGGCGCGCCACTTTGCCATTGTCGGCACCACCGGCGTCGGCAAGTCCACCGCCGTCTCGCTGCTGCTGCGCAAATCGATCGCGGCGCGGCCGGATCTGCGCATCCTGATCCTCGATCCGCACAATGAATTCGCCGCATCGCTGCCCGAATATTGCGTCAAGGTTGATTCCAAGACGCTCGACCTTCCGTTCTGGATGTTCCGGCTCGAGGAGTTCGCCGAGGTTCTGTTTCGCGGCCGCGAGACCGTGCCCGACGAGATCGATGCGCTGCGCGACCTCATTCCGCTCGCCAAAAACCTCTATCGCAACCCCAATTCCGGTGCCTATCTCAGGCGCGGCAGCGATGCGCTGACCGCCGATACGCCAGTGCCCTACCGCATTGCCGATCTGCTCAAGCAGATTGACGAGCGTATGGGCATGCTCGAAAGCAAGAACGAGCGCCCGACGCTCAAATCGCTGAAGACGCGCATCGAATCGGCGGCAGCCGATCCGCGCTACCGTTTCATGTTCAACTCGCGCCTGATCGAGGACACCATCCACGAGACGATCGGCAACATCTTCCGCGTGCCGCATAACGGCCGCCCGGTGACCTGTTTCGAAATGGCCGGCATGCCGTCCGAAGTGGTCAATTCCGTCTGTTCGGTGCTGGCGCGCCTGGCGTTCGACCTTGCGCTGTGGAGCGAGGGCAAGCTGCAGCTCCTATTGCTGTGCGAAGAAGCGCATCGCTACATGCCGGCCGATGCGCGCCTCGGCTTCGCGCCGACAAGGCACGCGCTGTCGCGCATTGCCAAGGAAGGCCGCAAATATGGCTGCTATCTCGGCGTCGTCACCCAGCGCCCGGGCGAACTCGACCCGACCATCCTGTCGCAGTGCTCGACCTTTTTCGCCATGCGGCTCGCCAATGAGCAGGACCAGGCGATCATCCGCTCGGCCATCGCCGACTCGTCCGCCTCCACGCTTGCTTTCCTGTCGTCCATGGGCCAGCGCGAAGCGATCGCCTTCGGCGAAGGCGTGGCGACGACGATGCGGCTGAAGTTCGAGAGACTGCCGGCTGAACTGATCCCCGGCACGGCCAAGCGCGAACAAGCCATGTCGTCGAAAACCGGCGACGATGTCGATCTGGTGACGATCGTGGAACGGCTTCGCAACGTTCCAAAGCCGCAGCAGCAGGCGATGGCCTTTGCCGAAGTGGTCGATTCTGGCCGCCAGGCTGGCGATCCCGACTACCGCAAGCCGCCGGCCGCACGCGTGCAATCGGACGATGATTTCGACATGCGCTACGGCCTCAAGCCCGCCACATTCGGCATGCGCCCCCAGAACGATTGAGCCTGCAAGCTCTCTGATGACCGGCCGGGAAGCCGCACACAAGCTTCCAAGGGCTTCACATCTCGAACCAGCTTGGTTAAATCCCGAAAAGGGAATTCATCAGGCCGGATTGGATGGCGTGGTTTTCGAGAAGCCGGAGCGGAGCGGACATTCAGTCCGTGAGCGCCGGAAGTCGAGAAAGCCGCGTCAGGCAACCGGCCTCATGAATTCTTCTTCGGGATTTCAGGCGCAGACGCGGTTGCGGCCCTGCCTCTTGGCCTCGTAGAGCTGGCGGTCGGCGCGGCGATAGAATTCTTCCGCCGTCTCTTTGCGGTCCCAGACGGCAAGGCCGACGCTGGTGGTGATCTTGAGCCGGACATTGCCCGAGAGAACCGACATGTTGGCGATCGCCTTGCGGATGCGCTCGGCGAATTTCGACAACAATTCCGCCTCCATGTTGGGTGTGACCACGGCGAATTCCTCACCGCCCAATCGCGCCACCACGTCATGGTAGCGCGTCATGTCCTTGAGACAGCTGGCGACGGCCTTCAGTACCTCGTCGCCGACGTCGTGGCCATGTGTATCGTTGACCTGCTTGAAATGATCGAGGTCGAGGATCATCAGCCCGACGGGTTTCTCGATGCGTTTGAACTCTTCGAGATATTCCTTCAGCGCGTCGTCGAAATAGCGCCGGTTCTGCATGCCGGTCAGGCTGTCTGTCAGCGCCGCATGTTCGAACGTCTCGGAGCGGGCGCTCAGCGACACGGTCATGGCGCGCAGCTTGCCTTCCTCCGTCGCCTGCTTGCGGATCAGCGGGTAGATGAAGAAGATGCCGAAGAACAGCGCGGTCGCGAGCAGCACGCCCGTCGCGAAAAGCAGCTTGTTGAGGTAGATGACCTTGTCCAGGCCGGCGGCCGTGTGCAGTTCGGTGGCAAAGGATTGCAGCAGTCCATAGGCATGCAGCGTCACCAGGCCGGCGGCCAGGATCACGAAGATAAAGACGAAAAACGCCGATTCCGCCTTGTGGAAACGCATCTGCTCCCCGATGGAAAAATGCCCATCGACCTTATGGCATGGCGGGCCTTACGGAGGGTTAATTTCGACAACCACAACGAGAACCTTTCCGTGAAGGATCAGCTTTCTAGGTTGCATTAGCAACAAGCGTTTGGATTGTGGTTTCGATATCGTCACCAGGGTGCAATCTTTGCCATTCCGGTCCTAGCTGGTGCCGAAACCAGGTCGTCTGCCGCTTGGCATATTGCCTGGTTGCGATCTTGGCGCGCTCGATCGCCTCGGGAAAACCAGATTGTCCGGCCATTGCCGCTTGCAGTTCACGAACGCCGATCGCCTTCATCGCCGGCAATTGCGGATCGAGACGAAGCGATGCGATTTCCCTGACTTCGTCCAGCGCGCCCTTGGCCAGCATCTGGTCGAAACGCCTTTCGATGCGTCCGACCAGAGCGGCCCGGTCCGGCTCGATGACGAAGAAGCGAGCCGTCTGTCTGTCGATGAGCGGCCGGCCCCGCGCGGCCTGCCAGTCCAGGATGGAGCGGCCGGAAGCGTCGAGCACTTCGAGCGCCCGCACGATGCGCTGGCTGTCGGTCGGCTTCAACTGGGTGGCAGCCCTGGAATCCTCTCGCAGCAGGATGCCATGCAGTTTGACGGCGCCTTGCTCCTTCAACTCGTAGCGCCAACGGTCGCGCACCTGCCGCGGAATGTCGGGCATTTCCGAAATGCCCTCGGCCAGCGCGCGAAAGTAAAGGCCGGTGCCGCCGACGAAGATCGGTCGCCGCGAGAGCGCGCCGTCTTCGATCAGCTTCGTCACGTCGCGCAGCCATGCGCCGGTCGAGTAGGCGATGCCGGGATGGACATGCCCATAGAGATAATGCGGTGCCCGAGCGAGGTCGGCCGCCTCCGGTCGGGCGGTCAACACGTCGAGAACCGAATAGGCCTGCATGGAATCGGTGTTGACGATCACGCCGCCGGCACGTTCGGCCACATCGAGCGCCAGCGCCGACTTGCCGCTGGCGGTCGGCCCGGCTATCAGGATCGCGTTCTTCACGCGGCCTTCGCCCGCATCCGCACCGGAATTATCGATGCCGCTTGTTGCCACGCTTGTTTCCCATCCCGCCGATCGTGCCTTGTCGCCATCGCTTGCGAATATGGCCTCACGGTCGGTGGGCGCAAGCACTGTTCGCTGGCTGGCCGAAGACATTGCCTGCGATCTCGCACTGCCGGCGAGTACGCAAGCCGACGAGGCGACCGCCGGTCTGCGCGCGGCGCTGGCCGCCGAGCCGATCGACGTGATCGTCCAGCAGTCGGCAACGCGCCGCAAGAAGATCCTCATCGCCGATATGGATTCGACCATGATCGACCAGGAATGCATCGACGAGTTGGCCGACGAGATCGGCGTCAAGGAGCACGTCGCGGCGATCACCGCACGATCGATGAATGGCGAGATCGCCTTCGAGCCCGCCCTGCGCGAGCGCGTGGCGTTGCTCAAGGGGCTCGATGCGGCCGTGGTCGATCTGATCGTTGCCAACCGGTTGACATTGGCCTCCGGCGGCCGCGCGCTAGTGCAGACGATGCGGGCCAACGGCGCCTGGACCGCACTGGTCTCGGGCGGCTTCGAGGTCTTCACCTCACGCATCGCCGCCATGCTCGGCTTCCATGAAAACCGCGCCAACCGCCTGCTCGAACAGGATGGCTTCTTTGCCGGACTGGTCGGCGAGCCGATCCTCGGCCGCGCCGCCAAGGCCGAGGCCCTGATCGAGATCACGGCGCGTCTCGGCCTCACCCCGGCCGATGCCATCGCTGTCGGCGACGGGGCCAACGATCTCGACATGATCCGCCTTGCCGGCACCGGTGTTGCGCTGCATGCCAAACCGATGGTGGCCGCACAGGCAAAGGTTCGCATCGACCATGGCGACCTGACCGCATTGCTCTATCTGCAAGGCTATAGGCAGGAAGAATTCGTGCAATGAAGCCGATGCGCACCGAACGCCTGATCCTGCGCAACTGGGAGGATCGCGACCGCGAGCTGTTCCACCGCATCAATTCCGACGAAGGCGTGATGGAGTTCTTCCCCTTCCGTCGCGACCGTGCCGCAGCCGACGCCAAGATGGACGAATTGCGGGCCATCATCGATCGGGACGGCTATGGCTTCGCCGCCGCCGAGATCGCCGCGTCAGGTCAATGCATCGGCTTTGTCGGGATCACCGGGACCGACCATCTGCCATTTCTACCCGCCGGCACCATCGAGATCGGCTGGCGACTGGCGCCCGAATTCTGGGGCAAGGGCTATGTCACGGAAGCTGCCGAGGCATGGCTGGCCTACGGCTTCGAAAAACTCGGCCTTGGCGAGATCGTCTCCTTCGCGGTCGCGAACAACCACCGCTCGACCGCCGTCATGCAACGCCTTGGCATGACAGCCGATCCATCCGCCGATTTCGACTATCCCGACACTCCCGACAGCCACTCCGCGCTCAAGCGGCATGTGTTCTACAGGCTGACGAACAAGGATTGGCGGGCAAGAAAAAGGGCGGCTCGCTAACCGCCCTCCTCAATCAGATTGTTGCAGGCTGTGCCGGATTCAATCCATCCGGATGGTCACAAACCTCAGCTCACCGGTCTTGGACGCCAGCATCAGCAGTGCGTTCTTGCGTCCCTGCTCCTTCAGCGCGCCGATCCGATCCATCACATCCTTGGGCGTGGCGACCGATTCCTGCGCGATTTCGGTGATCACCTCGCCCGGCTGGATGCCGCGTTCAGCCGCGGCCGAGTCCTTGGCGACATCGGTGATGACGACGCCCGAAACATCGGCGGCGATGCTGAACTTCTTGCGCGTATCGTCGTTCAGTTCGCCGACGGTCATGCCGAGCACTGAGGCCGTCGAAACCGCCGGCGCCTTGTCGCCCTTGTCCTGGTCGGTGTTGCCGTTTTCGCCGCTGGCGAGCTTCTCGCTGTCCTCGAGCCGGCCGAGTGTTACCTTCACCGTCTGCTCGACACCCTTGCGCACGATCAGCACGTCGACCGCCTTGCCGACCGGGCTCTCCGCGACCACACGCGGCAGGTCGCGCATTTCGTGGATGTCCTTGCCGTCGAACTTGATGATGACGTCGCCGGCCTGGATGGTGCCGTTGTCGACCGGTCCACCCTTGATGACGCCGGCGACCAGCGCGCCCTTGGCGGTCGCCATGCCGAGGCTCTCGGCAATATCATCGGTCACCGGCTGGATGCGCACGCCAAGCCAGCCGCGCCGCGTTTCGCCATATTGGCGCAGTTGCTCGACAACTCCCGATGCGAGCTGCGAGGGGATGGAGAAGCCGATGCCGATCGAGCCGCCGGACGGCGAAATGATCGCGGTGTTGATGCCGATGACCTCGCCGGCGCTGTTGAACAGCGGCCCGCCCGAATTGCCGCGGTTGATCGCGGCATCGGTCTGGATGAAGTCGTCATAGGGGCCCGAATTGATGTCGCGGTTACGCGCCGAGACGATGCCGACCGTGACCGTGCCGCCGAGGCCGAACGGATTACCGATCGCCATCACCCAGTCGCCGACGCGCATCTTGGTGGAATCGCCGAACTTCACCGCCGTCAGCTTGTGGCCCTTCGGATCAACCTTGAGCACCGCGACATCGGTCTTGGTGTCGGTGCCGACCAGCGTCGCCTTCAGCGTGACTCCATCGGAGAAATTGACCTCGATGTCGTCGGCATCGGCGATGACATGGTTGTTGGTGACGACGATGCCCTGCTCGGCGTCGATGACGAAACCCGAGCCGAGCGATTGCACTTTCTGCGAGCCATTGTCCTTGTCGCCGCCGCGGTTCTTGAAGAAATCGTCGAAGAAATCCTGGAATGGCGAGCCTTCGGGGAGCTGCGGCATCGGCACCGCGCCCGGACCTTCCGTGCCCTTCACCGTCTGCGAGGTCGAGATGTTGACCACCGCGCCGAGCAGGCCTTGCGCCAGGTCGGCCACCGAAGCAGGCCCATCGGCGGCCATTGTCGGCGTCACGAAGGCTGGGACGGCCACGGTGCCCAGAAGAAGCGCTGCCGCGCCGGCGACGAAAGTGCGTCGAGCCGCGCGCAAAAGGGTGTTGGATGTCATCGAGAAGCCTCCCGGCATTTCTGAAAGAGAAAAGCGCTTCGACGAAAACGCCGTGTCGCGCCATGATGGCAAGAAATAAGGCACGTTTGCGGCTGTGGCTATCGGCAGAGTGTAAATCCCGCGTTATTGCGCAAACCGCCGCTCCTATCCGCCGCGAACCAGCCAGACGACGCCGACGCCGGCTCCGATCGCCACCAGCCCGGCAATCCGCAATGCATTCTCCGGCAATGACAGCACCTCGCCCGCCAGCTTCCTGGCGAAGCCGGGAAAGCCGCCATAGACTAGGCCCTCGATGACGAGGATCAGGCCTATTGCCGCGAAGAAATCCTGCACCGGCCGCTACTGGCCGGTGCTGGGCGATACCGCGGGCGCCGTCGCCGGCGCTGCAGGTGCCGGCTGCGGAGCCGCCGGCTTTGCCGGCGTCTCCTTGCCATCAGGATCGCGGAAGAAACGGAAGAACTCCCAATTCGGCGACAGCACCATTGTCGTGCCGGTGTTGTCCAGCGCCGTGCCATAGGCGTTCATCGACCGGTAGAAGTCGAAGAACGCCGGATCGCGCTGATAGGCCTCGGCGAAGGTGGCGCTGCGCTGCGCCTCGCCCTCGCCGCGCAGGATTTCGGACTCCTTCTGCGCTTCCGCGATGATCTCGACCACCTCACGGTCGGCGCGGGCCTTGATGCGCTGCGCCGCCTCATTGCCGCGCGCCCTCAGCCTTTCGGCCTCGGCCAGACGTTCGGCCTTCATGCGATCGAAGGTCTGCTGCGAGACTTCGGCAGTGAGGTCGGTGCGGCGGATGCGGACATCCTCGATCTGCAGGCCGAGCGAGGTGGCGTCGGGCCGTAGCTGATCGCGCACTTCGCGCATCATCACCGCGCGCTCCTCCGAAAGGGCGGCCTCGAAGTCGCGCAGACCGTAGACCCGGCGCAAGGCAGCGTCGAGACGCGTCCTCAGCCGCGCTTCGGCCAGCTCGATCTGGCCGGATACCGCGGCACGGAAGACACGCGGATCCGAGATTCGGTAGGCGATGAAGGCATCGACCTCATAGAACTTGCCGCCTGACACCTGGACGCGGATGTTGTCGAGGTCGAAGCGCAGCACCCGGTTCTCGATCAGCTGCACCGTGTCGGCGTCGAAGAACGAGAACGGCGCCTTGAAGTAGATGCCGGGTTCGGTCTTGACGTCGACGATCTCGCCGAACCTCAGCACCAGCGCCTGCTGGCGCGCATTGACCACGAAGACCGACGAATAGATGAGGAACAGGATGACCGCCGCGATGACGACGATGACAGGGAGACGGTTGGCCATCACTGGTTACCTCCCGTCGTCGCGCCAAGGGGGGCCGGAGCCGGCGCTTTCTGCTGCAATGCCGGCAGCGGCAGATAGGGGACAACCCCCTGCCCGTTGCCTTGCTCGACGATCACCTTACCGGAGTCCTTCAGCACCTTCTCCATCGTTTCCAGGTAAAGCCGCTTGCGCGTCACATCAGGCGCCTTGGCATATTCGTCATAGACGGAGATGAAGCGCTGGGCCTCACCTTCGGCCTCCTGCACCACCCGGTTCTTGTAGGCGGCCGCGTCTTCGCGGACCTGTGCGGCCTCGCCGCGAGCCTGGCCGAGCTTCTGGTTGGAGTACTGGTTGGCCTGCTCGACGAACTTATCCTCGTCCTGCTCGGCGCGCTGCACCTCATCGAAGGCGTCGGCGACCTCACGCGGCGGCGCCGCGTCCTCGATCGAGATGGCGTTGACCTGGAGCCCGGCCTTGTAGCCGTCGAGCGTGGTCTGGATGATCTCGCGTACCGAAGCCGCTATGCCCTGGCGGTCGTCACGGAAGATGTCCTGCGCCGGCCTGCGGCCGACGGCCTCGCGCATCGCGCTTTCGGCGACCTGCCGCAGCATGCCGTCCGGGTCGGAGACGTCGAACAGATAGGCGCGGGGATCGGAGACCTGATAGGCGACCGAGAACTGCACGTTGACGATGTTCTGGTCGCCCGAAAGCATCAGCCCCGACGTGTTGCCGCTGGACGCGCCACCGCCAATGTCGACGAGCTGCTCGGAAATCTTGGCCGTTTCTACGGTTTCGAGCGGCCACCAGTGGAAATGCAGGCCGGGCTGCGACAGTTCGGCCTTCGGCTTGCCGAAGCGCAGCTCGACCGCGACCTCGTCGGGCTGCACGGTATAGACCGCCTGGAACGCCCACAGCACGACCAGCGCCGCGCCGATCAGCCCGAATATGGCCGGACTGGCGCCGCCACCGCCGGGCAGCGCGCGCCGCAGCCTGTCCTGGCCACGGCGGATGATATCCTCGAGGTCGGGAGGCGAGCCTTGCGGGCCGCTTGGCCCCTTCGGTCCCTGCCCCCAAGGCCCCTGATTATTGCCGCCGCCGCCCCATGGGCCGCCGCCACCGCCACCTTTGTCGTTCCAGGGCATGAATGTCCTTTCGCTTGGAATTCCCTCAAGCGCCGGTGCTGTGGCGCAAATCCAGTCTTGTTCTTCTATAGGGACGCCACCGTGCGCTTTCAACGCGATGCTCTGCCGGCATCATCGGTTTTGGGCCGGTCGCGACCCTTTGTCGTCTTAAAACGCCTTTTTTCTTTCAATGGCTCTCGCGGCGTCGCTCGTAAACAGTATAGCGCGTCGCGTGGCTGTCCTTTTCGCCGGCTGGGATCTCCTGCGAACTGACTTCGCGCCAGCGTTTCGGATCGATCGGCGGGAAATGCGCATCGCCGTCGACAGCGGCCAGCACATGGGTGACGTGCAGCCGGTCGGCCAGCGGCAGCGCTTGCGCATAAATCTCGCCGCCGCCGATGACGCAGACCTCATCCACCCCGCTCATGCAACGCCCACGCACATCAGCCAGCTGGATCGCGTTCTCAAGCGTATGCGCCACTTCCACGCCGTCAGCGCGCCAGGCCTTGTCGCGGGTTACGACGATGTTGAGCCTGCCCGGCAGCGGCCGGCCGATGCCTTCATAGGTCTTGCGGCCCATGATGATGGGCTTGCCCATCGTATCTGCCTTGAAGCGCTTGAGATCGGTGGAAAGCCGCCAGGGCAGCCCTCCGTCCCGCCCGATGACGCCGTTCTCGGCGATGGCGACATAGATTGCCACGTGCATCAGTTGCCGTTCCCGTTGTCCGTTGGATCGAGGATGAGGATGTCGATGTCGCGCTCGGGATAGAAATCCTCAGCCGTCATCTCGAAGCTCGTCGGCCCGACCTTCCTAACATTGTCGCCGCAGAACGAGACCAGCGCTTTGGGGTTGCCCTTGTCGACGGTCAGCTTGAACTTGCCGATGCTGCCCGCCGCCCAGTTGCCGCCGGTGGTCAGGATATAGGCGATGCGGCTTTCGTAATATTTGGGGTAGCCGTCGGGATCGTTCTTGGCAGCCTTGCGCACCGCGCTCTCGAACGTGTCATCCATGCAGTAGCGGGTCTTGTAGGTAGCGTACTGCCCCTGGAACTTGCCGTCGTAGAAGAAGCTGACCGACGAGGTGCCGCCGACGCTCGGTTTGTAGCGGTGCGAGACATGGACGTCCTTGTTGGCCGGAAAGGTCGAGCGCCACCAATAGGTCGAGCGCAATTGCCAGAACGGTGCATAATTGGGTTTCGCGCCAGCGCTGTCATCGACAGTGTCCTCGATGATGATGCCGCGGGTGACCCAATCGTCGGCCACCGTTTGCGGCAATTTCGTGAGCGCCGCCTTTGCCGCTTCACCAAATGGGTTGAAAGGCACGTTCTGCGCCTTCAGGTCGGCACCGATGTCGATGCCGAGCGCGAACGCCTTCTGCTCGAGCTCAGGCTTTGCTGCCACGCCATCGATCGTCACCTCGAAGCCGAGGAAATTGTCGCTCTGGTTTTCGGGGATCGCCGGCATCTCCTCGGGATCGCCGGAGATGTCGGGCATTGGGAAGGCGACGATCGCGTCGACGTCCTTGTCGGTGTTGTTGTGGAAGACGTAGTCCACGGTCACCTTTTCCGGCGAGATGAAGAGCTCCTCGCTCTGCATCGCCACGGCATCGCTGCGCGACAGGACCAAGCCGCCGGTGCCGAGCTCGGCAACAGAATCATTGGCGAACGCGGGTGCGGCCGACAAGGCCAGCACCGTGGTCAGAACATATCGCAACATGAAAGCCCCTCGGCGAGAATGTCGCGATGACCCTAGCGGTTTCAACGTGGCGTTTCAAAGCCCTTCCGCATCCGCGCCACGCCAGTCTGGACTAAAGGGTTGCGATCGGGCAGGAGTTCGCGTCATGCGCAAGCTTCTCGTCATCGGCATCGGCGCCGGCAATCCCGACCATATGACCGTGCAGGCCATATCAGGCCTCAATCGGGCCGACGTGCTGTTCATCCCCGACAAGGGTGCGAAGAAGAACGATCTTGCCGAACTGCGCCGTCACATCTGCGACCGTTTCGTCACCAACCCGAATTCCCGCCGCGTGGAATTCGACGTGCCCGTGCGGGCCGAACCAGCGCCTTCCTATCGCTCGACTGTCGATGACTGGCACGAGGTGATCGCGGCCATCTATGAAGACCTGATCCGCGACGAGATCGCCGAGGACGGCTGCGGCGCCTTCCTGATCTGGGGCGACCCCTCGCTCTACGACAGCGCGCTGCGCATCCTGGAGCGCGTGCGCCTCAGGGGCAACGTCGCCTTTGAACTGGAAGTTATTCCCGGCATCACGGCCATCCAAGCGCTCGCCGCCAGCCACGCGACGGCGTTGAACCGTATTGGCGATTCGATCCTCATCACCACCGGCCGCCGGCTGACGGATGAAGGCATGCCGCAGAATGCCGGCAGCGCCGTCGTCCTGCTCGACGGCAAATGCGCCTTCAACACGCTCGCCGACCGGGACCTTTTCATCCAATGGGGCGCCTATCTCGGCACGCCGGACGAAATCATCGTCTCCGGCCGCCTCGGCGATGTCGGCGCCGAAATCGAAAGAATCCGCGAGGAAGCCCGCCGGAAGAAGGGCTGGATCATGGACACCTATTTGCTGCGGAAGGGAGGGGAGTAAAATTCCAACGCGCCGAGTTGGTCTGCCCTACTGCCCTACTGCCCTACTGCCCTACTGCCCTACTGCCTTACTGCCTTACTCTCTACCCCGCCTCAATCTCCGCCTGCAACGCCTCCATATGCGTCGCGGCCGCCGAAGCCGCCGCTCGTTCGATGGCGCGGAAACGGCTGACCACGGCCAGGCCCACCGCCGTCAGTTGCGCGCCGCCGCCCTTCCGGCCGCCGGTCTGCGCGGCCACCAGCGGCTTGCCGAACACCCGGTTCATGTCTTCGACCAGGTCCCAGGCATGCTTGTAGGACATCTCCATGCCGCGCGCGGCGGCCGAGATCGAACCGAAGGCGGCGATTTGCTCCAGCAATTCGATCTTGCCCGGCCCGATGCGCCCGTCGGGGTCAAAGTTTATCCGCAAGCTCAGCGACGGCATTTTCTTCCTCCGCGATCACGCCCGCCATGTTAGAGCGTCCTTGGCGGCCTCGCTATTCCAAATCGATATAGCGCAGAGACCCGCTCGTCGTCTCAGCCGTCCGCCTGCGCGGGGAGCCCGCCCCCGGTGTTCGCCTGGTCGAAACTCACCGTCTTGATCACGGCGAAGACCTGTCCGCCGAGCCGCAGCTTCAGAACCTGCCGCGATTGTTCGGTGACCCGTGCCAGCACGGTCGCGCCGTTGCAGTCGATACCGATCTCGACCGTCGGCCCCTCGCCCGGCCTGATCGCGACGATCGTGCCGGCCAGGATGTTGAGCGCGCTGAGACCCGACGGCCGTTCGGTGGCGATCATGACGTCGCGGGCGCGGACGCGGACACGCACCGGCGCGCCCACCATCGCCGCCAGCTTGGGCACGCGTATCTCGCCGGCATTCGAGCCAAGCACCGTCATGCCGAAAACCTCGTCATGATGAAGTACGCTGGTGTCCAGCACCGCGCCGCCCTCGCCGCGCTCTTCCGCCGGCAGAAGGTCCGGCCTTTGCATGACAGCCGTGGTCGGGCCACTGGCGACAACCTTGCCTTGCGCCAGCATCACCACGTCGCTCGCCAACCGCGCCACCTCGGCGATCGAATGGCTGACATAGACGATCGGGATCTTCGTCTCGTCGCGCAGCCGCTCGACATAGGGCAGGATTTCGGCCTTGCGCGCCTCGTCGAGCGAGGCCAGCGGCTCGTCCATCAGCAACAGCCGGGGGCTGGCGAGCAGCGCCCGGCCGATCGCGACGCGCTGTCTCTCGCCGCCCGAGAGCCTTGCCGGGCGCCGCGGCAGCAGCGGCTCGATGCCAAGCAATTCGACGACGGCGTCGATCTCGGCATAACGCTCCGCCGCCGGCGTGAACCAGCGGCCATAACGCAAATTGCTCGCCACGCTCATATGCGGAAACAGGCGCGCGTCCTGGAACACCATGCCGATCCGGCGCCTGTGCTTCGGCACGAAAATACCCTTGGCCGTGTCGACCAGCACACGGCCATCGACCTCGATGCGTCCCTGGTCGGGCCGGATCAGCCCGGCAATCATATTGATCAGCGTGGTCTTGCCCGAACCGGAGGGCCCGAACAGCGCCGTCAGCCGCCCGGCGCTCTCGAAGCGGATGTCGAGATGGAAATCGCCTAGCCGATGGCGGATGTCGACAAGGACCGTCATTCGATGTCCATCCGCCGGCCGACGCGCCGCGCCAACACTTCCGAGGCCACCAGGGCGGTCATCGAGATGACGATCGAGATCAGCGTCAGCCGAAGCGCGCCGGCATCGCCGCCCGGCACCTGGGTGAACGTGTAGATTGCCGACGGCAGCGTCTGCGTCTCGTTCGGGATGTTGGAGACGAAGGTGATCGTCGCTCCGAACTCGCCCATCGCCTTGGCGAAGGAGAGGATGGCACCGGCGATCAGCCCGGGCAGGATCAGCGGCAAGGTGATGGTGCCGAACACCCATGGCGGGTTGGCGCCGAGCGTTCCGGCCGCCGCCTCCATCTTGCGGTCGACGGCCTCGATCGACAATCGGATCGCCCGCACCATCAGCGGAAAACCCATGACGCCGCAGGCAAGAGCCGCACCCGTCCAGCGAAAGGAAAAGACGATGCCGAAATGCTCGGCCAGGAATGCGCCGGCCGGCCCGCGCTTGCCGAAGGTCAGAAGCAGGAGATAGCCGGTCACCACGGGCGGCAGGATCAGCGGCAGATGCACCAGCCCGTTGAGCAGCGTCTTGCCCCAGAAACGGCCGCGCGCCAGGAGCAGCGCTATCGCTATGCCCGGCGGCAGGCTGGCGATCATCGCCACTGTCGCCACCTTGATGGACAGCCGGACCGCATTCCATTCGTCGGGAGTGAGGTCCAGCAGCCAGTTCATGCGCAGGTGGCTATCCTAGTTGACGGGCGCAAGGACCGAGAAACCCTGCTCCTTGAACAGATCCGATGCCTTTGCCGTCCGCAGGCACTTCAGGAAGGCAGGCGTGTCCTTGTCCTTCGAATCCGCGGTCTGGGCAACCGGATAGATGATCGGCGGATGCGAATCCTCGGGGAAAACACCAACCACCTTGACGCCCTTTTCGGCATGCGCGTCCGTGGCGTAGACGATGCCGAGAGCCGCTTCGCCCGTCGAGACCAGCTTGAGTGCCGCACGCACATTCTCGGCCTGCGCCACCTTGCCCTCAACCGAGGACCAGACGCCGAGCGATTGAAGGGCGGCCTTGCCGTATTTGCCGGCCGGCACAGCCTTGAAGTCGCCCATGGCGAGCTTGCCGTCGCCGACCAGCCTGGCCAGATCAAAACCCTTTTCGATCTTGGCTTCAACGGCCGAATCCTTCGGGGCCACCAGCACGATCTGGTTGCCGAGCAGCTTCACTTCGGTATGGGGCTTGGTCAGCTTCCTGTCGGAAAGATACTTCATCCAGTCGAGATCGGCCGAGATGAAGACGTCCGCCGGCGCGCCGCTTTCGATCTGTTTGGCGAGCGCCGAACTCGCCGCGTAGGAGATGGTCGCCGCTTCGCCGACATCAGCCGCGCAGGCTTTGTTGACCGCGTCGAGCGCGTCCTTGAGGCTGGCGGCCGCAAACACCACCACCTGGTCTTGCGCGCGAGCCGCCGACACTGCCGCCGTCCACGCCGCCGCGAAGCCGCCAATGGCGACCGCCGCCACTGCAAAACCGTTGCGCGTCATGAAACTCTCCCTGAGTTGACATTCGGCCTGCTCGAAGTCTGCCATCCGATATATCCGGATGAATATAACAAAGAAAGGTTTTTCGCCCAGCGTCGCCATTGAATGCGCGGCGTCATCGCGACCTGCGATAGACCAGCACGGATACAGCGAAGGCAGAAGAAGACTTTTGGGCGACATGCATTGGTACGGTTGATCGGCGTGTAGACTGTGCCTTCAAAGCAGTCGCCGCCGCGATCTATTGGGAGAGGCGAGGCAATGTCTAAATGCAGGTAAGTGTGTGTCGAAACAAGCCTTCCGGCGTCTTCACCATCCGCACTTTGCAGACATACCGCGTCTCGCTTGATATGGCGCTTGCGGGAAGGTCATTCCCCTCCGCGTCAGCGGGCTTGCAAGTCGCGCGGGGACAGTTTGGCAGCTTCGCAGCTGGATCATCGCAGAACGGCTTCATGCTGTTGTTGATGCATTCACACCCGCACTCGGCAAATGCGTGGGCATTGAAAGCGAAGACAAAGACGAGCGCAAATACCGCTGCTGGCAGTCGCATGGACGCCTCCCCCGGAAATCTCCTGGCCTGAGGGTAAGGTCGACCGATCTCGTCGAAAAGATATCAAAACGACGTATCGGCGAGGCCATCGCCACGGCCTCGAGACATCAGGCCGGCAACTGCGCCGGCGGTTCAGACCGCGATCGGCGCCTTGATCGTCGCGTCGGCGACATAGTTTTCCAGCCGGAAATCCTCGAAGCGGAAGGCGAAGAGATCCTTCACTTCAGGGTTGATCCACATGGTCGGCAGCGCTCTCGGCGTGCGCCGCAACTGCTCGCGTGCCTGCTCGAAATGATTCGAATAAAGATGCGCGTCGCCCAGCGTATGGACGACGTCGCCGGGCTTCAGGCCAGTCACCTGCGCCACCATCAAAGTCAGCAGGGCATAGGAGGCGATGTTGAACGGCACGCCGAGGAAGATGTCGCCGGAACGCTGGTAAAGCTGGCAAGAAAGCCGGCCTTCCGAGACATAGAACTGGAACAGGCAATGGCATGGCGGCAACGCCATCGCCTCCACCTCGGCCGGATTCCAGGCCGAAACGATCAGCCGCCGCGATTGAGGATTGCGGCGTATCTCCTTCAGAAGATTGGTTATCTGGTCGATCGACCCGCCATGGCCGTCCGGCCAGGAACGCCACTGCTTGCCGTAGACGGGGCCAAGATCGCCATTCTCGTCAGCCCACTCGTCCCAGATGGAAACGCCATGGTCGGTAAGATATTTGGTATTGGTTTCGCCGGCCAGGAACCACAGCAGCTCATGAATGATCGATTTCAGATGCAGCTTCTTTGTGGTGGTAACGGGAAAGCCGCGCGCCAGGTCGAAGCGCATCTGGTAGCCGAAGACGGAGCGCGTTCCCGTGCCCGTGCGGTCGCCGCGGTCGGCGCCGTGGTCCAGCACGTGCTGCAAAAGGTCGAGATACTGGCGCATCGGTTCGGCTCGATTCGGTTATTTCGTCATCATAACCGATACACCGGTGACCGAACACCACAAAGCGGCGCGAACGTTGCTTGCCCTACCACCCTTCCGGCCGTTGGCGCTGCCCGTCACCTGCGTGCCAGCGTCCTCTCCCCGCACACCAGGGAGAGGAGTGCCGTTGTGGACGATTCGCCAATCGCCAGCGTTGCGAGATTAGCGCCAGTGCTGTGGCTGCCCCTTTCTCCTGATACGGGGAGAAATGCCATGCAGGGCAATGACGGCGGCGCCGACGCCGGCAAGTTAAAAATCAGACCGCCTGCTGCCGGCCTTGCAAATCGCAGCGACCCGTCAGAGCGAACCGAGCTTTCCCAGGTCCTTGGCAACGAGGTAGTAAAAAGTCACCCGATTCTTGGTGTTGTCTGCGGCCATCGCCTTGCAGGTCTTCTCGATCGCAGCATCTGCCTTCGCCGCATCGGCGACGCCGAGCTTCTTGCCGACCCAGTTTTCCCGGACGCGCTCGAGCTCCTTGGGATCGGTGCAGGACACCAGCGAGGAATCGCGGTTCCTGAGCGCGATGCCCAGATGCTTGACGATCTTCTCGACAGTTTCGGCACTCGCCGCAGCGTCGTATTTCTTCACGTCTGCAAGATAGTCGGCCATCAAAATTCCCCTCGTCGGCGCCACGGATCCGGTCGATGAGGGCTGTGGCGCGCTCCGCAACTCGTGCGCTCGATCGGTAACTCCTCACCGCGGCAAAGCTTCGGTTGAGACCGTTCCCAAGTCAACCCTGCCGCGTCGCATTTTGACACAGGGACAAAGCACGATTGCGGTCTTTCATTTCTGGCGATGGCCCCCTATATTCGCTTGGTCGGCTTGACCGACTATGGCGATAAACTGGCGATGAAATAAGCCGTTCGGACCCGGGGGCGGTACCCGGCGCCTCCACCAAAAACCGCTCTGAAAGACGGAGCGGCTTTTGCTGGGGGCGAAATAGGATCGACGAAGGTGTAAAGATCGTACTTTTGCCCGGCATTGTACCACCGTCATCGGGCTAAACTTATAGTTGCCAACGACAACTATGCGGAAGCACGTCTCGCTGCTTAATGCAGTGCGATAGCTTCAAATCAAGCCCTAGGGGTTCGCACTTCTAGGCGGGGTTCGGAGGTACCTGGCAACAGAAACCTCCACTTCCCCCTCTTTCACCTGCATCACGCGCAACGGCACCCTCGCGCCGGCCAGACTTCGTTCGGCCGTGGGAGGCGACGCAGCGGAGCCGCGTGCCTCCTTCGACACGGGTAAAAAATGCAAAACAATTCCGACCGATTCATCGTGCTGACCGGAGGTCCGGGCTCCGGCAAGACCACCCTGATCGAAGCCTTGCGGCAAAAAGGCTTCGCCACCTCGGTCGAGGCCGGGCGCGGCATCATTCGCGACCAGTCCGCCATCGGCGGCCCCGCCTTGCCCTGGAACGATCGCACATTGTTTGCCGAATTGATGCTGTCTTGGGAGATGCGCTCATACCAGGCCGCGATCGAACAGGAAGGACCGGTCTTCTTCGATCGTGGCGTGCCCGACACGCTGGGTTATCTCCGCCTCAGCGGCCTGCCCGTTCCCGGGCACGTCGGCCTTGCAGCGAAGCGCTTCCGCTACAACCCCCGTGTCTTCGTTGCCCCGCCCTGGCCCGAAATCTTCGCTCAGGATGAAGAGCGCAAGCAAACCCTGGACGAAGCCGAGCGCACCTATCGGGACTGGTCGGCATCTACACCGAACTCGGCTATGACCTGGTACCGCTGCCTCTGGCACCGGTCGACGCCAGGCTGAAATTCGTGCTGGCCGAAACGCGATTGGCGTGAAAAAGGCCGGGATCGACCCGGCCTTTTTTCATTCTGTTGACGATCGATTACTCCGCCGGCGCCTCGACCGCCCCGCGCGAGCGGCCGAGCGTGACCTTGGCCAGCGTGAACGAAATCACCGCGCAGAGCGTGATGCCGGCGACCATCGGCAGCGGCGTGCCGTCGAAGAAGATGCCCGCGACACCCATCGCGAGCGCGCCGATGGCGAAGTGCAGCGTGCCCATCAGCGCCGAAGCCGTGCCGGCGATCTCGCCATGCTCTTCCATGGCCAGCACCGAGGTGGTCGGAATGACCAGGCCGAGGAAGCCGTAGCCGACGAACAGCAGCGCCGCCATCACATCCAGCCGGTCCACGCCGGAAGCCATGATCGCGAACAGTGCCACCATCGTCGTGGCGTAGCCGGTCACCGCCACCCATACCACTCGCTTGAGCCCGAAACGCTCGGAAAGCAGGCCTGTGAGCTGCGACATGCCGATGAAGGCGACGGCATTGATCGAGAAGAACACGCTATAGACCGAAGGCGACAGGCCGTAATGGTCGATCAGGATGAAGGACGAGCTCGACAGATAGACGAAAAAGCTCGCAATGCCGAAGCCCGCGATCGCCACCAGGCCGAGGAAATTGCGGTCGCCCATCAGGAAACGGTAGCCCGCAAGGGCGGTGCCGAAGGAAGAGCCGGCGCGTTCCTCAACCGGCCGCGTCTCCTTGAGCGAGGTCGCGAGCAGGATGGTTGCGAGCACCGCCGCGGCCGTCACGGTCCAGAACACGGCGCGCCAGCCGAAACTCTCGATGATCTGGCTGCCGGTCAGCGGCGCCAGGATCGGCGACACCGAGAACACCAGCATCAGCAACGACATCAGCTTGGCTGCTTCATTGCCGGTGTGCAGGTCGCGCACGATCGCGCGCGGAATGGCCATGCCGGCGCTGGCGCCAAGGCCTTGCAGGAAACGGAAGGCGATCAGCCATTCGATGGTCGGCGCCAATGCCGAACCGATGCCGCCGACCATGAACAGCGCAAGACCGCCATAAAGCGGTAGCTTGCGCCCGACCATATCGGAGATCGGCCCGACGACGATCTGGCCGAAGCCCATCGACAGGAAAAAGATCAACAGGCTCATCTGCACGGCGGCGGTGCCGGCGTTGAGATCCGCGCCGATCGAGGGCAATGCGGGCAGATACATATCGATGGCGAAAGGGCCGATGGCGGACAACAGGCCGAGCACGACCGCGATGCGGAGGAATTTGGGACTCATGATGTTGGCTTCTTTCGAATCTGGTTGCCGCCGCACGGCGACATATGACCCCAGGACGTTCCATCCCGTGGGATTCCGACTCTCCGAGGGCGAATTGTTCGCCTGTCCAGAGGTGAACCCCTTATACCGTGTCCACAAATTTAGACAGTCTTGTCTAAATCGTCAATCACCTCTATATAGATTTTCATGAGACCGGGCGTTTCTCCTGACAGTTTCCCGCCACGCAGCCACGAGGCCAAGCGCATCTCGGTGGTCGACGCCGCCGCTTCCGTGTTCTGCCGCGAGGGCTTTGCCGGCGCCAACATCGACCTGATTGCTGCCGAGGCGGGTGTCTCGCGCCAGACCGTCTATAACCACCATGGCGACAAGGAGAAGCTCTTCATCGCCGTGGTCCGCGATCTCACCGAGCGCTGCAATGCCGGCATCTTCGCCACCATCGCCACGTTCCCGGATCAGCCCAGCGATCTGGAAGCGGATCTCATCGGTTTTGCCGTGCGCCTGAACCAGAACTGCATCTGCAATCGCGACGGAAAGTTCCTGCGCAAACTGATCCAGACCGAAGGCGAACGCTATCCCGAACTGTTCGCCGAATGGCGCGAACAGGGCCCGGGGCGGACCTGGCCGGCAATCGCCGCCCGCTTCGCCCGCCTTGCTTATGGCGGTTACCTCGCGATCGACGATCCCGACGTCGCGGCGCGGCAGTTCCTCGGCCTCGTCAATGCTGAATTGCAGACGACCTTCATGCTCGGCGGCACTCCGGCCGAGGACGAGGTCGTGCAATCGGCGACAAATGGCGTGCGCACCTTCCTGCGCGCTTTCGGCAAGCGCCCCTCCCCGGCCAGCGTCAAGAAACACGCCGCGCTTGCCAACGCGTGACATTGCGGGGGACGCGCGATCAAATCTCGGCAATCGTCCTCGCTTCCTCGCGGCGGCGGTCTATATGCGGTTTACGCCGCGCTAAAGCTTGATTACAGCTATGCGGACGATTCAACGGAACCCGACCGCCACATGGCCGACGACCACATCCGCTACGACATTCTGGCCCAGGAGGCGTTGCGCGGCGTCATGCGCAAGGTCCTGGCCGAGGTCGCGCGCACCGGCCTCCCCGGCAACCATCATTTCTTCATCACCTTCCTGACCGGCGCGCCAGGCGTGCGCGTATCGTCGCGGCTGCGCGAGCGCTATCCGGAGCAGATGACCATCGTCATCCAGTTCCAGTATTGGGACCTGAAGGTCACCGAGACCGGTTTCGAGGTCGGGCTCTCCTTCTCGGACGTGCCCGAAAAACTCGAAATCCCGTTCTCGGCCGTGCGCGGCTTCTACGATCCGTCGGTCAACTTCGAACTCGAATTCGACGTCAAGACCGAAGGCCAGTCAGATGACGAGCTGGCTTCCCAACCGGCACCCGAACCGCTCGCCATCGTCACCGAGAAGAAGCCGAAGGCGGAGAAGAAGACCGCCGAACCCGAGAAGAAGGCGGCCGATGCCGATGCCGCCAAGGGCGCCGAAGTCGTCTCGCTCGACGCCTTCCGCAAGAAATAAGCCTTCGGGTCGCACGTCATGGCCGACATCGTCAATCTGCGCCAGGCCCGCAAGCAGAAGGCAAGGCTGGAGAAGGAGCGCACTGCCAGCCAGAACCGCGCCCTGTACGGCCGCTCCGGGGCAGAGAAGGAACGCGACCGCCTGGTTGCCGAGAAGGCCGAGTCTTTCGTCGCGGGCCATCGGCGTCAACCGTCGCCCGATCCGGACCCCAAATGAGCTTCAGGTGAGCCCGGTCGAAAAACGCTCGGTGACGATCCGCGGCCACCGCACCAGCTATTCACTCGAAAAGCCTTTTTTTGACGACCTTGTCGCCATCGCCGTCGCGCGCAATCTGACCCTTGCCGCGCTGGTCGCGGAAGTCGACGAAACCCGGCCGCGCGACACCAATCTGTCCTCGGCGCTTCGGATCCATGTACTGGCCTGGGCGAAGCGCGGCCGCGCCTGATGCCGGGCTCCGTCAGACAGCGCTTTCCTGTTTCCCGCGGCGGGTGCCGAACCCCAGCAGGGCCGTGCGATCGCGCTCTTCCGCCTGCTTTCTGGACCTGACGCGCATCAGGTCCTTCCAGCCGACGTAACCGACCAGCGTTCCGTCGTCGCGTGCCACGACCGGCAGATGCGACACGTTGGCCATCAAGAGCTTGTCCGACAGGCCTTCCAGATATTCATCGGGATAGGCAAGCGTCACCTTGCTACCGGCCAGCAAGTCGCCGAGCGTCGTCGTGCGGTGCTTGCCGGCGCGCCGCCAGCGCAGGATCGCCGGCGGGTCGATGAGACCGAGCACCTGCCTGTTGCCGTCAATGACCGGAAAGCTCGGATGACGCGTCTCCGGCGCGGTCAGGAACGCCGCTGCGCCATGCAGGGTCATCGTCGCCGGCACGCTCTGGACTTGCGTGGTCATCACTTCGTGCACCCTGGTCAGCGCGAACGGATCGACCCGGTATTCGCGCACCAGATGATGCCCTCGCCTGGCGATCTTCTCGGTCAGGATGGAACGTTTCATCAACAACACCGTCACCGCATGAGCGGCGGCGCAGGCCGCGATCAGCGGTACCAGCACATGCGTGTTGCCGGTCAATTCGACCGCGAAGAAGGTCGCCGTCAGCGGCGCGCGCATGGTGCCGCCCATGGTCGCCGCCATCGCCAGCAGCGCCCAGAAGCCGGGATCGGCCGCCGGCAGGAAGCCGGCCAGCACCGCGCCCATCGCGCCGCCCATGATCAGCAGTGGCGCCAGCACGCCGCCCGAGGTTCCCGAGCCCAGCGCCACCGACCAGATGACGGCCTTAACGACCAACAGAAGGAGTGCCGCCGTCGCGACCGTACGGCCGTCCAGCATGTTTGATATGTTGTCGTAGCCGACGCCGAGCGCCTGCGGCTCGATCAGGCCGCCAATGCCGACGACGAGGCCGCCGAGCATCGGCCACCACATCCAGTGGATCGGCAGCTTCTGGAAACCGTCCTCGCAGGCATAGACCATCTGCGTCAGCAAGGCAGACAGGAGGCCGGCGGCAACGCCGATCAGGACCCAGCCGCCAAGACCGGCAAAGGAAATCGCCATGCCGCCCTGAAACGGAAAGATCGGTCCCGGCATGTGCAGCATAGTGCGCTCGACCTCCGCCACGATGGCAGCGACCGCCACCGGAATGAAGCTGCGCGGCGTCCATTCGAACAGAAGCAGCTCCACCGCCAGCATAATGGCGGCGATCGGCGTTCCGAACACGGTGGTCATGCCCGCAGCGGCGCCCGCCACCAGCAGCGTCTTGCGCTCATTGTCGCTGACCGGCAGCATCTGCGCGATCAGCGAGCCGATGGCGCCGCCGGTCATAATGATTGGGCCCTCGGCGCCGAACGGTCCGCCGGAGCCGATCGAGATCGCCGACGACAGCGGCTTCAGCACTGCGACCTTGGCGTCCAGGCGCGAGCGCCCGAGCAGGATCGCTTCGATCGCTTCGGGAATGCCGTGGCCACGGATCTTCTCGCTGCCGTAGCGCGCCATCAGGCCGATGATGAGTGCGCCGATCACCGGCACTGCGACGGCGGCATAACCGAGCGGCGTGTCCTCCAGCTTCAGGTCGGCGAGCGTGAACTGACCGAAATAGGCGACGTTGGTGGCGAGCCGGATCAATTTCAGCAGAATGATGCCGGCAAACAGCCCGGCCGTCGCCACCACCACCGCGATGCCCGCGATCAGCAACACCCTGGCGTCGGTGGTGAAATCGCGCAGATGTCCGGGACTGCCCTGTTCGGTCTTCATTGCCTGCCTGCTTTCCGTGGCGTGTCGCTGTTGGAGGATCGGCAAACCTTCAAAACGGCTTTGCCGGCGGCTATGTATCGTAATACGATATAAATATTCAAGCGGGCCTGGCCCGAAATCGTTTGAGCTTTGGCCGAAACGGCAACACATGTCTGATATGTCGCATCCGCAAAAACCCCGCCCCGCCATCAGCCAGGCCGACTACCAGCGGCTGTCGGAGTTCCGCTATCTGATCCGCCGTTTCCTGGAATTCAGCCAGCTACAGGCTGAAGACGCCGGTTTGACTCCGCGCCAACATCAGGCGCTGCTCGCCGTCAAGGGTTTTCCAGGCGGAGGCCCGGTAGCCATAGGCGACCTCGCCGAACGCTTGCGCATCCGTCATCATAGTGCCGTCGAACTCGTCAACCGCCTGTGCGAGGCCGGTCTGGTCGTCAGGGATCAGGACAAGGACGACCAGCGCAAGGTGCTGCTGCAACTGACCGAGCGGGCCGACGCCTGCCTCGCCGACTTGTCGGCCGCGCATCTCGACGAGCTTTCGCGCATCGAACCCATGCTGAGGAGCGTGCTCGCCCGAAAGGATCGAGATACGCTCCAGAAATAAGTTTTCGTAACCTAGCTGAATGGAGGCTATGCCATGTACAACATCTGGTTTTCCAAGGCAGTCCCGGTTTCCACAGGCGTTACTGGCGACGTTCGAAATCTGTCCAATGCCGAACAAGCTCTCGACCTTCTTACCAATCACTGGCGCGATGCCGGAAGCATCAAGCATAAGGCTGCGCTGCGGGCGTGCCGGCAGGCCATGAACGGCGGCGTATCGGCCGACATCGCCAGGGATGCTTTTGTCGAAGCCGCGAGGGAAGCGCGCATTCTGGTCGAATAACTGCCGCGCATGGCCTGTGGCCTTCTCGGCGCAACCGGACGCATGACATACCGTCGTCGATCGACGGAGAGCGCACGATAGATCGCGACAGCCGTCAGCAACGCGCCGTCGTCCATTTAACTTGCGAAGCCCGACTACCACCGGGAAGAAGGGGCATGACGGGCGCATAAGAAATTCCGGAACCCCCGAATCCTTTGGCTCCGCCGCTTCGTCTTGGACATGAGCGACCTGCAAGGTGCAGCGCCGCCAGAGGACCGGACAAGATGAAACACCATTTGATACGTTACAGGACGAAACCCGAGTTGGCCGACGAGAACGAGAGGCTGGTCAAGGCCGTGTTCCAGGAATTGCGGGATAAATCGCCCGAAGGGTTCCGCTACATGACATGGCGGTCCAGCGACGGTACCTTCTTCCATCTGGTCGAAGCGGCAACCGAGGAGCAGGCCGGCACCCTTCCCGGGCTGGCGGCGTTCGAGACTTTTCAGAACGGCATCAGGGATCGCTGCATCGACCCTCCGCATCGCGAGGCGATGACGGTGGTGGGCAGTTACCGGATGCTGGACCAGTAGGCGGTCAAGCGATGTAGAGAACGGCGGGCGTATGAACATCCTCATTCCTGGCGAGCACCGCGCGCTCATCGAACGCCTGTTTGGGGAATTGCGCCCAAAGCTGCACCGCTATTGTGCGCGCATGACAGGTTCCGTCTTCGACGGCGAGGACGTGTTGCAGGAAGCGCTGGCCAAGGCGTTCGAGGCTTTGCCGAACGCCGGCCAGATCGCAAATCCGGAGGGCTGGCTGTTTCGCATCGCGCACAACACGGCACTCGATTTCCTGCGCCGGCGAGCCCGCGAAAAGGCCTTTTCCGATGAGGATCCGGACATGATCGTCGACCCGGCCAACGCCACCTTCGACCGTCAGGCCGCTGCCGCCGGCCTGCACACCTTCATGCGCCTGCCCGTCGCGCAGCGCAGCAGCGTCATCATGATGGACGTTCTGGGTTATTCCCTGCAAGAGATCAGCACCGCGCTGGACACCAGCATCCCCGCCGTCAAGGCGGCGCTGCATCGTGGCCGGGGCCGTTTGCGCCAGCTCGCCGCCGAGCCCGACGATCGGCCGGTTCCCAGGCTGAGCGTCTCCGGACGCCTGTTGCTCGAAGCCTATATCGATCGCTTCAACGCCCGCGATTTCGACGCCGTGCGCGACATGCTCGCCGATGAAGTTCGCCTCGAGCTGGTGGCCAGGACGCGGTTTACCGGACCCAAGGAAGTGACCACCTATTTCCACAACTATTCCCGCGCCCACGATTGGCGTTTTGTGCCGGGATTCGTCGAGGACAGGCCGGTGGTCCTCGTTCACGACGGCAACGATCCGGCTGCGCGACCAGCCTATTTCATCCTGCTGGTCTGGCAGGACGGCAAGCTTGCCGCCATCCGCGATTTTCGCCACGCCCGCTACGTCGCCGAAAGCGCCGAGCTGCTCGCTCTTTGAGCGATTGAGGGAAATCCCCTCCCTACTGCCCTACTGCCCTACTGCCCTACTGCAAAGACTTCAGCAAATTGTCGATCGTAGACGGATTGAACTGCGGTTTGGCCGGAGGCGGATTGTCATTGGCCACCGGCGGTGCCGCCGGTTCCGGCGTCGGCGCCTGCTCGGTGCCCTTGCGCTCCGCTTCCATCCTTGCCTTCTCCTGCGAGGCGGTCCGCATCGCCTCTTCGGCCTTTGCCTTGGCATCCGCCTCGGCTTTGGCTTTTGCCTCGGCATCCGCCTTGGCCTTGGCCTCTGCTTCGGCCTGCGCCTGTGCTTCCGCCTCGGCTTTCGCCTTTGCGTCGGCCTCGGCCTTCAGGCGCGCCGCCTCCTGTTGCCGTCGCAGCTCCTCGGCCGCCTTGTCGCGCTGGTCCTGCAACGCAGCGTAGTAGCGCACCTCGCGCCGCAGCCGCTGCTTCTCCAGCAACGCGGCCTGCATCGCCTCGACCCGCTGCTGCTCCTTCTCCAGCGCGCGCTGTATCAGGAACTGCGCCAGCGGTTCGCTGTCGAACTGCCGTTTGACGGCACCGAACGCCCCCTCGGCGCTGAAATTCATCGCCGGTTCGGAACCGACGAGCGCCTCGTCGCCAGGCCGGTAGGTGACCGCACCCTTGGCGGAGACCATATCGGCGTTGAGATCTGCCGTGATGTCGGCGGACAAGGTCGCCGAAGGATTTTCGAGGCTGATCGGCGGCGCCCGCAGCGTGCCGCCTGCAATGGTGAAGGCGATTTCGGCATCCTTTGCCGCGAAACTGCCATCTGCCGCGATAGCAGGGGCGAAGCCGGCTATCTTGGCTGCATCGATATCGCGCCCGATCGCGTCCGCCTTGGCGAGGAAAGTGCTGAACGCATCGGGATTGACGCCGGCGACCGTGACGCCCTTCAGCGCCGCCGTGCCCGAACCCGACAGAGCGGCGATCATCGCGTCGACCGATTTGCCGCTTGTCGAAAACGCCGCCGAGACATCCCCCTTGCCATCGATGCCGGCATCCGGCAGCACGGCTGGCAGATCGGCGTCCGCGAGCTTCATCTGGCCGGTGAAAAGCCCGGTGCCGTCATTGTTCTTCAATTCGAACAGGCCGGTAAGCGCACCCCCAAGGAACTTGGCCTTGAGATCGGACACGCGGATGCCTTCCTGGTCGAGCTTCAGCGACAAGGCTGCGTCATAGGCGGTCGCGAATGGTCCTGCGGCAAGGGAAGCCGTGGTCAAGTCGAGATCGGCCATGAACGGAAGGCTGGATTTCTGGCTGAACGGAGCCGACGGCCACACACCGCCTTTATTGTCTCCGCTCTTGTCCGTGAACGCGGAATCGCCGAACAGCGCCACTGCCATCGGGTCGAGATCGAGTTCGTCGAGCGACAGCGCGCCGGCCAGATGCGGCACGCCATCCTTGCCGTCAATCCCCTTCTTGACGTCGATATTCACGTCACCCGAAACCGCAGCTTCGTTGATGGCGGCATTGAGGCCTGAGAGCACCAGTAGGCCGTTGCCGTAATCGGCCTGCGCGGTGAGCGACGTCGACATGCCTGTTCCCATGCCTGGCAGGCCCATGCCTGATGTCATCAACCAGGGCTCGATGTCGGCCGCATCGAGGCTGACCTTGCCCTTTGCGACCGGACCTTGCGGTGTGTCGGCTACGGTGCCGTCGAAACCGGCGTTGAAGTCGTTGCCGGCAAGGCTGAAGCTCGTCGCCAGGCCGCCGCCCAGCGTACCCTTGGCCTGGATGTCGGTGCTTGCCTCGCCGAGCATGCCGAGCGGCAGCGCCGGCAAGCCGTAAAGTGCCAGCAGTGCGGTGGCGTCGGGGTTCCTGGCATTGAAGGTCAGCGCCACAGGCGCTTCAAGAAGCTTGTCGACCGCTCCCTTCCCCGACAGTGAGGCGGAAAAGGACGATCCGCCGGCCTTGCCTTGCCCGCTCACCGCAAGCCCCGTTGTGCCGTCGCCATTGTCGGCGGCACTCACCACAAGATCGACGCGTGAATCCTGGAACAGGTCGGGATAGGCAGCGGCGCGGCTTGCCAGTCCCTTGAGCACGGCATTGTCGGCATAGTGCTGCGCCGCCACGTCGATCAGTGGCTTCAGGTCTACGGCGACCACGGAGGCGTCAAGCTTGCCGGTCGGACTCGCCGGAAAATCCTTGATACGGCCGGTGGCGCTGATCGACGCGCCAGCCAGCCCGCCCACCGACAGCCGGTCGATCTCAAGCAGCCCGTCGCGCAGCCTGAGCGCTGTGTCAACCGTATCGGCGGTCAAGCCTCCGGCGCTGACCGGTCCCGCCTTGATCTGGAAATCGAGATCGCGGTCGGCAAATCGGTTGGCGCCCTTGTCGCTGATGAAGATCGAGACGAAGGCCGCCAGCCCGTCGACATCGAGATCGCCGCCTTCCAGCCGCATCAGCACCGAGGGCCTGGCGTCGTCGGGCTGGCTGGAGTCGATGCGGCCGGAAAACGTCGCCTTGCCCAGAACCAGTTCGAGATCGCTGAAGGCCTGGCGCTTTTCGGAGAGATCGACCTTGGCCCGGAAGCCGGCGGCGGGCAGACGCCGGATCGCCTCGTCGACGTCCTTCGACAACCAGGCAGCGAAGCCGGAAGGCTGCGCCACGGCCAGCAGCAGCGAACCGGTGAAGCCGAAATGGTTCTCGACGCTGAGCAGGCCGTCGGCTTCCAGCGTGGCGCGGCCGGGCAGTGTCGCGGCGAGCGATTTCACCGACCAGCCGCCATCGACCGGCTCGGCGGAAAGATGAACGTCGCGAACCGTGGTGTCGCCGGCCACCACGGCCGGCAACCTGACCTCGACCGTTCCGGGAATGGTCGGCTTGGGCAGGTCGAGCAACGCCTGTTCCAGTCCGGCAATGCGCTGATCCAGTGTCAAGCCGGCGCCCGCCGCCGCACCCACCGCCTCGTCGAACTGCACCTGCGCGCCATTGGCCTCGATGGCGAAGCTCGGCTTCTGGCCGAGATCGACCGAGGCCTTGCCGTCGGCGGTATAGGGGTTGTCGAGCGGCCCGGTCTCGAAGCGGAATTCATCGATGCCGAGCTTCTGGTGATCGAGCGCGAATTTGCCGTTGACCCGAAAGCCGGGATCGGACTTGCCGGTGGCGACCTTCACCGTCTCGCCATCGGTGCCACGCAACTGGGCCGAGTTCTTGTCGGCGCCGGAAATCTTGAACTGTCCGGAGTAGACGGCGGCGCCGTTGACGATGCCGGCATTGCCGTCGGTTTCGATGACCAGTGGATAGGCGTCGGGATCGGCCTTGAGCCGAAACCGCATCTGGCCATTGCCTTCGACCTTGCCGGTGGTGGCGGCAACCGTCGTGCGCAGGCCGTCGAACCTCAGCGTGCCATCCATGCGCCACGGGCCCGCCAGCGATTTGGCCGAGATGGTCGAATTGATCTCGGACATGATGTGGCTGCGTCCGCCGGCGGCATGACGCAACTCGATCTGCCCTTCCGTCACCGTGAGCTTCTCGATCGAGATCTGGTTGAGGTTGAAGGGCGAGGACGGCCGCATCGCCCAGTCGACAGTGCCATTGGCGGCGATGTCGATTGTCGCTTTCGGCCGCACCAGCCGCATGTCGAAGATCAGCACCTCGCCACGCAGGAACGGCGCCAGTTCCGCATCCATCGAAAACGTCTCGACCGTCATCGCCGGCTGGCCGGCGGGGCCGCCGGCAACGGCGACATTGGAGAAGGTTACCGATGGAAACGGCAACAAGCGCGCCGTGGCGGCGCCCTGCACGGTCACCTTGCGGCCGAGAATGGCGCTCGCTTCGCGCTCGAACTGCGCCCGATAGCCGGACCAGTCGACAAAATACGGCCCCACCAGCGCCGCGCACAGCACCAGCACGAACAGGCCACCGAAGATCACGAACAGGCGTGCGAGCATCAGCTCCGAACGGTTTGGTTGAAATCAGCCGCACTCTACCCGCATCCGCGTGTCGATAAAGAGGCAATTCGATCGTCGTCGGCGACAATCACGGACGGCGTTCAATGTTGCGCGGTCGCTCGTAGTCGCGATACCCTGCTTTGGGCGTGCTCGTCCTGTTCCGGCCGCGGCGTTTTCCGATCCGGGGTCGTCTGAAAGAATCCTGGAAAAGCGGAGAATTGGGGATGTCGGGGAAGAACTGGGACCGTGTGCCGATCGATGCGCAGAGCGTCGACGCGCCGCTTTCGCAATCGGCGATTTTCCTTGTCGTCACCATAGCCGATGAACAGCCGGTTCTCGCCGGGGTTTGTTCCGTGCTCGGCGACCTTGACGACCTGGTCAAGACTGTCGGGTTCCGCGACCTCGGCGGCCGCCTGTCGTGCATTGCCGGGATCGGCCGCGATCTCTGGGATCGGCTCAGCCCCGGCCGGCGGCCGGCGGAGTTGAAGCCGTTCGCGCCGATCAAGGGAGCGGTTCACGCCGCGCCGACGACGCCCGGCGACCTTCTCTTCCATATCCGCTCCGAGCGGCCCGACATGTGCTTCGAGTTCGAGCGTATCCTGCTGGACAGGCTTGGTCCCGGCGTGACCGTCGTCGACGAAGTCTCGGGCTTCCGTTATTTCGATGCCCGCGACCTGCTCGGTTTCGTCGACGGCACAGCCAACCCAACCGGCCTCGATCTGCCCGCCTCGGCGCTCGTTGGCGACGAAGATCCCGATTTTGCCGGCGGCAGCTATGTCGTCGTTCAAAAATATCTGCACGATCTACAGGCGTGGGCGCGAATCTCCACGCCCGTGCAGGAGGCGATCATCGGCCGAACCAAGATCGACAACATCGAAATCGATGATGACGAAGCGCCGCGCAAATCGCACAAGTCGCTCGCCACCATCGAGGATGCCGACGGCAACGAACATGACATATTGCGCGACAACATGCCGTTCGGCCGGCCGGGGCAACGGGAATTCGGCACTTACTTCATCGGCTATTCGAGGTATCTCTGGGTGATCGAGAAGATGCTGCAGCGCATGTATGTCGGCGACCCGCCCGGCGCCTACGACCGGCTGCTTGATTTCTCCACCCTTCACACCGGCACGACATTCTTCGCGCCGACACGGCCGATGCTGCAGGTGCTTGCCGAAGCAGCGCCAGAGAAGTTGGCCAGTCGGTAGACGGCACACGCAGCGTCAAAGCCTGTCGACAGGTGTCGGCCGAGAAGCGTCTGCCGTGCTTCGGCGTGCTGGGGAGACCAGCACGCGATCATCGGCGTCATCAGTGCGAATTCAACGCGCGTCGCGCTTTGCCTGCGCCACCTTGGCCGCCTTGCGTTGTCGGCCGAGCTCGGCCGGCCGAACCAGATTCGGCGTCCTCTGGTTTGGCACGGCCCGCATGCCCTTATGCGCGGTGCGCGCGTTGAACGCTGGACCGTCCGTCGGCGCTTTCTGTTTCAGGGCCAGCGCCTTGCGCGCGCTGTCGACCAATGAAATGCGCGCCGTCAACTGGCGGCGCCGTTCGGCCTCGCCATTCAGCCGCCGCATGGCCATCGCCAGCACCGCAAGCTTCACCTGAGAGCCGCCGTCGGCCTTTGAAGCGACAGCCCCTTTCGGTGTGCCCTTGCCCCGGATTTCGCGCCGGCGACGATGCGCCTCGGTCTGCGCCTTGTCGCGCCGCTCCCGCAGGCGTTTGACGAGGCCGGACAGATCCGCGTCGGAAAGGTCCTGGACCGCCGGATGGTGCGATTTCTCCACCAGTTCGTGTTCGTCGGCACTCAGCGCGCGCGCTTCTTCCTTGCGTGAAATCGCCATGACACCACTCCTCCGCTTGGGCTGCCCGTCTCGTTCAGACCTCCCGCGCACGGAGTCTCGGCCCGAATGCCGGCGCGGTCAAGACGATCTGCGCTGGCGGCTCCCTCTCAGGCACCGGAATGGGCATCGACACTGTAGGAATACACGGGATAGTCCTCACCGATGGCAGCTCGTACGCGCCCCAGCCACGCCTCGAATGCCGGGTAATCTGTGAGCGAAAAACCGCAATCCTCGGCCCGATGGCTGTACGCATAAACCGCGATATCGGCGATCGACAGCTGCTTCCCGACAAGAATGCGGTCTCGGCGAGGCTGCGGTCCAGCGCGTCGAGCGCGCGGGTGCCGGCTTCCCGTTTTGCCGCGACCATGCCCTGGTTGCGTTCGAGCCGCCCGGTCAATGTCCAGAAGCGCAGAGAGCCGATGACCGGCTCGACATGATATTGCTCGAAGAACAGCCACTGCATGACCTTCGCGCGCTCATACCCATCCGCTGGAAGAAAGCGCGTACCTTCGGCGAGATAGACGAGGATCGCATTCGACTCGGCGGTCGTGCGACCGTCCTCGCGCTGGAGAACGGGAACGGCCCCAGCCGGGTTCAGATCGAGGAAGGCGTCGGTGCGGCTCTCGCCCTCGAAAATCGAGACGATGCGCGTCTCATGCGGGATTTTGAGCAGCCCGAGCAGAACACGCACCTTCCAGCCATTCTGCGAAGGCAGATAGTCATAAAGCGTCAGCATGGGTGATCCCTTTCCCCGATGAGAGGATCGTGTTCTGCACCTTGTCCGCGACAAGCGCATTCCGATTCTTGCGCATTCGCTGGAAGGCGGGAAAATGAGACCTGGTCACGCATGCCAAACGGCAGGCCTGCGATCCTTTAGGCAATTCGTCGGCAACTCGACCGATGTCCGCGGTCCACTTTTGCCGAAACTCGTCCCTATCCCGCGGCCGGCAGGATCTTACCCGGGTTCATGATATCAAGCGGATCGAGCGCCTGCTTGATCGTGCGCATGATGTCGACGCCATGGCCAAGCTCATGGCGCAGGAAGCCGATCTTGCCCTGGCCGATGCCATGCTCGCCGGTGCAGGTGCCCTCCATGGCGATGGCCCGCATATTGAGCCGCGCCACGAACTTTTCCGACAGCGCGATTTCCTTCGGGTCGTTCACGTCCATCAGCACCAGGACGTGGAAATTGCCGTCGCCGGCATGGCCGACGATCGGCGCGACAAGCCCCATTTCGGCGATGTCGGCCTCGGTTTCGGTGACGCATTCGGCAAAACGCGAGATCGGAACGCAGACGTCGGTCGACAGGCCCTTGGCGCCTGGCCGTAGCGTCAGCGACGACCAATAGGCGTCATGCCTGGCCTTCCAAAGTTTGGTGCGCTCCTCGGCGACGCTGGTCCACAGGAAGGGTCCGCCGCCATTTTCCTCGGCGATCATGCCGAAGGTCTCGGCCTGTTCGGCAACGCCTGCATCGCTGCCATGGAACTCCACGAACAGGCACGGGCTTTCCGGGTAATCGAGCTTGGAGTAAGTCTTCATCGCCCGCATCTGCAGCGCATTGACCAGTTCGATGCGCGCCACCGGAATTCCCATCTGGATCGTCGCTATGACGGCGTTGCAGGCCGCTTCGACGCTCGGAAACGGACAGACACCACCGGAAATCGCCTGCGGAATGCCTTGCAGCCTTAATGTCAGTGAGGTGATGACGCCGAGCGTGCCTTCCGAACCGACCAGCAGCCGCGTCAGATCGTAGCCGGCAGAGCTTTTTTTCGCCCGCTTGCCGGTGGTCACCGCCTCGCCATCGGCCATGACGGCCGTCAGCGACAGCACGTTCTCGCGCATCGTGCCGTAGCGAACCGCGTTGGTGCCCGAAGCGCGCGTCGCGGCCATGCCGCCCAGCGAGGCATTGGCGCCGGGATCGATCGGAAAGAACAGGCCGGTGTCGCGCAGATGCCGGTTGAGATCCTCGCGAGTCACCCCGGGCTCGACCGTGCAGTCGAGATCCTGCGGATTGACCGATAGGATCCGGTTCATCCGCGACGTGTCGACCGAGATGCCGCCGCCCGGCGCGTTGGTATGGCCTTCGAGCGAGGAGCCGACGCCGAAGGCGATCACCGGCACGCGGTGCGCCGCGCAGGCGCGCACGATCTCCTGCACCTCGGCGGTCGTTTCCGGGAAGGCGACGCCGTCCGGCGCCTGCGTCGGGATGTAGGTGGTCGTATGCGCATGCTGGGAGCGGATCGCCTCGCCGGTCTGAAAGCGCTCGCCAAATCGCTGCTTGAGGATACCGAGCACGGCGGCGATGCCATCTTCGTTGCGCTCGACCGGATTGAGGTCGCTCAGGGCCATGAATTTCTCCGCGAATGGACCAGTGTCCATGCTTGTCATGCATTTATGGATGATGCCTAACGCAATTCCAGGAAAAGTGTGAAGCGGTTTTCCCGGGAAAAGCGCCTAGCGCTTTCCCTAGAGAATTGTATCAAGAGGCGGTCCGGCGTTTCCGTGAAACGATGAACCGCTCTCACAACCACGCTCTGTCCAGCACCACAACAAGGAAGTTGCCATGCCGATCCCCGCCCCTTTTGTTTCTCAGCCAATGGCTATCGAGAAGGACTGGATCGACTATAACGGCCATCTCAACATGGCCTACTACAACGTCCTGTTCGACCGCTGTTCGGATGAAGCCTTCGAGGCGATGGGCATGGGGCTGGACTATGTCAAGAACCGCCGCCTCACGATCTACACCGCCGAAGTCCATGTCTGCTACGTGCAGGAACTGCATCTCGACCACAAGGTCACAGTCTCGTTCCAGCTCATCGACCATGACGAGAAGCGGTTGCGGTTCTATCAGGAAATCCGCCATGCCGACGGCTGGCTCGCCGCCACGTCCGAGCAGCTTGCACTGCATGTCGACATGTCCGGGCCCAAGGTAGCCCCCTTCCCCGCCGACGTGCTGGCCAAGATCGAAGCGATGCGCGCCGCTCACGCAGCCTTGCCGATGCCCGAACGCGCCGGCCGCTCGATCGGCATCAGGCGCAAATAGGCCGAAATCGACGTCCACCTCGTTCCCGGACGGACCGGACCTGGGCTTCAAAGCCACACCGGCAAGCCAAAATCGTCGAACCTTCAAATCGGCGAGCGCCAGTGGTTGAAGCAGCCTCCTGCCCGCGTTAACCTTACCGAGGTTTTAACGGGAACAAGCCATTTGAGCCGTTGAACGACTCAGCGGAGCGTTCGAAAACGTCCGCACAGGGTCGTTCTACGGGCGGCGGGGCGAAGCCGATTCGAGGTAAGTGCATGAAAACCGACATCAAGGTCGAGGTGGACAGGCTAGCCGCGGATCCACGCATAACGGACTATGATTTCTGGCGTTCGCTGAAGAACGTCGACAATGAGATCTTCCACATCGCCAATAACAACGAGCCGATCCCCTTTGACATGATCCGCTGGCGCAGCATCTTGAAGCGCGCTCGCCTGAAGCGCGGCCACGCCTGACGACGGCAAGTCGAGCGGCCACCTGCTTCACTGCCGGGCAATTGATCTATTGCGGTCAATCCAGCCGCCTGATCGCCGCCAGCGGCGAGCGCGCCACCACTGGGGATGACTGGATGATCGCCGTGTTGGTCATCGCGTAGGGAATGATGCGGTCGATCACCCGCTCGAGTTCGGCCACCGAGCCGACATGCGCCAGCGCGATGAAACAGTCCTCGCCGGTTACCCGGTCGCATTGCGCGATCTCGGGCAGGTCGCGGATGATCTCGGCCACGACGGCGAGTTGCCCCGGCACCGGCCTGATGCGCAGCCATGCCGACAGGTTCAGGCCAAGCGCCGCCGGATTGATCCGCACGCAATAGGCTTCGATGACGCCGTTCTCCTGAAGCTGCTTGATGCGCTCGGCTACGCTCGGCGCCGACAGGCCGACGGCGCGCGCCAGTTCGGCCGTGCTGGCGCGTGCATCTTTTTCCAGCAGGCGCAGGATCTTCAGGTCGACCGCATCGAGATCAATATTTTCGTTTCGAAGGCGCTTCATCGAAAACTCCTTGCATATCGAAAGTGAACGAGATTTTTGAACGGTCACTAGCCATATGAACCGAAAAAATTACCTGCGATACTGATCCAATGAACGATCGGGCGCGAGTCCAAACCACCCGCAAGGCTTCCCGAGGTGCGGCCTTTGCCAGCCTGGCGACATCGCTGCCGCCGCATGTCTGGTTCTGCGTCAGCGCCGTCTTCCACTATCTCGGCCCTGCCTTCGCCGTGCTTTTGTTTGCGCAGATCGGCGTGCTTGGCATGGCCTGGCTGCGCATCGCCACCGCCGCGTTGATCTTCGCGCCGCTGACGCGTCCGTGGCGAACCTTCGCTCAGGCCGATCGGTCGACACGGCTGCTGCTGCTCGCCTTCGGCGCCTGTCTGGCAGTGATGAACTGCTCCTTCTATCTGGCGCTCGACCGCCTGCCGATTTCGCTGGTGGCCGCGATCGAATTCGTCGGCACCATCGGCGTCGCGCTGGTCGGCCTCCGAAGCGCGCGCAATCTCGCTGCCCTTGCTGTCGCCGTGGCCGGCACCTTGCTGCTGATCGACGTCAAATGGTCCAGCGATCCCATCGGTTTGTTCTGGGCCTTCCTCAACGGCGCGCTCTTTGTGGGCTATATCGTGCTTGGCCACCGCGTTGCCGCTTCAGGCGCCGGCGATGGCATTGCCGGGCTCGGCGCCGCCATGGCCGTCGCCTTCCTGGTCGTGCTGCCGATCGGCTTCCCCGACGCAATGCCCGCCTTTTTCTCCGCGCCGCTGCTGCTGGCGGCCATCGGCGTCGGCATCTGCTCCTCGGTTATCCCCTATATCTGCGATCAGCTCGCCATGGCGCGGCTGCCGCGGTCGAGCTTCGCGCTGATGCTGTCGCTGCTGCCCGTCACGGCGACGCTGATCGGCATTTTGGTGCTGCGCCAAATCCCCGGCATCAGCGACTGCATCGGTATTGCGCTGGTGGTGGCCGGCGTTGCCTTGCACAGGCCGGCGAGCACGCAGTCCTGCGCTAAGCCAGATTCTCCTTCAGGAAGGCGACGGTCCGGCCCCAGGCGAGATCAGCCGCCTTCTTGTCATAGCGCGCTGCCGAAGTGTCGTTGTTGAAGGCGTGATTGGCGCCTTCATAGACATAGACCGTATATTCGACATGCGCGGCATCGAGTTCCTTCTTGAAGGCGGCGATGCCGGCATTGGTGCGTTCGTCCAACCCGGCATAGTGCAGCAGCAGCGCCGCCTTTATCTTGGACACGTCCGCGGCCTTCGGCTGCATGCCGTAATAGGCGACGCTTGCCGCCAGGTCAGGCGCGTTGACGGCGAGCATGTTGGCCGTGCCGCCGCCCCAGCAGAAGCCGACGGCGCCGACCTTGCCATTGCCGTCCTTGTCGGCCTTGAGGAAAGCCACCGTCGCGACGCCATTGGCAACGGTCCGCGCCGGATCCAGCTTGGTGAACATGTCGCGCGCCTTGTCCTCGTCGGCGGGCGTGCCGCCGAGCGGCGACAGGAAATCCGGAGCGAGCGCCACGAAGCCCTCCAGCGCCACGCGCCGGGCGATGTCGCGTATATGCGGGTTGAGTCCTCTGTTCTCGTGGATGATGATGACGGCGCCGAGCTTGCCCGCCTGATCCGCCGGCCTGACCAGATAGGCCTTCATCTCGCCGCCGGCCCCGGGATAGGTGATGTCCTGGCCTCTCACGCGGGGATCGTTCTCGGCGACGATGGCCGCCTGGGCGGAATTCGCCGCCAGCATCGGTGCGATCGCCGCGGCCGCCGCCCCTGACCCGGCAAGCCGGGTCAGTTGCTCCATGAAGCGGCGGCGATCGAGTGTCAGATGCGTGTATTCGTCATAGGCGTCGATCATCGCCTGGGTGATCCCAGGCTTTGCTGGTGTCGTGGCGGCTGCTTTGGTCATGGCGCATTCCTCGGCTTCAAGCTTCAATACCGGAGCTACATAGGAGCGCGGCTGGCCCGGTCCAGCCTGGATGGGCGCAGCGGTAGGCATTGCCCGCTGCCGGTGAAGCCGGCGGTGCCGCCGCCACATCACATTTTGGTCATCGCCGATAAATCCTGCAGGCACTGCCACAATAGTAAGGGAAGCTGCGTGCTACCGATGCGCCGTGCCATCCCGTCCCGACCAGAAGAAGCGCCGCCGATGACCATGCCGATCCTCATCAGCACGTTCGTCCTTGCCCTGGCTGCCGCTCAGGCATTACGCTTCAGGCTTGTGGACGCAGGCAGGCGGTCGATGATCGAGCTTCGCATCGGCAAGGACCGCCGCACGGACCCGAAATCCCAAATTTGAGGTGAGACCATGAACGTCCAGGATATCGTCAACACCGTCTCGCAAAAGGCGGGCCTCGACCACGCAACGACAGAGAAAGTCGTCGGCACCATCTTCTCGGTGCTGGAGCACGAGGCGGAAGGCACCAACGTCTCGGGTTTCTTTGCCAAGATTCCCGGCGCAGACGATCTCGCCCGCCAATACGACGTCATGGCCGCCGGCGCGGCCGGCGGTGGCGGCCTGCTGTCCTCGTTGCAAGGCGCGCTGGGCGGTGTTCTCGGCGAAAAGGCCGGCGCACTGATCAACGGCGTCGCCGCGCTCAAGGCCTCCGGCCTCGACATGGCGCAGATCAGGCAGGCCGGCGCCACGCTGATCCAGCAGGCCGAAGCCGCCGCCGGCCCTGACCTCACCAATGAAGTGCTCGGCTCGGTGCCCAGCCTGAAGAGCCATCTCGGAATCAGCTAGGCCGCGGTCCTGCGGGGACCGCGCGCCATTCCTACTTCGGCAGCGCGTACGCCATCACATAATCGCCCGGCTTGGTGCCGACCGAGCCATGGCCGCCGGCGACTATGACCACGAACTGGCGCCCGTCAGCCACCGTATAGGTCATCGGCGTAGATTGTCCGCCGGCTGGCAGGCGCGCCTGCCAGAGCTGTCTGCCTGAGGTCAGGTCGTAGGCGCGCAGGTAGTCGTCGACCGCGGCGCCGAGGAAAGCCACCCCGCCGGCTGTGATCATCGGCCCGCCAATGCCGGGCACGCCGACCTTGAACGGCAAAGGCAGCGGCGTCATGTCGTAGACCGTGCCGTTCCTGTGCTTGTAGACGATCTGGCCGGTCCTGAGATCGGCGCCGGCGACATAGCCCCATGGCGGCGCCTGGCACGGAATGCCGAGCGGCGACAGGAACGGTCCCATCACCACCGCATAGGGGGCGCCGTCATTGCGGTTCAGCCCCTGCTCGCTGCCCTTGCTGTCGCCTGGCGGCGGCACGTCCGCACGGGGCACAAGCCTGGAGGTGAAGGCGAGATAGGTCGGCATGCCGAACAGCACCTGCCGGACCGGATCGACCGCCACGCCGCCCCAGTTGAAGACGCCGAAATTGCCGGGATAGACCAGCGTGCCCTGCAGCGACGGCGGCGTGTAGCGGCCCTCGTAGCGCAGCCTGTGCAACGCGATCCGGCACGCCAGCTGGTCGAACATGGTGATGCCCCACATGTCGGCATCGGTCAGCGGCGGCGGATTGAAGGAAAGGTCCGACACCGGCTGCGTGGGCGATGTGTGGTCGCCTTCGATGGCGCCGCCGGGCGCCGGCACTTCCTTGACCGGGATGACCGGCTCGCCGGTGCGCCGGTCGAGCACATAGAGGTCGCCCTGCTTGGTCGGCCCCACCAGCGCCGGCACGACCGTGCCGTCGGCCTTGGTGATGTCGACAAGGCTCGGCTGCGCCGGCACGTCCATGTCCCACAGGTCATGGTGCACGGTCTGGCGCACCCATTTCAATTGCCCCGTATTGAGGTCGAGCGCGGTGATCGAGGAGGAGAATTTCTCGACATTGGCGCTGCGGCCGGCGCCGAGCTGGTCCGGCGTCTGGTTGCCGAGCGGTATGTAGAGCAGGCCGAGCTTTTCGTCGGCACTCGGCGTCGACCACATGTTGGGCGAATTGGCGGTGTAGGTCTGGCCTGCCGCGAGCGGCGTGGTCTGGTCGGGATTGCCGGAATCCCAGTTCCAGATCAGCGCGCCCGTGGAGGCATCGAAGGCGCGGATGACGCCGGAGGGCTCCTGCGTGGAATAATTGTCGTTGACCGCGCCGCCGACGATGATCTTGCCGCCCGATATCAGCGGCGCCGAGGTCGAATAGTAATAGCCGGACTTGGGATAAGGCATGCCGGTCAGAAGGTTCAGCGTGCCGCCTTCGGCAAAGGACGGACAGACCTGACCGTTGGCGGCGTCGAGCGCGATCAGCCGCGCATCCGAAGTCGGCAGGTAGACACGCGCGGCGCAAGGCTGCCCGGCACCGATCTTGGCGTCGGCGTAATAGGAGACGCCGCGGCAGGTCTGGTGCTGGCGGTCCTTGTCGAGCTTGACCTGGGGATCGTAGCGCCACTTCTCCTTGCCCGTGGCGGCGTCGATGGCGATGGCGAAATTGTGCGGCGTGCAGATGTAGAGCGTATCGGCGATCTTCAGCGGCGTCACTTGATAGGTGGTCTCGCCGACATCGTCAGGACCCTTCACGTCGCCGGTGCGATAAGTCCAGGCCGGCTGCAGGTTGGCGACATTCTCCGGCGTGATCTGGTCGAGCGGCGAATAGCGCTGGCCATAGGGCGTGCGGCCGTAGAAGTGCCATTCGCCGGCAGGTACGTCGCCGCCGAGATCGGCCGCCGGGGTCACCTTGTCGGTGTTGAGATTGCCGGCAATACCCTTGGGATCGGTCGTCATTGAATAGCCGGCGACCGCCAGCGACGCCAACACCGCGAGAATGAGCGGCGCGCGGCCATCGGGACCAACAAGGCCCCGCCTCGCCCACGGCGTCAGCAGCCACAACGCGACGAGCACGATGATGCCGCCGCGCGGCCCGAGTTCCCACCAGTCGAAGCCGATTTCCCAGACCGCCCAGGCAAGCGTGCCCAGCACGATCGCGGCGTAGAGCCAGAGCGCGGTGGATCTGCGCCGGTAGAGCAGCCATGCGGCGATGAGGAAGGCGATGCCTGATATGATGTAGTACCAGCTACCTCCCAGTGAAGCCAACCAGATGCCGCCGGCGCCAAGCGCGAGGCCGATGAGGAGGAGAATGAGGGAGGTGATGGTGACAGCCAAGATGATACTCCTTCGACTGTTGCGCGCCTCGAGGCGGCCATGGGCAACAGGATCCCCTCCCTGCCCTTTGCCCAGCTTTCTCCCACCCGCCCTGCCTGTCAAGCAGGCCGGGAACAATCAGGGGTGGAACAAAACGTAGACAGTTCTGGTCTTTCTCCACCGAATCACTACATTCGGGGGCGATGTCCGGCTTTTCCGAAGACATGCCCTTTTTCGATGAACCCGATGCGCGGCCTACCGCCCCGTCGGGTATCGCCGCGCGCGCCATGGCTGCCCGCAGCGGCCACAACAACGCGCCCGACTATCTCAAGGGATTGAACCCCGAGCAGCGGCTGGCGGTGGAAACCACCGAAGGGCCGGTTCTGGTGCTGGCCGGTGCCGGCACCGGCAAGACGCGCGTCTTGACCACCCGCATCGCCCACATCCTGGCGACCGGAAAAGCCTTCCCCTCGCAGATCCTGGCCGTGACCTTCACCAACAAGGCCGCGCGCGAGATGAAGCAGCGCATAGGGATCCTGATCGGCGAAGGCAATGTCGAGGGCATGCCCTGGCTCGGCACCTTCCACTCGATCGGCGTCAAGCTCCTGCGCAGGCACGCCGAGCTTGCCGGGCTGAAATCCGACTTCACCATTCTCGACACCGACGACGTCGTGCGGCTGATCAAGCAATTGATCCAGGCAGAGGGCCTCGACGACAAGCGCTGGCCGGCCAAGCAGTTCGCGCAGATGATCGACGGCTGGAAAAACAAGGGACAAGGCCCGGCCGATATCGCCGAGGGCGATGCGCGCAGTTTCGCCAACGGCAAGGGCCGCGAGCTCTACAGGGCCTATCAGGAGCGCCTGCAGACGCTGAACGCCTGCGATTTCGGCGATCTGCTCTGCCACCCGATCCGCATCTTCCGCGCCAATCCGGACGTGCTGAAGGAGTATCACAAGCGGTTCAGATACATCCTCGTCGACGAGTACCAGGACACCAACACCGCGCAATACATGTGGCTGCGCTTGCTGGCGCAGCGGCCGGAGGCTGGGCGTTCGTCGACGTTAACATCGACCGATCTGCGATCGGCCGAAGGCCGCAAGCCCGACCGGGCGTCCGAGCCTTTGCGAGGCCCGCGCGGAGGGCCCGCGCCGGCAGGCGCGGAACAGCCCGTGAGCGAAAACAAAGTCAACATCTGCTGCGTCGGCGACGACGACCAGTCGATCTATGGCTGGCGCGGCGCGGAGGTCGACAACATCCTGCGCTTCGACAAGGATTTTCCCGGCGCCACCATCATCCGGCTGGAGCGCAATTATCGTTCCACCGCGCATATCCTCGGCGCCGCTTCGCACCTCATCGCCCACAATGAGGGCCGCTTCGGCAAGACGCTGTTCACCGATCGCAACGATCCCGAGGACGGCAAGGTCAACGTCCATGCCGCCTGGGATTCCGAGGAGGAAGCGCGCGCGGTCGGCGAGACCATCGAGGCCTACCAGCGCCAGAAGCACAACCTCAACGACATGGCGATCCTGGTGCGCGCGTCCTTCCAGATGCGCGAGTTCGAGGACCGTTTCGTCACGCTCGGTCTCAATTACCGTGTCATCGGCGGCCCGCGCTTCTATGAGCGCATGGAGATCCGCGACGCGCTTGCCTTCTTCCGCGTCGTCGCGCAAGGCGCCGACGATCTCGCCTTCGAGCGCATCGTCAATGTGCCCAAGCGCGGCCTCGGCGAAACCACCATCCGTCAGATCCACGACACGGCCCGCGCGCTGCGCGTGCCGATGTTGGAAGCCGCCGCCAAGCTCGCCGAGAGCGACGAGTTGAAGCCCAAGCCGCGCGCCGCATTGCGCGAGGTCGCCGCCAATTTCGAACGCTGGCAGAAGGCGCTGGAAACCACGCCGCACACCGAGCTCGCCGAGACCATCCTGGAAGAGAGCGGCTACACCGACATGTGGAAGAACGACCGTTCGGTCGAGGCGCCCGGCCGGCTGGAGAACCTCAAGGAGCTGATCCGCTCCATGGAGGAGTATGAATCGCTGCGCTCCTTTCTCGAACATGTCGCCCTGGTCATGGATGCCGAGCAGAACGCCGAACTCGACGCCGTCAACATCATGACGCTGCATTCGGCCAAAGGCCTCGAATTCGAGACCGTTTTTCTCCCGGGCTGGGAGGAAGGCCTGTTCCCGCACCAGCGCGCGCTGGACGAAGGCGGCCGTTCCGGCCTGGAGGAAGAGCGCCGGCTGGCCTATGTCGGCGTCACCCGCGCCAAGAAGAACCTGCACATCTGGTTCGTCTCCAACCGCCGCATCCACGGCCTGTGGCAATCGACGATTCCCTCCCGCTTCCTAGACGAACTGCCTGAAACTCATGTCGAAGTCGCCGAGAGCGGCAATTCCTATGGCGGCTACGGCAATTCCTATGGCGGCGGTTCGTTCGCTTCCGGCCGAGGTGGCCGCCAGAACCCCTATGGCGCCTCGCGCTTCGACAATGTAGGTGCCGAAAAATCCGGCGCCTTCTCCAACAGCTACGCCACGCCGGGCTGGCAGCGGGCGCAGCAGAACCGCACCGAAGCGACCGATCGCAACTGGGGCTCGCGCTCCGGCCACCAGGTCGAGCGTATCGGCTATGGCGAGACCGACAGCGGCTACGGCGCCGGCCGCACGAGCATCAAGGGCCGCACCATCGATGGCGAGCTGGTCGCGAAATCCGTCGCCGACACGCCGTCCCCCTTCAACGTCGGCGACCGCGTCTTCCACCAGAAATTCGGCAATGGCAATATCGCGGCCATCGAGGGCAACAAGCTGACCATCGACTTCGACAAGGCCGGCCAGAAACGCGTGCTGGACGGGTTTGTCGCGGCCGTGTGAGAGACGCCTTTCTGCTCTTCCGTAGAATTGGCGAAGCCCTCAATCCACCTTCTTCTCGCCGGCCTCGCCAGCCTTGACGATATCGCCCGTCGTAAACAGGATTTCCTTCAGTTCCGCGCGCCAGTCCGTCTTCTGGCGCAGCAGGAATTCGAGGTCCATGCCGAAATGCTTGAACTCCTCGCCTTGCGCGTTCTTCATGATGGCGCGGGCCTGTGGGTCCTTCTCCACCGACATGCGCTGTTCGTACCAGCTGATCGCTTCCGCCTCCTCGATCAGCGAGGTGATCATGCGGGCGAAGGTCCGCACCTCCTGCGACAATTCTTCGGGCGGTTCGTGATACTGGTCGAAACCCATGTGGTCGTCCTCCCTCAATGGCTCACAATGCGAGCAGGCACCGGCCGTGCCATGAATGCATGAGAGGCGCAGCAGGTTCCGGATCGCACCCACAATTCAGGACGATGAGATGAACAAGCTATCTCACGACACCGGCGCCGCCCCGCCCTGTTCCGTGCGGCGCGCGATGAAATCATCGAGCGCAGCTGATGTGGCAATGGCCGTCGCCGGCGGCTCGAAATCGGCGAGGATGCGCTTCCAGATACCGGTGGCGCGTTCGGTTGCGGTCTTGGAACCGGTCTGCGTCCAGTTGCCGAAATTCGACCAGTCGGCCACCAGCGGCTCGTAGAAGGCGGTGCGGTAGCGCGCCATGGTGTGACCTGCCGAGAAGAAATGGCCGCCGGGCTGCACTTCGGCGATCGCCTCGAAGCCGATGGCATCGTCGTCGCCGGGCGTGGCGACGCACAGTTCAGCCACCGTCTGCAACGCCTCGATGTCGGTGACCAGCTTTTCGAAGGAAACGCTCAGCCCCCCCTCCAGCCAGCCGGCGGCATGGATGCACACGGTAGCGCCCGCCAGCACCGAGCCCCACAGCGCAAACTGCGTCTCATGCGCCGCCTGCGCATCGGAGATGTTGGCCGCGCTGCCGCCGCCCGAACGCCACGGCAGGCCGGTGAAGCGCGCCAGTTGGCCGGCCCCCAGCGTCGCCTTGATATGCTCCGGCGTGCCGAAGGCCGGCGCGCCTGATTTCATGTCGACATTGGAGGAGAAGGAGCCGTAGACGACAGGCGCGCCCGGCCGCACGATCTGCGCCAGCGTCAATCCGGCCAGCGCCTCGGCATGCTGCAAAGTCAGCGCGCCGGCCACCGTGATCGGCGCCATCGCACCCGCCAGGCAGAAGGGCGTGATGATCAGGACCTGCCCGGCTCTGGCGAAGTCGATGATGCCTTGCGCCATCGGGATGTCGAGCTGGCGCGGCGAATTGGTGTTGATGACGGTGTAGCAATGGGCGCCCGAGCGAAACTCGTCTTCGGACAGCCCGCGGGCCAGCCTGATCATCTCGAAGCTGTCGTCGACCTGCGGCGTGCCGCGCGCGAACACGAACGGGAACTTGTCCGAAAGGGTCAGTTGCGCCCGGTTGACGGCGTAATGACGGAAACGGTTGTCGATGTCCTGCGGCTCGATGCAGGGTCCCAGCATATGCAGGACGTCAAAATGCTGCACCAGCCTGATGAGTTCCTCGAAGGCGGCCAGCGTTCCGGGCCGCCGGCCGCGCTCGAGATCGGTGACGTTCGGCGCGCCGGAGCCCGCCAGGAAGGTCATCGAGCCGAGTTCGAGCTGCAGGTCGCGGGCACGTGCGCCGGCATGGGCGTGGATCGATCGCGGCGCCGAGGCCAGCGCGGCCGCCACCATGTCGCGGCCGATCCGCACCATGTCGGTATCGGGGTCGACCAGGGCGCCGGCGCGGGCGAGCAGGTCGCGCGCCTGCGGCAGCAGAACCTTGATGCCCAGCTCTTCCAGCACGCGCAGCGCCGTGTCGTGGATCGAGGCGACGTGGTCGTCCGAAAAGATCGGCTGCGGCAGGAACGGGTTCTTCAGCAAGCGGTAATTGGGCCGGCGGCTGCTCTCGCTGCCGGCCTCGCCGATGCGTCCCCGTCGGCGCTCGCGCCTGCTTTCGCGTGCTGCGTCATCGATCATCCGGAAACCTCCTCATTGCCGCATCGCCTTGCCCAAGGGATCGTAAGGCGAAGCCGGAATGACACGCGCCGGCCGCTCGATGCCGACAATGTGCACGCAAAGCGCCGTTCCTTCCTCGGCAAAATCGTCATCCACCAACGCCAGCGCGACGCTTTTGCCGATCGTGTAGCCAAAGCCGCCGGAGGTGACGAAGCCAACGCGCCGAGCGCCGTGCCAGACCGGTTCGAAGCCGCTGGCGTCCGCGTCGACGGCATCGACTTCCAGCGTCACGATGCGTCGTCCAACATCCGGCTTGCGTTCCTTCAGCGCCGCCTCGCGGCCAACGAAATCGCCCTTGTCGAAAGCGATGAAGCGGTCGAGCCCTGTCTGGCCGGGCGTGTAGCCTTGCGTGAATTCGCGCGACCAGATGCCGAAGCTCTTTTCCAGCCGAAGCGCGTTGAGTGCGTAATAGCCAACTTCGGCGAGGCCGAGATCCTCACCGGCGGCAAGCAGCGTTTCGCGCAATGTGGCATGCATGGTGGCCGGGCAGTTGATCTCGAAGCCGAGCTCGCCGGCGATCGAAAGGCGAGCCATCCGCGCCCCCACCATGCCGATGTCGAATTCGCCGCATGCCATGAATGGCAAGGCTTTGGCGGAGATGTCCTGGTGCGTCGTGCGCTCGACGATCTTTCTGGCATTGGGGCCAGTGACCAGGAAGCCGGACATCGCATCTGAAATATCGGTGACGCAAACGCCTTCAGCCATATGCGCTTCGAACCAGCGCATGTGGAATTCGCGCAGATAGTAGGAGCCCATCAGCCAGTAGTCGCCATTGCCCCAGTTGAAGACGGTGAGATCGCCCTTCAGCCGCCCGTCCGGCCCGAGCATCGGCGCCAGTCTCGCCTGCCCCGCCTTCGGCAGCCTGCAAACCAGAAGCCCATCGAGCCAGGCCTCCGCGCCCGATCCTGAGATCGCGTAGCGCGCATAGGCCGAGATATCGATGAGGCCGGCGGCGCGCCGGACTTGCAGCGCCTCGTCGCCGATGATGTCGAAGGCGTTGGAGCGCCTGAGCGTCGTCTCCTCGCGGAATCCCATCGGCGCGAAATAGGCGGGGATTTCCAGCCCCCAGGAGGCCGTCCATTCGCAGCCGGCCGCGCTCATGCCGTCATAGGCGCCGGGGCGCTTTAGCGGCCGGCCCGCCGGCAGCCGCTCGTTGGGAAAGGTCATGACGAAACGGCGAGAATAGAACTGGCGCGTGGTCTGCCTGAGATATTCCCGGTTCGCGGCGAAGGCGCCGTAGCGGGCGATGTCCATGCCGAAAATGTCGGCCTGCGGCTCGCCGTAAATCATCCATTCGGCCAGCGATTTGCCGACGCCGCCGCCCTGGCTGAAGCCGGCCATGACGCCGCAGGCGACCCAGTAATTCTTCAGGCCGCGCACCGGCCCGACGATCGGATTGCCGTCCGGGGTGAAGGTGAAGGCGCCGTTGACCCATTTGCGGATGCCTGCCGTCGCCAGGCAAGGGAAACGCTCATGCGCTTTGGCAAGTTCCGGGCTGATGCGGTCGATGTCTTCGGGGATAAGCTCGATGCCGTAATCCCAAGGCGCGCCGTCCATGTTCCAGTGCTTCGGGTTCTGCTCGTAGACGCCAAGCAGCACGCCTTTGCGCTCCTGCCGCAGATAGGAAAAGCCGTCGAGATCGACGGCCAGGCCGAGCTCCTTGTCGAGGGCAGCGACTTCCGGAATGTCCTCGGTGACGAAATAATGGTGCTCCATCGGCGTCACCGGGAGCTCAACCCCGGCCATGCGGCCGAGTTGCTTGGCCCACAGCCCGCCGGCATTCACGACATGCTCGGCTGTGATGGTACCTTGCTCGGTGACCACGTCCCAATGGCCATCGGCCCGCGCCTTCAGCTCGACCACGCGGTTGCGCAGGATGACGTCGGCGCCGCGCTTCTTGGCGGCACCGACATATGCATGCGTCGTGCCGTAGGGGTCGAGATGGCCTTCGTTGGAATCGAAGAGGCCGCCGAGCACCCCGGTGACATCGACGATCGGGCAGATCGCCTTGATCTCGTCAGGCGTCACCAGCCGGGCGGTCTCGATGCCGACCGACTGGAATACCGCCCAGGCCGATTTCAGCCACTCCCAGCGCGCCGGATCGCTGGCGATGTTGACGCCGCCGGTCATGTGCAAGCCGACGTCCTGGCCGGATTCGGCCTCGATCTCGCGGTAAAGGTTGATGGTGTAATCCTGCAGCGCGGCGACATTGGGATCGGCGTTGAGCGCGTGGAACCCCGCCGCCGCATGCCAGGTCGAGCCCGCCGTCAATTCGGCGCGCTCGATCAGCGCCACATCCGACCAGCCGAACCGCGCCAGGTGATAAAGCACCGAAGCGCCCACCACTCCTCCCCCGATGACGACTGCGCGGTAATGAGACCTCAAGGCTTCCCTCCCCGGACTGTCCGAAACGGGCACCATATATGTACTGTACATAAGTGTCTAGTACTGCGAACAGCTCCTGGACGCTGTCGAACCTGTGTCGGAACGATCGATTTTTCGGCGCGGCCCCACTTCCCCAGCAGCGTCGCGGCGGGCCGACGCGAATGCGTCACCAACTGTCATGCAAGCATCATGTTCGCGCCTTAGACCGCTTGGCGAGGGCAAAAGCGGCCCTCCAGGGCGGCAGCCTCGCCGCCCCCAGGCAGCCTCAGAATTCCGCCGTCCCGGCGCTTTGTCATCAAGGGGATATCCATGACGCATCTACGCTCATTCTCGTTGCGGCTGCTGGCCGCCGCGCTGGCGGCCTCGGCCGTTTCGCTGCCTGTCTTCGCCGACAGCACGGCCAGCGTCGGCGGTGCCAGTTTCGTCAACAAGGGGCTGGTGGGGGTTGGCCGCATCCCGGCCGGCCAGCGCGACAGGTTCGGCGAGACCTTCGGCTCCGGTTCCGGCATGTCAATCGACACCGCGGGCTGGAGACATGATGCCGGCACCTACAAGGGCTCGCTGTGGCTGCTGCCCGACCGCGGTTATAACGTCGTCGGCACCACCGACTACCGGCCGCGCCTCAACACCATCAACATCGAATTCGCCCCGACGGCGCCAGGTGCCGCGCCCACAGCCGGCCAGGAGCAGACCGGTCTCAAGGCGACGCTCGCCGACACCATGCTCCTGACTGACGACAAAGGCGCCGACGCCAGCGGTCTCGACCCGCTGAACGGCGTGCGTCCCGCCGCTGGCGACATGCCTGTCCTGCCGCAGGCCGATAACGGCAAGCTCGCGCTCGACAACGAGGCGATTGTGCGGCTGCCTGACGGCACTATGCTTGTCTCGGACGAATACGGTCCCGACATCTACCGCTTCTCCGCCGACGGCCGTCTGATGTCGGCGACCCAGCCTCCGGCCGCGCTCGTGCCGATGCGCCACGGCACGGCCAATTTTGCTTCCGACAATCCGGGCCCAGGTGCTGCCGAACCCGAACCAAGGATCCCGAGACCGGCCGCCAGAACAATCAGGGCCTCGAAGGCATGGCAATGACGCCAGACAGCAAGTTCCTGATCGCGGTTTTGCAGTCGGCAACACGGCAGGATGGCGGCGATTCGGCCTCGACACGCCAGAACACCAGGGCGCTGGTCTATGACGCCTCCGATCTTGCCCATCTCAAGCTGGCGCACGAATACGTCGTGCCGCTGCCGGTGTTCAAGGACGCCAAGGGCAAGACCAAGGTGGCTGCGCAAAGCGAGATCGTGGCGCTGTCGGATACCGCTTTCCTGATGCTGGCGCGCGACAGCGGCAACGGCCAGGGCCTGAAGGGCGAGGATTCGCTGTATCGCAAGATCGACATTGTCGACCTTTCCGGCGCGACCGACATCGCCGGCGGTCCCTTCGATGCCGCCGACAAGCCGGTGGCGCCCAAGGGCGTGCTCGATCCGTCGGTGACGCCGGCAAGGCTGACGCCGTTCATCGACATCAACGACAAGGCCGAGCTTGCCCGCTTCGGCCTGCACAATGGCGCGCCCAACGACAAGGATAACCTCTCGGAGAAGTGGGAAGCGATGTCGCTGGCGAGCGTGCTCGATCCGAAGCTGCCCGACGACTATTTCCTGTTCGTCGCCAACGACAACGACTTCCTTGCACAGGACGGCTTCCAGGTCGGCGCGCCCTACAAGGCAGAGGACGGCGCCGATGTCGACACCATGTTCCTTGTCTATCAAGTCACGCTTCCCGACCTCGCCAGGAAGTAAGCATCTTACCGGAGGCGCCAGGCGGCGCCTCCGGCCCGACAAGCATGATCGGATGCACGACGGCATGCCTTGCCCGCCGTCGCTCCTTTCGCAAAGGTGCATCCCGGTCGGCCCTGCGGTATCCTGCGTGCCGGACTCAAAAGAACCAGCTTTGCCGGATTGCCCGCCATGGATGAAAAGATGCCCGCGCGCCGGCGCACCGGTGACCTGACCAGCGGCCCCATTCCGCGCACGCTCCTGCTGTTCGCCCTGCCGGTGCTCGGCTCCAATGTGCTGCAATCGCTCAACGGCTCGGTCAACGCCGTCTGGGTCGGCCGCTTCCTCGGCGAATCCGCGCTCACCGCCACCTCCAATGCCAACCTGGTGCTGTTCCTCATCCTCGGCACGGTGTTCGGCATAGGCATGGCGGCCACCATACTGGTGGCGCAATCGGTCGGCGCCCGCGACCTGCCCGAGGCGCGCCGCATCGTCGGCACCAGCGCCACCTTCTTCTTCTTCGTCTCGATGCTGTTCGCCGTCTGCGGCTGGATCTGGGTCGACGCCATTCTGGGCGCGCTCGGCACACCGCCCGACGCCTTGCCGCTGGCGCGCTCCTATTTGCGCATCATCTTCGTGGCCGTGCCGATGATGAACCTTCTGTCCTTTGTCATGACGGTGCTGCGCGGGGCCGGCGATTCGCGCACGCCGTTCTTTTTCATGGCGCTCGCCGTCGTGCTCGACATCATCTTGAACCCACTGCTCATCCGCGGCATCGGGCCGTTCCCCGAGTTCGGCATCGCAGGCTCGGCAATCTCGACGCTTGTGGGCCAGACAGTGAGCGTCATTGCCATCCTGATCGTGCTCTATGTCCGCAAGCACCCGTTGCGTCTGGCCGGCGCCAATCTGGCGCTGCTGCGGCCGGATCCCGCCTTGCTGCGCGTCGTCGTCTTCAAGGGGGTGCCGATGGGTTTGCAGATGATCGTGATTTCGGCCGCGGCCCTGACGGTGATGGGCATCGTCAACTCCTACGGCTCGCAGGTGGCCGCCGCCTACGGCATCGCCGCGCAGTTATGGACCTACATCCAGATGCCCGCGCTTGCCATCGGCGCGGCCGTGTCCTCGATGGCGGCGCAGAATGTCGGTGCCGGCCGCTGGGACCGCATCAGCCGCATCGCAGCGTCAGGCGTCGGCTTCAACCTGGTGCTGACCGGCGCTCTCGTGGCACTTCTATGGTTCTTCGACCGCTCGATCCTCAGTCTGTTCCTGAGCCGCGACAGCGCGGCGATAGACATCGCCGCTCACATCAACAACGTCGCGTCCTGGTCATTCATCCTGTTCGGCATCACCATCGTGCTGTTCGCCACGGTACGCGCCACGGGCGCCGTGATGCCGCCGCTGGTCATCCTGATCATCTCGGTACTGGTCGTGCGCACCGGCTTTGCCTATTTCATGCGGGATGTGATCGGCGAGGAAGCGCTGTGGTGGAGTTTCCCCGCCGGCTCGATCACCTCCCTGCTGCTGGCCGCGGGCTATTACCGCTTCGGCGGCTGGCGCACCTTGCATATGATGGAGAACAGGCCGGCCGCCGGCGAGCCGCCCGACACCGGGCTCGGCGTGCCGCGCCAACGCGCGCATCTTTCCCCCGAGACGCCGAACGGCTGAAGCTGGCCGCTCTCAAGGCCTGTTTTTCAACCCAAAGCCCAGCGCGACCAGCGCAAACACGATGATCATCGCGGCGAACGCCAGGCTGGCCGCGATGGGGCTGGCATAGGTCGAGATGATGCCAATGCCAATGACGGGCAAGGCATTGCCGATAAAGCAGCAGATGAAGAAGCTGGATACCACTTCCGCGCGGCGATCCTCCGGTGCGATCTCGTTCACCACCTGCAGGCTGCCACGATAGCCGAGTGCGGCCGTCAGGCCGCAGCAGGCGGTGGCTGCAATCATCAGGGCCATCGACGCCAGCATCTGCGCCGCCACCACCATGAGGATGCTGGGAATCATCAACGCCAGCGCGGCCAGCATGGCCTTGCCGCTCTGCATTTGCTTCAACGCTACGATGCTGAGCGCGGTGACGATCGCCAATTCGAAGAACAGCGCACCGGCGACAGCATGGTTCGTCTCATGCAGTTGCTGCGCAAGGATGCTTGGCGCCACCGCTGCATAGAAGCCGACAAGCGCCATGGCGCCGAAACCGGTCACCGCCGGCGCGACGAAGCGCGCGCGGATTTCATCCGGCACGGCAAAGTGCGGCCGCATGGAAATCTGCCCGAGTCCGCCAGGCTCCGCCACCGTTTCGCGTGTACGCCAGACCAGGATGGAGACGATGACAAGCACCGCCAGATAGACAATGAAGACCAGGCGCAAGGGCCACGGTTCATACTGCGCCAACAGTCCCGAGACGAGTGCGCCGAAACCCAGGCCGAGGAAATTGGTGCTGGTGGCGATGACGCTGGCGCGCGCCTTGTCCGCGTCGGGCAGAAGCTCGGCGATCCATGCCGTTCCGGTCCCCGCGCCGACGCCGATGCCAAGCCCGCTCAGAATGCGCGCCACATCGAGCGAAACGACATTGTTGGCGAACAGAAAGACAAGCGCGCTGGCGACGGCGACGGCCATGGCTGCGAGAGCGGCAGGCCGGCGCCCAATGACATCCGACGCGCCGCCCAACATCAGCAGGGCGCCGAGATTGCCGACGACATAGACCGCGTAGACCAGCGTCAGCGTGATCTGTGAAAAGCCGAATTGCTGCTTGTAGATAATGTAGAGCGGCGTCAGCACGGTGCTGCCGGCGAACAGAACGGCGATCATTGTGGCGACCACCGGGATTGCGAGAGCCTCGCCGCCTGCTTCGTTGCGCGTATGCGCCAAGTCACGAAAGGCCATGGCCAAACCTCTTCGTCGTTTCAGGGATCGCGACCTTAACGCGCCCTTATCCCCAACGTTCCGGCCGGCCGGCAGGCTCCTGACAGCATGGTGGATGTTGCGTGGACCGGAACCGGCCGGCTGAACGGGCTCGGATCGGAACCAATGGTTCCGATCCGTCACGACATCCTGTCGTGTGCAATCCCCGACTTGCAGGAGACACCTTGTGCGATCCCGACAGGGGAGTTTCCCCGAGATAGTTGAGAAATTTATCGAATGGCGTTTATCGACCCGGCAACATCAGCTAACGGTTTACCGTCTTTCGACAATCGGCTCCGGGCAAAAGGCGCAACTCATGGGCAAAGGCAGGGTCGAGGCATTCACCGACGGTGTCGTGGCCATCATCATCACCATCATGGTGCTTGAACTGAAGGTGCCGCATGGCGAGGATCTCTCGACCTTGCTGCCGCTATGGCCGATCTTCTTCAGCTACGTGCTGTCTTTCATCAATGTCGGCATCTACTGGAACAATCTGCACAATATGTTCCACACCGTGCAGCGGGTCGACGGCCGCGTGTTGTGGGCGAACCTCAATCTCCTGTTCTGGCTGTCGCTGATGCCGGTGACGACCGCCTTCATGGGCGAAAACCATTTCGCGCCGGTACCGGTCGCCGTCTACGGCGCCGATCTCGCGCTGTGCGCCATTGCCTTCACCATTCTCGTCGTGACGCTCCACAGGCTGCACGGAAACGATACGGCCTTTGCCAAGGCGATCGGCAACGACCGCAAGGGCAAGATCTCGCTTGTCGCCTATCTCTGCGCCATCCCGCTGACCTTCATCAGCCAGTGGATCGGCGTTGCGATCTATGTGCTGGTTGCCCTTGTCTGGCTGGTGCCGGACAGGCGTTTCGCACGCGTGATCGAAAAATAGGGATCTATTCGCGCATCGCTTTCAGCTTCTCGGCCACCGACGCGGCAAGATCGGCGTAGCGCTCTTCCAGCCGTTCCGCCGCCTTGATGACCGCAAAATCATGGCCGAACTTTTCCAGCGCCATGCGCAGCTTCTCGACGAAATCCGCCTGTTTTTCCAAAGCCGAAAACAGCGTCTTCACCTGTGCTTCGCTGATCTCCGGATTTGCCAGCATCTGCGGCACTTCGCGGCTCATCTGATCGCCGGTGGTGGTCTGCTGCTTCAGGATTTCGATCCAGTCCGTCAATCGGGAAATCTCCTTTTTGCGAGGCACCATGCGCAGTCTCGGCCGGACCGGTCAACCCGGCCCCATGCCTGTCGAAAAAGCAGGCAGTCGGATGGAGGCTTGCGCCAGCCTGCCCCGGCGCTAAGTTCGGCGCCATCGCAAGAAGGAAGCCGCCGCCCATGCTGACCGACATCGAGATCCAGACCGCCCTGCCCGCGCTTGGTTCGGGCAATGCCGCCGTCATTACCGGTGCCGCCAGCGGCATTGGTCTTGCGGCCGCGAAGCGGCTGGCTCTCCTGGGCATGAAGATCGTGCTTGCCGATGTCGCCGGCCCGCGTCTTGAGGATGCGGCCCGTATTGTGTCCGCCATCGCCGGCGACGATGCCGTGCTGGCCGTCGCTGCCGACGTTTCGAAGGCACAAGACGTAGATCGTCTCGCCGAAAGAGCCTTTGGCGCCTTCGGCAATGTGTCGCTGCTGATGAACAATGCTGGTATCGGCAACAACCCGGGCAAGCCGTGGGAGAACCGCGACGCTTGGAAGCAGCTGCTGGACATCAATTTCTGGGGCGTCGTGCATGGTGTCGAAGCCTTCGTGCCCCGCATGCTGGGGGCCCGCCAGCCGGGTCTGATCGTCAACACCGGCTCCAAGCAAGGCATCACCACGCCGCCTGGAAACCTTGCCTACAACGTCTCCAAGGCGGGCGTGAAGACCTTCACCGAGGGACTGGCGCATGCCCTGCGCAACGAACCGGGCGCCCATCTGTCGGCGCATCTGCTCATTCCCGGCTTCACCTATACCGGCCTGACCGAGGGCGCGACCGAGAAGCCGGCCGGCGCCTGGACTGGCGAACAGGTCATTGATTTCATGCTGGAATCCCTGACAAAGCGCGACTTCTATATCCTGTGCCCTGACAACGAGGTGACGCGCCCGCTGGATGAGAAACGCATGGCCTGGGCAATCGGCGATATCATCGAAAACCGCCCTGCTCTGTCACGCTGGCACCCCGACCACAAGGATGCTTTTGCGGCATTCATGAAGCAATGAGCATGTCCGAAAAAATGAGAGCCGGTGTTCGGATCAGGTCGCATTCGAGCAACGACGGAACTCTTGGGGGTTAACCGGTTTCAGCCGGTGCTTCGAGCCACCTGCTTTTTCGGTTTGCGCTTTGACGCCACGGCTTTCTTGGCAGCTATGGCCGCGATTTTCTCGTCGTGCCGCTTCGCTGCCCGCTCGCATTTGGCACGGATCTCCTGGACCTCGGCTTCGGTCAGATGCTCGATACCGATGAAGGTGTTCTTGGCTTCGCTGACCCGGATCAACTCGTCGAGTTTGGCCTGGATTGCCGCGCCGTCTCGATTCTGGGTGTTTTGGATGAGAAACACCATCAGGAAGGTGATGATCGTCGTCCCGGTGTTGATCACCAGTTGCCAAGTGTCCGAGAAGGCGAAGAGTGGGCCGCTTACTGCCCAGATGATGACGATCAGGCAGCAGAGTGCGAATGTCGGCGACAGCCCCGCAAGGTGGGCTACCCGGTTGGCGATTTTGGTGAAAAGCTTCTCGATCATGGGATCCCTCAAACAGCGCCGCGCCGTGCGGTACGCCGGAAGGAACAACCGGCGGCCATGTCGGGTTCCCATCGGAAAGAAATACAACCGCCGCAATCGAATGCACGCATGAGGAGAATCGGAAGGACAACACACTTTATCAGTTTGGTGTCATAGTAACGGTGCAGGCAAACAGGCCTGTTCCTTCCGCTTCACAGCGGTTTACCTCCAGCCCCTTCCGTTGCGCCACCCCCGCATGACGGAAGGGGTTCAGTCCGGAGCGCTCGCGCAGCGGTTCCCTGAAGCGCGCCTTTGGCGCAAATGCGCGTGCTCTTCAGCCGCGCCGGCGCGAACTCACGCGGCGTGATTTTCCCAGCGGTCCAGGAAGGTCTCGATGGTCATGGCCTGCATGTCGGGAACGGCGCTGGCGAGCTTTTCGACCGGCCAGTTCCACCAGGCGAGAGCCTCGATCCGCGCCGCGATATCGGCTGCGAAGCGCGGCCGAAGCGGCTTGGCCGGCACTCCGGCGACGATCGTATAGGGCGGCACGTCATGCGTGACGACGGCGTTGGCGCCGATGACGACGCCATTGCCGATGGTGAGGCCGGGCATGATCACGGCCCCGTGGCCGATCCACACGTCATGGCCGATACTCACGGCCTTCGCCTGGCGCCGTTCGCGGAATGCGGCATCGACGCCCAGCCAGCGGAAATATTCGTTGGGCCGGTAGCTGACCTTGTGCTGGGTCAGCCGCTCGATCGGATGGTCCAGCGCATTGATGCGGCTGTTGGCGGCGACCGAGCAGAATTTGCCGATGCTCGTGTAGATCGCCTCGGCGTGCCGCTCGAAATAAGAAAAATCGCCGACGCTCACTTCGCGCAGCACCACCCGCTCGCCGATCGAGGCGTAGCGGCCGAGCTTGCATGCTTTCAGCTCCGCCGTCGGATGGATACGCGGCTCAGGGTCTTTCAGCACGAGATTTTCGGAAGGGTCCATACTGGCGGCTTTACGTCAGGGCAATAACTCCCGCAAGTCGGCAGCAATTGTCGGTCAGGTCAATTGCACGAAAGAACCCGATCCATCTATTTCGGTTTGCCCTTGGTCCACACCACGTTCTGGCCGTAGAGCGGCACGGTGGTGATCGACATTTTGGCCGAGCCGTTCTGCACCTGGCGCGAATGTGAGAGGTAGATCAGAGTCTCGTTGGCCTTGTCGTAGATGCGGTTCACCACCTGCTTCTTCCAGATCAGGCTGATGCCTTGCTTGAACACCTCCTCGCCGCCTTCGCTCATGTCGATGTCGCCGATGGTGATCGGACCGGTCTGGCGGCACGAAATCGAGGAATCGGAAGGATCCTCGAACCAGTTGCCCTTGTGCAGACGGTCGATGATGCCGCGGTCGAAATAGGACACGTGGCAGGTGACGCCGTCCACCTTCGGGTCCTTGATCGCTTCGACGATGATGTCGTTGCCGAGCCAGTCGACGCCGACCTTGCCGACTTCATCGGCGACTGCGGCACCGGCGCCAAGGACAAGGCACGCGGCCAAGGCGCCGCCGATCAGATTTCGCCCAATCAGTCGTTGCAAGATAGCCTCCGGGGTTCGAGTTTGCCGGTCTCAGGTGGGGCGAAGGACATTGCATTGCAAGCCGCCGGCCGCGATCAAAACGCCGTCACAGATCACAGCCGGTTGCGTCAACGCGGCACCTTTGCGTGTACCCGGTCGAACCGCTAAGACTGTTCGCTGACCCAAGGCCTGCCTGGCCATGGCCGGCATGCCGATGAAATTACAAGACGGAATCCTACTGATGATGCGCTCAATACTGGTCGGCATTCTCGTCCTGATGGCGGCCGGCATAGGTTGGCTGACCTTCGACTGGTATCGCGGCCACTATGGCGGCGAGCCTTTCGGTGCCGCCTTTACGCTGGTCGACCAGAAAGGCGCGCCGATCACCGAGGCCGCCTTCCGGGGCCACCCCAGCGTCGTCTTCTTCGGCTTCACCCATTGCCCAGAGGTCTGCCCGACCACGCTGTTCGAACTGTCCGGCTGGCTTAAGACGCTCGGCGACGACGGCAAGAACCTGCATGCTTATTTCGTCTCGGTCGATCCGGAGCGCGACACCCCCGCGGTCATGAACGCCTATGTCAGCAATTTCTCTGACCGCATCACCGGCATATCGGGCGACCCGGACAAGGTCCACGCCATGGCGAAGTCCTTCGGCATCTATTGGAAGAAAGTCGACACCGGAGACGGCGACTACACGATGGACCATACCGCCTCGGTGCTGCTGCTCAACGGCAAGGGCGATTTCGCCGGCACGATCGCCTATGGAGAAAGCGCCGACACCGCCGTGGAAAAGCTCAAACGCCTCGCGGCCAAGGGCTGATGCGAAATCCATGACCCAGACGCGGCTCCATTTCACCGCCGGCAAGATCGAATCCACCAGAATTTTCGCCGCCCTCGATGCCGCCTTCGAGGACGAAGGCTTGCCGATCGCGGTGCTGGAGGTCGATGAGGACGCGGACATTCATGAAGTCTCTCTCTATGCCGACGGCGATGTCGATGCGGTCGAGGCGCGGGTGAAGGACATTCTGGCAGGGCTGGCCCTGTCCAGGCCGGTCGAGCGCGAGACCTTGCCCGATATCGACTGGGTGGCGCGCTCGCTGGAAGGGCTGAAACCGGTGCGTGCCGGCCGTTTCTTCGTGCATGGCGCGCATGATCGCCGCAAACGCCATAGTGGCGAGCTTGCCATCGAGATCGAAGCGGGGCTGGCCTTCGGCACCGGCCACCACGGCACCACCGCCGGATGCCTGGAAATGCTGGAAAAGGTGACGCGGCGCGAGCGGCCGCGCAACGCGCTCGACCTCGGCACCGGCAGCGCGGTGCTGGCCATCGCCGTGGCCAAGCTCTACCATATTCCTGTGCTGGCGACCGACATCGATCCGGTGGCGGTAAGCGTTGCCGCCGCCAATGCGCGGCTCAACCACGTCAAGGCGCTGGTGGAGACGGTGACCGCGCCCGGATTCCACCATCCGATCTTTGCCAGGCGTGCGCCTTTCGACCTGATCATCGCCAACATATTGGCGCGGCCGCTGATGCGGCTTGCGCCGGAAATGGCGCGACACATCAGCCTCGGCGGCTCGCTGGTGCTGTCAGGCATCCTCGACCGGCAGCGCGACGCGGTGATCTCCGCCTATGTCGGCCAGAGTTTTCGCCATGTCAGAACGCTGCACCGCGAAGGCTGGGTGACGATCCATCTCAAACGGTGACGCAGCCCCGTCTGGCCCTGCTGAAATCGATTCCGGTTTCCAGCTCCATGCGCTACGGTCGGGCACTATCCGAGGGAGACGCCACCATGTTCCAGACCTTTGATTCCGCTGGCGATCCGGCCGTCGGCAGACCGCGCGTGGCGCTGCTGCGCCAATGGCTGGCGGAAAACGGCCTGGATGGATTTGTCGTTCCCCGCGCCGACGAGCATCAGGGCGAATATGTCGCCGACCGCTCGGCGCGGCTGAAATGGCTGACCGGCTTCAGCGGCTCCGCCGGCGTTGCCATCATCCTGCGCGACCGCGCCTTCATCTTCGTCGACGGACGCTATACGCTGCAGGTGCGCGGCGAGGTTGATCTCGGTATCTTCTCAATCGAGAGCCTGGTCGACAATCCGCCTGCAAATTGGCTCAAGGATAACGTTGGCAAGGGCGCGCGGCTCGGCTTCGATCCCTGGCTGCACACGATCGGCGAGATCAAGGCGCTGCAGGCCTCGGCCGACAAGACCGGCGCCGCGCTGGTGCCGCTCGCGACGAACCCGATCGACATCATCTGGAAGGATCAGCCGGATGCACCGGTCGCTCCCGTCGAACTCCATCCCATCGGCTTTGCCGGCCAGCTCGCCAAGGACAAGCTGGCGCGGCTGGCAGCGGCGATCGGCAAGGAGGGCGCCACCCATGCGGTGCTGACCGATCCCTCCTCGATCGCCTGGGCCTTCAACATCCGTGGCGGCGACGTGCCGCACACGCCGCTGGCGCTCGGCTTCGCCATCCTCGCCGCCGACGGATCGCACCAGCTATTCATGGACAGCCGAAAATTCTCGCGCCAGGTCGCGGCGTATCTCACTCAGCTCGCCGAGCCCCATGAGCCCGGTGAATTCGAGGCGGCGGTCGTGGCGCTGGCCAAAAGCGGCGCGAAAATCGCGCTAGACCCAGTTTTGGCCGCCGACAAGCTGCGCATGCTGGTCGAGGACAATGGCGGCGAGGTGATCTCAGCGGTCGATCCGGCCCGCATCCCGCGCGCCACCAAGAACCAGGCCGAGATCAACGGCTCGCGCGCCGCGCATCGCCGCGACGGCGCGGCCGTGGCCAAGCTTCTGTGCTGGCTCGATCATCAGAAGCCCGGCTCGCTCGACGAGATCGCGGTCGTCACCCGGCTGGAAGAGACGCGCCGGCAGACCGGCGAAGAAACGCAGATGCCGCTGCGCGACGTCTCCTTCGACACTATTTCGGGCGCCGGCCCGAACGGCGCCATCATGCATTACCGCGTCTCACGCGCCACCAGCCGCAAGCTCCACGCCGGCGAGCTGTTCCTGCTCGATTCCGGCGCCCAATATCAGGACGGAACCACCGACATCACCCGCACCGTGCCGATCGGCCAGCCGACCGAGGAAATGCGCGAACGTTTCACGCTGGTGCTGAAAGGCATGATCGGCATTTCCACGCTGCGTTTCCCCGCCGGCACGCGCGGCTCGGAAATCGATGCCGTCGCCCGCATGGCGCTGTGGAAGCATGGCTGCGACTTCGCGCACGGCACCGGCCATGGCGTCGGCTCGTATCTGGCCGTGCACGAAGGCCCGCAACGCATCGCCCGCACCGGCACTGAAAAGCTGCTCGAAGGCATGATGCTGTCCAACGAGCCGGGCTACTACAAGGAAGGTTCCTACGGCATCCGAATCGAGAACCTCATCCTGGTGACGCCGGCCGCCCAGATCGATGGCGGTGACATCGCCATGCACGGTTTCGAGACGCTGACCCTGGCGCCGATCGACGTCAGGCTGGTGCGCTCGGACTTGTTGACCCGCGACGAGCTGCATTGGCTCGACACCTACCACGCCCGCGTGCTGGCCGAGATAGGCCCGATGCTCGACGGCGAGACGCTGGCCTGGCTGGAGAAGGCAACCGCGCCGCTGCCGCACGACGCGAAGGTTTGATCTAACTTCGAACGTTGGCGCCTCGAACTCTACCCCACGAACTGCCGCGCCAGGATCAGCATCGCAGCCCCCGCCAAAAACATCGCCATCAGCCCGCCGCGCAGCGAAACCGCGGCGGTAACGACCAATGCCGCCCATTCCGCCGGGCCGGCATTCAACAGCTCGGGCGCCACCAGCGTCGTCAGCACCGCCGCCGGCACCGCGTTGAGGCCGGCCTCGACGCGCGGATGGATGTTGTCGAAGCGCGAGATGACCAGATGCCCGCCGACGCGGGTGAGATAAGTGGCGATCGCGCCGGCGATGACGATCCAGAACGTCGTGCTCATGGCCGTATCTTCACGCCTGAGTGGTGCGGCGGCAGGATGACGGCCAGCAGCACGCCGGCAATGGCGCCGATCGAGACGTGCCAGGGCGAACCTATTGTCTTGTAGGCGATGATGGAGGCGCAAGCACTGGCGACGACCACCGGCAGCCACAACGGCCGCTTGCGGAAGCCCATCACCAGGCCAAGGAAATAGATCGGCAGCAGGAAATCGATGCCCAGCGCATGCGTGTCGGGGATAAGCTTGCCGAACACCGCGCCGAGCGCGCTTTCGATCACCCAGAATATATAGACCGGCAGGCCGAGCCCGAGATACCAGGCGAAGCCGACCGTCTCGCCGGACTGCGCCCTCGCCTCGGCGACGGCGAATTGCGGATCGGTGAGGATGAAGAAGCCGAGCGCTTGGCTGACCACGGGCCAGTGCGCTATGCGCCGGCTAATGCCGGCAGAATAGAGCACATGGCGAAAATTGACGGCGAAGATCGACAGCACGATCAGCCAGGGCGCGACATGCTGGCCGAACAGCTCGATGCCGACCATCTGGCTGGCACCGCCGAATATCAGCGCGCTCATCAGGAAGGCTTCGAACACCGAAAGGCCATTGTCGACGGCCAGCGCCCCGAACAGCACCGCGAACGGCGCCGACGCCACAACGACCGGCATGGAAAGCCGCACGCCTTGCCAGAAATCGCTCTTTGCGCCGTGCTCGGAGATTGCGTCCGACACCATCGATAACTCCCAGGAGAATGGCCTGATCTAGGTAGCGTGGCCCGCCTTGTCACACGAATTCGGTTGAGCCCAACGATCAGCGGAAATGATCGCCGGGACCAATCCTAGCCCTGCGCGATCTTGCCCTCTATCGCCCTGCCCCAGTCGAGCAGCGGCTTGGCGCGCATGGTGAAATCGACCAGCTCGTCGACCAGGGCCGCAGTGTGGATCCCCGCCGGATCGATTACATGCTGCACATAGAAATGGCGGTTGCGGATCGCCTCGGCCAGATCGGAATCGCCGACATGCTCGAAGCCGCGCGGCGTGCGCTTCATGCGGCCTTCCGTCTCGAACTCCAGGCCATTCTTCTTCAAGGCGGCCACCAGGGCGCGGAACCTGTCCGGCTTTGCTGCGATCGCCTTGCGCATGGCGAGCAACAGTTCCGGGGCGGGCTGCCACCAGGCAATATCGGCGAAGCAGCGTTCCAGCCCGACATGGACATAGAACACGCCCTGCTCCATCTTGGTGCCGTCGGGCGACAGGATCGCCGACAGATGCCGGTTGTAAGGCCGCTTGTCCTTTGCGAAACGCACGTCCCGGTTGATCCGGAACAATGATTTCTTGCGGTCGCCCTTGAGGCCGAGCCCTGCCTCGCCGAAACGGCGTGTGAGCGTCTCCACCAGATCGCCCAGCGGATCCCGCAATTCCTGTTCGAACAGGTCGCGATTCTCTACGAACCAGTCGCGGCTCTGGTGGAAATCGAGCGCCTTCAGGAACGGAATAGCCTTCTGGCCGAACCCCTTGAATTCGCCCGACATCACGCCTTGCCGATCCGCTGCAGCCACGCGTCCTCGTCTATGACCTCGATGCCGAGTTCACTGGCAAGCTTGAGTTTCGAGCCGGCGCCGGGCCCCGCCACCACCAGGTCGGTCTTGGCCGAAACCGAGCCCGCCACCTTGGCGCCCAGCCGTTCGGCCATCGCCTTGGCTTCGGAACGCGTCATCTTTTCCAGCGAGCCCGTGAACACGACGGTCTTGCCCGCGACCACGCTGTCGGCCGAGACGGTAACGACATACGGCTTCGGCCTGACCTGCTTGAGCAACGCCTCAAGCACGTCGTCATTGCGCTCATTGCCGAAGAAATCGGCAAGCGCGTTGATCACCGTATCGCCGATGCCGTTGATCGACGGGAAGACACTATGCGGATCGCCAGCCGCCGCGGTCTCCTTGCCTACGCGGATCAGTTCCTCGATTGTTGAAAACGTCCGGGCAAGCACGGCCGCCGTCGTTTCGCCGATATGGCGGATCCCAAGCGCAAAGATGAAGCGGTCGAGCTCCGGTTCGCGGCGCGCATCGATGGCGGCGAACAGCTTGTCCAACCCTTCATAGTTGCGGTCCTCGACGCTGCGCACATTCTTGCGCGTCTTGCCCGACGCCGCCTCGCGCTGCCTCGCCTGCTCCTCGCGCCGCTCGGCCAGCGCCTTGGTGACGGCTGGACGCCGGTCCCTGAGCGTGAAGATGTCGGCGGCCGTCTTGACCAGGCCCGCATTGAAGAACAGGTCGATGTTTTCCGCGCCCAGGCCCTCTATGTCCATGGCCCCGCGCGACACGAAGTGGCGCAGCCCTTCCACGGCTTGCGCGGGGCAGATCAGTTCGCCCGTGCAACGCCTGCGGGAATCCTCCTTGCCGGTCTTCTCGTTGATCTCGCGCGTCGCCGGCGAGCCGCAGATCGGGCAAGTATGTGGAAATTCGTAAGGCACGGCATCGGGAGGGCGCTTGTCGACGACGACGCTGACGATCTGCGGAATGACATCCCCCGCCCGCTGGATCACCACAGTGTCGCCGATGCGCACGTCGATGCCGTTGCGGATCGGCTGGCCGTTGCTGTCGAAACCCTTGATGTAGTCCTCATTGTGCAGCGTGACGTTCTCGACCACGACGCCGCCGACGGTCACCGGTGCAAGCCGCGCGACAGGCGCCAGCGTGCCGGTGCGCCCGACCTGGATGTCGATCTTCTGCACGGTCGTCATCGCCTGTTCGGCCGGAAATTTGTGCGCGATCGCCCAGCGCGGTTCGCCGGTTACGAAGCCCCACCGGCGCTGCAACTCCAGCTGGTCGACCTTGTAGACGACACCGTCGATGTCGTAACCCAACGAGGAGCGCTGCTCCTCGATGCGGTGATAATGCGCGATCAGCTCGTCGACCGACTTTGCCCGCACCATCAGCGGGCTGACTTTGAAGCCCCATTCCGCGAATTTCTGCACCGAATCGTATTGTGTCGGAGCGGGATCGGCTGTCGTGTAGCCCCAGGCATAGGCAAAGAATTTGAGGTTGCGGCTGGCGGTGACGGAGGGATCCTTCTGGCGCAGCGAGCCGGCCGCTGTGTTGCGCGGATTGACATAGTCCTGGCCGCCGGCGGCCGCCGAGCGTGCCTTCAGCGCCTCGAACTCGGCATAGGTCATATAGACCTCGCCGCGTATCTCGATGGTTTCGGGCCAGTCCGAGCCTTTCAGCCTGCCGGGAATATCGGCGATGGTCCTGAGATTGGCGGTGATGTCTTCGCCGACAGCGCCATCGCCGCGCGTTGCGCCCTGCACGAACACGCCGTTCTCGTAACGCAGCGACGCCGACAGGCCGTCGATCTTGGGTTCGGCCGTGAAGGCGATGTCGAGATCCTTGTCGCGGTCGAAGAAGCGCCGGCCGCGTTCGATGAAGTCGGCGACGTCCTCGTCGGTATAAGCCTTGGCGAGGCTGAGCATGGGCACCGCATGGCGCACCTTGGCAAAGCCCTCCGCCGGCGCGGCACCCACCCTGCGCGATGGCGAATCCTCGCGCACCAGGGCGGGAAAGCGCTGCTCGATGGCAAGGTTGCGCCGGGTCAGCGCATCATAGGCCGCGTCGGTGATAACAGGCGCGTCCTCGGTATGGTAGCGGCGGTCATGCTCCGCGATCTCCTGCGCCAGGCGCTTCAGCTCCGCTTCGGCTTCGCTCTCACTGAGTGAATCGACGGGTCTTTCAGACATCGCACGGCTTCCCTGACCAATGCACGCCGCCCAAAATATGGTGCGATTTTGGGGCAACGACATGCGCAAAACAATAACCAAGGCGCGGCGCGCTTTGGTTGGGCGCCACTATAAATCAGGATTTGGCAGGAGGGAGCCGGCCTGCGAAAAAATCATTCCTGAACAGCAGGATGCAGCCATATCCTGACTCGCCTTCGCGAAAACCGAGCTTTCAGGCAGCCGCCGTGTTCTCCCGCAGCAACCTCTCGGCCGCAGCGCGCGCCTCGTCGGTGATGGTGGCCCCGGCCAACATGCGAGCGATCTCTTCCTGGCGCGCCGCTCGGTCCATTTCGGCGATGCCGGTCGCGACCTTGTCGGTACTGCCGGATTTGGAGATCAGGAAATGCGTCGCCGCGCGGGCCGCCACCTGCGGTGCATGGGTGACCGAGAGCACCTGCACGCGCTTCGACAATCTTGCCAGCCGCTGGCCGATGGCATCCGCCACGGCGCCGCCCACCCCGGTGTCGATTTCATCGAAGACCAGCGTCGGCGCCGAGCCCCGGTCGGCCAGCGCTACCTTCAGCGCCAGCAGGAAGCGCGAAAGCTCGCCGCCGGAAGCAACCTTCATCATCGGCCCGGGCCGCGTGCCGGGATTGGTGCGCACCCAGAACTCGATCTGGTCGATGCCCTCTTCCATGCGGCTCTCGGCCTCGCTCTTCATCTCGACGATGAAGGCAGCGCGTTCGAGCTTCAGCGCCGGCAGTTCGGCCATCACCGCCTTGGTCAGGCCGACCGCCGCCGCATGGCGAAGCGAAGACAACTGCGCGGCGGCGATATCATAGGCCTCGCGCGCGGCGGCCGCCTGCTTTTCCAGCCCGTGCAGGCGCTCCTCGCCGGCGTCGAGATCGGCAAGATCGGCAACCATCGTGTCGCGCAATTGCGCCAGATCATCGACGGCAACGCTGTGCTTGCGCGATGCCGCGCGCAGCGAAAACAACCGCTCTTCCGCCTTTTCCAGCCGCTGCGGATCATATTCGGTGGCGCGCAAGGCCGCCTCGACGCCCGACTGCGCCGCGTCGAGCGACAGCATCGCCTCATCCAGCGACTTGACCACTTCGTCGAGCAGCCCTGGGGCCTCGCCGGCCTTGCGCTGCAACCGCCTGAGCAGGCTGGCCAGTTGCGGCAAGGGCGAGGATGGACCCGAAAACACGTCCTGCGCGTCATGGATTTCGGAGGCGATCTTCTCGGCGCGCATCATGTGGGCGCGCAAGTCGGCAAGCTCAGTTTCCTCACCCGGCTGCGGATCGAGCTTGGTCAGCTCGGTGACCGCTGCGCGCAGGTAGTCCGCTTCGCGTGCCGCCGCCGCCACCTTGGCGCGATGGCGCGAAAGCTCCTGCTCGCAGGCACGCCAGTGCCGCCAGGCCTCGCCCGTCGACCGGACGGCGCCGAGATGACCGCCGAAAGCGTCGAGCACGTCGCGATGCGCGCCGGGATCGACAAGCGCGCGTTCGTCGTGCTGGCCGTGGATCTCGACCAGCGCGCGGCCGACGTCGCGCATCAGCGTCACGCTGGACGGCTGGTCGTTAACGAAGACGCGGGTGCGGCCGTCCGCCGTCTGCAAGCGGCGCAGGATGATGTCGCCGTCGTCCTCGATCGCATTCTCGGCAAGCAGCGCGCGCACCGGATGGTTGCGCGGCACGTCGAACACGGCAATCACCTGGCCCTGTGCCGCGCCGTGGCGCACCAGGGAAGCGTCACCGCGAGCCCCAAGTGCCAAGGACAGGGCGTCGAGCAGGATCGATTTTCCGGCGCCGGTCTCGCCCGTCAGCACCGAGAGACCGGGCTGGAAGTCGATATCCAGCTTCTCGATCAGGACGATATCGCGGATCGACAGCCTGGAAAGCATGGTTACGCCTGCATCAGGCGCCGGTGATCAGTTTCCCGGCCTTGGATATCCACGACCCGGCATTCTCGCGCGGCGCAAGCCCGTTGCTCTGCAGGAGCTTGTAGGAATCCTTGTACCATGGGCTGTCGGGATAGTTGGTGCCGAGAACGGCGGCGGCGGTCTGCGCCTCCGAAGTCAGGCCTATCGCATAATAGCTCTCGGTCAGGCGCGCCAGCGCCTCCTCGACATGGCGGGTGTTGGAATAGTTCTCGACCACATTGCGGAAGCGCTTGACCGCGGCGATGTATTCGCGGCGTTCGAGATAATAGCGGCCGATCTGCATCTCCTTGCCGGCGAGCTGGTCGTTGGCGAAGCGGATCTTTTCCTTGGCGTCATCGACATATTCTGAATCAGGCCAGCGCGTCACGAGATCCTGCATCGTCTGCACGGTCTGGCGCGCTTCCTTCTGATCCTGCGTCACGTCCTTGATCTGGCGGTAGTAGCTAAGGCCGATAATGTACTGCGCATAAGCCGCGTCATCCGTTGACGGATACAGCGTCAGATAACGCTTGGCCGACGAGATCGCTTCGTCGTAGCTGCCCTTGCGATAGTCGGCGAAGGCGCCCATCACCATCGATTTGCGGGCCCACTCCGAATAAGGATGCTGGCGGTCGACCGCGTCGAACTTCTTGCTCGCCTCGTCGAGACGTCCGGCATTCAAATTGGCGAGGCCTTGGTTGTAAAGAACGTCCGCCGGCTCGGTCTGATCGACATAGGTCGACAGGTCGATATCTTTTTCCGAGGACATGCAAGCAGACAGGAAGAGCGATGGAACAACCACCGAAAGCGCCAGGAAAACGGGCCGCTGCGGCGCTTTCAATTGACCAACTCGCTTGAAGAACATGATTGGATTGCGCCCTTTCGGCGTTATTTCAGTGCCTGTTGCATATCGTTTCCCCAAAACTGGTCCCCACTTCCAGGCGACATGCACTATCGACGGCAGCAGCCATAAACCATAACCGCCTTGCCCGGCAACGCTATGTCTAGGCAATCGAACATTTTTGTGGCGGCCGGGCCGCACCGGAGCATCCCTGCGATTTCGCCGACAAATGATGCATTCATGCAACACCAGCGAGCTGCGATGGTATCCGAAAAGTGGCTGTGACTCAGATCATCCAGGGCGCATAGAGAGGCGCGTTGACGGTGCTCATCTCGGCCGCACGGCCGCGCTCGCGGCGAGTCGTTTCGACGACCTCGAATGCGGTACGGTCCGACAGCACGCGCCGCAAGGCGGCCGCATTCAGCCTATGGCCGCCACGATAGGAGCGGAAGCAGCCGATGAAGCGGGCCCCGGCCAGCGCCAGGTCGCCCATGGCATCCAGCGTCTTGTGTCGTACGAATTCGTTGGGGTAGCGCAAGCCGCCCATGTTGATGACGCGGTTGTCGTCACCGATCACCAGCGAATTCTCGAGCGAGGATCCCAGCGCATAGCCCGCCGCCCACAGCCGCTCGACGTCCTTCATGAAGCCGAAGGTGCGGGCGCGCGCGATGTCGCGGCGGAAAATGTCCGCATTGATGTCGGACGCGAACAGCTGCCGGCCGATCGCCGGGCTTTCGAAATCGATCTCGACCTCGAAGCGGGTACCATCATAGGGCCTGAACTCAGCCCAGGAGGCACCGTTCTCGATGCGGACCGGCTTGACGATCCGGATGTAGCGCCGCTTGACCGACAGCGTTTCGATGCCGGCCTGGTCTATGGCCTCGACGAACGCCATGGCGCTGCCGTCGAGGATAGGGACCTCATGGCCGTCGATCTCGATGATGACGTTGTCGATGCCGAGCCCGAACAGCGCCGCCATGATGTGCTCGACCGTGGCGATGTGCTCGCCAGAGGGATCACCGAGCATGGTGCAAAGGTCGGTTGCGCCGATCTCGGAAAACAGGGCGCGGAACTCGCGGCCTTGCCCGTTCTCATTGAAAAGCTGGAAGACGATGCCGGTGTCGGCATCCGCCGGGAGAAAGCTGATGGAAACTTCCTTGCCGCTGTGAACGCCGGTGCCCGTAAGCGACGCGCGCGTCTTCACTGTCGTCTGATAGTCGTGCAAGACAATCCCCATAAGCCCGAAATGCCTAGGTCCGCTTCTCCAGCCCGAGGGCGCGGCTCTCTTGTAAAAAATCGGCAGGCCAGGTCACTTCCCCCGAAATCCCGGCAAACCGACGACGGTAGGCAGCGAAGATAATGTCCCGGCAGGGATAGTCCAAATCACGGTTTCTTACCCTTTGTAACCGCAGCCGACGTATGGATGATGTCTTAAGTGCTTGAATTTGCATTCCTTTAAACGTTAACAGGCAAGCAATTGCTTGCTTGCCTGTTAACAATTGTTACAGCCCGTTAACCGCTCAGTTGGCCTGGCGGCGCAGGAACGCCGGAATCTCCAGCTGGTCGTCGTCCTGAGTCGCCCTGGCCTGCGGCGTCAAGCGGCCCTGGTCGTCGAGCTGGCCGCGACGCGGCGCGTAGAGCTGCGCGTCCTGGCTTGCCAGACGGCGCACTTCCGGCGCGGCCTGACGCAGCTTGGGCTCGCGCGGCTGCGCCGGTTGCAGGCGTGCCGGCTCTTCCTCACGGCGCGTCAGACCATTGGTCAGACGCTTCAGGAGCCCCATCGGTCCGCTGTTCTCATGATCGGCGGGGCGGCTCTTGGCGTCGACCTCGGCTTTCACGACGGGCGGAAAGTCCTCGACGCGCGGCATGCGCTGGGGAGCCATCGCGACCGGCTGCTGGACTTCACGCAGGATCTCGCGCGGCTGGGGCGCCGGCTGCATCTGCTGGACCACGGGCTGCACGATCGGCTGCGGCTGCGCCGGCGGAGCCTGGAAGATCTTGCTCTGCGGACGGAAATCATCCGCATGGGCAACCGGCGCCGGACGGGCTTGCGCCATCGCCGCGGCGTTTGCTTCGGCCATCTGGATCGCTTCCGCGACAGGATCGGCGGCGCGCGGCTCGTACGCAGCCTGCTGGACCGGCGCGGGGCGGCTTTCCACTGCGGCAACGGCCGGGCGGGCGGCCGGCTTCTGCGGCGCGGTGCGGATCGAGATCGGCGCGGCGGCGATTTCGGCCGCCGACTTGTCGATGCCGGTGGCGACAACCGAGACGCGGATGACGCCTTCGAGCTCCTCGTCGAAAGTGGCGCCCAGGATGATGTTGGCATCCTGGTCGACCTCCTCGCGGATGCGGGTCGCCGCTTCGTCGACTTCGAACAGCGTCAGGTCGCGGCCGCCGGTGATCGAGATCAGCAGACCCTTGGCGCCCTTCATCGAGGTCTCGTCGAGGAGCGGGTTGGCGATTGCGGCTTCCGCGGCCGCCATCGCGCGGCCCTCGCCCGATGCCTCGCCGGTGCCCATCATCGCCTTGCCCATCTCGCGCATGACCGAACGAACGTCCGCGAAGTCGAGATTGATCAGGCCTTCCTTGACCATCAGGTCGGTGATGCAGGCTACACCCGAATAGAGCACCTGGTCGGCCATGGCGAACGCGTCGGCGAAGGTGGTCTTGTCATTGGCCAGCCGGAACAGGTTCTGGTTGGGGATGACGATCAGCGTGTCGACGCATTTCTGCAGCTCCTCGATGCCGAAATCCGCCGTTTTCATGCGGCGCTGGCCTTCGAAATGGAAGGGCTTGGTTACGACGCCGACAGTGAGGATGCCCTTCTCGCGGGCGGCGCGCGCCACAACCGGCGCCGCTCCCGTGCCCGTACCGCCGCCCATGCCCGCGGTGACGAAGCACATATGGGTGTTGGACAGGTGATCGATGATCTCGTCGATGCATTCTTCCGCCGCCGCGCGGCCGACTTCCGGCTGCGATCCGGCGCCGAGCCCCTCGGTAACATGCGCGCCGAGCTGGATCAGCCGGTCGGCTTTCGACATGGTCAGCGCCTGCGCGTCGGTGTTGGCGACAACGAACTCGACGCCGCGCAGACCGGCGGTGATCATGTTGTTGACGGCGTTGCCGCCGCCGCCGCCGACGCCGAACACGGTGATGCGTGGCTTAAGCTCGGTGATGTCCGGCTTTTGCAGATTGATGGTCATTGTCTCCGTCCTTTGCCTTTCCTGCCGCTTCGCCGCCGCGGCCACTTATGGGGCTGTCCCCGTCAATTAGAAACTGTCTCTCAACCACTGACTCATGCGATGCAGTTTTCCGCCCGTTCCGGTCATCCTGAGACCGGAAATTCCTTTCGCCGGATGGCTCTCGAAGCTCGCCATCTGCGGGTAGATCAACAAGCCGACGGCCGCCGAGAAGGCCGGCCCCTTCGCCGCTTCGGGCAGGCCCGCCACGCCAAGCGGGCGGCCGATGCGCACATTGCGTCCCAGGATGCGGCGCGCCGCTTCCGGCAGGCCGGCAAGCTGGCTGGCGCCGCCGGTCAGCACCACGCGCTTGCCCACCGCATTGCCGTAGCCGGACTTGTTCAGCCGGTCGCGCAAAAGCTCGAGCGTCTCGTCGATGCGGGCGCGCACGATGCGCGTCATGACGGAGCGCGGAATCTGGAGCGGCACTTCGCCCTCGTCGCCGATCGGCTGGATCGAGACCAGGTCGCGGTCATCGGCGCTGCCGGGCAACGCCGAACCGTGCATCACTTTGAGCCGCTCGGCGGCATCGAGCGAGGTCGACAGTCCCTTGGCCATGTCCAGCGTGACGTGGTTGCCGCCGATGGCGATGGCGTCGCCATGGACGAACTTGCCTTCCGAAAACACCGAGATCGTCGTCGTGCCGCCGCCCATATCGATGCAGGCGGCGCCCAGTTCCAGTTCGTCGTCGACCAATGCCGCCAGCCCGCTGGCATAAGGCGTCGCCACCATGCGCTCGACCGAAAGATGCGAGCGGTTGATGGAGAGCTCCAGATTGCGCATCGGAGCGGCGTCGCCGGTCAGCACATGCATGTCGACGCCAAGCGTGTCGCCGACCATGCCGCGCGGATCGCGCACGCCGCGCTCAGCGTCGAGCGAGAAGCCGACGGGGAGCGAATGGACCACCTCGCGCTCGGTCTTCAGCGCCTGCTTGGCGCCGGCACCGAGCACCCGCTTGATGTCGGCCTCGTCGGCCTCATGGCCGCCGAGGTTTATGGTAGCCGAGAAGGCTTCGCTCTTCAGCCGGCCGGCAGTCATGTTCACGATCAGCGAATCGACCGTCAGCCCCGCCATGCGCTCGGCGGCGTCGACGGAGAGGCGAATGGCATGTTCGGCACGGTCGAGATCGATGACGACGCCCGATTTGACGCCCTGCGACTTCTGGTGTCCGATGCCGATCACCTGGATGCGGTGCGAGCGTCCGCGCAGCAGCTTGCCGTCATCGCATGGCTTCAGCTTCGCCACCATGCAACAGACCTTGTTCGAACCGACATCCAGCACCGTCAAGGTGCCGGAGCGGCGCGACGAGGCATCGCCTGAACCGCCAAGCCAGCTCATATCTTCGTCTCCGGCTTGCGCTTCAGCGCCTTTGGTTTTTCGTTGAGCGCGGCTTCGCGCTGGGTCGCCGCCTCCGGCGTCAGTTGCACGACCAGCCGGTCGGACAGCCGCATGTCGACGGCGGCGATGTCGCGCGACAACAGCCCCTTGTCATGATCCATGCCGACGAGCTCGGCGAGTGCCTGATCCTCGCCATCCTCGGGGAGCTTGACGGTGATGCCATTGTCCAGCTTCAGGTCCCAGCGCCGATCGCCAACACGGACATAGCCCCTGATGCGGGTCACGAGATCCGGGTATTTTTCGATTTTCGCCAGAAATTCCGGTGCCTTGGCCGGCGCGCCGGCTCCGATCAGCAATGGCAGCAGCACCTGCTTGCCACCCGAGAACGGCGCGATAACGGCACCGTCTTTTTCGATGACGGAGAGATCGCTGCCCTGCTGCCAAAGCGCGAACGCCTGACGCTCCTCGACGCGCACCTCCAACGTGTGCGGATAGACCTTGCGCACCGCGGCGACCTCGATCCAGGGCAAGGTGGCGATGCGTTCCCGTGCCGCCTCGGCATCGAAGCCGATCAGCGACGTCCAGCCATCGAGTTCGAGCCTGTCGAGTATATCGATCTCGGACGTCTGGCGATTGCCGACAACCTTGACCTGGTCGACGGCGAAGCCGGTGCGGGCGGTGATGCTCTGGACGATGCCGTCGGCGTGACCGCCGAGATAGGCGCCATAGGCGCCGCTCGAAAAAATGAGCACGGCCGACATGAGCGCGGCGGAGAAGCGCGGCGCCTGGAACTCGCCTTCGCCCAGGCGCGCCAGGATACGCACCGGGCGGCGAAGCACGCGCGGCAGCACGAAATGGCCTGATGACAATGGCAGGCCGAACAGCGCCGGCCCGGCCGCGCCCTTCCCCTTGCCCTGCCCCCACTTCAACGCAGACACGAAGCGTCCTCCACCATCCAACTCAACAGATCGCCGAACGAATGCCCTGCCTGGGCGGCGATTTCAGGCACCAGAGACGTCGGCGTCATGCCCGGCTGGGTATTGACCTCGAGCCATACAACCTCGCCATTTTCGGAGTGACGATCGTCATAACGGAAGTCCGACCGGGAAACACCCCGACAGCCGACAGCTTGGTGAGCCTTGAGCGCCAGTGTCTGTATTTTTTGGTAAATATTCGGTGAAACTTTTGCGGGGCATTCGTGTTTTGATCCCCCCGCGACATATTTTGAATCGTAGTCATAGAACGAATGGCCCGTCGGGATGATCTCGCAGACGCCAAGCGCCACGTCGCCCATGACGGCACAGGTCAGCTCGCGCCCATGGATGTAGCGCTCGACCATGACGGTATCGCCATATTTCCACTCGGACGAGCCGATGACCTGCGGCGGATGCGACTGCCCCTCATGCACGATCACGACGCCGAAGCTCGACCCCTCATTGACCGGCTTCACCACATAAGGCGGCTTCATCGGATGGCTGTTCTGAATAGCAAAGCGATTGGCGACCTTCGATTCGGCGACGGGGACGCCGGCCAATTTCACGATTTTCTTCGACTGCTCCTTGTTCATCGCAAGCGCCGAGGCGAGCACGCCGGAATGGGTGTAGGGAATGCCGAGATATTCGAGAATGCCCTGAATGGTGCCATCCTCACCAAAAGGACCATGCAGCGCATTGAAGGCGACATCCGGCCTGAGATCGGCAAGCACGGAGCCGACGTCGCGCCCGACATCGACGCGCGTGACTTGATAGCCTTCCGTCTCAAGCGCATCGGCGCAGGCCTTTCCCGAAGACAGGGACACGGGCCGCTCGGACGAGAAACCACCCAGCAGGACGGCCACATGCTTGTTTTTCATTCCCCGTCATCCCCTCTCACGGCGGATCAAAAACCAAGATTTCCGCAACATTGAGTCCGAGTCTCCCGGCAGGTTGCCCCCCAGACGGAAAACGCGGGAAAACGCGTCGAACGACTCAAATCAGGAAACGCTTTGGAGCAGAGAATCAGAGAGTTGATTCACTGGCAAGTGCTTATGATTCCGAGAGATTCACTTTCTGAGAAAATGGATGCGAAAACCGTGCTGTTGAGTCTTTGGAGCAACGGTCGCGCGGTCGTTCCGGACCGGTTGAAGTTCATGCGTCACATGAACTTCAACCGCGGCTAGAGCAGCTGTCCAAGAAACTCCTGCACGGCGTGTCCGGGGCGGAAGTCCCCGATGCGCTTGATCTCCCAGTGCAGTCGGATGCCGGAATGTTCGAGCACCCGAGCGCGCACCGTTTCGCCGAGATATTCGAGTTCGTAGCCGGTCGCCGTCCCGGTGTTGATCATGAAATTGCAGTGCATGGGCGACATCTGCGCGCCGCCGATCAGCAAGCCGCGGCACCCTGCCTTGTCGATCTCTTTCCAGGCTGAGGTGCCTTCAGGATTCTTGAATGTCGAGCCACCGGTCTTCTCCCGGATCGGCTGCACCGTCTCGCGATGGTTCTGCACCGCGTCCATCGCCGCCTTGATCACGGCCTTGTCCTCGGCAAAGCCCTCGAAAATCGCCGAGGTGAAGATCAGCCCGGACGGTGCCGACGAGTGCCTGTAGGCATAGCCCATATCGGCATTGCTCAGCGTCTGGACGTTGCCCTTGCGGTCGAGCGCACGCACCTCGACGACGCGCTCGCGCGTCTCGACGCCATTGGCGCCGGCGTTCATCCTCAGCGCCCCGCCGATGGCGCCCGGTATGCCGTGGTAGAAATGGAAGCCGCCGATGCCGGCTTCCAGCGCCGCCGCCGCGATGCGCTTGTCGGGCGTAGCCGCGCCAGCCTTGATCGATGTCGGCGAAACAATTTCGGTTTCACCGAACCCCTTGGCCGACAGCCTTATGACGAAGCCCGGAATACCGCCATCGCGCACAAGCAAGTTCGAGCCGACGCCGACTATGGTGAGCGGTATCTCTTCGGGAACCGCTTTCAGGAAAGCAGCGAGATCCGCCTCGTCCGCTGGCTGAAAGAGCGCCTCGGCCAGTCCTCCGGCGCGGAACCAGGTGATCTTGTCCATCTCGGCATTCGGCGTGATGCGGCCGCGCAGGCCGGCAAGCCGGCCGCCAAGTCTGTCGATCAGCGCCTGGCCCTGCATCATGAGACGGCCAGTTCCTTGGGCAGCGCATAGGCCCATTGCGTGATGTTGCCGGCGCCGAGGAAGACGACGAAGTCGCCGGGCCTGGCCAGATCACGGATGACAGGTGCTATTGCCTCCGGACCCTCGATGTAGCGCGCGTCGCGATGGCCGCCGGCGCGGATGCGCGACACCAGCGCGTCCGAAGTCACGCCCTCGATCGGCTCTTCGCCGGCGGCGTAAACCGGCGCCACCATCACCGTGTCGGCGTCGTTGAAGCAGGCGGAGAACTCATTGAACAGATCATGCAGCCGGGTAAAGCGGTGCGGCTGGGCAATGGCGATGACGCGGCCCTTGGTGGCGCTGCGCGCGGCTTTCAGCACCGCCGCGATCTCGACCGGATGGTGGCCGTAATCGTCGAACACTTCGACGCCATTCCAGGAGCCGGTGCGGGTGAAGCGGCGCTTGACGCCGGCGAAGGACGACAGGCCTTTCTTGATCGCCTCGGCCGACAGGCCGAGCTCATGCGCCACCGCGATCGCCGCCGTCGCGTTGGAAACGTTGTGGCGGCCGGGCATCGGCAGGCGCAGATCCGATATCGTCGTCTGGCCGCGTCCCTTGCGGTCGCGGATCACCACATCAAATTCCGAGGTCGCGCCGGCCATGCGGTGGTTGGCGAAGCGCACGTCGGCCTGCGCGTTCTCGCCATAGGTGATGACGCGGCGGTCCTCGATGCGGCCGACCAGCGCCTGCACCTCCGGGTGGTCGGTGCACATGACGCCAAAGCCGTAGAACGGCACGTTCTCGACGAACTGGCGGAAGGCTTCGCGTACCTTGTCGAAACTGCCGTAGTGATCGAGATGTTCGGGATCGATATTGGTGACGACGGCGATATCGGCCGGCAGCTTGAGGAAGGTCCCGTCGCTCTCGTCGGCTTCGACCACCATCCACTCGCCGTCCCCCATGCGCGCATTGGTGCCATAGGCGTTGATGATGCCGCCATTGATGACGGTCGGATCGAGCCCGCCGGCTTCGAGCAGCGTCGCCACCATCGAGGTCGTCGTCGTCTTGCCGTGCGTGCCGCCGATCGCCACTGCCTGGCGGAAGCGCATCAGTTCGGCCAGCATTTCGGCGCGGCGCACGATCGGCAGCAATTTCTCCCTCGCCGCCTTCAGTTCGGGGTTGGATTTCTTGATAGCCGTCGAGACGACCACCACTTCGGCATCGCCGAGGTTTTCTTCCCTGTGGCCGACAAAGCACTCGATCCCCTTGTCGCGCAGCCGCTGCACATTGGCGCTGTCGGCCTGATCGGACCCCTGCACCTTGTAGCCGAGATTGTGCAGCACTTCGGCGATGCCGCTCATGCCGATGCCGCCAATGCCGATGAAATGCACGAGGCCTATGGTCTGCGGCATCTTCATGCGGGCGTTCCCTTCCTGAAATCCGAAACGGTTTTGCGGGACGCAATAGCCTCTGTGAGATCGGCGAGCAACCGCGCGGCGTCCGGTTTGCCGACCGACTTCGCCGCGGCAGCCATTGCCGTGAGCCGTTCGGGCTCGTCCATCAGGGCGCCGATCAACGCCGCGATGCGCTCGGGCGAAAGTGGGGATTGCGGCTCCACCTCGCCACCGCCGGCGGCCGCAAGAGCGGCTGCGTTCGCGGCCTGGTCGTGATCGAGCGCGTAGGGATAGGGCACCAGCAGCGCCGGTCGGCCGATGACGGCGATTTCCGACACGGTCGAGGCACCTGAGCGCGACATCACCAGCTGTGCGGCCGCTATGCGCGCCGCCATGTCGCTGAAGAAAGGTGAGACCTCGACACCGACGCCGAGCGCTGCATAGGCCGCCTTCACCCGCCCGACATCATCGGCCCGCGCCTGCTGCGTGATCACCAGCCGCTTGCGCAGTGCCTCGGGGAGCAAAGCGACGGCCGCCGGGACCGCATCGGAGAAGAACTGCGCGCCTTGGCTGCCGCCGAACACCAGCAGGCGGAAGGGATCATCCCCGGCCGAGGCAACGTAGGCGGTCTTTGCGGCTTCGAGCACCTGTGGGCGAACCGGATTGCCTGTCGTCACCGTCTTGGCGCCGACCGGGCTGTCGTCTTGCGGCAGGAAGCCGCCGGCAATCGCATCGACGCGGCTGGCCAGCGCCCGGTTCGCGCGTCCCATCACAGCGTTCTGCTCGTGGATCAGCGTCGGCACCTTGCGCCGCGTCGCGGCGTAGAGCGGCGGCAAGGTCGGGTAGCCGCCGAAGCCGACCACGGCATCGGGCTTGATCCTGCCGATGATGGCGGATGCCTGGCGCACGCCGCGCCAGATTTTCCAGAAGGCGCCAAGCAGGGCGACAGGATTTTTCGAACCTAGCGTCGCGGACTGGATCGGATGGACGGCGGCAGCCGGGAAATGGCCGGCAAAGCGCTCGGCGCGGTCGTCGGTCGCCAGATGCACCGTCCAGCCACGCGCGTTCAACTCATGCGCCAGCGCTTCCGCCGGAAACAGATGTCCGCCGGTTCCGCCCGCCGAGAGAAGGATCACGCCTCTGGCCATGTCACTCCGCCGGCATGGCGCGCTGCGGCAAGGTAAAGCCAACCTGCTTGCGCTTTTCCGGCCGTTTGCGCGTCAGCGCCAGCACCATTCCCATCGAGATGGCGATGGCAATCTGCGAAGAGCCGCCATAGGAGATGAACGGCAGCGTCATGCCCTTGGCCGGCACGAGTTGCAGGTTGACGCACATGTTGATGACTGCCTGCAGGCCGAACACGGTGACGAGGCCGCCAACCGCATAGCGGGTGAAATCGTCATGCTCCTTCAGCGCCGTGTTGAGGCCGCGCAGCACGATGAAGGCGAAGATGGACATGATGAAGAAACACATGATCAGTCCGAATTCCTCGCCCGCGACTGAAAAGACGAAATCGGCATGGCTGTCGGGGATGACCCGCTTGACGGTGCCCTCGCCCGGCCCGACGCCGAACCAGCCGCCATTGATCAATGCGTCGCGGCCCATATCGACCTGGAACGTGTCGCCTTCGCCGGTGAGGAACTTGTCGATACGCAGAGCGACGTGCGGAAACACCGTATAGGCGGCAAAGACGCCGCCGACGCCGGCGGCACCCAGCACGACGATCCATAGCCATGGCAGCCCCGCCATGAAGAACATGATGCCCCAGGTGCCGGTCGTCAGCATGGTCTGGCCGAGGTCCGGCTGCGCCACCAGCAGCGATACGACCAGCACCAAGAGCAGCATGGCAAAGAGATTGCCCGGAATGTCGGGCTGGCGCTTGTGTTCGGCGAACAGCCAGGCGCACATGATGACGAAGGCGGGTTTCAAAAACTCCGAGGGCTGGATCGACAGGCCGGCAAGCGACACCCAGCGCCGCGCGCCTTTCACCTCGACGCCGATGTAGAGCACCGCCACCATCAGCACCAGCATCAGGCACAGCATGATCAGCGCCATGCGCCGGATCTCTCTGGAATCGAGAAAGGACACCGCCAGCATCACGCCGAGCGCCGGCACGGTGAAGATGATCTGCCTGGTGGCGAAGTGAAAACTGTCGAGGCCGATGCGTTCGGCGACCGCGGGACTTGCGGCGAAGGACAAGACTATGCCCAGCCCCATCAGCGACAGGAACGCCGCCAGGAACCAGCGATCGATGGTCCACCACCAGGTCGCAACCGGGCTTTTGTCGAGACGGCTCTGCATTATCGTGCCCCTCCGATGGGTTTGACGCCCTCGATAGCATTCGCAGCTTGCCTGAAGGCTTCGCCGCGGACCTCGAAATTCTTGAACTGATCGAAGCTGGCGCAGGCCGGCGACAACAGCACCACCGCCTCGCCGCCATCGTCCTGGGCCGCGTCGTGCGCCGCATGCGCGACCGCCGCGGCAAGCGTGCCCGATATCTCATACGGCACCGCCTCGCCCAGCGTCGCCGAAAAGGCCGGCGCTGCCTCGCCGATCAGATAGGCCTTGGCGATACGCGGAAAAAAGCCGCGCAGCGGCTCGATGCCGCCTTCCTTGGGCAGGCCGCCGGCGATCCAGTAGATGCGGCTGAAGCTCGACAGCGCGGGGGCCGCCGCATCGGCGTTGGTCGCCTTGGAATCGTTGACGAACAGCACGTGACCCTTGCGGCCGACCTGCTCCATGCGATGCGCCAGTCCCGGAAAGCTTTCCAGCCCGGACTGTATCTCGCCGAGGTCGAGCCCGACCTTGAGGCAGGCGGCGACCGCGGCAAGCGCGTTTTGCGCATTGTGCTGCCCGCGCAGCGAGCCGATGCCTTCGAGGAAGGCGACCCGACTGTAGCGGCCATGCACGGCTTCCATCAGATCGGTGCCGTCGGCGAAATAGCCGTCGGTCAGCGGCAGCCGCTTGGAAATGCGGATGACGTGCCGCCCAGCCCGCTCCAGCCGTTCGGCGATCTGCGCGCACCAGGAATCGTCGATGCCGATGATCGCGGTCTCGCTGCCGGCAACCAGCCGCTCCTTGATCGAAGCGTAATGCTGCATGGTGCCGTGACGGTCGAGGTGGTCTGGCGTCAAATTGAGCAGGATGCCGGCGGTCGGGTCGATCGAGGGCGCGAGGTCGATCTGGTAGGACGAGCATTCGACGACATAGTGACGGTCGGGTTGCGGCGGATCGAGCGTCATCACGGCGCGGCCGATATTGCCGCCCATCTGCGTATCGCGCCCGGAAGCCTTGAGGATATGCGCCGTGAGCGCGGTCGTCGTCGACTTGCCGTTGGTGCCGGTGATGGCGATGAACGGCGCCGTCGGTGCGCCCAGCATTCGCTCGCGGCAGAAAAGCTCGACGTCGCCGATGATCTCGACACCCGAACCGCGCGCCAGTTCCACCGTCCAGTGCGGCTTGGGATGCGTCAGGGGCACGCCGGGCGACAGCACGAAAGCGGAAAACCGGGCCCAGTCGGCTGCGCGCAGGTCGCCGGTTGAAATCCCGTCGGCCGCCGCCTTGGCGACACTGTCGGGATTGTCGTCCCAGGCCAGCACCTCGGCCCCGCCCTCGATCAGCGCGCGCGCGGTCGCGATCCCCGAGCCGCCGAGCCCGAAGAGCGAAACACGCTTGCCTGCGAAAGATGCGGCGGGAATCACGGGAGGCCTATCTGAGCTTGAGGGTGGAAAGGCCGACCAGCGCCAGGATGACGGCGATGATCCAGAAGCGGATCACCACCTGGCTTTCGGTCCAGCCGAGTTTTTCGAAGTGATGGTGGATCGGTGCCATCAGGAACACACGCTTGCCGGTCATCTTGAAATAGCCGACCTGGATGATGACCGACAGGATCTCGACCACGAACAGGCCGCCGACGATAACCAGCACGATCTCGTGCTTGGTGGCGACCGCAACGGTGCCGATCAGCCCGCCCATGGCCAGCGAACCAGTGTCGCCCATGAAGATCGCCGCCGGCGGCGCGTTGAACCAGAGAAACCCGAGGCCGGCACCGATGACAGCACCAAGCACCACGGCCAGTTCGCCGGTACCGGGCACGAAATGGATCTGCAGATATTCGGCGAACACGGCATTGCCGGAGAGATAGGCAATGACGCCGAAGGACGCCGCCGCGATCATGATCGGCACGATCGCCAGGCCATCCAGGCCGTCGGTGAGGTTCACCGCATTGCCCGCTCCCACGATGACGAAGCAGGAGAACGGAACGAAGAACCAGCCGAGATTGATCAGGAATTCCTTGGCGAAGGGGAATGTCAGCGACGAGGAGAACGGCGCCTGGCCGTTATGCATGATCGCCCAGGCGGCGATGCCGGCGATGACGAATTCGAGCGCCAGCCGAGCCTTGCCGGAAAAGCCGAGATGCGACTGTTTCGTCACCTTCAAATAATCGTCGTAGAAGCCGATCGAGCCGAAGCCCAGCGTCACCAGCAGCACCACCCAGACATAGATGCTCGACAGATTGGCCCACAAAAGCGATGAGCCGATGATGCCGGACAGGATCATCAGTCCGCCCATGGTCGGTGTGCCGGCCTTCTTGAAATGCGTCTGCGGCCCGTCGGCGCGGATCGGTTGGCCCTTGCCCTGGCGCAGCCTGAGCGAATTGATGATGGTCGGCCCGAAGATGAAGACGATCAGCGCCGAGGTGATCAGCGCCCCGCCGGTGCGGAAGGTGATGTAGCGGAAGACATTGAAGACCGAGATCTTGTCCGCGAAATCGACGAGCAGTGTGAACATGCGCTTTTCGTCCCCGACTTGGCCCTAGGTCTGTTTGCCGATTGTCGTTTCAGCCGGGAACTTGCCCAGCAACGCATCGACCAGCTTTGCAAAGCCGATGCCCTTCGACGATTTGATCATCACCACGTCGCCTGGCTTCAGTGCGGCAAACAGCACCGGCTTCAATTCCTCGACGTTGGCGCGGTATTCCGTCCTGATCTCGCCCGGCAGAGCTTCCGCCAGCGCCCGCATCTCCGGACCGCCGAGAAAAACGGTCTGCGTGCCGGTGCCGACGATAAGACCGGCAAGTGCAGCATGCAGCTTGGCCGAATGTTCGCCGAGCTCCAGCATATCGCCCAGCACGGCGATGCGGCGGCCTTCGCCCGTCACCGGCGTCGCGTTGAGCAGCGCCATGGCGGCCGCCATCGAGGCGGGGTTGGCGTTGTAGCTTTCGTCGATCAGCGTGATCGGTCCACCGGGATGGCTCGAAGTCGAGCCACCGGGATGACGCAGCACATGGCGTTTGCCACGGCCGCGCTCGGCCGAGAGATCGGCCAGCGCCAGGGCAACTTTGTCGAGATCGGCACCGACCAGACGGGCCGCGCCGAGGACCGCCAGAATGTTCTGCACCATGTGGCGGCCGGGCGCGCCGATGCGAGCCGTCACCTCGTGACCGCCGATCCTGGCGGCAATGTCGGAATGATCGGCATGGATCTCGCATTTGACCAGTCTGAAGGTTGAGCGCGCGTTCTCGCCGAACCCATAGACATGCTCGACGCCGGCGGCGTGCGCCATCTTGTCGAGAAGCTTGAAACGCGCGTCGTCGCGGTTGAGGATCGCCGCGCCGCCGGGTTCCAGCCCTTCGAAAATCTCGGCCTTCGCCTTGGCGATCTCGTCCAGATTGCGGAAGAAGCCGAGATGTGCCGCCGCGATCATGGTGACGATGGCGACATGCGGCCTTACCATCTTGACCAGCGGCCTGATCTCGTCGGGATGGTTCATGCCGATCTCGAACACGGCATAGTCGCAATCGGCCGGCATGCGCGCCAAGGTGAGCGGCACGCCCCAATGGTTGTTGAACGACTGCGCCGAGGCATGCACCTTGCCGGCCGCCGACAGCACGTGGCGCAGCGCTTCCTTGGTGGTCGTCTTGCCCGCCGAACCGGTCACCGCGATGGTCTTGGCATGGGAACGGTCGCGCGATGCGACACCGAGCTTTTCCAGCGCCACCAGCACGTCCTCGACGACGATCATCGGTGCCGTCAGCCGGCCAAGCGACGGCAGCTTGCCTTCGGCCACGACCAGCACGCCGGCTCCGGCCTTGATGGCGGCGGTCGCGAAATCATGGCCGTCCATCGCCTCGCCCTTGATGGCGAAGAAGGCGTCGCCCGGCTGAAGGCTGCGGCTGTCGATCGAAATGCCCGATATGCCGTCCGGCATCGGCCCGATCGGTCGTCCGTCCATGGCGGCGACCAGCGCCTCGGATGTCCACAGCAAATTCATGCGGCACGCTCCAGCAGCGCGGCACGAACTTCCTCGTGGTCGGAGAAATGCAGGGTCTCGGTGCCGATCGTCTGGCCTTCCTCATGGCCCTTGCCGGCCACGATCAGCGTGTCCCCGGCATGCAACATGGCCACGGCCTCGTGGATCGCCGCGCGCCGGTCGCCGATCTCGATCGCGCCGGGAGCGGCGGCAAGGATCGCGGCCCGGATCGTCTCCGGCACTTCCGAGCGCGGATTGTCGTCGGTGACGATGACGACGTCGGCGAGCCGCGTCGCGATCTCGCCCATGATCGGCCGTTTGCCGCGATCACGGTCGCCGCCGCAGCCGAACACGACGATGATCCGGCCGGTGGTGAACGGGCGCACCGAGGCAAGCACGTTTTCCAGCGCGTCAGGCTTATGCGCATAGTCGACATAGACCGGCGCACCATTTGCAGTGGTCCCGACAAGGTCTAGTCGGCCCGGCGCGCCCTTGAGTTTCTCCAATGCCTTCAAGGCCTTGGCGACTGGCGTTCCCGTGGAGATGGCAAGCCCGGCCGAAACCAGCGCGTTGGCTATCTGGAAATCGCCGGCCAGCGGCAGGTCGATCTCGTAGAGCATCCCGTCGGCCTCGACCTCGGCACGCTGGCGGTGGCGCTCATGCTCGACCCGCTTCAGCATCAGGAAATCGCCATGGCGGCCGACCGTCATCACGTCGAGCCTTGCGGCCTTCGCCGCCTGGATGGTTGGCGCCGACCACGGATCGTCGGCGAAGATCACGGCCGGCGCGCCCTTCGGCAGCAGCGCGTCGAACAGACGCAGCTTGGCCCGGTGATAGTCCTCGACCGTCGGATGGTAGTCCATGTGGTCGCGGCCGAGATTGGTGAAGCCGCCGGCGGCCAGCCTGACACCGTCGAGACGGCGCTGGTCGAGACCATGGCTGGAGGCCTCCATGGAGGCATGGGTGACGCCGGCGTCCGCCAGTTCACGCAACAGCTGATGCAAGGCGACCGGATCTGGCGTCGTCAGCGAGCCATAATCGTTGCGGCCCGGCGCCACCACGCCGGTGGTGCCGATCGAGGCCGCCGCAAAGCCGGCCTGCTCCCAGATCTGCCTGACGAAAGCGGCGACCGAGGTCTTGCCGCTGGTGCCGGTGACCGCCACCATCGTCTGCGGCTGTTTGCCGAAATAACGGGCCGCGCTCAGGGCCAGCGCCAGGCGCGGGTCATCGACGGCCAACACTGGAACCGGCAGTCCGCCAAGGGCGTTGTCCTTGCCCGCGACGATCGCGGCAGCCCCTCGTGCGGCGGCATCCGCGGCATAGGCGGTGCCATCCGCCTTGCTTCCAGCGAGCGCGAAAAAGACGACACCGGGTTTTACCTGGCGGGAATCCGACGAGATGCCGGTAACCTCCAGATCGGCGGAAGCTGTTCCTTCGACTGGCAGGATACCGGTTAGATTTTTGAGCTTCATCGAGTTCCGTTCACCGCAACAAAATAGCGCGCAGTTGCCGGCGCGCCCTGAGAATCATTGATAGGAAACCAGCGTTGCACCATTTTCATGGCTGAAATCTGGCTTCACGCCAAGCATGGCCGCGGAACGCCTGATGATATTGCCGGCCATGACCCCGGCATTCGCGGCCGCGACGTCCGTCATGCCCGGCTTTTCCGGGTGCGGAGCATCGGCAATCGTAAACACGAGATATTGCGGATCGTCCATCGGGAATGCGGCGACGAACGTATTGAAATTCAACTCCTTCGAGTAGCGGCCATTGATGACCTTCTCGGCTGTTCCGGTCTTGCCGCCAACGCGGTAGCCGGGAACCCTGGCATTTCTGGCCGAGCCCTTCTCGGCGTTGAGCATATAGAGATAGCGCATGCCCTCGACCGTTTTGTCGGCTACCACTTTCTTGGCCGCCGCCATCGCGTCCTGCTGGCTGCGGACCAGGAATGTCGGCTCCATCAGATATCCGCCATTGATCAGCGCCGCGCAGCCCACAGCCGCCTGCAACGGCGTCGTCGACACGCCATGACCGAAGGCGATGGTGAACGAGTTGACCTGTTTCCAGACCTTCGGTTCAGTCGGACGGGCGACTTCCGGCAGTTCGGTCTGCATCTTGTCCAAGATGCCAAGACGATGCAGGAATTCGCGATGCGCCTCGATGCCGACCAGTTCGGCCTCCCTGGCCGACCCGATGTTGGACGAATAGAGGAACACCTCCGGCAACGACAGCACACGGTTCTTGCCGTGGAAATCGTGAATGGCCTGATGCCCAACCCGGATTGGATGCGAAGCGTCGAAGCGGCTCGCCATCGTCGCCTTGCCGGAATCGAGCGCCATGGCTGATGTGAAGCTCTTGAAGGTCGAGCCCATCTCATAGAGTCCCGCCGACATCCGGTTCAGCCGGTCCTTGTCTTGTGCATTGTAGGGATTGTTCGGATCAAAATCCGGCACCGAGGCCATGGCCACCACTTCGCCGGTCTTGACGTTGAGCACGACGGCGCCTGCGCCCATGGCCCGATAGCGCTCCAGGCCGGCGGCAATCTCGTCGCGGACCACATGCTGGACGCGCAGATCGATCGAGAGCTTCACCGGCTTGAGATCCTTGGCCACCGCCAGGCCCGACGCCTGCAGGTCGCTCAGGCCCTGCTCATCGATATATTTCTCCATGCCGGAAATGCCTTGATTGTCGATATTGGTCAGGCCGACAATGTAAGATGAGGTTTCCCCACTCGGATAGAAACGGCGCTTCTCGGTGCGGAAGCCGAAACCGGGAATGCCGAGCTGCATGATGTCGGCCTGCTGCTTGGGCGTCAGCTGCCGCTGCAGCCAGACGAAGCCGGCGCCGCTCTTCAGCTTATGGTAGGTCTGCTCGTAATCGATCTCCGGCAGCACCGTCGACAGCTTTTCGATCGCCTCGTCGGCGTCGACGATGCGGCGCGGCTCTGCAAACAGCGATGCCGTCTTGATGTCCGTCGCCAGCACCTCGCCGTTGCGGTCGACAATGTCGGGCCGCGAGGCCGTCACCCGGCTCTGCGGGCCGCCTGACATGTCGGGGGTCTGGAAGCCGAGATAGACCAGCCGCCCGGAAATGATCGAGAAGATACCGAAGAACACCGCCATCGTCATGACGATGCGCGCCTTGCCCTTGCCTCCGGTCGCCTTGCGGGCGCCATCGACCACGATCGAACCGTCCTCGCTGGCCCTGGGGCGACGTTTCAGCAGTTTGCCGATCATTGGGCGATGCCTCCGGTCACGATGGGATCCTTGCCGTCCGAGGGGGTGTGGCCGGAATTGTCTGCCATGCCGCCTTGGCGCCCGTTCAGGATGTCCTGGATGTCGAGGGCTTTGGCCGGCAGGTCGCCGAGGCCGACGATCTGGTGCGCGCTGACCGGCTCCAGTTCAAGCTGCGACTTGTAGAGTTCGGCGAGCTTCTGTAGCCGCGATGGCTGGGTGAGCAGGCTCCAGTCGGCCTTGAGCAGGTCGATCGTGTCCTCCTCGTAGCGTATCTCAGCATGAATCTTCTGCACGGCTGCCAATTGGTCCTCGGCCTCGCGCTTGGTTTTGTAGGTCAGGGCCGCCGCCGAGACCATGACGGCGATGAGGACGATGTCGCTGGAACGAAACACGTGCTACCTCTCCCCCGGCCGCTCGATGCCAGGAAGTTTTGGGCCGGGAAGTTTTGGAAGGCCGAAAATCGAAAAATCGCCAGCACGCGCCGGCGCATCGGTGCGGATGGCGGCGCGCAGTCTTGCCGAGCGGGCGCGCGGGTTGGCCGCGGTCTCGGCATCACCCGGTGTCACGCCGCCGCCGGACTTGCTGAAGGTGGCGCTGCGTGCCCGTGCTTCCGGCATGTGGCGCGAGCCGCTCGCGGCGTCGGAGCGATCGGCGATGAAGCGCTTGACGATGCGGTCCTCCAGCGAATGGAATGTCACCACCGCAAGCCGTCCGCCCGGCTTCAGCGCCCGCTCGGCGGCGAACAGCGCCTTGGCCAACTCGCCGAGTTCGTCATTGACGAAGATGCGCAGCGCTTGAAAGACGCGGGTGGCGGGATGGATCTTGTCCTTCGGCGCCCGGCCGATATGCGTCTCGATGGCGTCGGCAAGCTCCAGCGTGCGCTCGAACGGACGCTTTTCGCGACGCGCTTCGATCATGCGCGCGATGCGCCCGGCGTGGCGCTCCTCCCCGAGGAAGCCGAAGATGCGGGCAAGATCGCCCGGCTTGAAGTTGTTGACGACATCTGCGGCGCTGAGGCCCGCCTGCGCCATGCGCATGTCGAGAGGCCCATCGGTGCGGAACGAAAACCCGCGCTCCGCCTGGTCGAGCTGCATCGAGGAAACACCGATGTCGAGCACGACGCCGTCGGCACTTTCGACATGCTGGTCCAGCGTCGAGAACGGCGCCTGCACCAGTCTCAGGCGGCCGCCTGATTGGGCTTCGAGATCGCGACCGGCCGCTATGGCATCCGGATCGCGATCGATGGCAACCACGGACGCGCCGGCCGCCAGGATGGCCCTGGTGTAGCCGCCGGCGCCGAACGTGCCGTCGACGATGACGTCGTCTTCCGCCGGCGAGAGCGCCTCCAACACTTCGGCAAGGAGGACCGGAATGTGGCGGGCCGGTCCGCCAACGGCGTTGATATCATCGCCGTGGCCCACCGTCATTCCGGTCGCTCCCCAGGCTTCGTCCCCTGCCGAAGCTGCAAAAGCCGGGCCCGCGCCTGCGCTCCGTAGGCCGCAAGCCGTCCCGGCTCCCAGATCTGAAAAAAATTGCCGCGTCCGACAAAGGCTACTTCCGCCGAAAGGCCGGCATGTTCGCGGATGAAGTCGCTGATCGTGATGCGACCATCCTGGTCCAGCTTCAGGAATGTTCCGTCGCCATGGCAGAAGAACGACATGTCGTCCGCCGTCTGCTGGAACGGATCCTCGAGCGCGATGCGCTGCTCGTAGCGGTCTAGCAGATCGGGCCCGCCGACGTCCATGGCCGGCAGATCTAGGCAGCGCAGCGCGTAGAGATCCGAATAGCCGCGTTTCTGAACGACGGCGCGAAAATGCGCAGGAACGGACACCCGCCCCTTCGCATCGATCCTGCTCACCGTGTTCGAAAGAAACCGGTCCATCCCACGTCACAGCAGCTTGGGCCGCCGCACCCCTCTTCGTCGTGTTGCACGCGCCACCACTACGCGTTCCCTGCCCTGAACCCGCCTCCGTGAAAGGGGCGAAAACCAGCAAACGCGCAGCCGCCGCGACTGCCCGGTTGGCGTACGCTTCACCCTGACACGGAACGAAGGCTTTGGTATCGGTATGGGATATCATGGGGTACTATGGGCGTCAACGGGAATAGGCTTCACAACATGCAGTCGCGACCGATAGAAGCGGCTTTGAAAACACGTCTCGTCTTTATGGATCATTAAGCCTAACGAAGCGTTTAGAGCCGCCTGGCCTAACCGGACGCGCCTTGTCGTGAGCTGTTGCCGGGCATAGCGTCTCACCACACGTCCAGGGTCACCAAGAGGGTTGGAATGTCGATGTCTGAAACAGCACGGTCGCGCGCCGCGGCTCTTGCCCACCTCCGTCGCAAGGCACTTGCCGTCGGCGATTCCATCCCCCTGCCACTCACCATGGCCGCCATTTTTCACGCGCCGGGCGACGCCACGGGCTTCAACCAGTATGGTCGTTTCAGCAATCCGACCTGGGATGCGGTAGAGCATATGCTGGCGCATCTGGAAGATGCGCCCTGCGTCGCCTTTCCTTCCGGAATGGCGGCGATTTCGGCGGCATTTTTCGCTGTCCTCAAGGCCGGCGACCGCATTCTTCTGCCTTCGGATGGCTATCACACGACAAGGGCACTGGCCGAACGCTTCCTGAAACCACTCGGCATCGCCTACGATGTGAGGCCAACCTCGACCTTCCTCGATGGCGGTTTCGAAGGCTATCGTCTGGCGTTCGTAGAGACGCCCGCTAATCCGGGGCTGGACATATGCGACATTGCGGCGGTCGCCGCGGCCGCACACAAAGCGGGCGCGCTGCTCGTTGTCGACAACACGACGATGACGCCCTTCGGCCAGCGCCCGCTCGACCATGGCGCCGATATCGTCATCGCCGCGGACACCAAGGCGCCCAACGGCCACTCCGACGTGCTGTTCGGCCATGTCGCGTGCCGCAACGCCGACATCATCGCCGCGGTGACGGATTGGCGCGAAACGTCCGGCGGCATTCCAGGGCCGTTCGAAGCGTGGCTTGTGCATCGCGGCCTCGAAACGCTCGATGTACGCTTCGACCGCATGTGCTCCTCGGCGGAAGTGATCGCGCGGCGCCTGCAAGGTCACCCGGCGATCACGGGCCTGCGCTATCCCGGCCTGGAAGGCGATCCTTCACACAACCTTGCCCGCGCCCAGATGGAACGCTTCGGCTTTCTTGTTTCCTTCGAACTCGCTTCGGAACAGAAGGCCGAGGAATTCATCAACAACTGCGAACTGATGCAGGCCGCGACGTCCTTCGGCGGCGTCCACACCTCTGCCGAGCGGCGTTCGAAGCGCGGCGATGCGGTTCCAGCCGGCTTCGTCCGCCTCTCAGTCGGCTGCGAACCAGTTGAAGAGCTTTGGGCGGCGATCGAGGCGTCGCTGGACAGGATCGGCGACTGACAAATCGATTACGAACCGAGGTCGTCGGTTTCGAAGTTGCGATGGCCGTGCAGCACGCGAAGGATTTCGATCGCATCGTCCTCTACACGGTACAAGGTGAGATAATTGCCGACGATCAGATGTCGGATACCGGGTGCGATGTCGTCGCGCGGCGCGCCTGAGAGGGGATGCAAAGTCAGCAGATCCCACCGCCTTCACCGATATTCTCGAGGTCGACCACTGCTTTGGGAAGCAGGCGGTATTTCACTCGTGAAAGCCTTTGGAACCAGCCATTTTCAGATATTTGGCCCGCAGTCGATCCACGATTGGCGGCCCGTCCAACGCCGGCCCGCTGTCAATGCCTTCCTGCACCAGCCTGCACAGCTCCTCGACGGTATAGCCGAGCAGATCGCGCCGATCCTTCCATTGCCGGAGCGCATCACGGATCACCTCGCTAGCCGAAGCATATTCACCAGCGGCGACCACATCGTCGACCGCCGCCGCCAGTTCCGGCGAGAGGGTGATGCTGCGTTTGTCGACCTGTCCCATGACCAGCTCCTCATCCACTTGCTGAAGCATGGTACGATTTAATCGTACCGAATTCAAGAAAGTCCCCGCGACCGTGGATGCGGATTGGCAGGCAACAAAAAGCCGTTGAATCAACAGGCGCGCCCCAGGACGCAACCTGCTGATCTCAAAGGCTTCTTTCGGAGAAAAATTGCCAGCTGGCCTGTAAGCCGGGTTCTGTATGGCCCTCGCCCCTTGCGGCGCGAGAACGTGGCGGCCATTCATCTTGGGCGCATATTGCCATGCGCCTCACGCAACCTACCCGGACGGTGAGCCGGAAACAGCCCTCGAGGGTTTCCCCTCGCACCGCCCCTATTCGGTCTTGCTCCCGGTGGGGTTTACCGTGCCGCTCCTGTTGCCAGTCGCGCGGTGGGCTCTTACTCCACCCTTTCACCCTTGCCCCGACCCGGCAAAGCCAAGTCGTGGCGGTTTGCTTTCTGTGGCACTTTCCCTGGGGTCGCCCCCGCCGGCCATTAGCCGGCACCGTGTCTCCATGGAGCCCGGACTTTCCTCACCCGCGGCCTTTCGGCTTTTGCTGGTGCGGCCGCCCGGCCAGCTGGCCAAGCGTATAAAGGGGTTCACGCCACAAAACGCAACCAAAAAAGCCGGTTACGACCGGTTCTTGTCACGCCGGCGACCCGACAGCCGCCAGTTGCACCTTGACCTTGCTGCAATAGGCGGCCGAGACCGGGTTCATCCGGGTGGCGCCATGGCCGGCATTGTATTTCAGGATCGTGCCGCAGGTCGTGCCGCCACCGAGATCCCGCGCCATGGCAAGATACTTCATGCCGTATTTGATGTTGGTGTCCGGATTGAAGAGCCCATTGGCCGAGCCGCTATAGCCCATCATCCGCGCCGTCGCCGGCTTGATCTGCATTAAGCCGATTTCGCCGGCGCCGCCGACGAGGTTCGGCCGGTAGTTGCTCTCGATCTTGATCACAGCGTGAGCGAGCGACGCCGGCACGCCATAGCTTGCGGCGTAACGCGCCACGATGGCCGAATACTGATCGCCGCTGGCCACCGCTGCCGTCGAGGCCACTGCGTCCTTGATCCCGATCGATGCCGTCGTCGTTTTATCGACGGTCTTGCGGCCTCGCCTGGCCTTCTGTCTCGTGCTCGGCTTCTTGGCCTTGGTCCAGCTCGCCTTCTCCACTTTCGCGGAAGACCGCTTCGCCGCCTTCACATCCTTGCTGCTTTTGGCCGAAATGGCCTTGCCCTTGGCGGTCGCTGCGACGAGCCCCTGGTCGGCCCGTGGGCTCAGCGGCGCGGCGCTTGCCGCCCCGAAGGCAAAAGTCATTACGCCGGCAGCAAGAGCTGCCGTTACAACGGTCAATTTCTGCATGTGATCCTGTTCTGTCTGAACGCGCGAAGATCTCCGCGCGGCATTGCTTGATTAATGTCGGATCATCCGGGGGGTTAGACATCCGACAAACTGTACGGATCGCCCTTTGAGGCCCGAATTGCGCGCAATGAAGGCGAAGCAAGTCACTTTAAGTGACAGGTTGTAACTTAATGTCGGAAAAGCATTACTTGGACGGCATCCTGACCCAAGGTCAAGTTGGGTGGGAAGCGAGCAGCCGTTGAAGCGTGCGCATCGTCGATCCGTCCGCCGCTCCATCGATTCGACGTGGCCGAAAATGACGCTGGAAAGCCTGGACCACGACCCGCGTCTGCTGGTCGAAAACACCCGATATTTCGACTCCATAGCCGTAAAGCGCCAGCATCGATTGCAGCGCCTCGACATCGGCGCCGGCCTCGCCGGCCTTCAGCACGGCGCCGCGCCTGATCGGTGCTGCCGCCACGAAGTGGCCGACGCCGGCCTCGAACAGGGCCCGCCAGGGAAACTTCTCGCCAGGGTCGATCTTGCGCCCCGGCGCCACGTCGGAGTGCGCCAGCACCCGCTGGGGAGCAATCGCATGCCGGCTGGCTATTCCGGCACACAAGCCGATCACCGCATCGATCTGTCGCTTGGGAAAACCGGGATAACCCAATGAATGCCCCGGGTTGACGATCTCAATGCCGACGGAACAGGAGTTGATGTCGGTGCGTCCGAACCACGAACTCTTCCCAGCGTGCCAGGCGCGGTCGCTTTCCCGGACCATCTGCACGATATGTCCATTCTCATGCACCAGATAATGCGAGGAGACCTCGCTGGCAGGATCGCATAGCCACGCCTCGGCCCCAGCGCCTGTCGGCATGCCGGTATAGTGCAGCACGATCATGTCGGGCTTCAGCGTCTCGCGCCGTGGGCCGAAATTCGGCGATACCCTGACCTCGGCGCTCGGCTCGTCGGGCAGGAAGCCGCTCATGCGTGCCGCAGGCCCCGCTCGATCATCTCATAGGCGGTGTTGATCGCCGCGAGCCTCGTCGTCGCGATCTTGATGAATTCCTGCGGCAGGCCGCGCGCGATCAGCCGGTCGGGATGATTGTCGGAAACCAGCTTGCGGTAGCGTTTCCTGACCTCCTCGAACGGCTTGCCGCGCTCGATGCCGAGCACGACATAGGGGTCGGCGGCGCCAAGATCGACGTGCCTGGCAAGGATCGCCTCGTAGTGCACCTCGTCTATGCGGAAGATTTCGGCGATGCGATGCAGGAACTGGCCTTCACGCTCATGGATCAGCCCGTCGGCCTTGGCGATGTGGAACAGGCCGTCGAGTATATCCTCCAGCATCATGCAGTTCGAATGGCCGGAGCCGCAAAGCTGCGCCATGCGCTCGGCATAAGTCTCGAAGCCGGCAACGTCACGTTTGGCCAGATCGTAGAGCCGCGCCACATTGCGCGTCTCCTTTGGCGGCACCTCGAATATTTCCTGGAAGGCGCGTATCTCGTCCTGGGTGACAACCCCGTCGGCCTTGGCCATCTTGGCCGAGAGCGCGATCATCGCCACGGAGAAGGCAACGCGGCGGCGCAGATCCGCATCGCCGGAAAAAACCGTCCGCACGGCCTCGACCACGTCGGCGACGCCCGACGAGGCTGAAGACGAAATCCGCGTGATGAAGTCGCCGAGGCGGTCCCAAATCGACATGGCCGCTTCTTAGAGCCAACCGGTCCCCGCTATCAAGCCAATAACGCCGGCATCATACCTCGACGACGATCGATCTCGTGCGGGAGCCGCTACCCGCCTGGGCGAAGGGCCGGCAAGACGCCGGCCCTCACCAGAACACAGGTACTAATGGACTACTGCGCGGGCGCAGGAGCGGGCGTTGCCGGAGCCGGCTCGGCAGGCTTGGTCGAATTATCCGCGGGCGCCGCGGGTTTCATCGGCTGCTCGGCCGGCGGATTGGTGCTCTGGGTGGTGGTGTTATCCGTCCCCGTGCCGCTGTCGCTGCATGCAGCGACGCCGAGCAGCGCAAGGGCGGACACCGACGCAAGAATGAGTTTTTTCATGATATCTCTCCTTCAACACACGCTCACGTTGCAGTGAACGGTCGAGAAGGAAATGCATCACTCGGCCATGAGTTTCGTAACGATGCGTTTCCGCATGTAACATCGCTCGCATCCTCCCCTTGGGGCGCCTGCCCAAGGGTGAAACAGCTTTGCGCTCCCCTGTGCCGATCGCTGTCATCCACCTGTCATCGCCGGGCGTTACCCGCTTGCGGCAAAGCAAATGGGGAATCACCTTGCCATGACGGACGTTTCCGCAGATCTGATCTTTCGCCGCGGCAAGGAAGTTGGAAAAGCGGTCTACCAGAACCGTCCCCTGTCGAAGGCCGGAATTTCCGAACGGCTGTTCGCCTTCCTGTTTTCGGGCCTGGTCTATCCGCAGATCTGGGAAGATCCCGATGTCGACATGGACGCAATGCAGCTTGGCGAAGGCCACCGCGTCGTCACCATTGCCTCCGGCGGTTGCAATATTCTGGCCTATCTCACCCGGTCGCCGGCCAGGATCGACGCCGTCGATCTCAATGCCGCTCACATAGCCTTGAACCGCATGAAGCTGGAGGCCGTGCGCCACCTGCCATCGCAGGGCGACCTGTTCCGCTTCTTCGGCGCCGCCGACACCAGCCACAACTCGCAAGCTTACGACCGCTTCATCGCGCCGCATCTCGATCCGGTCAGCCGCCACTACTGGGAGCGCCGCAACTGGCACGGTATCAGGCGTATCGCCGTCTTCGACCGTAATTTCTACCAGACCGGCCTGCTTGGCCTATTCATCGCCATGGGCCACCGCACGGCGAAATTCTTCGGCGTCGACCCTGCCGGCATAATGGAAGCCAGGAACATCGGCGAGCAGCGCCGCTTCTTCAACGAGGAGCTGGCGCCGGTGTTTGACAAGAAACTCTTGAAATGGGCGACTTCGCGCAAGGCCTCGCTGTTCGGCCTCGGCATCCCACCGGCGCAGTACGATTCCCTGATCACCTCCGGCGACGGCACCATGGCCAGCGTGCTGAAAGCCCGGTTGGAGAAGCTCGCATGCGATTTTCCATTGAAAAACAACTATTTCGCCTGGCAGGCCTTTGCCCGGCGCTACCCTGAACCCGGCGAAGCCGCCCTGCCCGCCTATCTCGAAAGGCAGAACTACGAGACCATCCGCGGCAACGTCGACCGCGTCGCCATCCACCATGCCAATCTGATCGAATTTCTGGCAGGCAAGGACGCCGGAGCGGTCGACCGTTTCGTCCTGCTCGACGCGCAGGACTGGATGACCGACGACCAGCTCAATGCGCTGTGGTCGGAAATCACCCGCACCGCCTCCGCCGGCGCTCGCGTCGTCTTCCGCACCGCGGCCGAGCCAAGTCTGCTTCCGGGCCGTGTCTCCGCTTCCCTGCTCGACCAATGGAGCTACGAGAGCGACGCCTCGCGCGAATTCTCGGGCCGCGACCGCTCGGCAATCTATGGCGGCTTTCATCTCTACGTTAAGCGCGCCTGATGAGCACGACCGAGCTGCCTGCCAGCCACGCCGAACTGATGGACGGCGTCTACCGCTGGCAGCGCCACATCTACGACCTGACCCGCAAATACTATCTGCTCGGCCGCGACCGGCTGATATCAGGGCTGGACGTTCCCCCGGGTGGCACGGTGCTGGAGCTCGGCTGCGGCACCGGGCGCAACATCATCCTCGCCGCCCGCAGCTATCCCGGCGCGCGCTTCTTCGGCCTCGACATCTCGGCAGAGATGCTGGAGACCGCCGGCACCGCGATTGCCCGCGAAGGCATGTCCGATCGCGTCATGCTGGCAAGGGGCGACGCCACGGACTTCGAGGCAAAGGCACTGTTTGGCCGCGACAGCTTCGACCGTGTCTTCGTGTCCTATTCACTGTCGATGATCCCCGACTGGGAAAAGACGGTCTCCGCCGCGCTGACAACGCTCGCTCCGGGTGGTTCCCTGCACATCGTCGACTTCGGCCAGCAGGAAGGCCTGCCGGACTGGTTCCGGACCCTGCTTCGCGGCTGGCTCAGAAAATTCCACGTCGCGCCGCGTGAAATGTTGCGCGAGGTACTGGAATCGGAATCGCGAAAAACCGGCGCAACCTTCCGTTTGCGCACACTTTATCGTGGCTACGCCTGGCTGGCGGTGGTCCGGCCGAGCAGCTGACCGGCTAGCGCAGCGCCTTCACCAGCGCCCCCACCATCGTCTGCGGGCGATAGCCGAGCTTGGCCGGCGTCAGGCCGAACCGCACCACCACCAGTTGCTCGGAAGGAATGATGGCGACGGTCTGCCCGTCATGACCTTCCATCCAGTAGGTGTCCTTGGGCAGGCCGGCCACCACGCCGGCACCGGGGTTTTCCTCGTCGCCCGGCGCCTCGATCCACACCTGCCCTTTGCCGTAGACTTTCGAGGCCGACGCCGGCTCGCGCATCCAGTCGACGAAACCGGCCGGCAATATCTGGTTGCCGTTCCAGACCCCGCCCTGCAGCAGGAACTGGCCGAAGCGGGCCCAGTCATGGGCGGTGGCGTAGAGATAGGATGAGCCGACGAATGTGCCCTGCTCGTCGGTCTCGAGCACGGCGCTGTGCATGCCCAGCGGCTCGAACAGCGCGGTGCGCGGCCACGTCAACGCCTTGGCCTTGTCGCCGATCGCATCCTGCCAGAGCCGCGACAGCATCACCGCCGTTCCGCTCGAATAGGAGAACACCTTGCCCACTTCGCCGGTGAGCGGCTTGGCTTCGGCAAAACCCGCCATGTCGGGTTCGAGATAGAGCATGCGCGTCACATCGGCGACGTCGCCATAGTCCTCGTTGAATTCCAGCCCGCTCGACATCGCCATCATGTCGGCAAGGCTGATCGCGGCGCGGCCATCGGCCTTCCAGGGCTCGAAAAGGCCCTGGTTGGTCATCGCCATCTTGCCGTCCTTGACCAGCGTGCCGACTATGGCGGCATTGACCGTCTTGGTCATCGACCAGCCGAGCAACGGCGTCCGGGCGGAAAAACCATCACCATAGCGTTCCGCCACGACGCGGCCGTTCTTGACCACCACCACGGCGCGCATGCCGGCGCCTGTCATGGCGGCATCGTCGACGATCTTCGCCACCTCCGGGTTCTGCGAGACTTCGACCCGCTCGCCTTCCGGCCACAGCGCGTCCTGTCCTACCGCCGAGGGTTCGACATGGATCGCCGTGCGCCGCGCCTTGCCGACATCGCCATCCGGAACCGAGGCGCAGCCCAGCCCGTCGCGGGAAACCGCGATGCTCTTGCCGAGGAAGCCAAGCAGGCCGGCGGAGACTGTGCCCCGGTTCTTGTCGACCGAGACCCGCATCAGCTTGAGCAAGGGATGACCAGGCGCCTGCACGTCGACGGCAAGCACCTCGTTGGCGTCGCGTCCGGCGATGAAAACGTTGGAGCAGACGATCTTTGCCGAATAGCCCGAGCCGACCCGGATCAGTTCGGGCGGCGCGAAATAGAGCCACCCAAACAGCGCCACGACCGCCAGCACCACCAGGCCGAGCAGCCATTTGACGATCTTGGCAATGATCCGCATCTTTCCCATCCCCCGAATGAAGGCTCGATCCATGTCATCGATTTGCCGCCATTGCTTCCGCAAAATCAGGGCTGTTGTCGAGCGCCGTCAACCAGATATCAACCATGATCGGCGATCACAGATGCATGTCGCCCAAAAGCGCGCAGCGTTTTTGGGGTCACGGCACGAAGACAAATAGTTGAAGCGCGCCGAAAAATGCGCGCTTTGAAGATACCGGGCGATGGAGTGGGGCTGTCGTCCGGCGGGGGCCAGACCAAGCGCCGGCCATCAGTTACAGACCCATCAGCGACCGGCTGAAACCGGCTCGGGAGTTGTGATGCGCCGTCTCGCGGTCCTTTTCATGCTGACGCTGCTGGGCGCCTGCTCGACCGTGGAGGATCTGTCGCCACTGTCGCCATCCAGCGCCCCCACGGTTGCGGCGCGCGCGCCCCGCTTCGCCGATTCCAAGCCGCATGAATGGGACAGCGGCGCGCCGTGGAATTACGCCGTTCACGGCACCGACGTCTCGAAATACCAGACCTCGGTCGACTGGCCGACCGCCAAGGCCAGCGGCATTTCCTTCGCTTTCATCAAGGCGACGGAGGGCGGCGACCGTTTTGATGATTATTTCAACGAGCATTGGGCGCGCACCAAAGCCGCCGGCATTCCTCGTGCCGCCTATCATTTCTTCTATTTCTGCACTCCGGCGGCGGTACAGGCGCGCTGGTTCATCCGGAATGTCCCCGTCGACCCCTCGGCCATGCCGCCGGTACTGGACATGGAATGGAACCCGAAATCGCCAACCTGCAGACTGCGGCCGGACGCGGCCACCGTGCGCGCGGAGATGACCACCTTCCTCGAAATCGTCGAGCGGCACTACGGCAAAAAGCCGATCATCTATACGTCGGTGGACTTCTTTGAAGACAACGAGCTGTCGACCTTCCGCGGCTATCCCTACTGGCTACGCTCCGTCGCCGGCCACCCGCGCCAGAAATATGGCAGCCACCCCTTCACCTTCTGGCAGTACACTGGAACCGGCATCGTTCCCGGCATGACCGGCAAGTCCGATATAAACGTCTTCAACGGCAGCCAGGCCGCCTGGAACAAATGGTTGAGGCAGAACACCCGCTGACACCGTGTCAACGGCGGCCAAGCCGCCTGGGAAAAGGGCTGCGGCAGAACACCCGTTGACACCGTGTCAACGGCAGCCAAGCCGCCTGGGAAAAGGGTTGCGGCAGAACACCCGTTGACACCGTGTCGACGGCAGCCAAGCCGCCTGGAAAAAGGGCTGCGGCAGAACACCCGTTGACACCGGGCCTGCCGCCTGCTTTCGACACGGCCGGCGGGCAAAAGTGCAACCGCCGGTATTCCGTGCGGCGCGCATCCAGATGGACACGCCAGGCCGCTCGGAATCATGAATGTCGAAAGGAAGTCGATGCGACTGCGTTCCCAAGCCCTCGCGGCGCTGTTCCTGTGCGCCACGGCCTTGCCGGCGATTGCGCAGGAATGCGGCGGCGACTTCGAAACCTGGAAGCAAGGCGTGGCCGCGGAAGCCAGGGCGGCGGGTGTCGGCGCTGTCGGTCTCGAGGCGCTCGAGGATGCCAGCTTCGACGAGAGGGCGCTGGCGCGCGACCGTGCGCAGGGCGTCTTCACCCAGACATTCATCGAGTTCTCCAACCGGATGATCTCCGCCTACCGGCTGAAGCAGGGCGCGGCGAACATGAAGAAATACGCCGATATCTTCGCCCGCGCCGACCAGCAGTTCGGCGTCCAGGCGCCGGTCATCACCGCCTTCTGGGCGCTGGAGACCGATTTCGGCGCCGTGCAGGGCGATTTTCATACGCTGAGCGCGCTGGTCACGCTTTCCCATGATTGTCGTCGCCCGCAGCTGTTCCGGCAGCAACTGGTGCCTCTACTGGAACTGATCGATCATGGTGTGCTGCCGGCCGACGTTAACGGCGCCTGGGCTGGCGAGATCGGCCAGACGCAGATCCTGCCTTCCGACTATCTCGCCCGTGGCGTCGACGGCGACGGCGACGGCAAGATCGACCTGCGGGGCAGTGTGCCGGATGTGATCATGACCACGGCCAACAAGGTGCTGTCGCGCGGCTGGAAGCGCGACGAGCCCTGGATCCAGGAAGTGCGCGTGCCCGACGAGATGCCTTGGGACCAGACCGGGCGCACCAACAAATTGCCGCTGACGCAGTGGGCGCAGTGGGGTGTCACCAATCCCGACGGCTCGCCGCTGGTCGACAAGGGCCTGAAGGCCGGGCTGGCGCTGCCCATGGGCCGCAAGGGACCGGCCTTCCTCACCTACGACAATTTCGACGTCTATCTCGAATGGAACCAGTCCTTCACCTACGCGCTGACCGCGGCCAATCTTGCCGCGCGGCTGGCCGGCGCGCCACCGATCGACCCGCGCAATCCCGAACCGGGGCTCAACAACGAGCAGATGAAGGCTTTGCAGACCAAGCTGGAAGCCAAGGGCTACGACGTCGGCACGGTCGACGGGATCCTGGGCACCAACACCCGCGAAGCGATCCGCAAGGAGCAGACGCGGCTGGGATTGCCCGTGGACGGCTGGCCGACGCCGGAGCTTCTAGCGAAGCTGTGATGGGAAATGAAGCTGTCAGTAGGGAATAGTGACGGACCGATTTCACTACTCACTACTCACTACTCACTACTCACTGCTTAATCCGCCATCGTCTCCAGACTCGCCAATCCCACCGGCGCATCGCCCTCGTCGAACGACGTCGCCACCTCGACGAAAGTGTCGGGATAGAAGCCGTTGAAGCGGGTTCTCAGCGACAGCGAATAGGCGCCGATATGGCCTATCTCGATCCAGTCGCCGGTGTCGACGGTTTCCGGCAGCCAGAACGGCCGCGACAATATGTCGACGGAATCACAGGTCGCGCCGCAGACTTTGAACGGCACGATGGTCTTCTCATCGCCATTGCGCGTGCGGATCGCCGGATCGGGAATGAAGCGTGCCGGCAGCGTGATCTTGCCGGTCCATGAATCCGATAGCGACGCCCAGATGCCGTCATTGATGTAGAGCCGCTTGCCCTTGCGCAACAGCACGCGCACGATCAGCGACAGGCAGCGCGCCACGATCACTCGGCCGGGCTCGGCCACCAGCGGCATCTGGTCGAACTGGTATTCCTTGAGGTCTCCAGAAAGCCGCGACATGATCTGGCCGAGCGACGGCATCGCGACCTGCTTGCGATTGGGATCGTGTCCGTATTCGGCCGGAAAACCGCCGCCGACATCGAGACCGGCCAGGTCGAAGGTCAGCCGGTTGCGCACCCAGTCGGCCGAGGCCAATGCCCTTTCGTAGGTGTCGGGATCCTCGATCTGGCTGCCGACATGGAAGCATAGCCCGACCTTGTAGCCGGTGCGGTTCAGCCGCTCGGCGAGCTCGACCGCGTAGGCCGGCCCGGCGCCGAACTTCTTCGACAGCTCGTAAGCCGCATGGCCCTTGGTCTGCACCCGCACGAACACGCTGACGGCGCCCGGGTCGATGTCGAGCGCCCTGACCACCCGCGTCAGCTTGGTGATCTCGTCCTCGTGGTCGAGCGCAATGACGCGGATGCCGTATGTCTCCAACGCCAGCTTGATGTCCGACTGCGCCTTGACTGGATGCATGTAGAGCATCTCGGCATCGGCCGAGACCGCGCGCACGGCGGCGAACTCGCCGGGCGAGGCCACGTCGAAAGCGGAGACGCCGGCCTCGACCAGCGTCTTCAGCACGATCTGCTCGCCATTGGTCTTGACCGCATAGGCCGTCTTGCCGGGGAACATGCCCATGAACTGCAAGGCATCGGCCTTCAGCACCTGCGGGCGGAAGCAGTAGACCGGATCGTCCGGGCGAAGCGCCAGTGCCGCCTCGCGGGCATTCTCGAATCGCTGCATGGACGAATCCTTGACCTAGCCTGCGCACAATTAATCCAAGCTAGCGGCCAATGAAAACAATTCTGTGTCTCGTGCGCCTGACGGCAGGGCGCTAGGCTTTGTCAGGGGACAGCCCCTCGGCAGGTTTCGGGTGGTTCTTGCCTGCGAAGCCGATATGGCTTCTGTCTGGCTGCCTGCATTCGGCCGTCCGGGGAGAACGCATCACATGGCAATAGCGGCGACATCAGCACCGCGCGGACCGATGGCGCTCAAGGACTGGTCGCAGCTTCTGCCGCTCGGCGCGATCTGGGGCGGCTCCTTTTTCTTCGCCCGCATTGCCGTGGCGGAGCTTCACCCGCTGGTGCTGGTGCTGTTTCGCGTCGCCATCGCGGCACTCGCTTTGCAGCTCTATCTCTTCCTGCGCGGCCCGTCCTTCCGCCTTGCCCTTCCTCATGCAGGACTGTTCTTCCTGCTGGCCTTCACCAACAACGTCGTGCCTTTTTCGCTGATCTTCGCCGGCCAGACCGAGCTTGGCGCCGGCGTCGCCTCGGTGCTCAATGCGACAACGCCGTTCTGGACGCTGATCCTCGCCAACGCCCTGACATCGGACGAGAAGCTCTCCTGGAACAAGCTGGCCGGCATTGCGCTTGGCGTCGCCGGAACGGCTGTGATGATTGGCCCCGGCCTGGTAGCCGGCCTCGGCGGCCCGGTCTGGGCCAAATTCGCGCTGATCGGAGCATCGTTGTCCTACGGCGTCGCACTGATGGTCGCCCGCCGCTTCAAGGGCGTGCCTTCGCCGGTCATCGCCACTGGGCAGCTGACCGCCTCGACCATCATCATGATCCCGGTCGTGGTGCTTGCGCACGGTCCCGCCGGCCTGCTCTCGGCCTCGGCGCCGGTCTGGGCGGCGGTGCTGGCGCTGGCGCTGCTGTCCACCGCCTTCGCCTATATCCTCTATTTCAACCTCGTCGCCTCGGCCGGCGCCACCAACGCCTCACTGGTGACGCTGATCGTGCCGGTGAGTGCCATGCTGCTCGGCTTCCTGTTCCTCGGCGGCCGGCTGGAATTGTTCGAAATCGGCGGCATGATGCTGATCGGTCTTGGCCTGGTTACCATAGACGGGCGGCTGTTCATCCGCAGGGTAGCGCTGCCATGACATGCCAACGACACGAAGCCGCCATAATTTATTCACAGGTTCGCATCTGGTTTTGCCTAGAAGTTTCAACGCCTAACGGCGAAATGAGGTCGCAAACTCCACAATCGCGTCGCAATGCAGCACATTTTCCGCTTGCCTGTGGCACAAATGACCCTAGACTCCGGCCATAGCTCTTTAAGAGGAGGCTATGTCATGGGACTTACGAGGCCAATCAACGCATTGATGATCTGTGCTGCGTTTGCATTCATCGGCGCCCTCATTATAGGCGTTCTTCCCTGAACCCGCCAAAACGGGGAAGACCAGCACCCAATAATCAACCAATTTGAAAGGCCGGGTTTTTACCCGGCCTTTCTGCATCTCAAGCCCCGTTCAGGCGGCTGCGGAGCCAGCCACTTCCGCCTCATGCGAGCGGATGCCGATCATGTGGCAGACGGCAAAGACGAGGTCGGCCCGGTTCATCGTATAGAAGTGGAAATCGCCCACGCCCCGCTCGACCAGATCCAGCACCTGCTCGGCCGCCACCGCCGACGCGACCAACGCATGCGTCTGCGGATCGTTCTGCAGACCGTCGAAACGCTCGGCCAGCCATGCCGGCACCAGCGCGCCGCAACGTGCCGAGAAATTGGCGACCTGGGTGAAATTGTGCACCGGCAGGATGCCCGGCACGATCGGAATGTAGATGCCGGCTCGACGCGCGCGCTCGACATAGCGCTCGTAGAGATCGTTGTCGAAGAAGAATTGGGTGATCGCCCGCGTCGCGCCATTGTCGACCTTACGCTTCAGCATGTCGATGTCGGTGGCGAAGTCGGGGCTTTCCGGATGCTTTTCGGGATAGGCCGACACCGAGATGTCGAAATCGCCCACGCTCTTCAGCGCACCGACCAGCTCGGCGCCATTGGCATAGCCGTCCGGGTGCGGACGATAGGCGGTGCCGACGCCCGCGGCGGGATCGCCGCGCAGGGCGACGAACCGCTTCACGCCCATGCCGGCGAATTCCTGGATGACCGCGTCGACCTCAGGGCGTGGAGCGTCGACGCAGGTCATGTGCGCTGCCGGCGTCAGGCTGGTCTCCTTCAGGATACGGCCTACGGTGCGTGCCGTGCGCTCCCGAGTCGAACCGCCGGCACCGTAGGTCACCGAGACGAATTTCGGCTTCAGCGGTTCCAGTCGGGTGACCGTGTCCCACAGCCTCGCTTCCATCTCGTCAGACTTTGGCGGGAAGAATTCGAAGGAAACCCTGACCTTGTCGCCAATGTCGGGGCGGCGGGAAAAGCGGAACTGGTTCATCAGGCGATTTCCCCTATCGAACGCACTTTGGTCTGCTGGCTGTCATTGGCAGGATCGGCGATCAGCAGGCGCCGGTCGCGGCCAAGCCAGAGCTTGACCGTGAGCCTGGCCTCGGTGCCGCCGCGCGGCTCGAACTCCTGGGCATCTTCGAGATCGAGGCCCGCTTCGGAGAACCACTCGCCGATCTGCCGGTCGGAAAAGCCGAGGCGCATATGCGCATGCTCGTCGCGCAGGAATTCCAGGGTATGCGGCGCGAAATCGACGATCACCAGCCGTCCGGAAGGGCGCAGCAGCCGCGCCGCTTCATGGACGGCGCGGGCGGGATCGTCGAGATAGTGCAGCACCTGATGGATGGTGACGAGATCGAAGGCGTCGCGCTTGACCGGCGGCGAGAAGATGTCGCCCTGCCGCACCTGAGCATTGGAGACGCCGGCCTTGTCCAGATTGGCGCGCGCGACGGTCAGCATCTCGCGCGACATGTCAATGCCGATGCCGCGCCGGTAGAGTGGCGAGAAGATTTCCAGGAGGCGCCCGGTACCGGTGCCGAGATCGAGCATCGACTGGAATGGCCGCTTGCCGACGAGTTTAATGAGGGCGGCCTCGACCGCACGGTCCGGCACGTGCAGGGAGCGGATGTGGTCCCAGCTTGCCGCATTCTGCGAAAAATACTCCGCCGCGCGGTCCTGCCGCTTGCGCTTGACCGAGGCCAGCCGCTCGAGATCGCGCTCGACCTGCGGATCGGCGCCGCGAATGCCGGCGACCAGCCGCAGCACGAAGTCGCGCGCCGAATCCGTGTCCGACAGCCTGAAGAAGGCCCACGACCCCTCCTGGTAACGGCCGATCAGTCCCGCCTCCAGGAGCAGCTTCAGGTGGCGTGACACGCGCGGCTGCGACTGGCCGAGAATCTCGGTAAGATCGGACACGGTGAGATCGCCGCGCGACAGCAGCGCCAGTATGCGCAGGCGGCTCGATTCGGCCGCCGCCTTCAATGTGTCCACCATGGTGTCGAGCGAGACATGCATCAGCGTATTCTCTTTGAAAAAGATATAAACATATGTTTATGTCGATTTTCGACACCTTGCAAGCGCTATGTCGCTTCCGGACAAGAAAATGCCGCATGCATGATTTCCCGGTGCATATCGTCCAAAAATGTGTAGCGGTTTTGGGTAACGACATGCGCCAACCAAAAGATGGATAAAATGACTGGACGGCGTGAGATGTTCGAGGCGCGGGAGGGCGAGCAGAGGCTGGAGATAGATCCGGCGCTGATGCCGGCCGATGGCGGCGTCATCTTCATCGGCCGCATCGCCTCGCCATGGACGACGCGCGAAACCTGCCCCAAGAACATGCGCGCGGCGCGCGAAACCGGGCAGCCGGCAGCACTGACGATCGACCCGGCCTACCGGGCCGGCCTGCAAGGGCTGGAGCGCCCCAGCCACCTCGTCATCCTGTCGTGGCTGCACCACGCGCCGCGGACTCTGATCGTTCAGAAACCGCGCCATGCCGCTGAAGCAAAAGGCGTATTCGGCCTGCGCTCCCCTGCCCGGCCAAACCCGATCGGCCTGCATGTGGCGAAACTGCTCGCGATCGACATCGCCACCGGGCGCATCGACATCGACGCCATCGACGTGCTCGATGGCACCCCAATCATCGACATCAAGCCCTATTTCGCATCGACCGATGCCTTTGCCGAGGCGACCATCGAAGGGCGCGACGAACGATGAAGGCGCCGACCGGCCGTCGACGCGCCCTCGCCAAGGCGCTGACAGCGCTTCTGCCGCTGGCGCCCTATGCCGACATGGAGAAGATCCGAGCCGATGCCGGCTCCGTTCACATGAAGACCCTGCCGCCGACCATTGCCGTGTGGCTGGCGACCATTGCCCATATCCGCCACGCCCATACCGACTACGAAAAGCTGCTCGCCGAAGGCTATGACCGCGACTCGGCGCGCTTCTTCGTCATCGAGCAGACCAATGTCGTGCTTACCCGCTGGCGCGCCACCCGCCTGCTCGACGCCGACGACGAGGATGATTGAAGCGGTTGCCGTCCGGCACGGCACTCGGTTGCATGGCTGGCCAGCTTCAGTTCGAGGACGAACGACGCCGAATGACTGGCTCTATGCCCGCTGCCTGACACCGATAGCCTGTGACACAAGGAGGTGCTGATGAGCCAGACCGCACAGGATACACAGCCGCTGCCTGTGGTGAGCGACCGCCACGTAGACCCGCATGCCTATCCCGACGGCATCGCCTTCCTCGACGGCCAGTACCTGCCGATGTCGCAGGCCAAGATCTCCGTGCTGGACTGGGGGTTCCTGCATTCCGATGCCACTTACGACACCGTGCATGTCTGGAACGGCCGCTTCTTCAGGCTTGACCTGCATCTCGACCGCTTCTTCGGAGGACTGGAGAAATTGCGCATGACGATCCCGTTCGACCGCGACGGCGTGACCGGGATCCTGCACGATTGCGTGGCACTGTCGGGACACCGCGCCGCCTATGTCGAAATGCTGTGCACGCGCGGCGCTTCCCCTACTTTCAGCCGCGATCCGCGGCAGTCGATCAATCGCTTCATGGCATTTGCCGTGCCGTTCGGCTCGGTAGCCAATGCCGAGCAGTTGCAGCGCGGACTGCGGGTCGCCATCAGCGACAAGGTGCGCATTCCGCCGGCCTCGATCGACCCGGCGATCAAGAACTACCACTGGCTCGATCTGGTGCGCGGCCTTTACGACGCCTATGACCGCGGCGCCGAGACAGCGCTCATTCTCGACTTCAACGGCAATGTCGCCGAAGGCCCGGGCTTCAACGTCTTCTGCGTCAAGGACGGCAAGCTCTCGACGCCGGCGATCGGCGTCCTGCCCGGCATAACCCGCCGCACCGTCTTCGATCTCTGTGCGCAGGAAAACCTCTCCGCCGCTCCGGCCGATGTCAGCGTCGCGGCATTGCGCGGAGCCGACGAGGTCTTCATCACCTCGACAGCCGGCGGCATCATGCCGGTCACGATGATCGACGGCAGCCCGGTCGCGGACGGGAGGCCCGGCGCGATCACCCGCCGACTGATGGCGCTCTATTGGGACAAGCATGAGGATCCGGCCTGGTCGAGCGCTGTACGCTACCCCTGACCGGTCGCCGCTCCGTCCAAATAATTCCGCCACCGCCTCTGGAAAGTCGCGGGACGCACCGTATATGGCAAAAAAGCGGAGAAGCCTCCGTTTAGCTCCGAAAAATCACAGCCCCGCACGGGCAAGGACTTCATCATGACAAACAAGGTTTGGTTCATCACCGGATCGTCGAAGGGTTTTGGCCGCGTCTGGGCCGAGGCCGCGCTCGCCCGCGGCGACCGCGTCGCGGCAACCGCCCGCGATGCCGGCACGCTCGCCGATCTCGCCGTGAAATATGGCGACAACATCGCCGCGATAAAGCTCGATGTCACCGACAAGAAAGCCGTCGATGCCGCAATCGCCGAGGCGCACAAGCGGTTTGGCCGGCTCGACATCGTCGTCAACAATGCCGGCTATGGCCATTTCGGCGCTATCGAGGAAGTCAGCGAGCAGGAAGCCCGCGACCAGATCGAAACCAATGTGTTCGGCGCACTGTGGGTCACCCAGGCCGCCTTGCCGATCATGCGGGCGCAGCGCTCCGGCCACATCATCCAGATCTCGTCGATCGGCGGCGTCAATGCCTTCGCCTCGCTTGGCCTCTACCACGCCTCGAAATGGGCGCTGGAAGCCTTCAGCCAGTCGCTGAGCCTCGAGGTCGCGGAGTTCGGCATCCATGTCACGCTGGTCGAGCCCGGCGGCTTCTCCACTGACTGGGCCGGTCCGTCGGCCAAGGTCTCCAAAGCGCTGGACGCCTATGCGCCCGTCCGCGCTGCCATGGCGGAGCGCCGCAGCCGCGCCGTGGCCGGCGATCCCGAGGCCACCGGACCGGCGATGCTGGCCATCGTCGACGCGGCCGAGCCACCTCTCAGAGTGTTCTTCGGCGACGGCGGGCTGCCGATGATCAAGCAGGAATACGCCAACCGCATCGCCACCTGGGAAAAGTGGGACCATGTTTCGGTCATGGCGCAAGGCGCCAACAAGAACCGCAAGGCCTAGTCCGGGTCGCTCAGCCACGCCGTTTCGAGCGGCGTGGCTACCTCGTCAGGCGCGATAAATCCACTGCTCGGGCACCCGCACGGAGATTTCCTCGCCGGACCTGGCGATGCCGGGCTTCTCGACCCAGCCTACAAGGCCCCGCAGCCGCTTGGCCACTTTCGGAAAGAGCAGCGCAGTGGCGTCGCGGTCCGCCGCCCGGACATGCTCGGCGATCGACTGCCCGGCGACGCGGCATGGCTTGTTCTGGGCATCGATCTTGATCGTCACGCCGCCCTGGAAGAACAGCAGCGAGCCGGATGGCAACATCGAAAGATGCGGCACCCCTTCGATCAGCAAATTGGCGCCGATCCACTCGGGCTTGATCTCCTCTAGGCCCATGCGTTCGGCGACCAGCGCGAGTTCGTCCGCCGCCACCAGCGACAACTGCCTCTCGTTGCGCATCTCGGTGCCGCGCGGATACCACGGTTCGCGCCCGCCGGAGCGTCGCGTTATCCCGGCATGAAAATCGCCGGCTATGCCGTCGAAGCCCAGCTGCAATTTCTCGACCGCCTTGGTTTCGAAATGGTCGAACGGAGCGGCATAGAGCGCCGCCGCCCTTGCCACCAGCTTGCGGCCCGGCACGATGTCGACCGTCAGGTCCGCCGGAAAAAGCCTTGGGTTGGTTTCCTGCATCGGTCTGGTCTAGAGGCCCTCCGCAATGCGGTCCAGTCGAAAGCGCTGATGATCCGATCACGCCGTTTGATGCCGATCACGACTTTCTTACCGGAAACGCAGTTGCCGCCCACAGCGCGCCGCATTGCCGCCGTGCCGCCGGCATAGACGAGGGCGCCAGATCGGGAGGAGGTTCGGGTCATGCAGGTGGGACACGCCGTTGCCGCGCTCTGGTTGTTCTGGCTGGTATCGTGGATTCTTGCCGCGTCATGGGCCGATCCCGTGCGCAAGCGGGCGGATTTCAGGGCGGAGGCGCGATATCGGGTTCTCTGGCTCGCCGGTACCGTCCTGCTGTTCGTTCCGGCGCACGGCTATGTGGGCCGGCTTCGGCTCTGGACACTCCCGCTACCCCAAGCCTGGATTTGCGTCGCCCTGATCGCCATCGGCATCGCCTTTGCATGGTGGGCCCGCCTGCATCTCGGCCGGCTGTGGTCCAGCACGGTAACCGCCAAGGCCGATCATCGCGTCATCGACACCGGTCCTTACGCGCTTGTCCGTCATCCGATCTATACGGGCCTGCTGCTTTCGATCTTTGCCACCATGGCCGTCAAGGGCACGGTATGGGGCGTCGCGGGTGCGGCCCTGCTGCTTGCCGGGATCGTCGTCAAGGCGAGGCTGGAGGAAAGTTTCCTGCGCGGCGAGCTTGGGCCCGCCTATGACGATTACGCGCGCCGCGTGCCGATGCTGGTTCCCTTCCCGCCGGCCTGAAGCGGCAAGCGCCCGTCCTACAGCATCCGCAGCAGCGCGCCGCCGATCGAATACCCCGCGCCGAAAGCGCAGATCAGCCCGAAGTCGCCCGCCTTCATGTCAGCATGGTTCTCCGACAACGCGACGATGGCGCCGGCGCCCGCCGTGTTGCCGAGACGCTCCAGCACCATGGGCGCGCGGTCATGATCGACCTCGTGGCCGAATGACAGTTTCAGGATCATGGCGTTCATGCGCGCATTGGCCTGGTGCAGCCAGAAGCGTCGCACCGCCTGCGGCGTCAGGCCGTGCTCGGCCAGGAACTCGACGATGAATTTGTGCCCGGCGACGGTGACTTCCTTGAACACCTTGTTGCCGACCTGCTTGATGAGGTTGCCCTCCAGATCGATCCTGTAGGGATCGTCCTGTGCGGTGCGGGTGTGATAGCCGAGATTGGTGCGGATGTTGTTCGACATCTGCGTCCAGATACGCGTGTCGAGCACCTCGAAACGTCCCGGCCGTTTCTCGCCGAGTGCCAGCCCCTCGACCACCATCGACACCGAGGCGTCGCCGAAGATGAAATGCGTCTGCCGGTCGCGGAAATTGAGATGGCCGGTGATGATCTCCGGCGTCGTCACCAGGATGCGCTTATGCGCGCCCGCGCGCACCAGATTGACCGCCATGTGCAGTGCCGCCGCGGCGGAGGAGCAGCCGAGCCCCATGTCGAACCCCGCCCCCTTGGTGCCCAGGGCTTGCTGCATCTCGATGGCGATCGCCGGATAGGGCCGCTGGTGGTGCGAGGCCGAGCAGATCACCAGGTCGATATCGGACGGCGTCAGCCCGGCATGGTCAAGCGCCTTGCGGGCCGAAGCGATGCCGAACTCGGCCTCCAGCGACAGCGCATCGTCCGGCCGTGCGGGAATGCGCGGCGCCATGCGGGTCGGATCGAGTATGCCTTCGCGCTCGATCACATGACGGCTGCGCACGCCCGAGGCGTGGACGATGAAATCGCTGTCCGATTTCTGCAGCAGCGGCTGGTCCGTGCCCGACCGGCGCGCGTTCTCCGTGTCGACCCAGTTGTTGAAGCTGGCGACCAGTTCCTCATTGCTGATCTCGGGCTCGGGGATTTCGACGCCGATGCCGCTGATGATGACGCGATGCATGTTCAGTCCGTCCCATCCGCAGGCGTTCAGGGGCTTTGATGTGGGCGCTAGGGAGGCCCGGCGCAACCCTTGTCGCATTGAGCCGGTTTATGCCAGCTTAAACCGGTTGCCGCGTCCCCTCACCATGCGCACAGTTTGGTGTTCGTCTGCGGGCTGTTCCAGCATGCGCCGTCGTGGCGGCCGCGCACGAACCGTACCAAGCCATCTTCAAGCCCGCTTGGCGACGATGAAGATGCGGGGAAAACGCAACAGCACCTTGCCATTAGCCGTCCTGGGATAGGCCCTGGCGATCTTGGCCGTGTAGCTGTCGAGGAACATCTTGCGCTCATCCGCACCCAGCGGATCAACAAAAGGTTTCAGGCCCGTCGACTTCACCCATTCCACGATCGCTTCGGCATCGGCCAGCGGATGATTGTAGACCGTGTGCCAGATGTCGAGCCGGTCCGAGAGCGGCGACAACAGATCATAGTAGAACGATACCGGCGGCAGCGGCGCGCGCGCCGCGCCCTTCATCTTGGCTGCGAACGGCATTTCGGCGGCCGTCTCACGCATCAGCCTGTGGGAATCTTCGCCCATATTGTCGGGCATCTGCACGGCGAGCGCGCCACCTGGCGCCAGAAACCCCATCAGCCGCTCGAACACGGCGGGATGGTCAGGCAGCCACTGGAACACGGCATTGGCGAAGATCACGTCGACCCGCTTCTCGGGCTGCCATGCGGCAGCGTCCGCCAGATCGAAAGTGACGTTGGGCAGGCGCGTCCTCGCCTTCTCGATCATGTCGGGTGAGGTGTCGAAGCCGCTGACCTCGGCATCCGGCCAGCGCTCGACCAGCAATTCGGTCGAATTGCCAGGCCCACAGCCGATATCGACGACACGGCGCGGAAAATCCACCGGAACCTGAGCGACCAGGTCCCGCGCCGGCCGCGTGCGCTCGTCCTCGAATTTCAGATATTGGGCGGCGGACCAATCAGCCATCTAAGCTCCTCATATCGTCTTGAGAAATCCGCCGCCTTCGCAAACCTTTACCGCGTCAGCCTCTTATGCGTCATGCGGTGCGGGGCCGCCGCTTCCGCACCCAGGCGGCGAAGCTTGTCCTTCTCATATTCCTCGAAATTGCCTTCGAACCATTCGACATGCGCGTCGCCCTCGAAGGCGAGCATATGAGTCGCCATCCGGTCGAGGAACATGCGGTCGTGGCTGATGATGACCGCGCAGCCCGCATAGGCTTCCAGCGCATCTTCGAGCGCGCTCAGCGTCTCGGTATCGAGATCGTTGGTCGGTTCGTCGAGCAAAAGCACATTGCCGCCGCCTTTGAGCATCTTGGCCAGATGGACGCGGTTGCGCTGGCCGCCCGAAAGGTTGCCGACCTTCTGCTGCTGATCGCCGCCACGGAAGTTGAAGGACGAGCAATAGGCGCGGCTGTTGACCTCGTGCTTGCCGAGCTTGATGACTTCGGCACCGCCGGAGATTTCTTCCCACACCGTCTTGTTCGGATCCAGCGCGTCGCGGCTCTGGTCGACATAGCCGAGCTTGACCGTCTCGCCGATGCGGATCGATCCGGCGTCCGGCTTCTCCTGGCCGGTGAAGGTCTTGAACAGCGTCGTCTTGCCGGCGCCGTTCGGGCCGATGACGCCAACGATGCCGCCCGGCGGCAGCCTGAACGACAGGTCCTCGATCAAAAGCTCGTCGCCGAAGCCCTTGGTGAGCCCTTCGACCTCGATCACAACATTGCCGAGGCGCTCACCCGACGGAATGACGATCTGCGTGTCGGTCGGCTTGCGGTTCTGCGACTGCTCGACCAGTTCCTCATAGGCCTTGATACGGGCCTTGGACTTGGTCTGGCGCGCCTTGGGCGAGGACTGGATCCACTCACGCTCGCGCCAGATCGACTTCTGGCGGGCGTCGTCCTCACGGCCTTCCTGGATCAGGCGCTTGGCCTTGGCGTCGAGATATTTGGTGTAGTTGCCCTCGTAAGGGATGCCACGGCCGCGATCGAGCTCGAGGATCCATCCGGTGACGTTGTCGAGGAAGTAGCGGTCGTGGGTGATGATCAGCACCGAGCCCGGATAATCGCGCAGGTGCTTTTCCAGCCAGGCCGTGGTCTCGGCGTCGAGATGGTTGGTCGGCTCGTCGAGCAAAAGCAGATCGGGCTGTTCCAGGAGCAGCCGGCACAGCGCCACGCGGCGGCGCTCGCCGCCCGACAGATTGGTCACCTCGGAATTGGCCGGCGGGCACTGCAGCGCGTCCATCGCCATCTCGACCTGCTGCTCAAGGTCCCAAAGGTTGAGCCGATCCATCTCGTCCTGGAGCTTGGCCGACTCGTCGGCCGTCTCGTCGGAATAATTCATCATCAATTCGTTGTAGCGCTCGATGATGGCGGTCTTCCTGCCGACGCCGTCCATGACGTTTTCACGCACGGTCTTGCTGTTGTCGAGCTGCGGCTCCTGCGCCAGGTAGCCTACGGTCGCGCCCTCGGCCAGCCACGCCTCGCCCTGGAACTCCTTGTCGAGCCCGGCCATGATGCGCAGGATGGTCGACTTACCCGAACCGTTAGGGCCGAGAATGCCGATCTTGGCGTCCGGGTAAAAGGACAGATGAACGTTATCGAGCACCTTCTTGGTGCCGTAGGCCTTCGACAGGCCGGACATGTGATAGATGAACTGGCGTGCCACGCGCGCTTTCCCTGAAAAACTGACTTGTTCGTCGATTTGAATGGAGGTTGGCCGCTATGTAGGCGATGCGGGGCCGAACGGCAATCGCTTTCGCCGCATCGAACCGATCACAGGCCGCACTAACAACGGGCATTGGCGTTGCCCCGGCCTGCCTCCCGGCAGGAATGAGCTCAGGATTTACTGGAACCCGATCGCGTCGACGGTTCCGGTCGGGCAACCGGCCTTGTTGGTCGGCACCGAGGCCAGCAGCAGGTCCTTGAGCGAGCTGTTCGGGCCGATCGGACCGGCGAGGCCGAGCGTCAACTCGCCGATCAGCCGCCGCCCGCTCGACGGATCGATGACGCAGGAAACGCGCACGCGATCGCCGGCGCCGGCGCCGAAAGCCCGGTCAAAGGCGCCGCGTATCTGATCCGCCGTCAGCTTGCCGCCGATGTTCTTGGCGAAGAGGTCGCGCACAGCCGAGCCGTTCACCTCACGCATCAGGCTGAGCGCGTCGGAAAAGTACTCCTGCTGGTTCTTGCCGTAGCAGGTGCCGTGCTTGATCCATTCATGCCGCTCCAACTGCGAAGCAGTGCCGGGCATGACCTTGTCGAGTTCCGTGCGCGTGTCGGCATCCAAATTGACAGGCGGAAGATCCTTCCAGTGCGCCGGACTGTCGTTGGCCTTGTCCCCGGCCGGTACCTGGCAATAGAAATTCCCGTTCGGCTGCGGCCACAGGCCGTGCAAGGTGAAGTTGCTGGCATCGAATTCATTCGGGTTTTGCGCCTTGCATTCGCTCTTGCTGGATTTGGTCTCGCAAAAAGCCGGCTGCCAGCTCAGCGCGAAGACATATTCGGGTTTTCCCGACGCCGCCGGCTTGCCCTGCCCGCCGGGGGTCGCCGGCAGCGTTGCTGCGCTGCTGCCGGAGAGATGTCCGCAACTGACCTTCACCCAGCGCCGATCCGGATCCGCGCCCGGTACCAGGATGAGATAATGCGTCGGCGCATCCTTGTTGCCCGCCAGAAGTTGGTAGCTCTGGCCGGCATCGGTTGAGACATTGCCGGGATTCTTGCCGTTCTTGATGGCTTGCGTTGCCGGACATGAGGCATCGGCAACGAAGGTGCCGCTCATCCTGACGTCGGCATGGGCCGCGCCCGTCAATGATGCCGCCGAAATGGCCAATCCGAAAACAACAGCAATGCGCATGGGGAATCCCTGGGTGAAAAAGGTGGCCGACAGACTGAAGCTGTCTCCATGTCAGAATTGCGATATTCCACCGGCCAAACGCAAGAAACATCATCGCGAGAAATCCGGAATGGCGGATTGACGCTGAACCGGCCCCGGCGCAAACAAGGCTGGCGCCACCGAGGCGGGCCAGGGTGGAAATCACTGAATGTCGTTCAGCCAGCAGCGCATGGTCCCTTCGCCGACCGGCGCCGACCTCAATCTTCTGGTCCGGCAGGCCGAGGGCCATCCGCGCGCCGTCATCCAGATCAATCACGGGCTGGCGGAACATGCGGCGCGCTATGGCCGATTTGCCGATTTCCTGGGCGCGCGCGGCTTCCATGTCTATGTCCACGACCATCGCGGCCATGGCGCGACCAAGGCGCCCGACGCACCGCTGGGCAGGTTCGCGCATGAGGACGGCCCCGCCAAGGTCATAGCCGATGTCGGCGCCATTCATGATCTCATCACCAGGGAGCAGCCGGGCCTGCCCGTCATCCTGTTCGGCCATTCGATGGGCGCCTCCGTGGCGCTGAACTTCCTCCTGGCGCATTCGAATCGCATTCATGCCGCCGCCATCTGGAACGGCAATTTTTCAGCTGGCCTGCTCGGGCAGGTGGCACTCGGCATCCTTGCCTGGGAAAGGATGCGGCTCGGCTCGGATGTCCCATCGCGCCTGCTGCCGAAACTCACCTTCCAGGCCTGGGGCAAGGCGGTGCCCAACCACCGGACCTTGTTCGACTGGCTGTCACGCGACGAGGCGGAGGTGGCGAAATACATCGCCGACCCGCTATGCGGCTGGGACGCCTCGGTGTCGATGTGGCGCGATGTCGTCCAGATGGCACTCAATGGCGGCAGGGACGCAGGTTTTGCCGGCGTTCGGCGCGATCTTCCCGTCAGCGTCGTGGGGGGCGAAAAAGACCCTGCGTCGGACCATGGCAAAGCGATCACCCATCTTGCCCAACGCATGCGCAAAATGGGCTTTTCGAATCTCGTTTCAAAGGTTTACAGCGAAACCCGTCACGAAAGCCTGAACGAGGTGAATCGCGACATCGTCATGGACGATTTCGCGGGGTGGGCAGAGGCGGTCCTGAAGCGGTGAAGCGTTGGCCCATCGCAAGAACCGTGACAGCGGCAATCTCTGTTGATAGAGGCTTCGGTTCCGACCAATTCTGGTGATCTATGGCTGAGCCCCCGCTGAAAGGCGTCCGCGTCGTCGAACTCGCCCGCATCCTTGCGGGGCCCTGGGCCGGGCAGTTGCTTGCCGATCTCGGCGCCGACGTCATCAAGGTCGAAAGCCCCGATGGCGGCGACGACACCCGCAAATGGGGTCCGCCCTTCGTCATGGGCAAGGATGGCGAAAACCTGTCGGCCGCCTATTATCATTCCTGCAATCGCGGCAAGCGCTCCATCGCCATCGATTTTTCCACGCCGGAGGGCGCCGAAACCGTGCGCCGGCTGGCGGCAACGTCTGACGTGCTGATCGAGAACTTCAAGCTTGGCGGCTTGAAGAAATACGGGCTCGACCATGACAGCCTGCGCAAGATCAATCCGCGCCTCGTTTATTGCTCGATCACCGGCTTCGGCCAGGACGGTCCTTACGCGCCGCGCGCCGGCTACGATTTCATCATCCAGGGCATGGCCGGCATGATGTCGATCACCGGCGAGGCCGGACGCGAGCCGCAAAAGGCCGGCGTCGCCATCTCCGACATCTTCACCGGCCTCTATTCCGTCATCGCCATCCAGGCGGCCCTTCGCCACGCCGAAAAAACTGGCGAAGGCCAGCACATCGACATGGCATTGTTCGACACCCAGATCTCGGCGCTCGGCAACCAGAACCTCAACTATCTCGTTTCCGGCAAGTCGCCGGTGCAGATGGGCAACGCGCATATGAACATTGCGCCCTACGAGGTGCTGCCGGTCCGGGACGGCCACATCATCCTGGCGGTCGGCAATGACGGCCAGTTCGCCAGGTTCTGCGCGGTGGTCGGGCTGGACGAATTGCCCGGCAATCCCGATTTCGGCACCAATCCGGCCCGCGTCGCCAACCGGGTGAAGCTGCGCGAGCGGATCGTCGAGGCGCTGAAGACCAGGGATCGCGACCCTCTGCTGGCCAAGCTCGAAGCGGCTAGCGTGCCGGCGAGCCCGATCAACACGATCGGACAGATGTTCGCCGACCCGCAGGCGATCGCGCGCGGCATGCGGCTCGACCTCGACGACGGCCATGGCAATCTTCTGCCCTCGGTTCGCGCACCGATGATCATGTCCGAAACACCGCTCGTCTATGAGCGCCCCTCGCCCCGCCTGGGCGAACACACTGACGAAATCCTTGCCGAACTGGAGAGAGCAAAATGAAAACCGGCGGACAATTGATCGTCGACGCGCTCGAGGCCAACGGCACCGACCGTATCTTCTGCGTGCCAGGCGAATCCTATCTCGCGGTGCTCGACGCGCTGCACGATTCATCGATCCGCAGTATCGTCTGTCGCCAGGAAGGCGGCGCCGCCATGATGGCCGACTGCCAAGGCCGCCTCACCGGCAAACCCGGCATCTGCTTCGTCACCCGCGGCCCCGGCGCCACCAATGCGTCCGCCGGCATCCACATCGCCATGCAGGATTCGATTCCCGTGATCCTGTTCATCGGCCAGGTCGCCAGCCATGCCAAGCAGCGCGAGGCCTTCCAGGAAGTGGACTATGTCAGGTTCTTTGGCGACATCGCCAAATGGGTGGTGGAGATCGACGATGCCTCGCGCATTCCCGAATTCGTCACCCGCGCCTTTGCCGTGGCGACCTCCGGCCGCCCAGGCCCTGTCGTCATCTCGCTGCCGGAAGACATGCTGACCAGTGTCGTCGACGCACCGGCTGCGCTCGCCTACACCCCGGTCGAGACCAGCCCCGCCGAAGCCGAACTCGACCGGATCGAGGCGCTGCTCAATGCCGCCAAACGGCCGATCGCGATCCTGGGCGGCACACGTTGGGATTTCCAGGCTGTTCAGGAAATCACCCGCATCGCCGAGGCGTGGTCGCTGCCGGTCGGATGCTCCTTCCGCCGCCAGATGTTGTTCGATCATCTGCACCCGAACTATGCCGGCGATGTCGGCATCGGCATCAACCCGAAGCTGGCGACAGCGATCAAGCAGGCCGATCTGGTGCTGCTGATCGGCGGCCGCATGGGCGAGATGCCGTCCTCGGACTATACGCTCCTGAAAAGCCCCTACCCCGACCAGATGCTGGTTCATGTCCATGCCGATGCCGGCGAACTCGGCCGCGTCTACCGCCCAACGCTTGCGATCAACGCCTCGCCCGCCGCCTTCGTGCGCGCCTTCGCCAAACGGAAGGGACCGGCATCGCCGGGCTGGGCGGCGGATACGGCAAAGCTGCACGCCGCTTATCTCGACTGGTCGACGCCGCCGGAAAGCGGTCCGGGCGCCGTCCAGATGGGGCCGATCATGACCTATCTCGAAACGGTGCTCCCCGACGACGCGATCCTGACCAACGGCGCCGGCAACTACGCCACGTGGGTGCACCGCTTCCATCGCTTCCGCCGCTTTGCCACACAGGGCGCGCCTACTTCAGGCTCGATGGGCTATGGGACGCCTGCCGCTGTCGCAGCCAAGGCGCTGTTCCCGGATCGCACCGTGGTCGCCTTCGCCGGCGACGGCTGCTTTCTGATGAACGGGCAGGAATTCGCGACCGCCGTGCAGTACGGGTTGCCGATCATCGTCATCGTTGTCAACAATGGCATCTACGGCACCATCCGCATGCACCAGGAGCGTGAATACCCCGGGCGGGTGGTCGCCACCGACCTCAAGAATCCGGACTTCGCCGCCCTGGCGCGTGCCTATGGCGGCCATGGCGAAACGGTGGAGAGGACCGCCGACTTCGCCCCTGCCTTCGAGCGCGCCCGCGCTAGCGGCAAGCCGGCGATCATCGAGATCAGGCTCGATCCGGAGGCAATCACGCCGACCCGCACGATGACGCAGATAAGAGACAAGGTCTGAAGGTCGGTGTCCGGCAGGACAGAGGGGGCGCTGCCCGCAAAGCCTTCAAGCTAATACGGGCGCCCCCTGAGCGACGGCGCGTTACATCGACGCCGCCGCCTTTTCGATCTGACCGCGGATCTCGCCATCCTTATGGGCGGCGGTGTGGATGTTGACGTAATATTTGCCGGCCTCCAGATCGGTCACCTGCGTATCCGTCAATGTCGCCGACCCCTTGATCGGGCTCTTGAGTTTTTTGAACGGGATTACGGGGTCCGCATTTTCCCCCATCGCCGCCGGGCCATGAATATGTGCGGCCGTCGCCGGCCCGCTGAGGCCGGAATATTTAACGTTCCAACTGAGTTTCTTCTTGGCGGTGTCGAAGGTGAATGTGGCGGTTCCCTTGCCCTTGGTGGTGACGGGCGGGCTTTGCTGGCTGCCATCGAGCGTCGCCTTGAACTTCACCATGTCGGCTAGGGCCGGCGATGCGAACAGGAAAGCGGTCGAAATGGCCACCGCCGAAAGCATCGGCAAGACGGTCTGTATACGCATGAAGAACCTCCGTTTGGCTGTCGCATCCGTCGTGGCTCCCCCGCACGCGCATGCCTTCGACGCAACGCTCGGCCGCCGCAATGTATCCAGGCACACGCTTTTGTGATTTGGCCACATGAAAAAGGGGCGGTCACCCGCCCCTCCAACACCAGCCATCGAGCCCCGTCACGAGGCCAGTTCGAGGCTTACTTGATCGCCTTGTCGGTGATCGCGGTGGTATAGGCGCCTTTCGGCTCCTTGGTGATGATCTTCTGGTCGAGCAGCGCCTTGGCGGTACGCTCGTAGGTCGCCGGATCGAGCTTGCCGTCGGCATTGTCGATCAGCTTGGCGACTTCGCTCATCATCCGCTTCTGGTGGTTCTCGTCCTGGCCGCCGCCGTCCATGACGATCTCGGCCGCTTCGTCGTTGTGATCGACGGCATATTTCCAACCCTTCATCGAGGCGCGCACGAAACGCACCATCTTGTCCTCGAAGGCCGGATCCTTGAGCTTGTCCTCCGAGGCATAAAGCCCGTCCTCGAGCAGGTCGTTGCCCATCGCCGAGTAGTTGAACACGGTGAGCTGCTCCGGCTTGTAGCCGGCGTCGATCAGCTGCCAGTATTCATTGTAGGTCATGACCGAAATGCAGTCCGCCTGCTTCTGGATCAGCGGCTGCACGTCAAAGCTCTGCTTGAGAACGGTGACGCCGTCCGGGCCGCCATCGGTCTTGAGGCCAAGCTTGTTCATCCAGGCGTAGAACGGATATTCGTTGCCGAAGAACCAGACGCCGAGCGTGTGGCCCTTGAAGTCGGCTTCGGTCTTGATCGGGCCGTCCTTCGGGCAGACCAGTTCCATGCCGGCCTTCTTGAACGGCTGGGCGATGTTGACCAGCGGCACGCCCTTTTCGCGGGCTGCCAGCGCGCCGCCCATCCAGTCGACGATAACATCGGCGCCGCCGCCGGCGATCACCTGCTCGGGCGCAATGTCGGGACCGCCCGGCTTGATGTCGACGTCGAGACCCTCGGCCTCATAGAAGCCCTTCGCCTTGGCGACGTAGTAGCCGGCAAACTGGGCCTGCGTGACCCATTTCAGCTGTAACGTCACCTTGTCGGCAGCCATTGCCTGGAACGCGGCCAGCGACATCGCGCCGGCCAGTACAGGAATAATCAGTCTTTTCATTTTTTTCCCTCTGGAGTTAGTGCCCAAACCCACCGCCCCTATCCACCACGGACAGAGGGATGCCAAAACGTGACGGCTCTTTCGACAAGAGCGACCACGCCATAAAAGACCGAACCCGCAAGGGCTGCAACTGCGATTTCGGCCCAGACCATGTCGATGTTCATCCGCCCGACTTCGGTCGAGATGCGGAAGCCCATGCCGACGACAGGCGTGCCGAAGAACTCAGCGACGATGGCGCCGATCAGCGCCAGCGTCGAGTTGATCTTCAGCGCGTTGAAGATGAAGGGAGCGGCGGCCGGCAGCCTGAGCTTGATAAGCGTCGGCCAGTAGCCGGACGCATAGGTGCGCATCAGGTCGCGCTCCATATGGCCGGACGCGGCCAGACCGGCGACGGTGTTCACCAGCATCGGGAAGAAGGTCATGATGATGACGACAGCCGCCTTGGACTGCCAGTCGAAGCCGAACCACATCACCATGATCGGCGCCACGCCGATGATCGGCAGCGCCGAGACCATATTGCCGATGGGCAGCAGGCCGCGCCGCAGGAACGGCACCCGGTCGGCGAGAATGGCCGTGACGAAGCCGGCCCCGCTGCCGACGACATAGCCGAAGATCACCGCCTTGAAGATGGTCTGCCGGACATCGGCGCCAAGGATCGGCAGCGAACTGGCGATGCGCGCGCCGATGGCGCTCGGCGGCGGCAGCAGGATGAAGGGGATGCCGGCGCCACGCGTCACCGCTTCCCAGATGATCAGGATCCAGGCGCCGAAGATGGCGGGGATGATCAGGCGTAGCGCAGTGCGCATCCAGCTTTCCGTGGGGTGCAGTCCCGATAGCACCGCGACGCAGCGCCAGCCAAGCAGCCAGGCGGTGGTGAGCAGCAGGAAGTAAGGCGCCAGTGCGGTGCCTTCGAAACCGGCGATGCCCGAGATCAGCAGCCAGGCAGTGAGATGGGCGCCGATGAAAAGCACGACAGCTTCGACGATGGACGGTATTCTGGCCATCGAGATCAAGGCCGAGAGAAGAAGCACGCCGAAGATCAGCCAGCCCGTCGCTGCATAGGGATACATCAACGTCCCTGCGGGCTGCGCCAGCGGATCCACCTTTGGCGCGGCGATCGCGCCAAGCGCAAGCCCCGCCACGCACAGCACAATGGCCAGCACCGCCTGCCAGGAAGGTTTCAGCCGGTTCATGCCGGCCTCCCGCCCATGGCGCGGTCGACGAGGCGCCCGGCAATGCCGACCACCATGACCAGCAGCGCGGCGACGATCGAGCCGGCGACCAGCGCCGACCAGATATCGATGGACTGGCTGTAATAGGCGCCGGCGAGCAGCTTGGCGCCGATGCCGGCGACAGCACCCGTCGGCAGTTCGCCGACAATGGCGCCGACCAGGCTGGCCGCCACCGCCACCTTCATCGAGGTGAACAGGAACGGCACCGAGGCCGGCACGCGCAATTTCCAGAAGGTCTGCGCACGGCTGGCATTATAGGTGTGCATCAGGTCGAGATGCATGATCTCGGGCGAGCGCAGCCCCTTCACCATGCCCACCGTCACCGGGAAGAACGACAGATAGGTCGAAATCATCGCCTTGGGGATCAGTCCGGTAATGCCGATCGCCGCCAGCACGACGATGATCATCGGCGCCACCGCCAGGATCGGGATGGTCTGCGAGGCGATGATCCACGGCATCAGGCTGCGGTCGAGCGTCGCCACATGTACGATGCCCACCGCGATGATGATGCCGAGCGCCGTGCCGAAGGCAAAGCCGAGCAGCGTCGAGGACAACGTCACCCAGGCGTTGTAGACCAGGCTGCGGCTGGAGGTGACGCTGCGCAAAAAGGTGTTCTCGAAAAAGTTCACCGCCACCTGGTGCGGCGCCGGCAGCGTCGGCTTCGGCTGCGAGAGCGTCTTGCCGATGAATTCGACGGTGCCGGAGCTCGTGTTCGAGCGCTGATCGAGATCACGCTGGAAGGGTGTGTTGAGGATAACCGCGAAGACGTACCAGAGCACGACCACGCCGGCGAGGATCGAGGTGACCGGGATGAGCTTGGAACGGAAAGTGTCCATCTAGCGGGCCTCGCCAGTTGGGCGCCCTCCTCTCCCCAACGGGGAGAGGGTGGCCGGAGCGAAGCCGAGGTCGGGTGAGGGGATAAAAATCTTTCCGTCGAGGCAAGCCAAGATCGTATCAAGGACCGCTCGGCGCTCGGCCAAAACCTCATGGTTCCAGAACCGGAGAACCGAATAGCCCTGTCCGTTCAACCAAGCTGTCCTTGCGGGGTCGGTTTGTGAATCCGCATGTTGGCTGCCATCAAGTTCGACAATCAGCCATTCCTTGCGACAAACAAAGTCAGCGAAGAAAGGGCCGGGCGGCATTTGCCGAACAAATTTGTAGCCATTGAGGTGGCGCCCTCTCAACTCGCCCCAAAGCCGGTATTCAGCCTCGGTTTCGTCGAATCGGAGCTGCCGGGCGCGAGCGGTTGCACCGACCTTTCTCTTGGTCGGATCCGTCGGCGCCGCCCCCTCACCCGACCTCCGCTTCGTTCCGGCCACCCTCTCCCCGTTGGGGAGAGGAGGAAACCCGTCCCCCTCAATCATCATAGCTGTGCCCTGCCCTCAAGCCATCGCGCACCCTCGCGGCGATCGCCAGGAACTCCGGCGTCTCGCGGATGTCGAGCGGCCGCTCCTTCGGCAGCGTCGACTCGATGACATCGCTGACGCGGCCCGGTCGCGGCGACATGACCACGATGCGCGTCGACAGATACACGGCTTCCGGAATGGAATGGGTGACGAAGCAGATGGTCTTGTTGGTGCGCGCCCACAGTTCCAGCAACTGCTCGTTGAGGTGGTCGCGCACGATCTCGTCCAGCGCGCCGAAAGGCTCGTCCATCAACAGAAGATCGGCATCGAAGGCGAGCGCGCGAGCGATCGAGGCGCGCTGCTGCATGCCGCCGGAAAGCTGCCAGGGATACTTCTTCTCGAAGCCGGAAAGGTTGACGAGCTCGAGCGTGCGCCTGATCCGCTCTCCCTGCTCCGCCCCGGACAGACCCATGATCTCCAGCGGCAGCGCGACGTTGCGCTCGATGGTGCGCCAGGGAAACAGGGCGGCGGCCTGGAAGACGTAGCCGTAGGCGCGTTTCTCGCGCGCCTGTTCTGCTGTCATGCCGTTGACCGAAATGGTCCCCGAGGTCGGCTTCTCAAGATCGGCGATGACCCGCAGCAAGGTCGTCTTGCCGCAGCCCGACGGCCCGATGAAGGAAACGAACTCACCCTTGCCGATGGTCAGGTCGACATTGGACAGCGCCTGTACCGGCCCGTCATTGGTCTGGAAGGTCAGGCCAAGCTTGCTTGCCGCGACGACGGCTGGCGAAATCTCCGTCATCGGCCGCGGCCTGCCTGTTCCTGCCCCTGCGGCGCCGGCCCGATTCCGATTGCTTTTATCGCGATGTTGTTTTCCACTCACCCAGTCCCATTGGTCTTGTTCCACTTATTCGACGCCCGGAGTTTCCCCGATGTCGCCTAAACCCACTTGCCATCTTATCCGCCCTGAAAGCTCTTATGAAGGCAAGCAGGGATTGACCTATTTTGCCGGGATCGCCACCGAGTCGGTCGGCTCATCTGGTATCTGCATGCATGTGCTCACCATGCCGCCCGGCGCCCGCGCCAAGGCGCATCTGCATGAGAACCATGAAACGGCGATCTACGTGCTCTCCGGCGAGGTCCATACCTGGTACGGCGACCGGCTTGAGAACCACATCGTCGCCAAAGCCGGCGACCTCTTCTACATTCCGGCCGGCGTGCCGCATCTGCCCGCCAATCTGAGCGGGGCCCCGTCTTCGGCCGTCATTGCCCGCACCGATCCCAAAGAGCAGGAAAGCGTTGTCCTGTTGCCGGAACTGGATGCATTGGTCGCCTGACGCTGGTGGGAAGGGTTTCGGCGTCATCGGCACCGGGAGACTTCTCCGTAGAGCGCGCCGTCTTCGTCGGCGATCACCAGCTTCTTGGCATTCCTGGCGCTGCGCTTGACGGTGAACTGGATTGGCGACTGCCCTTCTTCGCCTTCCGCCTGGCATTGCGCCTTCAGCACCAGCGAGCCGTCGGCCTGCGCCTGCTTGCCGGTAAAGGTGCAGGCGCTGGCGACCGTGATGAACTCCTTGTCGGTCAAAAGCAGCATGTCCTCCGCATAGACCTGCTGGCCGTTGCTGTTGATGCAGCCGGACTTGTTGCCATAGGGCTTGGTGAGGTCGATGCCGGCCGCAGACGCATGGCCGGCCGCCGCCGCGACGACCGACGCGGCGGCCAACAGAAAGGCGCGCATGCTCAAACCCCGGTCGCCGGAATGCCTGTCCGCTCCACCTTGCGCGGCGCGGTGATCTCCTTCCAGGTCGACAGTGCCCGATTGACCGCCGCATTCGGCTCACGGCCGACGAACTGGCCATGGCCAGGCTTGGCCTTTACCTGGGCCTCTTCGATCGACAATTCGCCACGCGAGAAGACGAAGCGCGGCAGGCCGGTCACTTCGACGCCTTCGAAGACATTGTAGTCGATGACCGACTGCTGCTTCTTCGAAGAAATCGTCTTCTTGCGTTTGGGATCCCACACGATGATGTCGGCATCCGCGCCTTCGACGATGGCGCCCTTTTTCGGGTACATGTTGAGGATCTTGGCGATGTTGGTCGAGGTTACGGCGACGAATTCGTTCATCGTCAGCCGCCCGGTGTTGACGCCCCTGGTCCACAGCACCGGCATGCGATCCTCGAGGCCGCCCGTGCCGTTCGGGATCTTGGTGAAGTCGCCGACGCCGAAGCGCTTCTGGTCCGTGGTGAAGGCGCAGTGGTCGGTCGCAACCACCTGCAACGATCCCGCCTGCAGGCCGGCCCACAGCGAATCCTGGTGTAATTTGTTGCGAAAGGGCGGGCTCATCACGCGGCGCGCCGCATGGTCCCAGTCCTTGTCGAAATACTCGCTCTCGTCCAGCGTCAGGTGCTGGATCAGTGGCTCGCCGAACACCCGCATGCCTTTCTGACGCGCCCGGCGGATGGCCTCGTGCGCCTGCTCGCAGGAAACATGCACGACATAGAGCGGCACGCCGGCCATGTCGGCGATCATGATGGCGCGATTGGTCGCCTCGCCTTCCACTTCCGGCGGGCGCGAATAGGCGTGCCCCTCCGGGCCATTGTTGCCGGCGGCAAGCAGCTTCTGCGAGAGCGCCGCAACCACGTCGCCATTCTCGGCATGCACCAGCGGCAGCGCGCCGAGCTCGGCGCAGCGCTGGAACGACGCGTACATCTCGTCGTCGTCCACCATCAGCGCGCCCTTGTAGGCCATGAAATGCTTAAACGAGGTGATGCCCTTGTCGACGACGGTAGCCATCTCGTCGAACACCTGCTTGCCCCACCAGGTGATCGCCATGTGGAAGGAATAGTCGCAGGCAGCCTTCGAGGTCTTGTTGTCCCACATCTGCAAGGCCTCGAGCAGCGACTGCTGCGGCGACGGCAGGCAGAAATCGACCACCATCGTCGTGCCGCCGGCAAGGGCGGCGCGCGTGCCGGACTCGAAATCGTCGGCCGAATAGGTGCCCATGAACGGCATTTCGAGATGAGTATGCGGATCGATGCCGCCGGGCATGACGTAGCAGCCGGTGGCGTCGAACTCATGGTCGCCATGCAGGTCGGAGCCGATGGCGACGATCTTGCCGTGCTGCATCAGCACGTCGGCCTTCCATGTGCGGTCGGCGGTGACGATGGTGCCGTTGCGGATGACTTTGGTCATTTTCTTGTTCCCTTGTTCCTTCGCGCTTCTAGCGAGCAGCGTTTGGAAATCCAGCTTTCCAGCTTACTCCACGATGACCGCCGTCTCCACCACGGCATGGAACAGCACGTCGGCTCCTGCCGTCGCCCATTCCTTGGAGATCTCCTCGGCCTCGTTGTGGCTGAGACCGTCGACACAAGGGCACATCACCATGGCGGTCGGCGCGACGCGGTTGATCCAGCAGGCGTCGTGGCCCGCTCCCGAGACGATGTTGCGGTGCGTGTAGCCGAGCCGGTCGGCGGCATCACGGATCGCCTTGACGCAGCCCTTGTCGAAGGTGACCGGATCGAAATGGCCGACCTGCTCGATCTTGTATTGGATGTCGAGCGCCTCGCATATCGTGTCGATGCCTTCGCGGATGCGCCCATCCATGGCGTCGAGCACTTCCTTCTCCGGCGAGCGGATGTCGATGGTGAATACGGTGCGCCCGGCGATGATGTTGCGTGAGTTCGGATAGACTTCCATGTGGCCGACCGCGCCGACGGCGTCCGGCTGGTAGTCCATGGCAATCTCGTGCACCAGTTCGATCACGCGCGCCATGCCGAGCCCGGCATTGCGGCGCTTGGGCATCGGCGTCGAGCCGGTATGCGCCTCCTTGCCGGTCAGCGTCACCTGCAGCCATTTCAGCCCCTGGCCATGGGTGACGACACCGATGTCGATGCCCTCGTCCTCGAGGATCGGCCCCTGTTCGATATGAAGTTCGAAGAAGGCGTGGATCTTGCGATCGCCGACTTTTTCCGTGCCCTTCCAGCCGATCCGCTCAAGCTCCTCGCCGAATTTCTTGCCGTTCTTGTCCGTGTGCTCGTAGACATCGGCCTGGTCGAGCACGCCGGCGAACACGCCGGACGCCATCATCGCCGGGGCGAAGCGCGCACCTTCCTCGTTGGTCCAGTTGGTGACGACAATCGGATGTTTGGTCTTGATGCCGAGATCGTTAAGCGAGCGCACCACTTCCAAGCCGCCGAGCACGCCGAGCACCCCGTCATATTTGCCGCCGGTCGGCTGCGTGTCGAGATGGCTGCCGACATAGACCGGCGGCAGGCTGGGGTCGGTGCCTTCGCGGCGGGCAAACATGGTGCCCATCTCGTCGACGCCCATTTCGAGCCCGGCCGCGTCGCACCAGCGCTTGAACAGATGCCGGCCCTCGCCGTCCTCGTCGGTCACGGTCTGGCGATTGTTGCCGCCGGCAACGCCGGGACCGATCTTCGCCATCTCCATGATGGAATCCCACAAACGGTCTGAATTGATTCGCAGATTCTCGCCGGGTGCGGCCATTCAAAGTCCTTCCATTTCATAGTCCGGGCAGGTGGCGGTTCCCATCGCCACCCGCCCAGACAAAGGCAAGTCTAGTCGATCGACCTCAGCACTTCACGCACATGGTCGATCAGTTCGTTGATCTGGCCCTTGGTGATGATCAGGGGCGGCGACAGCGCGATGATGTCGCCGGTGGTGCGGATCAGCGCGCCGCGCTCGAATGCCTTGACGAAGGCCGAGAATGCCCGCTTGGTCGGGCTGCCGGCGATCGGCGCCAGCTCGATCGCACCGATCAGGCCGATGTTCCTGATGTCGATGACATGCGGCTCGCCGTTCAGCGAATGCAGCGCGTCCTCCCAATAGGGCGCCAGTTCCTCGCCGCGCGTGAGCAGGCCCTCTTCCTTGTAAGTATCGAGCGTGCCAAGGGCCGCCGCGCAGGCAATCGGATTGCCCGAATAGGTGTAGCCGTGGAAGAACTCGATCATGTGCTCGGGGCCGGTCATGAAGGCGTCGTGGATTTCCTTCTTCACGAACACCGCGCCCATCGGGATGACGCCGTTGGAGACGCCCTTGGCGGTGGTCATGATATCAGGCGTGACGCCGAAATAATCGGCCGCGAACGGCGCGCCAAGACGGCCGAAACCGGTGATGACCTCGTCGAAGATCAACAGGATGCCGTGCTTGGTGCAGATTTCGCGCAGCTTCTGCAAATAGCCCTTGGGCGGCAGGATGACGCCGGTGGAGCCAGCGACCGGCTCGACGATGACGGCCGCTATGGTCGAGGCGTCATGGAGCGCAACGATGCGCTCCAGCTCGTTGGCGAGTTCCGCGCCATGTTCCGGCACGCCCTTGGAGAAGGCGTTCTTCTCCGGCAGGTGGGTGTGAGGCATGTGGTCGACGCCGCCGAGCAGCGTGCCGAACATCTTGCGGTTGGTGACGATGCCGCCGACCGAAATGCCGCCGAAATTGACGCCGTGATAGCCGCGCTCGCGTCCGATCAGACGGGTGCGCGAGCCCTCGCCCTTCACCCGGTGATAGGCGATCGCCATCTTCAACGCGGTCTCGACCGATTCCGAACCGGAATTGGTGAAGAACACGTGGTCCATGCCCTTCGGCGCAACGTCGACCAGGCGGTTGGCCAGTTCGAACACGATCGGGTGGCCCATCTGGAAGGCCGGAGCGTAGTCGAGTTCGGCCGCCTGCTGCTGGATCGCCTCGGTGATCTTGGGCCGGCAATGGCCGGCATTGACGCACCAGAGGCCGGCGGTGCCGTCCAGCACCTTGCGGCCATCGCTGGTCGTGTAGTGCATGTCCTTGGCGGACACGAACATGCGTGGCGCCTGCTTGAACTGCCGGTTTGCCGTGAACGGCATCCAGAATGCACTGAGATCGTTCGGCGTGACTTTCAGCCGGTTGGACATGACCAAGACTTCCCCTTGTAACCTGTTTCGGTACGTCCAACGCTTGGTCTTTGCCGCGCTTTCGTGCTACGCAAATTTTTGACCGATTGGACAAACGTTAGCACCGCCTTGTCGGCGGTCAAGGGATTACTAGCGGAAATGCGGCTCCTGAAGTGCGTTCCACAGGCCGGGGAAAAACTGGTCCAGAGAATTGGGCCAGACCGCTTTCAACACGAGGGCGCGCAACGGTGAACACCAGCACGGAAGCCCCTCGCCGCACCCGCATCCAGCAGGAGAAGCGCGAGCTCATTCTCGAAGCCGCACTCGAGGTGTTCTCCACCAACGGCTTCCGTGGCTCGACCATCGACCAGATCGCCGAAGCTGCGGGGATGTCGAAGCCCAACCTGCTCTATTACTTTCGCCGCAAGGAAGAGATTCACGAGACGCTGATGCAGCGCCTGCTCGACACATGGCTGGCGCCGCTCAGGGAACTCGACGACATCGGCGATCCCCTGACCGAGCTCAGGAGCTACATCAGGCGCAAGCTTGAAATGGCGCGCGATTTTCCGCGAGAGAGCCGGCTGTTCGCCAACGAGATCCTGCAGGGCGCACCACGCATCATGCCGTTGCTGACCGGCGAACTGAAGACGCTGGTCGACGAGAAGGCAACCGTCATCAAGGGCTGGATGCGCGCCGGCAAGATCGCCAGGACGGATCCTTGGCACCTGATCTTCTCGATCTGGGCGACGACCCAGCACTATGCCGATTTCGACGTCCAGGTCCGCGCCGTGCTCGGCCCGAACCGTGGCGGCGACGGCCGCTTCGGGGACGCAGCGAGGTTCCTGGAGCAATTGTTCCTCGACGGGTTGAAGCCGAAGGCCTGACCCTGCCCTGAAGGCTCAGGCGCTGCGCCGCTCCGCCGGCAGCCTATCAAGCAAGCTCTGGAGCTTGGCGATCGAGTTCTGCTCGGCCAGCGGCGTGTAGACGACCAGCCGCATGTCGGATCCATCGTCGATCGACAGGCTCATATGCTCGAAGGCCATCGCGCCGGCCGTCGGGTGGCGGACGTGCTTCAGACCGGTCAGCTTTCGCGCCACGTCGCGGCGGGGCCACCAATCGCGGAACTCGGGACTCGAGCGCATCATCAGCGCGATCAACCGGTCGAAATCGGGATCACCGACATATTTGGCGCTTTCGGCGCGAAACGAAGCGAGCACCACGCGAGCAAGCTCTTCCCAGTCGACGAGCAGGCGGCGATGGTGCGGGCTGGTAAACACCATATGGACGATGTTGCGGGCGTCCCCTTCCAGCAAGCCATAATCGCCGAACACCGCGGCGGCTGCCGGGTTCCAGGCGAGCACGTCCCAACGCCGGCCGACGACATAGGCAGGCTGCAGGACGAGGCTCTCCAACATGTGCAGCAACGGCCCGTCGACCTTTTCGGGCGTCGCCATACGATGCTCCGGCTGCTGGCGGCCAGCGAGGATGAACAAATGCCGCTTCTCGACAGCGTCGAGGCGCAGCGCCTCGCAGAGCGCCGCCAGCACCTCTACGGAGGGCCTGACTTCCCTGCCCTGTTCCAGCCAGGTGTACCAGGTGGTGCCGACGCCGGCGATCAGCGCCACCTCCTCGCGCCGCAGGCCCGGCGTGCGCCGCCGCGCGCCGCAGGCAATGCCGGCGGCCAGTGGCGAAAGCCTCTCGCGGCGCGAGCGCAGGAAGGCGCCGAGCTCGCGCCGGCGGCTGTCTTCAGCGGAATGAGAAGGAGCATCCATGATCTTATTATAGCAGTACCGATACCAGGATAAAGTTTGATCTGTTTGGCGCGCGCGCGCTGCCCCATCTTCTGTCGAGAGCGACGAATGGAGGCTCAAACATGGACCTGAAAGACAAGACAATCCTGATCACCGGTTCGACCGACGGTGTCGGCCGGGTCGTCGCGCAACGGCTGGGCGCAGGTGGCGCCCGGGTGCTGGTGCACGGACGCGACGCAGCGCGCGGAAAGGCGGCGGTCGTGGACATCGAGGCGGCCGGCGGCAAGGCCGAGTTCTTCGCAGCCGACCTCGCCTCGCTGGCCGAGGTGCGCCGGCTCGCCGAGGCCGTGCGTGAAAAAACCGCTCGGCTCGACATCCTCATCAACAATGCCGGTGTCGGCACGGCGGGCCAAAACGCCAAAAGGCAGGTCAGCGCCGACGGCTACGAACTGCGCTTCGCCGTCAACTATCTTGCCGGTTTCCTACTGACATCGGAACTTCTGCCGCTGCTGAAGGCCAGCGCGCCGGCGCGTATCGTCAACGTCGCCTCGGCGGGCCAGCAGGCCATCGACTTTAGCGACGTCATGCTCACCCGCGGCTACAGCGGCGTGCGCGCCTACTGCCAAAGCAAGCTAGCGCAGATCCTCTTCACCGTCGATCTCGCCGAGCAGCTCAAGGGCAGCGGGGTTACCGTCAACGCCCTGCACCCGGCGAGCTACATGAACACCACCATGGTCCGCCAGGCCGGCGTGACACCATGGAGCTCGGTCGAGACCGGCGCCGACGCCATCCTCAATCTCGCCACCTCGCCTGATCTCGAAGGGCGCAGCGGCCTCTATTTCGACGGCCTTCGCGAATCCCGCGCCGACGCCCAGGCTTACGACAGCACAGCAAGACAGCAACTGCGGAGCCTGAGCCTCGACCTTGTCGGGCAGGCGGCATCGAAGGACCAGCACTCATGACCGAGAAGATCGAACACACAGTCATCATCGGCGGCTCATCCGGCATCGGCTTGGCGACGGCGCGAAAACTGCTCGGCCCGGGCATGAAGGTGACGATCACAGGACGCAACCAGGAGAGGCTCATCGGTGCCTGGAAAAGCCTTGGCGGCGCCGCCGACAAGGCGACGTTCGATGCGTCAAAGCCGAATGAAGTGCGCCAGTTCTTCGAGCGTCTCGGCCCGTTCGATCACCTCGTTCTGGCGGCCAGCGGCGGCAAGGGCCTCGGCCCGTTCCATACCCTTGACCTTGCCGACATCGCTGGCGGAGTCGACGAAAAGGTGCGGCCGCAACTATCCTGCCTGCAGGCGGCCTTGCCGACGCTGGACAAATCAGGATCGGTCACCTTCATCTCGGCGGTGTCCGCCCAACTCGCCACGCCGGGCGTCGCCGGCATCGGCGCCGTCAATGGCATGCTCCTGACGGTGGCGCCGATCCTGGCTGTCGAGCTGAAGCCGCTGCGCGTCAACGTCGTGGCGCCCGGCGTCATCGACACGCCTTGGTGGGACTTTTTGCCGGACGAGCAGCGACAAGCGGTCTTCGCGGAATATGCCGGCAAGACACCGGTCGGCCGCATCGGCCGCGCCGAGGACGTCGCCTCGGCCATAGCCTTTCTCGTCTCCAACGGCTTCATGACCGGCCAGGTGCTGACCTGCGATGGTGGTTTGCGGTTCGCGGCCTAGCTGCAACCGTCAAAGCGACTGGGCGATCAGTGTCAGGAAGCCGCCGCTCAGCGCGATATTGCCAACAAAACCATTGATACGCGACGCACGCTCCTGCCCCTGATGGTCCCAGAAATTGTGGAACATCGGCGTGGCGACGATCAGGAACAGCACCAGCGCCATACAGGCAATCGCGGTCCAGAAGCCTACCATCACCAGCATGCCGGCGACGATCTGCAGGACGATGCCGGCCCAAAGCGCCAGCCGCGCCTGCGGCACGCCTCGCGCGGCCATCAGCCCCGTCAAGAAGCCCGCGTTCTGAATGTTGCGCAGGCCGGCGAAGACAAACCCGCCACCAAGCAACAGCCGGCCGAGAACCAACAAGGCGGCGGGCAAATCGGCAAGCATCAAACGCTCTCCCTTTGAAATAGTGGGAGCGCCGCCTCCCTCGGCGGCGCTCCGATCGTGATCGAGCAATCAGGCGGCCTTGGCGGCAGGCATCGGATGAATGGCGTGGAACGGAATGCAAAGCCGGTTCCAGGTGTTGATCATGCCCAGCGCCACGGAGAGCTTGACCAACTCCTCTTCCGAGAAATGCTCCAGCGTGCGGGCATAGAGCTCGTCCGAAACACCATTGTTGGCGATCAGCGTCACGGCCTCGGTCCAGGCCAAAGCGGCGCGCTCGCGCTCCGAAAACAGCGGCGATTCCTTCCAAGCCGAAACCAGATAAAGCCGCTGTTCGGTCTCGCCGTCGCGCCTCGCCTCGCGGCTGTGCATCTCGACGCAGAAGGAGCAGCCATTGATCTGTGAGGCCCTGAGCTTGATCAGGTGCAGCAGGCTTTCCTCAAGCCCGCATTCGTCGACCGCCTTGTTGAGCGCCGACACCGCTTTCATGATCTCGGGCGCCTTGGCGAAGAACTGGAGCCTCTGTCTCATCATCTTTCCTTTCATGCTTGCTAGGTTGAACGGGATTTCTGCTGCCGCTGGTGGCGCTCGGCGAAAGCGCAGCTTGCCGCGACCGATCGCGGATCGGCGCCTTTCATGAAGTCCGCCACGATGTCGGACAGCCTGACCTCGGCTAGCGCCGCGCGATAGGCGCGCTCCGCCTTCAGCATCGCAGCATTGATGCCGCACGGCCTGACATAGGCCGACGCATCGAGTTTCGTCGGGCCGCGCTGGCGGATTTCGCCGCAGCGGAAAGCCGGCTCGCGCCCTTCGACCGCCAGCACGATGTCCAGCAGCGTGATGCGTTCGGCCGGCTTCGCCAACCGGTAGCCGCCCGCCGGCCCGGGAACCGACTCCAGGATGCGCGCCGCCGTCAGCATGTTCAAATGCTTCAGGAGATAGCTCGGCGACAGGCCGAACGCCTCCGCGAGGGCCGCACCTGGCATGGTGCTGTCGCCATCGACGCCCGCCAGCGTCGCCGCGCAGTGGATGGCCGCTTCGACGCCCTCGCCCAGTTTCATGGTGCGAATCTCCTATACATGGATAATTTATATCCTGGATATTTATTATCTGCAATAGGAAAACGAAAACGGCGCTCGAAGACGCCGCTTTTTCCTCGATTGTTCCGCTCTACTCCGCCGCCACCTTGGCCATCGGGTTGTTCGGGTGCGTGGTCCAGTTGGCATAGACCGGCGACACAGGCATGCCGGTGCGCTGGTCCATCACCCCGGCGGCCAGCGGCTCCATGGTGATGCAGTTGTCGACCGGGCAGACATTGACGCACAGATTGCAGCCGACGCATTCGGCCTCGATCACCTCGAAATGCCTGACGCCGGCGACCACGCTGGTGATCGCCTGGTGCGAGGTGTCCTCGCAGGCGATGTGGCAGCGGCCGCATTTGATGCAGGCATCCTGGTCGATATGCGCCTTGGCGACATAGTTGAGGTTGAGATACTGCCAGTCCGTAACATTGGGCGTGGCACGCCCGATGATCTCGTCGAGCGAGCGATGGCCCTTCTCGTCCATCCAGTTTTCGAGACCGGCGATCATCTCCTGGACGATCTTGAAACCGTAGGTCATCGCCGCCGTGCACACCTGCACGTTCCCCGCGCCGAGCGCCATGAACTCGGCGGCGTCGCGCCAGGTGGTGATGCCGCCAATGCCGGAGATCGGCAGCCCCTGCGTTTCGGGGTCGCGCGCGATCTCGGCCACCATGTTCATGGCGATCGGCTTCACCGCGGGGCCGCAATAGCCGCCATGCGAGCCCTTGCCGTCGATGGTCGGCATCGGCGCGAAATTGTCGAGATCGACACCGGTGATCGAGTTGATGGTGTTGATCAGCGACACTGCGTCGGTGCCGCCGGCATGCGCCGCCCGCGCCGGCTTGCGGATATCGGTGATGTTGGGCGTCAGCTTGGTGATGACGGGCATGCGCGTGTACTGCTTGCACCAGCGCACAACCATTTCGATATATTCCGGCACCTGGCCGACGGCGGCGCCCATGCCGCGCTCCGACATGCCGTGCGGGCAGCCGAAATTGAGCTCGATGCCGTCGGCGCCGGTCTCCTCGACAAGCGGCAGGATCGCCTTCCAGCTTTCCTCGACGCAAGGCACCATGATCGAGGCGATCAGCGCCCGGTCGGGCCACTCCATCTTGACCTGCTTCATCTCGCGCAGATTGGTCTGCAAGTCGCGGTCGGTGATCAGCTCGATGTTGTTGAGGCCAAGCAGACGGCGGTCGGCGCCCCAGATCGCACCGTAGCGCGGGCCGTTGACGTTGACCACCGGCGGGCCCTCCTCGCCCAGCGTCTTCCAGACGACACCGCCCCAACCAGCCTTGAAGGCGCGCACGACATTGTAGGCCTTGTCGGTCGGCGGCGCCGAGGCCAGCCAGAACGGATTGGGCGATTTGATGCCGACGAAATTGTTCCTGATATCTGCCATGCTCATGCCCTCCCGTTCGAGGTCAGTGCCCGGTGGATGGATTCCGCCGCGTCACGCCCTTGCGCCACGGCCGAGACGGTCAGGTCATCGCCACCGAATATGCAGTCGCCGCCGGCCCAGACCTTGGCCAGCGAAGTGCGCCCTTCCGCATCGACCTTGATGCGCCCGGCCTCGAGCTCGATCGCAGCACCGCTGCCGTTGAGCGCAGCGGGGACGAAACTCTGGCCGATCGCCTTGAATACCTGGTCGGCAACGAGGGTCAGCGTCTCGCCGGTGCCGGCAAGCCTGTCGCCGCTCATGGCGGTATATTCGAGCTCGATGGCATTGACCTTGCCGCCTTCGGCAATCACCCGTTTCGGCTGTAGCCAGTGTCGGATGACGACGCCGTTGGCGGCCGCCAAATCCTGCTCGAATTCGGAAGCATTCATATGTTCCTGGCCGCGCCGGTAGCAAATCGTCACCTCTTCGGCGCCAAGCAGCTTCGACTGCACCGCGGCATCGATCGCCGTCATGCCGCCGCCGATGACGACGACGCGGCGGCCGACCGGCAGGCTGGCCAGATCGCTGGCCTGTCGCAGCTCGGAGATGAACTCCACCGCATTGACAACACCGTCCGCATCCTCGCCATCGGCGCGCAGCGCATTGACGCCGCCAAGCCCCGTGCCCAGGAACACCGCGTCATAATTGCGGATCAGGTCGGAAAGCTGATAGTCGCGGCCGAGCACCTTGCCGTTCTGGATATCGATGCCGCCAATCGAGGTGACATAGTCGACCTCGGCCTGGGCGAAATTGTCGACGCTCTTATAGGCGGCGATGCCATATTCATTGAGCCCGCCCGCCTTCGCGCGCGCTTCCAGGATTGTGACGTCGTGGCCATGGCGGGCGAGCCGATGGGCGGCGGCAAGGCCGGCCGGCCCGGCGCCCACCACGGCGACCGCCTTGCCTGTCGGCGCGGCACGTGGATAAAATTGCCTGTTCTCGCTCATCGCGATATCGGTGGCATAGCGCTGCAGCCGGCCGATCTGCACCGGCTTGCCTTCCGCCACCTCGCGCACGCAGACCTCCTCGCACAGCGTCTCGGTCGGGCAGACGCGGGCGCACATGCCGCCCAGAATGTTCTGGTCGAAAATGGTCTTGGCCGAGCCGATCGGATTGCCCGTGGAGATCTGGCGGATGAACAGCGGAATGTCGATCGAGGTCGGGCATGCGTTCATACACGGCGCGTCGTAGCAGAAATAGCAGCGATCGGATTCGACCAGCGCCTCGTGGTGATCGAGCGGCGGATGCAGGTCGGAAAAATTGTCCGCGTACTGGTCGGCAGGCAGCCGGCCGCCTGCAATGCCTTCCCTGAACTGGCCTTCTGCCATCGTCAGTTCCCCTTGTTTTCGTTTTAGGAAAGGCTAGCACGTTTTATTTTTTTATCAATTGGTCAATTTTCGACATAAGCCGCTGAAAAGGCTCGAATAAAACATGATATTTCAGTTCATGTTTTAAGTCCGTGATGCGCGAATATCGAACCTTCGAGGAAAGGCTTTCCGCAAGGCGGCCGGCGCGGCCACGGCGCGCCTGGGACACGCAAATTTTTCCTCCGCTGTCGGATTTCCGTCTCGAAGATCGTCCTATGATGGATCGGAGGACGATCGACGCAAAAGGTGAGGAGACCGATGATGCCGAAATCCCCAATGCCCTTTTTCTGGTACGAATTGATGACATCAGACCTCGATGCCGCCGAGGCGTTCTATACCAAGGTGGTCGGCTGGACCGCGCAACCCTTCGACAAGGCTCCCGGCATGCCGCGCTACATCGTCATGAATGTCGGCGAGCGTGGTGTCGGCGGGTTGATGACGATGCCCGAGGATCCCGCCAAAATGGGCATGCCTCCCGCCTGGCTTGGCTATATCCACACCAGGGATGTCGATGCTGCCACGGCGTCGCTGCAGAAAGCAGGCGGCGCCGTTCATCGCCAGCCCGACGACATTCCGGGCGTCGGCCGCTTCGCCGTCGTCGCCGATCCGCAAGGCGCGACCTTCATGTTCCTGCAGCCGAACGGGCCCGACCAGCCGGTCGTGCCGGCCAGCACGCCGGGCCATATCGGCTGGCACGAGCTTTACACAACCGACTGGAAGGCCGCGTTCGACTTCTATTCCAGCCAGTTCGGATGGACCAATGCCGGCGATTTCGACATGGGACCGATGGGAACCTATCAAACCTTCGCGGCCGGCCCCGAATCCGGTGGCGGCATCATGAACAAACCCGAACAGATCCCGGTGCCGGTCTGGCAGTTTTATTTCAACGTAACCGCCATCGACGCGGCGGCAAAACGGGTGACCGACAATGGCGGCAAGATCCTGATGGGCCCAATGGAGGTCCCCGGCGGCAGCTGGATCGTGCAATGCCAGGATCCGCAAGGCGCCCATTTCGCCTTGATGGCGCCCGGACGGTAAGGGCTCAACGTCGCACAGGAGGACGGCCTTTGATCGTAAGATTGAGGGCCGTGTCCCCAGCTTGGCGCCGAGCTATTCCGGCGTCAGCACCGCGACTTTCAGGCCTGCCTTTTTTGCACCGCTGAACTGGACGGTGGCCGGGCCGGGCGCAAGCTTGAATCGAACGCTCTTGCGAATGTCCGGACAGGTCTTGACCCCGCTGTAGCCGGCCAATTTCACGGTATGGCCGTCCTGAATGACATCAATCCAGGCTTCGCCCGACAGGCTTATCTGGATGCCCCCTTCCGGCGGCACAACCATGCTGGCGACGGCGCCGAATGTGCCAGGCGCGGGGGCACGTTCGGGCGGGAGGGCGAATTCCGCTGTCTCGGCCGGCACCAGGACCAGATCGGCGGCAGCGCCGATCGCCAGCGTCGCCCCTGACGCGGCAGAAGGAGGCGCGGCGAACAGCGCCTGCTCACGCGTTACCGGCCATTTGAACGCCTCGCAGCCGGCGTCCTCGGCCATTGCGAAGCTGGTGCCGGCAAGGATTGCGAAAAAGCTGATGACGACTTTTTTCATGGCGAGAGACCCCAAACGATTTCGACTATCTACAAATCGATACAACCATAGAGATAATAATGCAACCCTAGGAGGAAAATATCGACGCGTTGCGGAACATCTCGCATCACCATTTGTTGATGTTAGGTAGCGGGAAGTGAATGGTCCATCTCAGGACGATAATCTAGGCCGGACCTGGGGGTGAAAACGGAGTTTCAGATGGCGCTTTTCGAAGGCTTGGCCCGATACCAGCCACAGGCGCTCGGCGTTCTGCGCATCATGACCGCGCTGCAGTTCATCGAGCATGGCAGCCAAAAGCTGTTCAATTTCCCGGCAAGCGCCGAACCTCACGCCCTCAGCGGATTGACCCTGACAGCCGGCATTCTCGAGTTCGCCGGCGGCATCCTGCTGGCGCTGGGGCTGTTCACCCGCCCAGTCGCCTTCCTTCTGGCGGGCGAGATGGCGATCGCCTATTTCATGGCGCACATGCCGCGCGGCTTCTTCCCCGTCAACAATGGCGGCGATTTGGCGATCTCGTTCTGCTTTATCTTCCTCTATCTGTTCTTCGCCGGCCCTGGCGCCTTTGCGCTCGACAATCGCCGCGCTGCCTGAGAGCCGGATGCGGATTGTTCACGCCCGCATCCGCTCCAAATTGGCGTCGAACAGCGGTACCGGCTGCATGCGTGCGGCATGGCGCCTGCCGAGGATTTCGATCTCGAAGCCTTCGCTCTCCTCGGCGATCTCCTTCGGCACGTAGCCCATGGCGACCGATTTCCTTGAATGATGCGCATAGCCGCCTGACGTCACCCAGCCACGCACCGTGCCGCCGAACCAGATCGGCTCGTCGCCGATGACATCGGCCTCGGCAGCCTCGACGATGAAGGCCCGCAGCCTGAGCCTGCCGCCCTGCGTGCGCTCTGCCAACGCCGCGGTCTTGCCAATGAAATCGGCTTCCTTGCCATAGGCGACAAAGCGATCGAGCCCTGCCTCCAGCGGTCCGTAGATCGGCCGGTATTCGCGCGCCCACGAGCCATAGTTCTTTTCCAACCGCAGTGCGTTCAGCGCACGGGAGCCGAACAGGCCAATGCCGAACTCCTCGCCCGCCGCCATCAGCGCCTGGAACGCCGCGCGCTGATATTCCGGCGCCACCCAGATTTCATAGCCGAGATCACCTGTGTAGCTGACGCGGCCAACCAGGCAGGGCGCCATGCCGATATCCATCTTGCCAATGGCCATGAAGGGAAAGGCGGCGTTCGAGACGTCCGTCCGCGTGACCTTGGCCAGTACGTCCCGCGCCTTCGGCCCGGCGAGGGCAAGGCCGGTGAGCTTCGCGCCCGATGCCTCGATGCGGACAGAACCATCCGCGGGCAGATGCTTTTCGAACCAGCGCATATGGTACTGCTCGGCAATGCCGGAACCGGCGATGAACCACTCTTCCCCATCTCGATCAAGAGGGCCGAGATTGGCCAGCGTGAAATCGCCGATGAGCTTGCCGTCCTCCTTCAGCATAGGCGCCAGCGTCATGCGGCCTGGCCTCGGTAGCTTGCAGGCAAGCAGCCGGTCGAGCCATGCGGCAGCACCCTCGCCTGTCACGCCATATTTGGCGAAGTTCGAAATCTCGGCGAGGCCGACGCCCCCGCGAACGTTTGCAACCTCCCTGCCGACATGGGCGAAATCGCTCGAGCGGCGCCACGAGAACTCGTCCCTGACGCCTTCCGGCGCGTACCAGAGCGGCACTTCCAGCCCATAGGACACGCCCCATTGCGCGCCCTTGGCCGACAGCAGGTCGTAGACCGGCGTCGTCTTCAGCGGCCGCCCGGCGGGCAATTCCTCATTGGGGAAGCGGATCGAAAAGCGTCTGGAATAGTTCTCGCGCACCTTGGCGTTGGTGTAGGCCATCGTCGCCCAGTCGCCATAGCGCGCAACGTCCATGGCCCAGATGTCGGCGCCGGGATCGCCCTCGATCATCCAGTTGGACAGCGCGAGCCCAACGCCGCCGCCCTGGCTGAAACCGGCCATGACGCCACAGGCCACCCAGAAGCCCGGCAAACCGCGCACCGGCCCGACCAGCGGGTTGCCGTCAGGCGCGAAGGTGAAGGGTCCGTTGATGATCTGCTTGATGCCGGTGTTCTGAAAGGCCGGGAAATGCCGGAAGCCGACTTCCAGTGACGGTGCGATGCGGTCGATGTCCGGCTCCAGCAGTTCGTGGCCGAAATTCCACGGCGTCTGGTGCTCGGACCATGCCTTGTTGGCCTTCTCATAGGTACCCATCAGCATGCCGCCGCGCTCCTGGCGCAGATAGAGCTCGCCGTCGAAATCGACGGCGTGGATGATCTCGGTGCCGGTCTTGGCGTTCCAGGCGGCGACTTCCGGCATATCCTCGGTGATCAGGTACATGTGCTCCATGGCCAGCACCGGCAGTTCGAGCCCGACCATGCGGCCGACCTCTCGCGCCCAAAGGCCACCGGCGTTGACGACATGCTCGGCCACGACCTCGCCCTTGTTGGTGATGACGCGCCACAGCCCGTCGGGACGCCGCACGATGTCCTCGACCTTGGTGAAGCGCTCGACCTCGGCGCCCAGCTTCCGCGCAGCCTTGGCATAGGCATGGGTGACGCCGGAGGGATCGAGATGGCCGTCCTCCTTGTTGCGGACAGCACCGACGAACTGCTTGGGGTCGAGCAGCGGCATCAGTTCGGCCGCTTCTTTCGGTGAGATTTCTTCGAGATCGATGCCGAGATAGCGACCCTTGGCGACGACGCCACGCAGCCAGTCGAGCCGCGCCTCGGTCGCCGCCAGCAGCACGCCGCCGGTCAGATGCACGCCGGTCGCCTGGCCGGAAAGCTCCTCGATCTCCTTGTAGAGGTTGATCGTGTATTTCTGCAGCTTGGCGACGTTGGGATCGCCATTGATCGTGTGCATGCCGCCGGCCGCGTGCCACGTCGAGCCTGAAGTCAGCTCGTCGCGCTCCAGAAGCACGACGTCGGTCCAGCCATGGCGGGCGAGATGGAACAGCACCGAACACCCGACGACCCCGCCGCCAATGACCACGACCCTTGCATGCGATTTCATGATTTCTTCTCTGATATCAGTTAGTTGGACGGGTTGGATGATTCAAAACGGGACGTTCGTGGCGCATCACGGCTCGCCCGCCCCAATCGCTTCCTTGCGCTTGGCCACATAGGCCTCCAGCGCTTCGCGCACGGCGATGTCCATCGGAGGCTCGACATAGTCTTCGAGCGCCTTCTTCCACAACCGCGTGGCGCGCGCGGTTGCGTCGAGGCCGCCGGCTTCCTGCCAGGCTTCAAAATTCTGCCAGTTCGAAAGCATCGGCTGATAGAAGGCCGTCGCATAACGTTCCAGCGTGTGCGGCTCGCCGAAGAAATGGCCGCCGGTCGGCACCGCGCCCAGCGCCTCGACGGCAAGCTCGGCCTCATCGACCACGATCGGGCGCAAAAACTCCATCATGTGCTGGATCATTTCGACGTCGATGATGAATTTCTCGAACGACGCAGTCAGCCCGCCCTCCTGCCAGCCGGCGGCGTGATAGACGAGGTTGCCGTGGCCGAGCACCGCGCCCCACAGCGCCATCAGCGTCTCATAAGCGCCTTGCGCATCGGCGGCGTTCGACGCTGAGCCCGGCGTTGTCCGGTAGGGCAGCCCGTAGCGCCGGGCCAGTTGCCCCGACGCGATGTTAGCTTTGGTGTTTTCAGGTGTGCCGAAGGCCGGCGCGCCCGACTTCATGTCGACATTGGAGGTGAAGGCGCCATACATGACCGGCGCGCCCGGACGCACAAGCTGCGTCAGCACGACGCCGAACAGTGCCTCCGCATTCTGCTGCGCCAAAGCACCCGCCAGCGTCACCGGGCTCATCGCGCCCATCAGCGTGAACGGCGTCACCGCCACCGACTGGCCGAATTCGGCCATCGTCATCAGCCCCTCGGCCATCATCTCGTCGAAACGGCGCGGCGAGTTGACCGAGATGATGGTGGCGATGCCGGGATCGTCGCCCAACTGGTCCAGCGTCAGCCCGCGCGCGATCGCCATCATCTCGATGCCGTCGAGCGCCCTGCCCCGGCCGATCGCCGAGACATGGAAGCTTTTGTCGGTCAGCGTGAGATTGGTGAAATAGGTGTCGAGATGGCGCGAATTGGCCGGCAATTCGACTGGCGCGCAGACCTGGTTGCCGAGCATGTGCACGCAGTTGAAATGCTGCGCCAGCTGGGTCAGATCCGCATAATCGCGCAAATTGCCGGCGCGGCGGCCGCGCTCCATGTCGTGCACATTGGGCGGACCGGCAACGAGCGTGAAATTGATGGTGTTGCCGCCGAGATGAACGACGTTGGCCGGATTGCGCGGTGTAAGGGTATAGTTGGACCGCGTCGTCTTCAGCGCCTCGTCGACCATGCCGCGGTCGATGCGGACGTTCGCCGACGCGTGGTCCACGCTGGCACCGGCCTGCTCGAACAGCGACAGCGCCCGTAGGCTCATCACCTCGATGCCGAAATTCTCCAATATATGCATCGACGCCTGATGGATGGCCTCGATCTGGTCGGACGACAGCAAGGCCATCGGAGGATAGGGATTGGTCACCCGCCTCGCCGGCAACTGCGGGATGGGCCCTGGCCCCCGGTTGCTGGTGCGCTCGGCGCCGCGCTTGCGTCTTGGTTCGTTCATATCGGGCATCAAAGCCTCGGCAAACCGCGCCAGCTGTCAGAAATACGTCGTTTGCGGACGTGATTTTAACCGAGGCGGCATTTTCGAAACATTGATTTATAAAAAGCGACAAGATATGTCGGACAATCAATATGGCACTTTCCGAACCGCCCGCGTCGGCGACGCGTTAACGGGCGTGGCAAGATTCCCTTTATGATTTGAGCCTATTGCTCTGCCGATGCGTAGGTCGAGTTTTAGTAAAATTGTAGCGGTTGGTATGCTGCTGGCACTTTCGGCCTGCGCGACCGCCCCCAGCCACATCAACAATGTCTGCGCCGTCTTCGACCAGAATGACGGCTGGTTCGACAATTGGCAGTCGGCCGCCGAACGCGCCGAGCAGAAATACGGCGTGCCCGTTCCCGTTCTGATGGCGACGGTGCGCAAGGAATCCGGTTTCAAGAGCAACGCCCGGCCGCCGCGCACCAAACTGCTCGGGTTCATCCCGTGGAAGCACGTTTCGTCGGCCACCGGCTTCTCGCAGGCGCTGGACGGTACATGGTCGCAATATCAGAGCGAAACCGGCAACTGGGCGGCGCGCCGGACCAAATTCGCCGACGCCGTCGATTTCGTCGGCTGGTACCATTCCAAGACAGCGGATACCTACGGCGTCGCCCGCAACGACACCTACAATCTCTACCTCGCCTACTATCTCGGCTGGACCGCCTATGGCCGTGGCAACCGTGGCGACGCCGGCGTCCAGGGCTATGCCCGGGCGACCGACAAGATGGCCCGCGACTATGCCCAACAGCTGAGGCAGTGCGGCAGCTGAGAGGCGCGCCGGTCCGTCAGCGCGGCTTCCTGCCGAACACCCTGATATATTCCGCCTCGCCGCCCTTGGCGAGCACCCTGGCCTGCCTGGTCCAGTCCTCGCGCTCGATGCGGCCTTTGAATCTAAGATAGTCGTCGACCCATTGGCGCTCGGCTTTTTTCCACGCGGCGACCTGGGCGTAGGTGAAGATGCCGAGGTCGTTGAGGATGCCTTCTGTTTTCGGGCCGACGCCCGAAATCAGCTTGAGATTGTCGGGTTTGATCGGCCTGGCGATGCCGGTCGGACGGTTCTTGTCGGTGGCACTTGCGTCGGCCAGCCGAGCCGGCGGGGCAAGCGGTGCAACGTATGCACTCTCGGCCTGCCGGCCGTCACCAAGCGTTCTTGGCGTGAACGGCGCGGAGGTTGCGTTGGCATCCGTCGCCGGACGACCAGTCTCCGAAACCTCGTCGCGGACCTCATGACGACGGGCCTTTGAGACGGCTTCGGTTTCCTCTGCGGCCTGCCCCACCGCATCGGCTTCCGTGCTGGTCGTCTTACCATGCGGCCGCTTCGGAGGCGCACCGGCAAAGCCCGGACCGACACCATGCGGCGCGTCGTCCGGCACGCCCTCACGGTCGGCATGCTGCTTGTCGAACTTGATCACCGGCTCCATCGTCGCCAGCACGTCGTCCGAGAGCCAGCACAGGCTCATATGGCCGCCGCCGAGGTTCTTGACCGGCGGCACCTTGGTTTCGCACAGATTGTCCGGCACCAATCTCTTGTAGCCGCAGCGCGTCTGGAATGGACAGCCTGTCGGCGGGTTCATCGCCGAGGGAATATCGCCGTCGAGCACGATGTGCTTCTTGACCACGCTGGTGTCGGCGATCGGGATCGCTGAAAGCAGTGCCTCGGTATAGGGATGATAGGGCGGCGCGAAGATCTGGTCGGTCGTGCCTTGCTCGACGATATAGCCGAGATACATGACGACCACACGGTCGGCGATATAGCGCACGACCGACAGATCGTGGCTGATGAACAGCATCGTCGTCTTGTTCTTGCGCTGGATGTCCATCAGCAGCTCAGTCACCGCCGCCTGGACCGACACGTCGAGCGCCGAGACCGGTTCGTCGGCCACCACCACCTTGGCATCGCCGGCAAAGGCGCGCGCCACGCCGATGCGCTGCTTCTGGCCGCCCGAAAGCTGGCGCGGCTTGCGGCTTTCGAAGGCGCGCGGCAGCTTCACCAGGTCGAGCAATTCCAGCATGCGCTTGCGCCGGTCGGCGACGGTCTTGCCGACGTTGAATTTCTCCAGCGTGCGGATGATCTGCGAGCCGACCGAATGGCTGGGGTTGAGCGTATCGAACGGGTTCTGGAAAACCATCTGGATGGACGACACCGTGTCGACGCTGCGGCTCTCGATGCCGGTCGACTGGATTTCCTTGTTGGCGAGCGTGACCTTGCCGGAGCTCGCCGTCTCGAGCCCGAGCAGCACTTTCGCCAGCGTCGATTTTCCGCAGCCGGATTCGCCGACAATGGCGACGGTTTCGGATTCGCGCGCCGTAAACGAAATCGTTTCGTTGGCCTTGACGACGCGGCCCTCGCTCGAGCCGAACACCTCGCTGCCGCCAACCTTGTAGTATTTCCTCAGATCCTCGATCTTGAGTACCGGTGCGCCAGGCACGACCTTCTCATTGACCTTCTTGGCGCCGGGCGGCAGGGCGTCCCAATCGATTTCGTTGAAGCGCACGCAGCGCGAGAAATGACCTTCATGTCCCGCGACTTCGATCATCGGGATTTCGGCGGCGTTGCAGACGCCCTCGACGAAATGGTGGCAGCGCGGGCCGAAATTACAGCCCTTCGGCCGCTCATGCGGCAGGGGCAGCTGACCGGGGATCGAGATCAGCGGCCGCGAGTTCTTGTCGGCGCCCGGCAGCGGAATCGAGCGGAAAAGGCCCTGCGTATAGGGATGACGCATCCGGTCGAACACGTCCTTGATCTTGCCGGTCTCGACGGCCTCGCCCGAATACATCACCGTGATGCGGTCGCAGGTCTCCAGGATCAGGCCAAGGTTGTGCGACACGAAGATCATCGAGGTGCCGAACTTCTCGCCCAGCCCCTTCACCAGTTCGACGATGCCCGCCTCCACCGTCACGTCGAGCGCGGTCGTCGGCTCGTCGAGGAGAAGCAGCGCCGGCTTCGACAGCAGCGCCATGGCGATGACGATACGCTGCTGCTGACCGCCAGAAAGCTGATGCGGATAGGAGCGCATCATGCGTTCCGGATCGGGAAGCTTCACCGAGCGCACCATTTCGAGCGCACGTTTATAGGCCTCTTCCTTCGACACCTTGTCGTGGATCAGCGGCACTTCCATCAACTGCTGGCCGATCTTCATCGCCGGGTTCAGGCTCGCCATCGGCTCCTGGTAGATCATGGCGATCTTATTGCCGCGGATGCTGCGCAGCTCCTCCTCGGAGAGCTCGCCCATGTCCTTGCCCTGGAACTTGATCTTGCCGCCGACGATCTTGCCGATGTTGGAGAGGTCGCGCATGATGCCGAGCGACACGGTCGACTTGCCGCAGCCGGATTCGCCGACAATGCCCATCGCTTCGCCGGGCATGACCGTGCAGGAAAAATCCATCACGGCCGGTATCTCGCCCTTGCGGGTGAAGAAGGAGATCGACAGGTTCTCGATCTCGATGATCGGCCCATTGTTCGGCCTGGCCGGATTTCGAACTGCCTCGTTCATGGGTCGCTCCAATCCTTGGTTCTTCCGGGCAAGTAGGGTCGAGGACCCCGCCATCAATCCTTCATCGATTGCTCGCGCAGGGAATCGGCGAGCAGGTTCAGCCCCAGCACGAACGACATCAGCGCGATCGTCGGCGGCAGTGCGGGATGGATGAAGGAGCGCAGCAGCCGGCTGGCATCCTTGATCGCGGTGCCCCAGTCGGGACTTTCCGGCGCCAGCCCGAGGCCGAAATAGCCCAGCGTGCCGAGCAGGATGGTGGTGTAGCCGATGCGCAGGCAGGCATCGACGATCAGCGGTCCGCGCGCATTGGGCAGGATTTCCCACAGCATGATGTACCAGGGCGATTCACCGCGTGTCTGCGCCGCCGCAACATAGTCGCGCGTCTTGATGTCCATGGTCAGCCCGCGCACGATGCGGAACACGCCCGGGCTCGAGGCGAACACCACCGCCACGAAGATGTTGAGCTGGTTGGGGTCGATGTGCACGATCTTCAGCGGATCGGCATCGAACACCAGGCCGGCATAGATCCAGCCGCCGACAACCAGCGTCAGGCCGAGCAGGATGTAGATCCGGTCGGGTCGGTTCTTGTACCGCGTCCAGAACAGCACGCAGAAGAAGATGATCGGGAACAGGAAGAACACGCCGGCCAGCGCGTAGGGGATCGGCGTGTCCATGATGCCCGGCGTCACCAGGAGGTAGAACAGCAGGATGACCGGGAAGGCCAGCACGAGATTGGCCAGGAACGACAGCACGGTATCGATCTTGCCGCCATAATAGCCGGCCGGCAGGCCGAGCGTGATGCCGACCATGAGCGCGAAGCCGGTCGCCGCCGGCGCGATGATCAGTACGATCTGGCTGCCATAGACCATGCGCGAAAAGACGTCGCGGGCGAGCTTGTCGCCACCGAACAGATAGGCGAGGCCCGATTGCGGTTCGATGGCTCCCGGCAGCGTATCCTTCATGATGGGAATCTGGCCGAGCGGATCGAAAGGCGAGATGGTCGAGGCGAAGATCGCCGTGAACAGCCAGAACAGGCAGATGGCGACGCCGGCTATGCCGACGCCGCTGTCGAACAGTTGGCCATAGAGAGCCAGCTTCTTCTTGTAGAGGAAGCTCGCGCCCATGACGATGAGAAGCGCGAGCCAGACCAGCCAGAAGCGCCAGAGCACTTCGAGGACGACGGTGGAGGCGCCGATATATTGGGCTTGCATGCGCCGTCTCCCCTACTGGACCCGAATGCGCGGATTGAGGAACGCGTAGCCGACATCCGAAATGAGCTGCGTGATCAGGACGATGAACACCGAGACCAGCGAGCAGCCGAGCAAAAGGTCGATGTCGTTGTTGCCGGCGGCCTCGACCAGCGTGTAGCCGAAGCCCTGATAGCGGAACATCACCTCGACGATGACGACGCCGGTGAGCAGCCAGGGAAACTGGAGCATGATCACGGTGAAGGGCGCGATCAGAGCGTTGCGCAGCGCGTGCTTGACCACCACGCTTTTGAAGGAAAGACCCTTCAGCCGGGCCGTGCGGATATATTGCTGCGTCATCACCTCGACCATCGAGGCACGTGTCATGCGCGCAATGTAGCCGATGCCGTAGATCGCCAGCGTGATCACCGGCAGCGTGAAGTTGTAGAAGGTGATGCCCTGGCTTGCCGATGCGGCGGATCCGTTCAGCCAGCCGAGCCAGGAGGCGAAGATGACGGTGAAGATGACGCCCGACACATATTCGGGCGTCGCCGTCGAGGCGATCGAGGCGACCGACAGCACGCGGTCGGTGCGCGACCCCTCGCGCATGCCGGCCAGGATGCCGATCAGCAGCGAGACCGGCACCATCACCGCCAGCACGCAGAACATCAGGATGCCGGTAGCGCCGAGCGCCGGGAACAGCTTGGCCGCCACCGTGGTCTTGAACTTGGTCGAGCAGCCGAAATCACCCTGGAGCACGCCGGAGAACTTCGGCTCGGCCGGATCGTTGCAGAAGGAGAAGCGCTGCGCCGGTTTGCCGGTTGCCGGATCGGTGACCGGCTGCTTGGGCAGGACGCCGAGCCACTGGCCGTAGCGCACGAAGAAGTTCTGCCGATAGCCATGATTGACCAGCCAGCTTTCCAGCTGTTCGGCCGAGGTGTGCATCTCGGTCTGGCTGATCGCCAGCTTCTTCAGGTTGGGTTCCAGATTGACGAGGAAGAAGACGACCAGCGTCAGGCACAGCATCGTGAGCAGTATCGTGCCGATGCGTCTGGCGATGAATGAGAACATTGTACCCCCCTGCCGGCCGGGTTGGGGTCAGATAGGTTCAACCCTGTATCAAAAACCTTGTGACGTCATGCCGCCGCTGCATCCAATGCAACGGCGGCGATGCCGCGGGAGCGAAAGACGCTGGCGCCTCCGCTCCCGGCAGGCTGTGGGTCACGCCTGATCGAGCCAGACCTTGCCGAAGTCGTGCTCGTAGGTGGGGTGCATCGAGTGGTTCTTCACCTCCGGCTTGATGTTGATATAGAGCTTGCGCCAGTAAGGCTGGATGATGATGCCGGAATCCTGCAGCATCTGCTCGATATCCTTCATCACCACCTTGCGCTTCTCCGCGTCTGCGATCCCGAGCGCCTCGTTGACCTTCTTGTCGAAGTCCGGATTGGCGTAGGCCGTCTCGTTCCAGGCTTCACCCGAGCGGTAGGCGATGGCGATGACCTGGATGCCAAGCGGACGCATGTTCCAGTTGGTTTCCGAGAATGGATATTTCGTCCAGTCGTTCCAGAAGGTCGAGCTCGGCAGCACGGTGCGCTTCACCTTGATGCCGGCCTCGCGCAGCTGGGCTGCGATCGCGTCCGTGGTGTTCTTGTGGTAGTCCTCGTCGTTGCTGATCAGCTCGTGTTCGAAATCGATCACGCCGGCTTCCGTCAGCATCTGCTTGGCCTTGGCGATGTCGCGCTTGATCTTGGGCAGCTCGACATATTCGGGATGGATCGGCGCGACATGGTGGTTCTCGGCTGGCGTGCCGGCATTGCCGTAGCCGAGCTGCAGCACCACCGAATTGTCCACGGCCAGGCACATCGCCTGACGCACTTTCTGGTCGCCATAAGGCTTGGCGTTGACGTTGAAGCGCGACACCACGGTGGCGGCGGTCACGACCTCGGAAGGCGGCGCGCCGACGTCTGCGATGATCTTGACGTAGTCGGCGGTCGTCTCATGGTTGGTCTGGACTTCGCCCGATTCGAAAGCCGAGACCGTTGCGGCCGGATCGGTGCCGTAATCGATGAACTCGACGCCATCGAGGAAGGCTTCGCCCTGCCACCACTTGCCGGTCTCGCGGCGCTTGTAGACGACCTTCTGGCCGACGTCATAGGAGACGAGCTCGAACGGACCCGTACCGATCGGGCAGTTCTTGAAGTTGGCGCCCTTCTCGTCGAAGCTCTTGTGCACCACCAATGCCGGATAGTCGGTCAGGTTGGGGATGATGGCGATATCGGGTTTGGTGAGCTTCAGCTTGACGGTCATGTCGTCGACCTTGATGACCGACCCCTCGCGCAATTTCTTTGTGCTGTCGTCGACGAGGCTGCCGAGGCGGCCCGGCATGGAATTGCCTTCCGCGGCCTTGTCGGCCCAGCGGGTGAAATTGTAGATCACGTCGTCGGCGGTGAACTTGTCGCCATTGTTCCACTCGACGCCCGGCCGCACATGCAGCGTGTACTCGGTGGCATCGTCATTGATGTCCCAGCTTTCCAGGAGATAGGGCGCGAATGTGTACTGGTGGGTGTATTTCACCAGCGGCTCGAGCGCCTGCCGCTCGGCATTGGAGATTTCCGACCAGTCGGCCGTGCGCGGATCCTTGGGATCCTTGACCGACATTGCCACCTTGAGCACGCCGCCTTTCTTTCCCTGCACCTCCTCGGCCTTGGCCGGCGTCGGGGCGGCGAGCCCCAGCAGGCCATAGGCCATGGCCGTCGAAGCGCCGAAGACGCTGGCAAGCGCGAGGAATTCGCGGCGATCGACCTTACCCGACTTGGCTTCTTCGGCCATGGCCAGGATGTGATCCGGAACGCTGTCGCCATTACTCTTGTAGATTGTCATGACTAACTCCCATTGTTGGCTTTCCGCCGATTAACATTCCGCATCCAGGCCATGATGTCAAAGACGGCATGGATTGGGAACATATCGACGAATGTGCAACTTTGGAGGGGGAGCGGTTCGCGTGATAGCGACAGTCTTGGCGCAAAATTGCTAGTGCGCGACGGATTTCCCCTAAATCTCTTCAGGGGAATTAAACTGAGACATTGGCGCGGTTTGCGACAGTGCCAGCCCTCGCCGGGATGAGGGCCAGCCCATGTCCCTGCTTCAATATTCCTTCTCGTAGAAGATGCCGCCCTTGGCTTCGCCGGCGTCCGTTGCCTCGCCGCGCAGTTTGACGCCGCGCCCGACATTGAGGTCGATCATGGCCTTGCCCGAGCCCGGCTTGTCGCCCTTCTGGATGGTTACATAGGTGCGGTCGTTGAGGTACTTGCCGGCAGAAACCGCCGTGCCGCCCTTCTCGTCGGTGGTGACATCGAGATCGTCGACGCCGATCGCGCTGCGCAGGTTTTCGAGCAGCGACGTCGAGCCGCCGACGCCGGCCAACTGTCCGGCGGCTTCGGCCAGTTGCGCGATCTGCAGCGGCGACAGGTTCGACATGGAGCGCCCGAAGATCAGCTGCGCCAGCACTTCGTCCTCGGGCAGCGCCGGCACCGAGGTGAAGGTGAATTTCGGATTGGTCGCTTCGCCCGACACCACGATGGTGACGGTGGCGCTGCTCGTCGTCGTTGTCGCCGTCAGGTTGAGATAAGGCACCAGCGAGCCGGAAAAGCCGACCGTGCCCTCGGTAAAGGTCAGCCGCTTGCCGAGGATCGACAGCCGCCCGCGCTGCAGCGTGAAAGTGCCGACCGCTTGCGGCGAGGAGGCCGGACCGGTCAGCCTGAGCGAGCCGCCGAGTTCGGCGTCCACGCCCCTGCCCTGGATGAAGATCTGGTTCGGCGCGTTGATGGTGACGTCGAGCGCCAGCCCACTGCCGCCGCTCTTGCCGCTGGTCGTGGCCGGGCGCAATGCCTTGTCCTGCGCCCTCACCGCGCCGGGCGCGTTCTTGTGCTTGACGTCGAGAGCCGAGAGCGACCCCGGCAATTTGTCCGGAACGGTGATGACGGTCTTGGCGAGGTTGATGGTGCCGGCAATCACCGGCGCCGACGTCAGCGGTCCTTTGATCGTCAGGTCGCCGCCAAGATTGGCGGTGACCACCCGCCCATCGGTGTAGCGGCCGTCGGTGAGTTTGATCGACAGGTCGGCCGGGAACCCCCGCGCCGGATCGATGCCGACCGTGCCGCTGGCCGACAGGCTGCCGCGCGTCGACAGCGTACCGGTCAGCCGGTTGATCCTGGCGACACCATTGCCGATCGAGATTTCGGCTGCGATGTCGTTGACGGCAAGCCCGGAACGCGCGTCGAGCAGGCGGGCGCCCGACGTGCCGATGCTGCCGCCGATGACCGGCGATGTCGCGGGGCCGCGCACCTGCACATTGACATTGGCGGTTCCCGTCAGCGACAGGCCCTGCGCGGCGAGCTTCTGACTAAGGATGCCGAACGGCACGGCGCCATTGAAGTCGAGCGCGAGCGCCGGCGTGCCCGATGTCGTCACCGTGCCGCCGCCCTTGAGGCCAAGACCGGCTCCGTCGCTGACATTGGCGTTGAAGGTCAGCTTGTTGCCGGCAAAGGTGCCCGAGGAAGAAACACTCACTGCGCCGACACCCGCGCCGCGGGTCTGCGAAGTCTGCACACCGGTCGCGTCGAGGTTGAACGCCGCACTGGGGCTGGCTGGCGCCCCGGTGACCTTCACCGTGCCCGAAAGCGAACCGGCGGCATCGAGGCCCGGCGAGAAACTGTTGGCAAGCGAGATCGGCACCCGCGCCAGCGCCGCGTTGATGTCTAGCGCCTGCCCGATCTTGCCGGTCACCGTCGCCGTGCCGCCACCCAGGTTGAGCACCAGCCTGTCCAGCGTCGTCGTGCCATTGGCAATGGTGACAGTCGAAGCCTGCGCGATGGCGGCCTTTATGCCCTGGACGGTCGCCTCGCCGGAAGCAAGCTCTATGGTCGTCGTGCCGTTGGCGGCTTTCACGCGGCCCGCGGCCTTTGCCGGTATTCCTTTCACCGTTGCGCCGCCGGAAAAGCCGGTCCAGTCGCCGTCACGCTTCAGGTCGACGTCGATGCCGCGGATCACCGTGCCGCCCGATGTGACGGTGTCGGCATGGATTTTCCCGGAGATGACTGGCGCGGCGAGGTAATTGGCGATCAATGCGTCGATGGACACGGCCTTCGCCTGAAGGTCGCCGCGCGTGACCGAGGCGGTCCTCGCCTTGATGGCGACTTGCGGCGCGGCGCCGTTCTTCGAGAACGCAATCGTGCCGCGCACGTCGCCTTCCGCTTTTTCCAGCGCCAGTGCGGCAAGCGGCCCGATATCGGGCAGGTCGAGCGAGACGGTGCCTTCGGGCACGAACTTGTCGTCCAGCGCCAGATCGCCGGAAATCCTGTTTTGGCCCAGCGACAAAAGCAGGCCATTGATGGCGCTCTTGCCGTCCGCAGTCGCTAGCACCGCACTGCCTTGCAGGGGTTGGCCCGCGACATTGCCTGTCAGCTGCACATTGGCCGCCGGCTTGGCCGCGTCGGCCTTGCCGGTGGCGGTAAGTCTGAGCCCGGTGATTTCGCGCGACGCCACCGAAAGCTTGTCGCTGTCGACGGTCAGCGACAGATCCGGCGCGGTCGCCGGCCCCTGCGCATTCAGCGCAAAGGCGATAGCGCCTTTGGCATCCTTCGACAGCAGCGAAACGTCGCCCAGTGCGCCCTTGATGTCGGCGGCCACCTTGTTGTCCGCAAGGCTCGCCTGCCCCTGTGCGGTCAGCGCGCCGGAGGCCAGTGTCAATCCGCCTATGGCGATATTGCCGTTAGGCTCGCGCTTCAGCGTGGCGCTCAGTTGCGCCCGTTCGCCGAGCATGCCGCGCACAGCGGCGGGCAGGGCCGACGATGGTGCATCCGCCTTCAGCTTGAGGTCGATGGCGCCGTCTCGCAGCGACACCAGGCCGGCAACCTGGCTGTTCAGCGCATCGCTTCGGAGCGAGCCGCTGTCGATGGCGACAGCGTCGGCTGACAGGCGCCCGCTGAGCGCGGCCGTGACCTTGCCGGCGATCAGCGGCGCGATGGTGGGATTGTCGAGCCCTACCCTATCCACCGAAACCGTGCCCGAAACCGGCCCGGTGCGGTTCTTCAGATCGAACGCATCCGAGTGCAATGCCAGGCTCAGCCCGTCCACCTTCGCCGGTCTCGTGGCGATCGAGGGCAGGATCGCGGACATATCCAGTCGGGCCCGCGTGCTCTCGCCCGCCACCTTTGCCGACAGCGACCGGACCTCGATCTTGACAGGACTCTCGGCGCTTCCGACCGTGAGCGGCAGACTTGGACCGGACGAGACGAGGTCGAGGGCGAAATCGCTGGCGCCGTTCGGATTGATCGTGCCGGCGGCTTGACCGGAAACCTTGCCACCGGAGAGCGTCGCGTGGTCGAGGAGGACGCCGCCGGCCATGGTGTAGCTGCCGGCCGCGTCGACTGCGAGCTGCCCGAGCCCGGCCTGGCGCGTCTGGCCGGTTTCGGCGCCAGCCAGTTGCACGTTGAACCGGACGTCCGGAGCGGACGGCGAGCCTGTTATCTCGGCACTGCCATCAAGTGTTCCAGCGGCATCGAGGCCGGGCGAAAAGGCGTCGGCAAGGGCAGCCGGCAAGGCGGAGACCTTTGCCGCGAGATCGAGCGTCTGGCCGGCGGTGCCGGACAGCGCCACCAAGCCGCCGCCGACATCGAGCGCCAATTTTTCGATGCTGGTGGTGCCGTCGGCGATGCTGAGCGTCGACGGCTCGGCAATCGCCGCCTTGATGCCGCGAACCGTCGCCTCGCCCGAGGCGATCTCGACGCTGGTGACGCCATCGGCGATCTTCACCCGCCCCGACGCCTTCGCTGGAATACCCGATACGGTGGCGGCACCGGCAAAATTCGTCCAGTCTCCGTCGCGCTTCAGATCGACGACGATGCCGCCGACTTGGGTGGTCCCCGACGTCACAGCATCGGCCTTGATCGAGCCTGAAATCGCCGGCGCCTTGAGATAGTTGGCAATCAACGCATTGACGGCGATCGTGCTCGCCGTCACCTCGCCGCGGGCGATCGACGTGCTCGTGGCGTCGATGGCGACCGAGGGCGCGTCGCCACTCTTGGCAAAGCGAATGGTGCCGTTGATGTCGCCGGTCACCGCCTGGCCGGCCAGCGCCGCAAGCTGATCGATGGCAGGCGCAGCAAGAATGAGCGTGCCCAGCGGCATGAACTTGTCATCCAGCGCCAGATCGCCCGACACCTTGTTGTCGCCCAGAGACACCGAAAAGCCGTTGATCGAGCGCTTGCCTTCGCTCGTCACCAGCGCCGCCTTGATGTCGAGCGGCTGGTCGTTGACGGCGCCGGTCAGCGAGACATTGGCGGAAGGGTTAGTAATGTCGGCCTTGCCGCTCGCGGTCAGCTTGATCGCCTTCACCGTGCGGCCCGAGGCCGTAAGGCTATCGCTGTCGGCGGAGACGGTGAAATCCGGCGCGGTCATGGCGCCGCTTGCCGACAGGGCGAAATCGACACCGCCCTCGACCGGGACGCCGACCGTCGGCGACAGCACCGAAACGTCACCCAGCCTGCCTTTGATATCGGCCAGTATGTCGGTGCCTTGCATGCTGGCGGTACCGCTGGCGCTGAGCGAACCGGACGTGAGTTCGATCGAGTTGGCGGCGAACGAGCCCTGCGGATCGCGCGATGCTGTGGCCGAGAACTTCACCCGCCCGCCGAGCACCGAGGCGATCTGCTGCGGGAAGGCGGTCGCCACGGCATCGGCATTCATCTTGAGCTGCATCGACAGGTCGGCGAGCGCCACGGTCGCCGTCAGCGAGGCATTGAGGGCATCGGACCGGAGCGTGCCCTGATCGATGACAATGGCGTCCTTGCTGAGGGAACCGGCCAGGCCGACATCGACCTTGCCAGTGATCAGCGGCGCCAGCGTCGCGACGTCGGTTTTCAGGCCGCCGGCCCCAAGCTTGACGGTAACCGGACCAGTGCGGTTCTGGATGTCGAAACCGTCGGAGTGTATCTGCGCCGCCAGGTCGTCCAGCCGCGTGCCGCCGGCGACGATCGAAACGAAGGAGGCGCCGATGTCGACGATCGGCGCCTTGCCGTCGCCGAACGCCCGGGCGGTGGCATTCTTGATCGCCAGCGTGATCGGCTGCGCCTTGCTGCCGACGCTAACCACCACGGGTGGTCCCTTAGCGGCGAGTTCGACCGAAAGGTCGCTGGCTCCGGCGGGATCGACGATACCGGTCGCGGTGCCGTGCATGGCATCGCTATCGATGTTGGCCCGGTCGACGCTGATCCCGCCCGCTGACGTGGCGGTGCCCGCCATATCGAAGCTGGTCTTTCCGGCAAACAATGGTTTCAGGTTCTCCGGCAGGAAGCGGGCGAAATCGCCGTCGCCCTTGGCTTCGAGATAGTTACCTTTGTCGGTGAGCTGATGGCGGCCGGTGAGCTGTGTGACGATCCGGTGATCGACAAGAAAGGTGCCGACGCCACTCCAGTTGGCCAGCGGCCCGGTGCCCGAGACGACGATGTCGACCGGCGGCGTGTCCGGCAGGTTGAGCAGATTGGCGATGATGCCGCCGGCCGGTTCCGACGCCTTGAGGTTGAGGTCGAGCTTGTTGTCCGCTGGCGCGAAATGGATCTGCGCGTCGACGTTGCCCTGTTTTCCGTCATGGCGGGTAATGTTGAGCACCGTCTCGATCGACAGCGGTGCGGCGTCGGCCTTCACCGAGGCCTTGGCGGCGAGTTCGGCGATGCCGCTGCCGGCCAGTTGCTGGCCGAGCGCGACCTCCGGCAAGTCGATCTGCTTGATATCAATGGAAACCGGCAGCGTCGTCGCGCCGCCTTGCACCGGCTGCTGCGTGCCGGCCACCGGCAGACGCGCAAGTTCGATGCGCTCCGCTGCGATGCGGTCGGCGCTGAAGTTTTTGGACAACAGCGCCAGCGGCGACCAGTCGATGGCCACCTTGCGTGCCACCAGCCAGGCGCCCTCGCGGTCCTCCAGCACAACATGGTCGACACTGAGCGCGCCCGACCAGATACCGTCGATGCCGCTAACGGTGACCTTACGCTCATCGCTCGAGGCCACGCGCGAAATGATGCCGGCGAGATTGTCGCGTCCACGCTCGGTCTTGGTCAGCACGAAAAGCGCGCCGATGGCGCCTGCTACCACGATCAGCAGCGTGTAGAGAAAAATACGAAGGATGCGCCAGACCGTCTTCATGTTCAAAACGCTTGGCCAATGCCGGCATAGATGCCGAAATGAGGGTCGCCTGGGTCGCGGTTGAGCGGCACGGCGGCGTCGATACGCAGCGGCCCGAATGGCGTCACATAGCGCAAGCCGACGCCGGCGCCCACCTTGACGTCGGAAAAATCGGGGAACGACCTGGTCGATACCGTGCCGGCGTCGACGAAGGGCACGATGCCGATCGTGTCGGTGATGGCGATGCGCATCTCGACCGAGGTCTCGAAGAAGGAAAGACCGCCGATCGGCTGGCCGGTGAAATCCTTCGGGCCGATGCCCTGATAAGCATAGCCGCGCACCGAGCCGCCGCCGCCGGAATAGAAACGCCGGTCGGCAGGCACGTTCTGCAGGCTGGTGCCGACGATCGAGCCGAGGGCGACACGTTCGGCCAGCACGTATTTCGAAGCGGTATCCAGCGACTGATAGGCCGATCCCTCGCCCTTCAGCTTGAGGAAGGCGGCACCGCTCAATATGTCGTAGCTCGGCTCGGCATAGGCCAACAACCTGAAGCCCTTGGTCGGGTTCAGCCTGACATCCCTGTCGTCGTAGACATATTGCAGCGGGATGCTAGCGATCAGGTATTTATGTTTGCCAAAGGAATCGTGGATGCGTGAATAGTCGAGCGCCACCTCGGCCGATACGGTCTGCTTCTTGGTCAGTTCATAGGACAGGCCGGTGTTGCCCTTGACCGAGAAATGGTCATAGGCGTCGGGATGTTCGAGCACGGTCTTGATGCCGGCGAAGAATTTAGATGCCGGGCCGATCACGCCGGGTTTCTCGAACATGATGCCGGCATTGTAGTTCAATTCGGACAGGTCATTGCTGCCGATGCCGCTGATGGCGCCGTCGATGCGCAGCTTCTCGGCCCGGCCGAACAGGTTGCGATGACCCCAATACCCCTCCAGCCCCAGCCCTTCCGTATTCGAGAAGGTGCCGCCCAGCCCGAAAAAACGCGGCTTGCGCTCGCTGACCTGGACGCCGATCGGAATGTTGCCCTCGGCATCGAGCTTGTCGGCCTCCTTGAAAGTCACGCTGTTGAAGACCTCGAGCGCCAGCAATCTGTCGCGCGCATCGTCGATCTCCTGCGGCGAGTACTGCCGGCCCCGTTTCAGCCCGGTCATGTATTCGGTGAAGTCGCGGTCGACCTTCTCGGTGCCTTCCACAGTGGTCGCGCCATAGCCGGCGACTGGCCCGGCAGCGACCGTCAGCGTCACGTCGAGGGTCGAGGTGGCATGGTCGGCGACGATCTGCCTGCTGGTCACCTCGGCCAGCGGCCTGCCCTGCTCCTTCAGCGTGCGCACGATCAGCGCCTCGGCCTTGAGCACCGCGCCAGACCCGGCGTCGCCGCCTGATATCAGGCCGTAGTCGGCGCTCATCAGTCCAGCGGCATCACCCTCCAGCCGGATATCGCCGAGAGTGAATTTGGGACCCGCGGCGATGTTGACGACCACGGGAATAGGCTGCGGACCCTTGAATTCAGCGTCCGGCGGCAATTCGTCCAGCGGCTTGCCCTCGATGGTGATGTTGACGACGCCTTCGTAGCGGGCATCGGCGTAGAGCGCCGCCACAAGCTGTTCTCGATCGCTGCGCGCCTTGGCCATCAGACCGAGCGAGCCGGAGACGGGATGGTCTTCGTCGCTCTTCAGCGCCGAGGCGTTTTCGAGCTTTTTTAACAGGTCCTTGTCGGCGTCGGGCGCGGAGATGGTCACGGCATAGCGCATCGGATCGACGATGTCAGCATCCTCATCGCTCGATGAGCCCCACAGCTTGATGCCGAAGATTTCGAAGGCGGCCGCCGGTCCCACCCCGGCGATCAGCGAGCAGCAGATCACGGCCAGAAGCAGCGCGCGCGAAAGCACGCGCCCTTGCGCGGTACCCCCTGACATCTGCCTTTCATACGCCGGCATTACAACAACCTACTTTACAAAACTAAAATTGGAATGAAGTTCTGAAGCGCTCGTAAAGGGGCCACAATCCAATTGTCTGAAATAGGACGGGCTTGGAATTCACACCTTTTGCGTTGCCGCAAGAATGCGTGATCCCCTGTCCTATGGAGGTACTACCGGCTGTTTGCCGGAAAGGAAACTGTTGGCAGGCGGAACCCTGCCGCGTCCTCATGTTGACAAGCCTGACTGAAGCTTGAACATGCCCGGACGTCTGCACTGTCTGGAGGGTGTTATGGCAATGCGCGCGGCTCGTGGTCTGTCTTTCCTGATCCTTCTCTTCTTCGCCTGGGCCAATGTCTTAGCCTCGGGTGCCGTCGCGCAAGCGGCTGAAGCACGGCGAGTCGCAACGACCGACAATTCCGACTATTTCGGTTTCGACCTCCGGTCCGACCAGAATGTTACGCTCGATCAATGCAAGACCACTTGCCTGGGCGATCCTGCCTGCCGCGCCTTCACCTATAACACCAAGGCCAAATGGTGCTTCCTCAAATCCGATTATAACCAGTTGAAGCCCTTCAACGGCGCGGTCGCGGGCAAGGTCGTCAATATCGACGGCGACCCCGACATCGGCGCGCCGCCGGAACTCGCCTTCTTCCCCAACTGGATGGCCGACCAGGCCCAGCAATACCGCAACAGGCTGCTTGGCCCGGCCTATGACAGGCCGACCGAGGGCATGGCGGCGCTGACCACGGCGGCCGAGCAGGCGGTGCTCACCGGCGATCATCGCACCGCCATGCAGAAATACGAGGCCGGGGTCTCGGTCATGCCCGACGATGGCCAGCTCTGGCTCAACCTGGCGCGCGAAACGCTTGCCGTGCAGCCGGCGGCCAACACATCCGAGGCCTCCACCTTGCCGGCAAACGGCACGTCGGCCGCGTTCAATGCCTACAAGCTCTTGCGTACAGCCAGGACGCGCGCGGAGGCGCTGGCGCTCATCGGCTCCGGCCTTGGCGAGCGCTACCTCTATCGCCCCGCGCTGCAGGCTTTTGAAGCCAGTCTTGCCCTGGTGCCCTCGCCGGCGGTCCAGGCCGACTATTCCGATCTCAAGGCTCGCAAGGGTTTCCGCGTCATCGACCACACCGTCGATGCCGACACCAGCGCACCGCGCATCTGCGCCCAATTTTCCGAGGAACTGGTCAAGACCAGCGTCGATTACGCACAATTCGTCACCGTCGACAACCAGCCGCCCAAAGGCGTTGAAGCCAAGGACAAGCAGATCTGCGTCGAAGGGTTGGAACACGGCCAGCATTATGACGTGACCTTCCGTGCCGGCCTGCCGGCCGCCATCGGCGAAGTGACCGCCGCGCCCGTCGTGCTGTCGATCTATGTGCAGGACCGTGCGCCTTCGGCCCGCTTCACCGGCGACAGCTTCGTGCTGCCGGCCGGCGCGCGCCGCGGCATCCCCGTCGTCACCGTCAACATGAACGCCGCCGAGATGAAGCTCTATCGCATCGGCGACCGCTCGCTGGCCCAGCTCCTGTCCGGCTATCAGTTCCTGCATCAGCTCGACAGCTACGACGTCGCAAACATTTCCGAGCAGATGGGCGAGCCGGTCTGGGAAGGCCAGCTCGACATTTCCAACGACCTGAACAAAGAGGTCACCACCTCCTTCCCGGTCGACGAGGCGCTGCCGCGGCGCAAGCCCGGCGTCTATGTGCTGACTGCCCAGGCCGTCAGCGACAAGAGCGACGACTACAACGCGATGGCCACGCAATGGTTCGTCGTTTCCGACATCGGCCTCTCGACCTATACCGGCCAGGATGGGCTCAATGTCTTTGCCCGTTCGCTCGGCAGCGCCAAGCCGATAGCGGGCGCCGAACTGACGCTGGTTGCCCGCAACAACGAGATTCTCGGCACCGCGACCTCGGATGCCGAGGGCCACGCCGTGTTCAATCCCGGCCTGACGCGCGGCGACGGCGGCATGGTGCCCGCCGTGCTGATGGCCAGGCAGGGCGACGATGATTTCGTCTTCCTCGACATGGCCCGCGCCGGCTTCGACCTGTCCGACCGCGGCGTCACCGGACGCGCAGCGCCGGGCGCGCTCGATGTCTATGCCTGGACCGAGCGCGGCATCTACCGCGCCGGCGAGGAAGTGCATGTCGCGGCTCTTGCCCGTGACGGCGCCGCCAAGGCGGTCGAGAACCTGCCGCTGACCTTCATCTTCTCGCGCCCCGACGGCGTCGAGGATCGCCGCATCGTCAGCGACGGTGCGTCGGCCGGCGGGCACGCCGTCGATCTGCCGCTCCAGCCGAACGCCATGCGCGGCACCTGGTCGGTATCGATCTATACCGATCCCAAACAGCCGGCGGTCGCCAGCCAGATGTTCCTGGTCGAGGATTTCGTGCCGGACCGCATCGAATTCGACATGAAGGCCGACAAGCAGGAGATCGCGCTGGGCCAAACCGCCAACATCACCGTGGACGGCCGCTTTCTCTATGGCGCACCGGCTGCCGGCCTCGCGCTCGAAGGCGAACTGACCCTGTCGACCGCACGTAACTGGGACCGCTTCAAGGGCTATTCCTTCGGCCTTGCCGACGAGCAGTCGTCGGAACCGACCGTCACCCCGTTCACCGATCTTCCGGTGGTCGGCGAGGATGGCAAGGCGACCTTCCCGGTCTCCGTCGAGCAACTGCCGTCGACCACGAAACTTATCGACGCCAAGGTTACGGTTCGCATGCGTGAGACCGGCGGCCGCGCCATCGAGCGCTCGCTCAATATCGGCATCCGCCCGCAAGGCCACATGATCGGCATCCGGCCGGACTTCGCCGATGACGAGGTGCCGCAGGGCGGCACGGCGAAGTTCAGCCTGATCGCCGTCGACCCCGATGGCAAGCGCGAGGCGCTGGAAGGCGCGCAATGGTCGCTGGTCAAGGTCGAGCGCAATTACCAGTGGTACCGCTCCAACAACTCATGGAATTACGAACCCGTCACCTTCACCAAATCGATCGCCAATGGCCAGGTCGACCTTAGCGCCGACGGCGAGGCGACGGTGTCGATCCCGGTCGACTGGGGCCGCTACCGGCTCGAAGTCGAGACGGCGGATCCGGAAGGGCCCGCGACCAGCTATGAGTTCGATGGCGGCTGGTATGTCTCCTCCACCACCACCGAAACGCCTGATGGTCTCGAGATCGCCCTCGACAAGGACAATTATGCCGCCGGAGAAGTGGCCAGGCTCAAGGTCTCGCCGCACTTTGCCGGCGAACTTCTGGTCAACATCGGTTCCGACAAGCTGTTGAAGACCGTCACGGCGTCGGTGCCGGCCGGCGGCAGCACGGTCGACATCCCGGTCGGCGACGACTGGGGCGCCGGCGCCTATGTCACCGCAACCCTGTTCCGGCCTGGCGAGGCGCAGGAAAGCCGCATGCCGGCCCGCGCCATCGGCGTGAAATGGCTGAAGGTCGACCCGGGATCGAAGAAGCTCGCCGTCACACTCGCCCCGCCGGACAAGACCATGCCGCGCCAGCAGCTGTCGATCCCGGTCGCTGTCGCCGGCGTGGAGCCGGGCAGCAATGCCTATGTCACTGTCGCCGCCGTCGATGTCGGCATCCTCAACCTGACCAACTACAAGGCGCCGGACCCGGACAACTGGTTCTTCGGCCAGCGCATGCTGGGCATGGAAATCCGTGATCTCTATGGCCGCCTGATCGACGGTTCGCTCGGCACCATGGGCAAGCTCAGGACCGGCGGCGACGGCGCCAACATGCAGGCGCAGGGCAGCCCGCCGACCGAAAAGCTGGTCGCCTTCTTTTCCGGTCCGGTGCAGCTCGACGCCGACGGCAAGGCACGCGTCGACTTCGATATTCCGCAGTTCAACGGCACGGTTCGCGTCATGGCCGTCGCCTGGACCAAGGAAGCGGTCGGCCACGCCCAGTCGGACGTGATCGTGCGCGATCCGGTGGTGATCACCGCCGGCCTGCCGCGCTTCCTGGCGCCCGGTGACGCCGCCGTCATGCGGCTCGACATCGCAGACACCGACGGCCCGGCCGGCGACTATGCGCTGTCGATCGACACGACGGGCGGTCTCTCGACGGGCGACAAGCCCCTGCCCCAGAAACTGACGCTGGCGCAGGGCAAGCGCCAGACCCTGACCGTGCCGTTGATCGCCCAGACGGCAGGCAATGCCTCACTCACCATCAAGCTGGCGCACGCCGATGGCACCAAGGTCGAACAGACGCTCTACGTGCCGGTCCGTCCGGCACAACTGCCGGTCACCACCCGCATGGTGGTCGACCTCAAGGGCGATGGCGGCGCGCTGCGCGTCGACAAGGAGCTTTTGGCGGCAAGCCTGCTCGACGGCGCTTCGGTCAGTGTCGGCGTTTCGCAGGCGGCGGCCTTCGATGTGCCTTCGCTTCTGATGACGCTCGACCGCTACCCCTATGGCTGCGCCGAGCAAACCACCAGCCGGGCGATGCCTCTGCTCTATGTCAACGAAATGGCCTCGGGCGTCGGCATGGAGAGCGATCCCGAGTTGCATGGCCGCATCCAGGACGCGATCTACAAGGTGCTGAGCTACCAGGCTTCGGCCGGCAGCTTCGGCCTGTGGGGCCCGGGCTCCGGCGATCTATGGCTCGACGCCTATGTCACCGACTTCCTGACCAGGGCGCGCGAGCAGAAATACGATGTGCCGGCGCTCGCCATGAACCAGGCGCTGGGCAATCTGCAGAACTCGCTCGGTTACGACCAGAGTGTACAGGACCGCGGCAGCGAGATCGCCTACGCGCTTTACGTGCTCGCCCGCAACAAGAAGGCCTCGATCGGCGATCTGCGCTATTACGCGGACACCCAGCTCGAGGCGTTCACCAGCCCGATGGCCGTTGCCCAGCTGGCGGCGAGCCTGGCGCTGTATGGCGACACGCAGCGTTCGGAAGCAACGTTCAAGACCGCGCTGCAGCTCGCCAAATCGAGCACCGCCTATGACTATTATCGTTCCGACTACGGCTCGGCGCTGCGCGACGGGGCGGCAATGCTGGCACTTGCGGCGGACTCGAAGCCGGTGCCTTCGGTCGTACCGGAGCTGATCAAGCTGGTGACCAGGGAACGCGCCGAGGTCCGCTGGACCAGCACCCAGGATGAATCCTGGATGCTGCTGGCGGCCCGGGCGCTGAAGGAGGGCAATGACTCGATCACGCTCACCATCAATGGCGCGCCGCACGCCGGCGGCTATTCCGACAGGATCGACGGCAGCGATCTGGCCGACAGCCCGCTCACCATCGCCAACACCGGCAAGACCCCGCTGCAGGCCGTCGTCACCACCGTGGCGTCGCCGGTGCAGCCCTTGCCGGCCGGGGGTGACGGGTTCACCATCGAGCGCACCTATTACAAGCTCGATGGCACCGAAGCCAATGTGACGGAGGCAACCCAGAACGAACGCTATGTCGTCGTGCTGAAGGTCAATGAACAGAACAACTGGCCTTCGCGTCTTTTAATCACCGACCTTTTGCCGGCCGGCTTCGAGATCGACAATCCCGGCCTGGTCTCCAGCGCCCAATTGTCGAACTTCTCCTGGCTAGCGCAGACCGACGCCGCGCATCTGGAGTTCCGCGACGACCGTTTCGTCGCCGCCTTCAACCCCAGCGACGGCGACCACGACCACAATCTGACGCTCGCCTATGTCGTACGAGCCGTGACGCCGGGCACCTACGCCCATCCGGCCGCAACGGTGGAGGACATGTACCGGCCGCAATATTCGGCCCGCACCGCCACCGGCATGATGGAGGTCAAGGCGCCGTAGGCGCCTTGACGGACATGAACGTGAGGTTTGCGCTGCCCCTTATTACCCTGCCGGGCATTTCTCCCCGTATAGTGACGGGGAGAAAGAGGATTGCATCGACGCTTTCGCCAATGTCCAACGTTGCAGAAAAGGTGCCGACGATCGCGACCGCCCTCTTCTCCCCGTCACTATACGGGGAGAAGGTGGCGGCAGGCGGATGAGGGGCAGCGCCATGCTCTCAACAACACTGCTGCGCCGGGCAGCCATCGCTGGAACCTCCTTGGTGGCCGTTATCGCTCTTTCAACCGCTACCCTCTGGCAGCTCGACCGCGCCTTCCCGCCTCCGCTTCCGGAAAAGCTCACCGTCTCGACGGAAGTCCAGGATCGTGACGGCCAGCTTTTGCGCGCCTTCGCCACGCCTGACGGTTATTGGCGGCTCGGGACCCGCCTCGATCAGGTCGACAAGCAGTTCGTCGAGATGTTGGTCACCTATGAAGACAAGCGCTTCTGGGACCATGAGGGCGTCGATGTGCTGGCGCTTGGCCGCGCCGCCGGCCAGTTCGCCGCCAGTGGCCACATCGTTTCCGGCGGCTCGACGCTGTCGATGCAGCTTGCCCGCTTGATAGAGCCGCGCGAGAGCCGCAGCCTCGGCTCCAAGCTCAAGCAGATGCTGCGCGCCATCCAGATCGAGCGGCGGCTGTCCAAGCGCGAGATCCTCGAACGCTATCTGACGCTGGCGCCCTATGGCGGCAATCTCGAAGGCGTACGCGCCGCTTCGCTCGCCTATTTCGGCAAGGAGCCAAAGCGGCTCACCGTCTCGGAAGCCGCGCTTCTCGTCGCCCTGCCGCAACTGCCGGAGAAGCGCCGGCCCGACCGCAACCTCGCGATCGCGCACGCCGCCCGCGACCGCGTGCTGACCCGCATGGCCTCGGCTGGCCTGCTTGGCGAACGCGAGGCCGCGCGCGCCGCGCTCGACGATGTGTCTGGCCTGCGCCATAAATTGCCGGCGCTCGCCGCGCACGCCGCCTATGCGATGCTGCCCAAGGCCGTTCCCGGCCAGCCGCTCAAGCTGACGGTCCGCAAGAGCGTCCAGGAAGGACTGGAACAGGTAGCGCGCGACGCCGCCACCAAGCTTGGGCCGCGTCTCTCCGTCGCCATGGTGCTGGCCGATTCCCGCACCGGCGACATTCTGGGCGAAGTCGGCTCGGCCAATTTCTTCGACGCCAGCCGCTCCGGCTGGATCGATATGACAAAGGTCGTGCGTTCGCCCGGCTCGACGCTGAAGCCGTTCATCTACGGCCTTGCCTTCGAACAGGGACTGGTGGCGCAGGAAACCCTGATCGAGGACAGTCCGGCCGATTTCGGCGGCTACCGGCCGAAGAATTTCGACATGGGTTATCAGGGCGACGTCAGCATCCGGCAGGCGCTGCAACTGTCGCTCAACGTGCCGGCGATCCGCGTGCTCGACGCGGTCGGTCCCGCGCGGCTGACGGCCCGCTTCCGCCAGACTGGGGTAAAACCGATCCTGCCGGTTAACGAGGCGCCGGGCCTGGCCATCGGCCTTGGCGGCGTTGGAATTACGCTGCGCGATCTCGTCCAGCTCTATACAGGGCTCGCCAATGGCGGCAAGACGCACACGCTGCATGATGGCACCGAGCCGGCCGATGCCGAGCGCACCACCACGACCATCCTCGATGACCAGGCGAACTGGCAGATCATCGACATCCTGTCGGGCGTCAAGCCGCCCGAGGGTGCGTTGCAGCGCGGCATCGCGTACAAGACCGGCACCTCCTACGGCTACCGAGACGCCTGGTCTGTCGGCTTCGACGGCCGCTACGTGCTGGGCGTCTGGGTCGGCCGTCCCGATGCCGGCGCGGTGCCTGGCCTGTCCGGCTATGTGTCGGCAGCCCCAATCCTGTTCGAGGGCTTTGTTCGCTCGGGTCTCGCCACCGTGCCGCTGCCGGGCAAGCCCCCCGGCGCCTTCACTCCTCGACGCAACGACCTGCCGGTGACGCTTGCCCGCTTCGGCGCCGGGTCCGACGGCCTGGTTCAGGCCTCGACCCCCACAGAGCCCGCGCCGACCATCATCTTTCCGCCCGACGGCGCCCGCGTCGATCTCGCCACCGACTCGGCCGACGCCTCCCCGCTGGTACTGAAGCTGCAAGGCGGGCGCGCGCCGTTCCGCTGGCTGGCCAACGGCAAGCCGCTGACCGGCATCGACCGCCGGCGTACCGCGACCTGGCAACCGGACGGCACCGGCTACTCGACCTTGACCGTGATCGATGCGGCGGGACGCGCGGCAAGTGTGAAGGTGTTTGTTGAATAAGATTGCACAAGCGATTCAGGGGATTGCGCTTCTTCGCCTGAGGTACAGCGCCTCGCGCCGACCGTCACCGGTAGCGGCGACAATACTCGCGACGCTAGGTTCCTTTACCCGCAATCTCCTCCCAGCCCGCGCCGACGCCCTGCCCGCCGGCTTCGTCCGCCTTGCCGGCCCCCTCGATCCGCCAGGGTATCCGTTACGCCGGAACGGACAATTTTCCTGTACCGCAAGCTGGTGCTCGGCGCGATGCACTCGGCCGGAGTCAAGAACTATGCACGCGAATGGCGGCACCTCACGCTGAATCACGAGCCCTTCGCCAAGCAGCGCTTCGATTTCCCAGTCCCAGCCGGATAACGTGCCGACCGAATGCCACAGCCTTGCTTCGGCACCGCTTGTTCCTAGATAGATCGATGGGGATTCGCCAAGGGGACGTTTGAGGGAAAATGTTTCTCCGCACCGCGAAATCAGGTCCAAGATTTTCTCCAAAACGGCAAAAAAGGCAACATTTAATGCATCTAAATTCTATCAATTCGGTAGATTTGACGTGGGTTCAACGGAGGCAGAAATGACCAAACCTCGTTTCAGGAGACTGCTCGGCGCACTGGTCGCCACGTCCGTCCAGTTCGGCACGCTCGGTTTCGCGTTCGCCGATACCACCATTCTCAACGTGTCGTACGATCCGACACGCGAGCTCTACAAGGCCTATGACGAGGCCTTCGCCGCTCACTGGAAAGCCGAGACAGGCGAAACGGTCACCATACAGCAGTCGCACGGTGGATCGGGCGCCCAGGCCCGCGCCGTGATCGACGGCCTCGACGCCGACGTGGTGACGTTGGCGCTCGAAGGCGACATCAATGCCATCGTTTCCAAGTCGAAGAAGATCAATCCGGACTGGCGCACGAAATTCGAGAACAATTCGGCGCCCTACACCTCGACCATCATCTTCCTCGTCCGCAAGGGCAACCCCAAGGGCATCCACGACTGGAGCGACCTCGTCAAGGACGGCGTCCAGGTGATTACGCCCAACCCGAAGACATCAGGCGGCGCGCGCTGGAATTATCTCGCCGCCTGGGCTTATGCCAACGCCAATGACGGCGGCGACGAGGCCAAGACGAAGGAGTTCGTCGGCAAGCTCTATGCCAACGCCCCGGTGCTCGATACCGGTGCGCGCGGCTCGACGGTGACCTTCGCGCAAAAGGGCCTGGGCGACGTGCTGATTGCCTGGGAAAACGAGGCCTATCTGGCGCTCGACGAGTTCGGTGCCGAAAATTTCGATATCGTCTATCCCCCGACCTCGATCCTGGCCGAGCCGCCGGTCGCGGTGGTCGACGCCAATGTGGATGCCAAGGGCACGCGCAAGGTCGCCGAAGCCTATCTGGGCTGGCTCTATTCCAAGGAAGCGCAGACGATCATCGCCAAGAACCACTATCGTCCGGCCAAGCCCGATCTGGTGCCGGCAGAGGACCTGGCCAAGCTACCGCCGATCAAGCTGGTCACCATCGACGACCCACAATTCGGCGGCTGGAAGAAAGCACAGCCTTACCATTTCGGTGATGGTGGTATATTCGACCAGATCTACAAGCCCCAGTAAGCAGTCGATATTCAGGACGATATGATCACAGCACCCGCTCGGGCGGGTTGGCGGTTTCGACAGCCGAGCGTCATTCCGGGTTTCGGATTGACGCTCGGCTTCTCGCTTGCCTACCTGACCCTCATCATCCTCATTCCGCTGTCGGGGCTGATCTGGCGCTCGGCGGCGCTGGGCTGGACCGACTTCTGGGCGATCGCCACCGACCGGCGCACCGTCAACGCGCTCCGCATCAGCTTCGGCACCGCCTTTGTCGCGGCCGCCGTCAATGTCGTCTTCGGCACGCTGGTCGCCTGGGTGCTGGTGCGCTACCGCTTTCCCGGCCGCCGCATCGTCGATGCCATGGTCGACCTGCCCTTCGCGCTGCCGACGGCGGTGGCCGGCATCGCGCTGACCACGCTCTACGCGCCCAATGGCTGGATCGGCAAGCTGTTGCTGCCGCTTGGGCTCAAGGTCGCCTACACGCCGCTCGGCATCGTCATCGCGCTGGTCTTCATCGGCCTGCCCTTCGTCGTGCGCACCGTGCAGCCGATCATGGAGGAGATCGACAAGGAGGTGGAGGAGGCCGCCGCCACGCTCGGCGCCAGCCGCTTCCAGATCGTCACCCGGGTGCTGTTCCCGGGCCTGGCGCCGGCCATCGTCACCGGTTTCGCGCTGGCCTTCGCGCGCGGCGTCGGCGAATACGGCTCGGTCATCTTCATCGCCGGCAACCTGCCCTACAAATCCGAGATCGCGCCGCTCCTGATCGTCATCCGGCTGGAGGAGTACAATTACCCGGCGGCGACCGCCATCGCCGCGATCATGCTGGCCTTGTCATTCCTCATGCTGCTCGTCGTCAACCTGGCGCAGACATGGAGCCGCAAGCGCTATGGCTGATCCGGAGATCAAATCCTACGAGCCGCATCACGACAGCCGCTCGGCGGCGGTGACCGAAAGCCGCCCGGCGCAGGCCGTGCTGATGGCGATCGCCTTCGCCTTCCTCGGCATCTTCCTGCTGTTGCCGCTGATCATCGTCTTCAACGAAGCCTTCGCCAAGGGCGTCGGCGCCTACACCGAAGCGCTCGCCCATCCCGACACGCGCTCGGCGATCCGGCTGACGCTGCTGGTGGCGGCGATCTCGGTGCCGCTCAATGTCGTCTTCGGCATCTCGGCCGCCTGGGCGATCGCCAAGTTCGAGTTCAAGGGCAAGGCCTTCCTGACCACGCTGATCGACCTGCCGTTCTCGGTCTCGCCGGTCATCTCGGGCCTGGTCTATGTGCTTCTGTTCGGCGCCCAGGGGCTGCTCGGCGCCTGGCTGAAGGCGCACGGCATCGTCATCCTGTTCGCCGTGCCCGGCATTGTGCTGGCCACCATCTTCGTCACCTTCCCCTTCGTGGCCCGCGAGTTGATCCCGCTGATGCAGGAGCAGGGCAATGGCGACGAGGAGGCCGCGCTGTCGCTTGGCGCCAATGGCTGGCAGGCCTTCTGGTATGTGACGCTGCCCAACGTCAAATGGGGGCTGCTTTACGGCGTGCTGTTGTGCAATGCGCGCGCCATGGGCGAGTTCGGCGCCGTCTCGGTTGTGTCGGGCCATATCCGCGGCCTGACCAACACCATGCCGCTGCATGTCGAAATCCTCTACAATGAATACAACGCCGTCGGCGCCTTTGCCGTCGCCTCGCTGCTGGCCGGCCTGGCGCTGGTGACGCTGGTCCTGAAGACACTGCTCGAGATGCGTTACGGCGCCGAGATCGCCGCGGCGCGTGGACATTGATGCATGTCGCCCAA